>CAMDPO010000029.1 GCA_945904955.1 Rhizobium sp. Q54
GTCAGCTTCTTGGGGCGCGCGGTGGCGGCGTTCGCCGTGCGTCCGCGCGGCGACGGCGCCCCTGCGGAAGCGCCGCGCATGGAGGCGAGCGTCGAGCGTGGCGGCTACCTGGTGCGCGGACCGGCGAACTGCATCGGCTGTCACAGCCCGAGCGGCATCGGCTCCGGCTTCTTGCCGACCGCGCCGCTCCTGGCGGGCGGACTGCCGGCGCCGGACGAAACCGATCCCGCCATGGAGATCGTCGCGCCCAACCTCACGCCCGATGAACCGACTGGCGTTGCCACCTATTGGTCCGAAGACGACTTCGTCGCGCGCTTCCGCGGCGGTCGCGTGGTGGCGGGCTCACCGATGCCGTGGGAGGCGTTCACGGCCATGACGGACACCGACTTGGCAGCGATCTGGCGCTACCTGCGCACCATCGCGCCGGTCCACAACAACGTCGGCCCCACCCACCGGCCGATGGGCTCGTTTCGCCCCACCCCGTGAGGCACGCGACGGCGGAGGGGCCGTTCGCTTGACTTATCCACACCCCGGGCCGATGCTTAACCGAAGCCGTTAACCAAAAGTCGCTGCCCGGATGGTCGAAGTCACCTCAGGTTCCGTCGCCGTTTCGCCGTCGTCGCTGACGCCGGTGGCACCGCATCTGCCGCCGCCCGGCCTCGATTCGACAGCGCGCACCGAGCGCGCCACGCGCCCGGTGCAGGCGAGCGACGAAAACAAGAACCAGTCCGGCCGGGTGATCGAGGATCGCGTCGATGTGCGCGACGTCGAGGCCGAAGAGGACCGCAGCGCCCGCCGCCGGGCGGACGAGAACCAGCGCCAGGACCTAGCCGTCGATAGCATCGAAGAAGAGAACGCAGCCGAAGAAGCCGCCGCCCGCGATAAGCACACGGTGGATTTCACCGCCTAGCAGTCTGTTCCAACCCCGACGCCGCCCGCCCGCCGTTTGGCGGGCGTTTTCGTTTTCAGGGCTGGCTCGGCTCGGGCTTGGCAGGTCCTTGGGGTTCGATCTGGTGGCGGTTGAGCAAGGGCACCTGGGCGAGGCTGAAGGCGAACGTCAGCGGCAGGAAACCGAACAGCTTGAAGCTGACCCAGGTGTCGGTCGAGAAGTTGCGCCATACGAGCTCGTTCACCACCGCCATGGCGACGAAGAAGATCGCCCAGCGAATCGTCAGGATGCGCCAGCCGCGCGCGTCGACCTGCAGCACCGAGCCGAGCACGATCTGCAGGAAGTTGCGCCCCGTGACGAGGCCAAAGACCAGCACCGCGGCGAACAGGCTGTAGAGGATGGTCGGCTTGAGCTTGATGAACACCTCGTCGTGCAGGAACAAGGTCAGGCCACCGAACACCAGGACGACGACGGCGGTCACCAGCGGCATCACGGGGACGCGGCGTTCCATCCACAGCGAGATGCTGAACGATACGGCGATCGCGGCCATGAAGGCCGCTGTGCCGACGTAGATGTTCCAGCGCGCGTTGGCGAAGAAGAAGATCAGCAGTGGCCCAAGCTCGATGGCCAGGCGGACCAAGGGATGCTGCGGCGGCCGCGTCGCTGCGGCCGCGGGGGACTGGATTTCGGACACGCCTATCCTCTCTTCACGAACGGGGATGCATCACCTGTCATGTGACGATCCCGGCGACTGTAGCCATGCGGCGGACGCCGGTGTAGTTCGCTGTGCGGAAGGAGTGCCTGACCTGCGCCCGATTGTGCTGTTCACCGATTTCGGCCTGGAGGGCCCCTACGTCGGCCAGATGAAGGCCGTCCTAGCAACAAGTACTCGCTGGGGCGGGCGCGGACCTTCTCGGACGTGCCGAAGGGAAGCGGGCTCTGGTACGAGAACGCCAATGGATTAGCCGAGATCGCCGTCAATCGCGGCCGAGCCGACCGTCAGTTCGAATTGGGCGTGGGGACGCCCGTGTCGATCGTGCCAAAAAGAATTACTTGAGCTCTCAAGTATAGATTGGCGCCACAAATGAAGCGGGCGCCGGCTTTACCCGGCGCCCGCATTCAACTCGCTTGCGCGAGCTTACTTCTTGGTCGGCTTGGCCGCCGGCTTACCGCCGGCCGGCTTCGGAGCGGGCTTTCCCGCGCCTTTGCTGGGCATATTGGCCATCAGAGTGGCTCCTAAGAGGTTGTTTTGCGGAACGAACCGGGCAGCCCTGAAGAGGTGACCCCCCAAACCGGCACCTCCCGATCCGGCACTACGGGTGGTAGGCACCACCAGCAGCGCAGGGTCCATTTTGTACTTCCACTTGCTGATTGCAATAGGAAAGTCACCCGTCAAAGGAAAAACGCACGCGCGCACTCCCAACTGAGCGCGCGTTTTTCTTCGGGCGGTACTGCGGGACGCCGGTCGGCGCCAAGTCAAAACAGGGGAGCCGGCCCCCATGGGGGGCCGGCTCGAACTTCGAACGTAGAAGCGGTGGGAGGAGCCTCCCGGCAGGCTTGGTTTCGTTAGCCGATCTTCTGCCAGCGGCCGTCGGCATTCATGTTCTGCCAGGCGCGGTCCGCGCCGATGCAGGCGGTGTTGACGGCGGTGGCGGTGTCATTGCCGATGGTGAAGGTGTCGCGATATTCGACGCAGCGCAGGCCGGCTTCGCTGGTGAACGAGCGCACCGGGGTCAGCACGCCCCAGTGGCGGTTGCTGGTGTTCGACCAATTGCGCGACGACGTGGCGCCGTCGTTCAGCATCGCGACCAGCGCGTCGGCAGCCATACGGCCGTCATCGCGGGTGATCTGGTTCTCAAGCGCGGCTGGCGAGGTCGGGAAAAACTGGTTGGCGCTGGTGCAGGCGCCGAGGCCGGCTCCCACCGCCAGAAGGGCAACGACGATCGCCGCGCGCGAAGAAGTACGGGTACGAGTGGCTTGCATGTCCATCTCCTTGATGGCGGCGGCATGGTCGACGCCGCCGCTTCGTTGGAGAGGAACCTAGGCCTGCGTGGCCGCGCTTGAGCTTGGCCTTCCGGGGCACCGGGGCTCCTAGAGGAGGTACTCAAGTCGGATGCGGGAGGTACCCCGGGCGGGGCGGGCACCCGCCGGCGAGCCGCGCGGGGGGCGACTCGCCGGCAGAGTGGCCGTGGCGCGCAACAGCCGCGCGCCGCGGTTCGAACGCTAGTGGACGTTGCCGACGACGACCGTGCGCCAGGTGCCGTCCGCGAGTTGGCAGGCGGTGCTGAGCACCGCGCCCTCCCGGCCGCCGACGACGATGTGCTCGAGGTAGTCCCGGCAGCGCACGCCGCCGGCGAGGACGAAGGCGCGCTCCGGCGTAATGGTGCCGGTAGCGCCGGTGTCCGGATTTCGCCAAGTGTATGGTTTGCCCTCGCCTTGCAGCGCCGTCTGCATGCCGGCCCGCGAGAGCGCGAGGTCCGGCAACGGCATGGCGCAGGCGGTCACTGCGAGGAGTGCCGCCAGGGCGAACGTGGGTCGCATTCGTCTCGATCCGCTTCTTGCTCGATTCTTCTTGGCTCCCTTCTTGTCACGACTCGAGGCCAACAAGCGCTCGGGCAAAGGCCCTGGCGCTGAAGGTTTGAAGATCGTCCACGCGCTCGCCGACTCCCACGAAATGGATGGGCAGTCCGAACTCTTCGGCCAATGCCACCAGCATGCCGCCGCGCGCGGTGCCGTCGAGCTTGGCCATGACGAGGCCGGAGACCTGCACGAGCTCCTTGAAGGCGGCGACCTGGGCGCGGGCGTTCTGGCCGGTGGTGGCGTCGAGCACGAGCAGCACGGCGTGCGGCGCAGCTGGATCGACCTTTTTCAGCACGCGCACGATCTTGGCGAGCTCGGCCATCAGGTTGGCTTTGTTCTGCAGGCGGCCGGCGGTGTCGATGAGCACGACATCGGTGCCTTGGGTCTTGGCCTGGGTGAGCGCGTCGAAGGCGAGACCGGCCGCGTCGGCGCCGGCCTCGCGCGCCAGCACCGGTGCGCCGGCGCGTTCGCCCCACGCCTTGAGCTGCTCGATGGCGGCGGCGCGGAAGGTGTCGCCGGCGACCAGCAGCACGCTCTTGCCCTCGCCGCGCAGGCGGCTGGCGAGCTTGCCGATGGTGGTGGTCTTGCCGGTGCCATTGACGCCGACCATCAGGACGACGAAGGGCTTGGCAGTGGTGACATCGAGCGGGCGCTCGGCGGGCTGCAGGATGGCGGCGATGGCGGCGGCCAACGCGGTGCGCGCCTCATTGGGCGGGACCGTTGGCCCCCAGCGCTTCTCGCCGAGCTTGGCGGCGATGCGGGCCGAAGCCTGCACGCCGAGGTCCGACGAGATGAGCAGCTCTTCGAGATCCTGCAGCGTCGCGGTGTCGACGGCCGCCGAGCCGAACACGCCGGCGAGGCCTTGGGACAGTGCTCCCGCGGAGCGGCTGAGGCCCTCCTTGAGACGGCCGAACCAGCTCATGCGAGGGGAGTAGCGACCAGTCTCCCCGCTTGCACGGCTGCGACCCGCGCGGCGACGACCGTGCCCGCGGTGGCGTCGCCGTCGAGGCGGACTCGCGCGTAGTCCTCGGCGCGGCCCTCGCCGTCGCCTTCGACCAGCACGCGCACGGTGCGGCCGAGCTGGGCGCCCAAGTGCGCCGACAGGATCGCATCGCCGGCGGTGCGCAGGCGTTCGGCGCGCTCCTTGCGGACGCGCACCGGGACTTGCGGCATGCGCGCGGCGGGGGTGCCTTCGCGTGCGGAGAACGGGAAGACGTGCAGGAAGGCGATGCCGCATTCCTCGACCAGGGCGAGGGTGTTGGCGAAGGCGGCGTCGTCTTCGGTCGGGAAACCGGCGATGAGGTCGGCGCCGACCGACAGCTCGGGACGCGTCGCACGGGCGCGTTCGACCAGGCGCACGACGTCGGCGCGCAAGTGGCGGCGCTTCATGCGCTTCAGGATGAGGTCGTCGCCGGCCTGCACGCTGAGGTGCAGGTGCGGCATCAGGCGCGGCTCGTCGGCCAAGAGCGACCACAGGCCGTCATCCATCTCGGCCGGATCGAGGGAGGTGAGACGCAGGCGATCGAGCTCCGGCACGGCAGCAAGGAGCCGGCGCACCAGCTGGCCGAGCGCAGGCGCGCCGGGCAGGTCGCCGCCGTAGGAGGTGACGTCGACGCCGGTGAGCACGACCTCGCGGTAGCCGCCCTCGACGAGGGTGCGGACCTGATCGACCACGGCGCCCATGGGCACGCTGCGGCTGTTTCCGCGGCCGTAGGGGATGATGCAGAAGGTGCAGCGGTGATCGCAGCCGTTCTGTACCTGCACGAACGCGCGCGTGCGGTTGTCGAAGCCGTCGACGAGGTGGGCGGCGGTTTCGCGCACCTCCATGATGTCGGAAACACGAACGCGCTCGCCGTCGGGCAGCAGCGTCGCGGCGCTCATCTTGTCGTGGTTGCCGAGGATCAGATCGACCTCGGGCATCTCGGCGAAGCGATCCGGGTGAATCTGGGCGGCGCAGCCGGTGACGATGATCTTGGTGTCTGGGCGCTCGCGGCGCAGGCGGCGAATGCTCTGGCGCGCCTGGCGTTCGGCTTCGGCGGTGACGGCGCAGGTGTTGATGATGACGGCGTCGGTGAGGCCGGCCGCAACCGCGTTGCGGCGCAGGACTTCGGATTCGAGCGCGTTCAGGCGGCAGCCGAAGGTGAGAATTTCTGCTGGGGCCCCCACCCCAACCCTCCCCCGCTCCGCGAGGGAGGGCTCGGCGGCCGGGGTGGTCATTGGCCGAGCTCGCCGATGGTGCGCATGCGGTCGAGCTGCGCCATCAGCAGGCGGCGCATGTCGAACTGGCCGTCGAAGGCGGTGGCGACGGGGCCGGTGAGGAGGACGTGGTTGTCGCTCTCGCGCCAGACCACGCCGAGCGGGCCACCCGGCATCACGACGATGCCCTGGCGGCCGATCATGCCGCGGCGGTGGGCGGCGACGAGGGCGGCGCAGGCGGCGGTGCCGCAGGCCTGGGTCTCGCCGTCGCCGCGTTCCCACACCTTGGCCTTGATGATGTCGTCGCCGACGACCTGAATGACCGAGACGTTGGTGCGCTCGGGGAACAGCGGCGCGTTCTCGATGATTGGACCGACGGCCTTGAGGTCGACGACCTCGGGCATGCCGACGATGAAGACGACGTGCGGGTTGCCGACGTTGACGGCGACCGGGTCACCCATCAGCACCTTGCCGGCATCGCCCGGCTGGGCGACCTGGAAGCCGAGGTGCAGG
This sequence comes from Rhizobium sp. Q54, assembly GCA_945904955.1. Taxonomy (GTDB): domain Bacteria; phylum Pseudomonadota; class Alphaproteobacteria; order UBA2966; family CAIVPW01; genus CAIVPW01. The sequence goes on from CAMDPO010000029.1 coordinate 6,179, forward strand.
GTGTCGCGCTCCTCGGACAGCGGAATGTCCTGCCACTCGGTCTTGACCGGGCCCATGTCGACGGTGATGGAGCCCTCGCCGGTGTCGAACGCATCGAGCACGCCGGCCTTGGTCTCCAACGTGACATGGGTGGCCTTCTTCTCGCGCATCACCTGCCAGGCGATGCAGCGCGAGGCGTTGCCGCACGCGGACACCTCGCCGCCGTCGGCGTTGAAAATCTGCATGAACACGTCCGCGTTCGGCGTGTTCTTGAGCACGATGACCTGGTCGCAGCCGATGCCGAGATGGCGGTCAGCGATCGCCTTCACCTCGAGCGGCTCGAGATCGATTGCTTCCTGGCGGGCGTCGAGGACAACGAAGTCGTTGCCGAGCCCGTGCATTTTGACGAACGGCTGCTTTGCCATGGCTGCGGGTTATATGGGCGCAGGTGGGGCGGCGTAAAGCGGAAGCGCCGGGCCGGCGGCCTCGCGGCCGCGCAAATAACGTGGGATTACGCTGGCGGCGCTCGGAAGAAGGCCTCCCTGCTCCGCGTATCGCTGGCCTATCGGTAGCGTTTCCGCCGCGTTCTCGCCCGGCCGTAAATACGGGCGATGTACGGTCACGCTTCGCCGGGTTCATGGGACGGCGGGTGCCGCAAGGACGTATTGCGTGAAGCGCGCCATCGCCGTGCCGACCTGCACCAATTCGTCGCCGTTGCGCTTCAACACCCATGCCTCGTAGGGGACGCGATCGGCAGCCGCGAGGCCGGCACCCTCCTCCGTCGCGACAACGATCTCCGGAGCGCCATCGCCGTCGAGGTCGTGCGTCCCGAACCAAAATCCCTTAGGCAACGGCGTTGTTCCCAGCAGGAACCAGTCCGGCCGCTCGCGCGCAGCCCAACGCGCGATCAAGTTCCATTCCGCTGAGCGGCCCAATTCCGCCGGGCCGACATCGACGTCAACAACGGTGCCTACGCTCGTCTTCGCCTGAACGAGTACGACCTCCGCATCGTGGGCGGTGCCCGCGTCGCCGAAGATCACGAAGCCGTCGGCGGCGCGGCGCAACACGTACCCCATGCATCCTCTTGTCCCGCAATAGGGGCCGTGCCGAACGATGACGACGAGTTCGCTTACACCGTCGCCGCTGACATCGAGGAGCGCGTAGTCGATATCGCCGGCCAACGACATCGTCGGCACCGCAACCGCCAGGACCGCCAGCGCGGCCCGGCGGTCCGCTGCAGGCAATTCCGACCCTGGGCGAAATGCCACTGGGCGCGGCCGGTACGCCGGATTCGCGCGCAGAGGGTCCTCCGAGCAGTCCCGCGCGCTGATCGTGCAATGCTGGAGGATGAGTCGATCATAGTCGTTGCGGCCGCGCTCCCGATAACAGAAGTCCGTCGAGCACGCGAGGCGCAGGCCGACTACATCTTGGTGGCGAAACTGGAGACGCGGCCTGCCGTCGGCGCCAACGCCGAGCGCCAAGTAGTCGCGCAGCACCCAGGCGTCCGAAGTCCGAGCAAACAGGAAGGTGAAGCAGAAGGTTGCGCACCGTGCCCCGCTTACCGTGAGCCAAAGCTCGTCGTGATGCTCGTCCTGAACGCGCGCCACGTAGAAGTCATGTGGCCTCGGAGGCGGAAGGGGCGTGAAAGACCGATCGAAGGTATCGATGGTATCGACGACGGCTGGCGCGATCTGCGCCCACAGCTCCGCATCGATGGCGGTTTCGCCGGGCGCGAACGCCACGCGACCTCCGGTGCAGGCGGGTAGGACCGCGAGGGAGCCGATCAACAATAGGCGACCCATACCGCTCATGAGGCGTGAGCCAAAGCGCGGACTAGCGAGCGAGCCACGGTTCCACTCCTTCGAAGAGCATCAAACGGTCGCCGACGAACCCGGTTGGGCTGTTCGCGCCAGCTTCATCGAGATCAACTACGCCTTGATGTCCTTCAGCGCAGGACGCGTCATCTGGTATCGGCCGTGCGCGCCGTACGGCGGGAACGAGCCCGGAATGCTCTTTGAAGTGTAGTTGACGCCTTCCCCGGTCGGGGCGTTCTGGGACTCGCGCTGGTGATGCTTGTCGCGATACTCGAACGTCAGCGGCGACTCGGGGAACTCGTCGGCTGGCTCGGTGGTGTGGCCGAGCAGGACCGGTCGAGCGTCATCGATCCGCGGCCGAAAAAAAATCGCGTTAACCGGACGAAGGCCGGCATCTTCGGGACGCAGCAAATGGTCTTTCGTGCGCAGACCATGAACGCGGTCGAAGGCGTTTCCCATCGTCTCATCCGGCGTCGCGCCCTTGTCCTGGGCGTAGCGGGCGGCGCGGGCGCGCTCCTCTGCGTCCAGGCGGGCGACAATGTCGTCATAGGCTTCGTTCATTGCCTGATGAGTCGGGTTCTGGGCCGGCATGCGCATCTCCAATAACCCCTCGATGGGCAATATATACAACTAGTATTGGATAGTCAATACGTATTGTGTCTAACGGCAGCGGGACGAGGCGCCGGCACCTCGGCTCGCTGGACAGCCCTCGGAGCGCGGCCTATGTTCCCGGCCGTTTCCTGGTTCGGTTGAACCAATAAGCGCCTAGGGGTTGCCCGGGCGTCCGCCGGTCCGCGAGGTTTCGCGCACCGGCGCGTTTTGCGTTTGGATGATGTTCGAAACCCTAAGCACACGCCTCGGGACGGTCTTCGACAAGCTGCGCGGTCGCGGTGCGCTGACCGAGGCGGACGTCGATGCGGCTTTGCGCGAGGTGCGGGTCGCACTTCTCGAGGCCGACGTAGCACTGCCCATCGTGAAGGACTTCGTCGCGCACGTGCGCACCAAGGCGGTGGGCCAGGACGTCATCAAGTCGGTTTCGCCCGGCCAGCTCGTCATCAAGATCGTCTACGACGAGCTCGTCGCGACGCTGGGCGCCGAGACCGCGACGCTGAACTTCAACGCCGAGCCGCCGGTCCCCATTCTGATGGTCGGCCTGCAGGGCTCCGGCAAGACGACGACGACCGCGAAGCTGGGCGCGCGGCTGGAGAAGCAGGACAAGCGCAAGGTGCTGATGGCGTCGCTCGACGTCTATCGCCCCGCCGCGCAGGAACAGCTGCGCATCCTGGGCGAGCAGACGGGCGTCGCCGTGCTGCCGGTGATCGAAGGCCAGCAGCCGGTCGACATCGCCAAGCGCGCCATGAATGCCGCCAAGCTGCGCGGCATGGACGTGGTGCTGCTCGACACCGCCGGACGCTTGAGCATCGACGAAGCGATGATGCGCGAAGCGGCGGCTATCCGCGACGCGGTGCGGCCGACCGAAGTGCTGCTCGTCGCCGACGCGCTGACCGGCCAGGACGCGGTCAACACCGCCAAGATCTTCAAGGAGCGTCTGGGCATCACCGGCATCGTGCTGACGCGCATCGACGGCGATGCACGCGGTGGTGCTGCGCTGTCGATGCGCCAAGCGACGGGCGCACCGATCAAGCTGATCGGCACCGGCGAGAAGATGGACGCGCTCGAGCCGTTCCATCCCGATCGCATCGCCGGCCGCATCCTCGGCATGGGCGACGTCGTCTCGCTGGTCGAGAAGGCCAAGGACGTCATCGACCAGGAAGAGGCCGCCAAGCTCGAAGCCAAGGTAATGGCGGGCGGCTTCGACATGAACGACCTGCTCAGCCAGCTGCGCCAGATGCGCAAGATGGGCGGCATGGAAGGCCTGCTGTCGATGCTGCCGGGCGTCGGCCAGATGAAGGCGGCGATGGCGGCGAACCGCGTCGACGACAAGATGATCAGCCGCCAAGAGGCGATCATCCTGTCGATGACTCAGGAAGAGCGGCGCAAGGTGGCGATCCTGAACGCGCGCCGCCGGCAGCGCATCGCGGCGGGATCGGGCACGACCGTCGCCGACGTGAACAAGCTTTTGAAACAACACCGCACGATGGCCGACATGTTCAAGAAGGTCGGCAAGCTCGGCAAAAAGGGCATGGCGCGCATGCTGGCCGGCATGGGCGGTGGTGGACTTGGTGGCGGCGGCGGATTGCCGCCTGGATTTGGACGCTGAACGGAATTCGTCATGGCGAGCGCAAGCGAAGCCATCCAGGAGCAACAAACACCAAACCTGGATTGCTTCGTCGCTACGCTCCTCGCCATGACCAACAACAACTGACGAAGGAGAGCACAACACAATGGCCGTCGTGATTCGCATGGCGCGTGCGGGCGCCAAGAAGCAGCCGCACTACCGTATCGTTGCCGCCGACAAGCGCAGCTCGCGCGACGGCAAGTTCCTGGAGAAGCTCGGCACGTACGATCCGCGCCTGAAGAAGGACGATCCGAAGCGCGTGACGCTCAACGTCGAGCGCATCGAGCATTGGCTGAGCCAGGGCGCAGTCCCCAGCGATCGCGTGGCGCGCTTCTTGGGCGCCGCCAAGGTCCGTCCGATGCCGGAGCAGCGCAAGGCCGTGCAGAAGGCCCTGCCGAAGGCCAAGGCGCAAGAGCGTACGAAGGCCAAGGAAGACAAGGCCAAGGCCGCGGCCGACGCCGCAGCGAAGGCGGCAGAGACTCCGGCGGCTGGCTAAGGTTTGACGGCGCGCACCAAACAGGCGCGCACCCCCGAGGCAGACAAGATGGTCTGCCTCGGCCGCATCGTTGCGGCGCACGGAGTGCAGGGGTGGGTCGGGATCGAGACCTATACCGAGCAGCCCGAGGAAGTGGCGGCGTACGGGACGCTGCGCGATGAGCGCGGCACCCGGGAGTTCGAAGTCGCCGACATGCGCATGGGGCCCAAGGGCATCCTCGTGCGCCTCGACGGAGTCAGCGATCGCAACCAGGCAGAGGCACTGAAGGGCACGCGGCTGTATGTGCCGCGTGCACGGCTGCCGAAGATTCGCGAGAAGGACGCGTACTACCACGCCGACCTGATCGGCCTTGCCGCCGAGCGGACCGACGGCAGCGCGCTGGGACGGGTGGTGGCGGTGCAGAACTTCGGCGCCGGCGACCTGCTGGAGATCAAGGTCGAGGGCGAGAAGGACACCGTGCTGGTGCCGTTCACGAAGGAGATCGTGCCGGAGGTCGATATGGCGGGCGGCCGGGTGGTCGTCGATCCGCCGGCGGGCCTGCTGGAAGCCGCGACGCCGGGCGACCAGGAGCCAAATGATGCCTGAGGCGGGACCGTGGACGGGACCGTCCTCGGGGGCGCGGCCGTGGACTGCCACGGTCCTCACCCTGTTCCCGGCCATGTTCCCCGGACCGGTGGGCCTGTCCCTGGCCGGAACGGCCCTGAAGGCGGGCGTTTGGGCCTTGGAAACGGTAGACATTCGCAGTTTCGCGAGCGATAAACACGCCACTGTTGACGACGCCCCCTACGGCGGTGGCCCCGGTATGGTCCTGCGTGCGGACGTGCTGGCGGCGGCAGTCGATGCGGTGCAGGCGAAGGATGTCGTCGATGGCGCGCCTCTGGCGCGACGGGCCCCGACGATCTATCTCTCGCCCCGAGGCCAACGGTTGGACCAGGCCTTCGTGCGGGGTTTGGCGAAGGGGCCGGGCGTCATCCTGGTGTGCGGCAGGTTCGAGGGCGTCGACGAGCGCGTCCTGGAAACCCGCAACATCGTGGAAGTGAGCCTTGGCGACTTCGTGTTGTCGGGCGGCGAGCCGGCGGCGCTGGCGCTTCTGGATGCGACGGTGCGGCTGTTGCCGGGCGTGATGGGAGACGAGGGCTCGCCCCTCGAGGAAAGTTTCGAGGCCGGGCTTTTGGAGTATCCGCACTACACGCGGCCAAAAGTCTGGGAAGGACGCGCGGTGCCGGAGGTGCTGACCTCGGGCAACCATGCGGAAGTCGCCAAGTGGCGGCGCGCGCAGGCGGAAGAAGTTACGGCGAAGCGGCGGCCCGATCTGTGGCGCGCATTCGCAGACGAAACGAAGAAGTAGAAAGCCCTCGCCGACGGCGAGAACAAGCAGAAAGAGACGAGGATCTGTCATGAACGCACTGGAAGAATTCGACCGCAAGCAAGCCGAGAAGCTGAATGCAGCGCGGCCGGTGCCCGAGTTCAATCCAGGCGACACGTTGAAGATCAACGTGCGCGTCGTCGAAGGCGAGCGCGAGCGCGTGCAGGCGTTCGAAGGCGTGTGCATCGCCAAGAAGAACCGCGGACTGCACTCGTCCTTCACCGTGCGCAAGATTTCGTACGGCGAGGGCGTCGAGCGCATCTTCCCGCTGTACTCGCCGAACGTCGCGTCGATCGAGGTGGTGCGCCACGGCGACGTGCGCCGCGCCAAGCTTTATTACCTTCGTGGCCTGTCGGGTAAGCGCGCGCGAATTCGCGAGAAGACCGAGACCCGCCAGGACGACGCAACACCCTCCGCTTAACCACCAGCGCCGCGTCAGACAGCCAGCCGGGCTCCATGCCCCCTGGCCCCTGACGGGGCCAAGGGACGAGCACCGGATTGAGCCATGTCTGACCCGCGCACCCTGTTCGAGAAGATCTGGGACAGCCACCTCGTCGGCGTCGCGCCGGACGGGACGACGACCCTCTACATCGACCGCCACCTCGTCCATGAGGTGACCAGCCCGCAGGCGTTCGAAGGCCTGCGCATCGCCGGGCGCACCGTGCGCCGGCCGGATGCCACGCTGGCCGTCGCCGACCACAACGTACCGACCACCAACCGCGCGGCGGGCATCGCCGATCCGGAGTCGCGCACCCAGGTCGAGACCCTCGAGCACAACACCAAGGAATTCGGCGTCGAGTACTTCTCGATGGACGACATCCGCCAGGGCATCGTCCACATCGTCGGACCCGAGCAGGGCATGACCCAGCCGGGCATGACGATCGTGTGCGGCGACTCGCATACTTCGACCCACGGCGCATTCGGCGCGCTGGCGTTCGGCATCGGCACGTCCGAGGTCGAGCACGTCCTGGCGACCCAGACGCTGGTGCAGAAGAAGCCGAAGAGCATGCGCATCACCGTCGAGGGCATGATCGGCGCGGGCGTGACGGCGAAGGACATCGTGCTCGCCATCATCGGCAAGATCGGCACGGCGGGCGGCACCGGCTACGTCATCGAGTATTCGGGGCGCGCCATCCGCGAGCTGTCGATGGAAGGCCGCATGACGATCTGCAACATGTCGATCGAGGCGGGCGCCAAAGCCGGCCTGATCGCGCCTGATGAGAAGACCATCGCGTACCTGAAGGGCCGCCCGATGGCGCCGAAGAGTGCCGCGTTCGAAGCGGCTGCCGCGTATTGGCGCACGCTGCCGAGCGACGCCGACGCGACCTATGAGCGCGAGGTCGTCATCAAGGCGGCGGAGATCGTGCCGCAGGTGACGTGGGGCACGTCCCCGGACGAGGTCGTGCCGATCACCGGGCGCGTGCCCGATCCGGCCAAGGAGATGGACACCCAGCGGCGCGCCAAGATGCAGCGCTCGCTCGACTACATGGGCCTCAAGGCCGGCATGGCGATGACGGACATTGCCATTGATCGCGTCTTCATCGGCAGCTGCACCAACGCCCGCATCGAGGACTTGCGCGCCGCCGCGGTGGTCGTAAAGGGCAAAAAGGTCGCTCCCACCGTCCAGGCGATGGTGGTGCCGGGCTCGGGCCTGGTGAAGGCGCAGGCGGAGAAGGAAGGCCTGTCGCAGATATTCCTCGACGCGGGCTTCGAGTGGCGCGAGCCGGGCTGCTCGATGTGCCTGGCCATGAACGCCGACAAGCTGCAGCCGGGCGAGCGCTGCGCGTCGACCTCGAACCGCAACTTCGAGGGCCGCCAGGGTCGCGGCGGACGCACGCATTTGCTCTCGCCCGCGATGGCCGCCGCCGCCGCGATCACCGGCAAGCTCGCCGACATCCGCACGTTCAAATAGGAGGGCGGAGCATGGAAAAGTTCACGACGCTCTCCGGCTTTGCGGCGCCGCTGCCGATGGTCAATGTCGATACCGACATGATCATCCCCAAGCAGTTCCTGAAGACCATCAAGCGTACCGGTCTCGGCAAGCATCTGTTTTCGGAGATGCGCTACAAGAACGACGGCAAGCTCGACTTCACGTTCGTGCTGAACCGCATGCCGTTCAAGGACGCCAAGATCCTGATCACCGGGGCCAACTTCGGCTGCGGCTCCTCCCGTGAGCACGCGCCGTGGGCGCTGATGGACTTCGGCATCCGCTGCATCATCGCGCCGTCGTTCGCCGACATCTTCTTCAACAACTGTTTGAAGAACGGGATGCTGCCCATCGTCATGGGCGAGCGCGACACAGCCGAGATGATGCGCGAGGCCCACGACGGCAAGGAATTCACCATCGACCTGGAGCGCCGTCGCGTCATCCGGCCGAACGGCGCGCCGGTGCCGTTCCCGCTCGACGACAACGCGCGGCACATGCTGCTCAACGGCCTCGACGACATCGCCCTGACGCTGGCGAAGACGGCCGAGATCGACACGTTCGAGGACGCGCAGAAGAAGACGCAACCATGGCTCTACCCCGCCCCGCCGCCAGCAGCCCCCGCGCCATGAGCGCCGGCGCAAAGGCCGCAGCAGGCACTGTGCTGTGCCTGCCGGGCGATGGCATTGGCCCCGAGGTAGTGGCCGAAGCGCGGCGCGTCGCCGACTGGATCGGCGCCAACCGCGGCTTCCGGCTGACGTTCACGGATGGACTGGTGGGCGGCGCGTCGGTTGAGGCGCACGGCACGCCGCTGACCGACGCCACCATGCAGCAGGCGATCGACGCCGACGCCGTTCTGCTCGGCGCGGTCGGCGGGCCGCGGTGGGACAATCTCGACTTCAAGGCGAAGCCCGAGCGCGGCCTCTTGCGCCTGCGCAAGGACATGGACCTGTTCGCCAACCTGCGGCCGGCGACGGTGTTCCCGGCACTCGCCGACGCATCGACGCTGAAGCACGAGGTCGTCGCGGGCCTCGACATCCTGATCGTGCGCGAGCTGACCGGTGGCGTGTACTTCGGCGAGCCGCGCGGCATCACCGACATCGGCAATGGGCAGCGCCGCGGCGTCAACACCCAGGTCTACACGACCGCCGAGATCCATCGCGTCGGGCGCGTCGCGTTCGACATCGCGCGCAAGCGCGGCCGCCGCGTCTGCTCGGTCGAGAAGGCCAACGTCATGGAGTCGGGGCTTCTGTGGCGCGAGGAGATCATCAAGCTGCACGCGGCCGAGTTCAAAGACGTCGAGCTCAGCCACATGTACGCCGACAATTGCGCCATGCAGCTGGTGCGCAACCCGAAGCAGTTCGACGTGATCGTCACCGACAACCTGTTCGGCGACGTGCTGTCGGACGAGGCCTCGATGCTGACCGGCTCGCTCGGCATGCTGCCGAGCGCGTCCCTGGGCGCGCGCCAGGCGAACGGCAAGATGCACGCGCTGTACGAGCCGATCCACGGCAGCGCGCCGGACATCGCCGGCAAGGGCGTCGCCAATCCGCTGGCGACCATCCTCAGTTTCGCCATGCTGCTGCGCTATTCGTTCGACCGCAGCGAGGACGCCGACCTGATCGAGCGCACCGTAGGTGCCGTGCTCAACGCCGGCGTGCGAACTAGGGACATCCTGCAGCCGGGAAAACGGCTGGTCTCGACCAAGGACATGGGCGAGGCGGTACTCTCGGAATTGGATAGACAAGCGCGCAAGAGCGCGCCGCGACAGATGGCAGGAGCTTAAGACGATGGGTTACCGGGTAGCGGTCGTCGGCGCCACGGGCAACGTGGGCCGCGAAATGCTGAACGTGCTGCACGAGCGCGAGTTCGACGTCTCCGAGGTCGCTGCCATTGCCTCGGCGCGCTCGGCGGGCAAGGAAGTCTCGTTCGGCGACAAGACCCTGCGGGTGAAGTCGCTCGACGACTTCGACTTCAAAGGCTGGGACCTTGGGCTGTTCAGCCCGGGCGCGTCGGTCTCGGCGGTGCATGCGCCGCGCGCGGCGGCGGCCGGCTGCATCGTCATCGACAACACCTCGCACTTCCGCATGGACCCGGACGTTCCGCTGGTCGTGCCGGAGGTGAACCCCGACGCCGTGAAGGGCTACGGCAAGAAGGGCATCATCGCCAACCCGAACTGTTCGACCATCCAGATGGTGGTGGCGCTGAAGCCGCTGCACGACCGCGCCAAGATCAAGCGCATCGTCGTCTCGACGTATCAGTCCACGTCCGGCGCCGGCAACGACGCCATGGAAGAGCTATTCCACCAGACCAAGGGCATCTTCGTCGGCGACGGTGTCGAGCCGAAGAAGTTCACCAAGCAGATCGCCTTCAACGTCATCCCGCACATCGATAAGTTCCTGGACGACGGCTACACCAAGGAAGAGTGGAAGATGGAGGTCGAGACCAAGAAGATCCTCGACCCGCGCATCAAGGTGACGGCGACGTGCGTGCGCGTGCCCGTCTTCATCAGCCACGCCGAAGCGGTGAACGTCGAGTTCGAGAAGCCGATCTCGGCCGCCGAAGCGCGCCGCATCCTGCGCGAGGCGCCGGGCGTGCTGGTGGTCGATGAGCGCGAGCCGGGCGGCTACGTGACGCCGGTGGAAGCGGCGGGCGAATCGGCGACGTACGTCAGCCGCATCCGCGAGGACCACACGGTGGAGCACGGCCTCAACCTGTGGGTCGTCGCCGACAACCTGCGCAAGGGCGCGGCGCTCAATGCGGTGCAGATCGCCGAGTTGCTGGTGAACCGCAAGCTGTTGAAGCGGGCGGCGTAGGCTACAGGACTCGCCTTTGGATGAACTCGACTTCGAGTTTCATCTCGAACGCCATCGATTCGAAGTCGAGCGGGGCGACACCCAGGCCCTAGTCGAAGCGCAATCGGACCATGCGCGGTCTGTGCAGGCCGCACTGGTGCGTTTGATGGGGGAGCTTCTCCCTTTTCGCTTCGAGAGCGACCAATTTACCCCACGGTGCCTGCCGACATTGGGATGCTTGTTTGCCTCCTAAGCCGGATAAACACAGCAATCCCGCTTCGATTCGTGCACGACTCCTAGCTGGCGGAGAAACCACCGAATGCACCTCGCGCGACCTCCAGCTCTAATCGCCCACTGCGATTGGAGCGTGGCGGCGGCGAAGCGTTGGATGGCCGTGGCCGCGCCGGGGCCGGAGGGGTGGATCCTTGGGGCGCCGGAGCAGGTGCTCGATGCGGGCGACCTTCTCGATGAGCTGCGGCTGCGCGCGGGCGGCCGTGGGCCGGTGCTGGTGGGGTTCGACTTTCCCATCGGGTTGCCGCGGGCGTACGGGGCGACGACCGGGTTCCGGGACTTTGCGCACGCGCTGGCCTCGTTCGGGCAGGGCGAGTGGCGGCACTGGTATCAGGTCGCGCGCGAGCCCTCCGACATATCGGTCCGGCGGCCGTTCTTTCCCTTTGGGCGCGCGGTCGCGGGGCAACAGCAGCATCTGCTCGATGCGCTCGGGCTGACCAGGGACGACCTGTTGCGGCGCGCCGAGCGCGCGAGCGGGGATCAGCGTGCGGCGTGTGCGCTGTTCTGGACGGCCGGGGCGAACCAGGTCGGCAAGGCGGCGATCGCCGGGTGGAGCCAAGTCATCGGGCCGGCGCTGGCGCGCAAGGACGTTGGCGTCTGGCCGTTCCATGGGTCGTTCGCCGAGTTGCTCGACACGAAGGCGGTGGTGATTGCGGAGACGTATCCGGCGGAGGTCTATCGCTGGCTCGGTATCCGCCTGCAGGGGCGCAAGACGAACATCGCCAATCTCGTGCCGGCGGCACCGAAGCTCGCCGGGTGGCTCAGGACGCGCGGGGTGCGGGCGTCGGATGCGCTGATGTCCGAGATCGAGACCGGCTTCCCGGGACGGGCCAGCGACGATCGCTTCGATGCGGTGGTGGGGGCGATGGGGTTGCTCGACGTGGCGCTGAACGTGCGCGCGGATGGGGCGCCGTTGGATGATCCGGAGGTGGAGCGGTGGGAGGGATGGATTCTCGGGCAGCTGGCGTGAGGCAACTGCAAGGGTCTTTTGACCCTCGCCCGATCCTTTCCCGCCGCGCGAGTCTTTTGACCCTCACCCGGCCCTCTCCCTGTGCAGGGTGAGGGAGCTGGTAACCCTCGCCCTGTGCAGGGAGAGGGGGTGGGCGCTAAAGTCCGGCGGTGAGCCTTCCGCCTGAGCGGCCCCGCGAGCGGCCCCTATCTCCGCACCTGTCCGTCTACAGCTTCCAGTGGACCATGGCGCTGTCCATCCTGCACCGCCTCACCGGCGTGGCGCTGGGCGGTGGGCTGGTGCTGCTGGCGTGGTGGCTGGTGGCGGCGGCGGCCAGCCCGGCGGCGTTCGCTGTGGCGCGAGGATTCACGGCGTCGATCCCCGGGCGGTTCGTGGTGCTCGGGTTCACGTTCGCGCTGTTCTATCACCTGTGCAACGGCATCCGGCACCTCGCCTGGGATTTCGGCGTCGGCTACGAGCTGAAGACGGCGCACGCGTCGGGGTGGATCGCGCTGATGGCGGCGATCGCCCTCACCATCGTTGCGTGGCTGGGCGGGTACGCGGCGCGGGGCAGCTTGTGACGGCGCGCTCGCCTCTGGGCAGCGCGCGCGGCCTTGGCTCGGCGCGCACGGGCGTGCAGCAGTGGTGGCTGCAGCGCGTCACCGCGCTGGCGCTGGTGCCACTGTGCTTGTGGCTCGGTGTGTCGCTGATCGGGCTGACCGGCGCGGATCACGCGCGCTTCTCGGCGTGGGTGGCGCAGCCGCTGCACGCAATCGCGTTGCTGCTCACGCTCGGCACGGCGTTCTATCACTTCAAGATCGGCGTGGACGAAGTGATCGAGGACTACGTGCACGCGGAGGCGGCGAAGCTCGGGGCGCGCATCGCGAACACGTTTGGAGTAACGATCGTCGCCGCTGCATCGGCGTTCGCCGTTCTGAAGCTCGCTCTGTGAACGCTTATAAGATTCAGGAACACGTGTACGACGCGGTCGTCGTGGGCGCCGGCGGGGCCGGCTTGCGCGCCACCATGGGACTCGCCGAGGCGGGGCTGCACACCGCCAACATCACCAAGGTGTTCCCGACGCGCAGCCACACGGTGGCGGCGCAAGGCGGCATCTCGGCGGCGCTCGGCAACATGGGCGAGGACGACTGGCGCTGGCACATGTACGACACCGTCAAGGGGTCGGACTGGCTCGGCGACCAGGACGCCATCGAGTACATGTGCCGCGAAGGGCCGGGCGCCGTCATCGAGCTCGAGCACTACGGCGTGCCGTTCTCGCGCACCGAGGATGGGCGCATCTACCAGCGCGCCTTCGGCGGCATGACCACCAACTTCGGCCAGGGCCAGGCGCAGCGCACGTGCGCCGCCGCCGATCGCACCGGCCACGCCATCCTGCACGCGCTCTACCAGCAGAGCCTGAAGCACGACGCCAAGTTCTTCATCGAGCACTTTGCCATCGACCTGATCTTCGACGAGGGCACCTGCCGCGGCGTGATGGCGTGGGGGCTGGAGGACGGCACCCTGCACCGCTTTCGCGCCCATGTGGTGGTACTGGCGACAGGCGGCTACGGGCGTGTCTACCAATCCACCACTGCGGCGCACACGTGCACCGGCGACGGTGGCGGCATGGCGTTGCGCGCCGGGCTGCCGATCCAGGACGCCGAGTTCGTGCAGTTCCACCCGACCGGAGTCTACGGCTCCGGCGTGCTGATCTCCGAGGCGGCGCGTGGCGAAGGCGGCGTGCTGGTGAATTCCGAAGGCGAGCGGTTCATGGGGCGCTATGCGCCGACGGCGAAGGATCTGGCCTCGCGCGACGTGGTGAGCCGCGCCATCACCCTGGAGATCCGCGAGGGCCGCGGCTGTGGGCCGAACAAGGACTACATCCACCTCGACGTGAGCCACCTTGGCCGGGACATCCTGCGCGAGCGCCTGCCCGGAGTCGTTGAGAACGGCCGCGTGTTCGGCGGCGTCGACGCCACCGAGCAGCCGCTGCCGGTGGTGCCCACCTGCCACTACAACATGGGCGGCATTCCCGCGAACATCCACGGCGAGGTGGTGCGGCCAAAGGGCGACGACCTCGAGGCGCCGGTGCCGGGGCTGATGGCGATCGGCGAAGGCGCGTGCGTGTCAGTGCACGGCGCCAACCGGCTCGGCTCCAACTCGCTGTTGGACCTGGTGGTGTTCGGGCGAGCCGCGGCCAAGCGCGCCGCCGCAACGGTGCGGGTCGGGGCGCCGCATGCGGACATGGGCCGCAACGCGGGCGAGCAAGCGATCGCGCGCTTCGACAAGCTGCGCCATGCGAACGGTGGCACCCCCACCGCGGCGCTGCGCCGGCGCATGCAGAAAGTCATGCAGACCCACTGCGCGGTATTCCGCGAGACGGCGCATCTAGACCAGGGCATCGCCGAGCTTGGCCAGGTGTGGCGCGACATGGCCGACATCCGCGTCTCGGACCGCTCGCTGATCTGGAATTCGGACCTCGTCGAGACGCTGGAGCTCGACAACCTGTTGCATCTGGCCGTGGCGACCATCCATTCGGCGCGCAACCGCACCGAAAGTCGCGGCGCCCATGCGCGCGAGGATTTTCCCAAGCGCGACGACGAGCGTTGGCTGCGCCATTCGCTGGCGTGGGTGCGTCCGGACGCCACCGTCGAGCTTGGCTACCGGCCGGTGCACCTGCGCGCGCTGAGCGAGGACGTGCGCGCGTTTCCCCCGAAGGCGCGGGTATATTGAGCCGTGGTCGCGTTCACCCTTCCCAAGAATTCCAAGGTCGCGCGCGGGCGCACGCACAAGGCGGCGGCCGGGGCGCAGCGCATCAAGCGCTTCCGCGTCTACCGTTGGGACCCGGACGTCGGCGGCAACCCGACCCTCGATACGTTCGAGGTGGACCTGGCCGCGTGCGGGCCGATGGTGCTCGACGCGCTTAACAAGATCAAAGACGAGATCGACGCGACGCTGACCTTCCGCCGCTCGTGCCGCGAGGGCGTGTGCGGCAGCTGCGCGATGAACGTGGACGGCACCAACACCCTGGCGTGCCTGAAGCCGATCGACGCGATTGCCGGAGACGTCGCCGTCTATCCGTTGCCGCACCTGCCCGTCATCAAGGACCTGGTCGGCGACATGACGCAGTTCTTCGCCCAGTACGCGTCGGTGGAGCCGTGGCTGAACACCGACTCGGCGCCGCCGCCTTCCTCCGAGCGGCGCCAGTTGCCGGCCGACCGTGCCAAGCTCGACGGGCTGTGGGAGTGCATTCTGTGCGCATGCTGCTCGACCAGCTGCCCAAGCTATTGGTGGAACGGCGACCGGTTCCTGGGGCCGGCGACGCTGCTGCAGGCGTACCGCTGGATCGTCGATTCGCGCGATGAGCACACCGGCGACCGCCTCGACTACCTCGAGGACCCGCACCGGCTGTACCGCTGCCACACCATCCTGAATTGCACCGCGACGTGCCCGAAGGGTCTGAACCCCGCCAAGGCGATCGGCGAGATCAAGAAGCTGATGGTGGAGCGGCGGGGGTAGCGCGTGGAGGCGTCGTGCCGAAGGCGCGCGGCGCCCGCCGGCGCGCGTCCCACGCGACGTCAAGCCCGGCCATGACGTCTAGGGAGCGTCAGAACGATTCCGCGCGGCAGCCCATCAGGCGGTGCAAAGCCTCGGGCGTGATGACGGCGCCTTTGAGTTTGGCGCCGGCGACTTCGGCGCCGGCGGCGTCGGCGTTGCGCAGGTCGGCGAAGCGGAGGTCGGCGCCCGACAGGTCGGCGTCGCGCAGGCGGGCGCCCTTCAGGTTGGCGTTCTTGAGGTTGGCTTCGTCGAGCTTGGCGTCGGTGAAGTCGACCTCGCGCAGGTCGGCGCCTTCGAGATTCGCTTTCGACAGGATGGCGCGCTTGAGCACGGCGCCTTGCAGCTTGGCGCCGGAGAGGTCCTTGGCCGTCAGGCGGGCCTGTTCGCCGCCGTCGTCGGCAAGCCAGCGCTTGTGGTCGCGGACGATTTGGTCGAGGTCGGATTGGTCCATGGCGAGCACCGTGTGCGTGGAGGCTATCCCCACCCTGCCCTCCCCCTGAAAGGGGGAGGGAGACATTACCACTGGAATTCGGGGATGACGGCGGTGGGGCGGGCGCCCAGGCGGACGGCGGCGGCTTCGATGCGGGGGAGGTCGAGGGGGGCGCCGCGGCGGGCACCGAATTCTTCGGCGTGCAGGCCAGCCAGCACCAAGAGCGAGTCGATGCCGGCGGCGTTGGCGCCGGCGATGTCGGTGGTGAGGCTATCGCCGACGGCGAGCACGCGGCGCGGCTCGATGCCGCGCATCTTGGCCCAACAAGCGCGGTAGGCGGCGGGGTACGGCTTGCCGTGGTAGGCGCAGTCGCCACCGATGGCGTGGTAGGCTTCGCCGATGGCGCCGGCGCACGGCAGGCGCTTCGGCCCGCGATAGACGTAGCGGTCGGGATTGGCGCACAGCATGGGCAGGTTCTTGCGCTTGGCGAGATCGAGCAGGCCGGCGTAGTCGGCGGCGGTCTCGACCTCGTCGTCGAACAGGCCGGTGTTCAGAATAAAGTGGGCGCGATCGGGCGTCTGCACCTGCTCGTAGTCGAGGCCGGCCAAGAGGCCCCAGTCGCGCTCGGGGCCGAGGTGATAGAAGCGGCGGCCGAGCTTCTGGTGCCAGGGATCGGAGCGATGCTCGAGCGCGGTGCGGGCGAGGTCGCCGGAGGTGACGACCTCGTCGTAGCTGTCGGGCGCGATACCGAAGCCGGCGACTTGCTTGCGCACGGAGTCGAGCGAGCGCGGCGCGTTCGAGAGCAGCACGAGCGGCCAGCCGTGGGCGCGCATCGCGGCCATGCAGCGCAGCGCACCCGGCGTCGGCTTCTCGCCGTCGTGGATGACGCCCCACAGGTCGAGAATGACCGCGTCGTAGTTGGACGCGATTTCGGAGATGCCGTGAAGGACCGCGAACGTCATGCGCCCTCGCGAGTTGTTGATCTTTCGCGAGCCACGCTACGCTTGCTCGCGCAGCGGTCTGGGCTCGCCGAACAGGTAGCCCTGGGCGAGGGTGACGTTGAGCTCCATCAGGCGAACGGCCTGGCGTTCTTCTTCGACCTTCTCGGCGATCAGCTCGATGCCGCCGCGCTTCAGGCGCTCGGCCCAATCGGCGACGTGCAGCGCCGTGCGCGGCTTGCTCTCCTGGGCGAGCATCTCGGCGGCGCTGATCTTGACGTAGCGGATGCCGTGGCGGACGAGCAGCGGGATGTCGGTGTCGCCGATCTGGGTGACGTTGTCTTCGGAGAAGGCGAAGCCGAGCTTGCGCAGCGCGGCGAGGTTGGCCATCAGCGCGGCGTCGTGGGCGTCCTGCTGGGGCAGCTCGAAGATGAGGCTCTCGGCGAGCTCCTTGTTGCGCTCGAGGAACTCGATGAACTGCGGGAAGAACTCGCCGTCGCTGAGCGCCTCGCGCGACAGGTTGCAGAAGAAGCCGACCTCGAGCTTTTCCTTCCAGGCGCGGCGCACGGACTGCACGCAGCGGAACAGCAACAGGTTCTCGATGGTGGGCAAGAGGCCGCGCTCGATGGCGACGGCGCGGTACTGGTCCGGCAACAGGATGGTGCCCTTCTCGGTGCGGATGCGGCCGAAGGCCTCATAGAAGCGCACTTTGCGTTGCGGCAGCGTGACGATCGGCTGCAGGTAGAGATCGACGCGGTTGCTCTCGATGGCGCTGCGGACGATTTCGAGCACCTGGGCGTCGGACAGCTTGGCGGTGACCGCATCGGCAGGGGCGGCGCGCGGCAAGGCGCCCTCGGCGCGCTCGCGTACCGCGGCGCTGCGGTCGGTCATCTTCTTCAAAAGACCCTTGATGGTGCGCATCTCGCCGATGAGGTCGGCGGCGCCGTCATCGCCGTCGAGGCCGAGGGCGCCGCGCAGCTCGGCGAGGCCGGCGCGGGTGCGTTCGGCTTGCTCCGCGGTGGCGGCGTGGGCCTTGCGCAGCGCGCGCAGGTCGCGGGCGGAGACGCGGCGGGCGCGCATCTCGAAGCCGACGACTGCCGCGAGAACGACGAGCGCAAGGCCAAGGACGATGGGCAGTACGTCCATCAGCGCCATGCGGCACCGACGGCGTCCGTGACCGAGGCGTGGCCATCGCGCGCCAAGAGTTCGGCGAGCTCGGACTGGATGCGGCCGACCAGGCCCGGACCTTCGTAGACCAGCGCCGTGTACAGCTCGACGAGGGTCGCACCGGCGCGGATCTTGGCGTAGGCGTCGGCGCCGGACGCGATGCCGCCGACACCGACCAGGGTGAGGCGGCCACCGGCGGCGCGGTACGCCTGGCCGAGCACCTCGGTGGAGCGTGCCAGCAGCGGGCGGCCGGACAAGCCGCCCTTCTCCCCGCGGTGTTCGCTGCGCAGCGTGTCGCGCAGCGCGACGGTGGTGTTGCCGACGACGAGACCGTCGGCGCCGCCGCTGATAGCCGCATCGACGATGGTTGTGATGTCGCCCTCGGTGAGGTCGGGCGCGATCTTCACCAGGATGGGGGGATTGGTGCGCGTCGCCTTGCGCGCCGCGGTGGCAGCGGCCAGCAACGCGTCGAGGCGCGTGCCCATCTGCAGGTCGCGCAGGCCGGGGGTGTTGGGCGAGGAGATGTTCAGCACCAGCATGTCGGCGAGCGGCGCCAGCGCGCCGATGCAGGTGGCGTAATCGGCGACCGGATCGGCGGCGTCCTTGTTGGCGCCGACGTTGACCGCGACGATGCCCCGAAACGTGCGCGCGGTGAGACGCGCGCGCGCGGCTTCGAGACCTTGATTGTTGAAGCCGAGGCGGTTGATGACGGCGCCGTCTTGCGGAAGGCGGAAGATGCGCGGGCGCGGGTTGCCGGTCTGCGGCTTGGGCGTGATGGTGCCCACCTCGACGAAGCCGAAACCGAGACGCAGCATCTGCTGCGGCACCTCGGCGTTCTTGTCGAAGCCCGCGGAAAGGCCAATGGGTGACGGGAAGCGCAGGCCGAAGGCGCGCACCGCGAGGCGCTCGGGCGGCGTCGGTGCCGGAAAGAGCGCCAGGCCCGTACGTACCGCGAGGATGGTGAGGCGATGCGCGGTCTCGGCATCGAACAGCCGCAACAGCGACGTGCCGAAATAGCCGAATTGGTCGCCGAACGATCTAGAGGAGTCGGTCACGCGGGACAGAGGTCTCGGCCGGGGGGTCCGTTGGTGCGGGTTCGATGCACGCCGGGTCGTCGTTGACGTGGGAGTTTACGCGCTTCGAGACGATCGTGTCGGTGAAGCCTTCATCCCCCCCGGACCGCAGGAGCGCCAGCAGGGCGGCGTGGTCGGCCTTGGCCTCACCGAGCCAGGCGGGCCAGGCCGACGGCGGCAGCAGGACGGGCATGCGGTCGTGGAGCGGCGCGACGAGCGTGCTGGCTTCGGTGGTGAGGATGGCGCACGAGCGCAGCGGCGGCGCGTCGGGGCGGGTCGGATCGACCCACTCCTCCCAGATGCCGGCGAAGGCGAACAGGCTTTGATCGGCGGGGCGGAACAAGTGCGGGGTTTTGTCAGCTTTGTCCCACTCAAAGTAGCCATCGGCGGGGACGAGGCAGCGGCGCGCCGCGAAGGCGCGCTTGAACGGCGCGGCGGTCGCAATGGTTTCGCTGCGGGCGTTGATGATGGGCGGCTTGCCGGGACGTGGCTTGCCCTTCGCGTCCGCTTCGGAGCCGGCCGGCACCAGGCCCCAGCGCAGCAAGGCGAGGGTGCGCTGGCCGCGTTCCGCGAGAACGACGGGCACGTCCTGGGTGGGCGCCACGTTGTATCGCGGCGGGAAGTTGGGGAGCGTGCCTTGGGTGCTGAAGAGCCGCCGGATCGCCTCCGGCGGCGTCATCACCATGTAGCGGCCGCACACGGAGCTTAGGCTGCCTCGCCCACCAACTCGCCGGCGAGAGCGCGGCGCACGAGGGTGATCGTCTCCGGCACGCCGTAGAGCGCGATGAAGGAGCCCATGCGCGGGCCGGCGCTTTGGCCGAACAGCGTCTCGTACATGGCCTTGAACCAATCGCGCAGGTTGGCGAAGCCGTGGCGCTTGCCGACCTCGTAGACC
Organism: Rhizobium sp. Q54; assembly: GCA_945904955.1. GTDB lineage: Bacteria > Pseudomonadota > Alphaproteobacteria > UBA2966 > CAIVPW01 > CAIVPW01. The sequence continues at coordinate 26,093 of CAMDPO010000029.1, forward strand.
TGGTTCTGGATCGCTTCGGCGTCCGCGCCCGTGGGCAACGCTTCGAGGGTGCGTACGAGATCTTCCAGCGCGGCGCGCTCCTGGTCGGCCGGCGCGCGGTGCTTCTTCTGCGGCAGCACGAAGTCGCGGTAGTAGGTGATCGCGTAGCCGACCAAGCGGTTCAGGATCGGATTGGCCGCGGGAGTGGCCTTGGGCGCGTAGCGCGAGACGAAGCCCCACAGCACCTTGGGATCGTCGGTGTTGGCGGCGGCGACGAGGTTCAGCAGCAGGCCGAAGGTGACCGGCACGTCCTCCACCGGCGGCTTGCCCTGGTGGATGAACCACACCGGGTTCTGCTTGCGCGCGGTGGTGTCCTGATCGCGATACGCGGCGAGTTGGCCGAGGTAATCGTCGACGTTCTTCGGGATGACGTCGAAGTAGAGCTTCTTGGCGCGCTGCGGCGCGTGGAACATGAACATGCCGAGGCTCTCGGTCGAGGCGTACTTCAGCCACTCCTCGATGGTGAGGCCGTTGCCGCGCGACTTGGAGATCTTCTCGCCGTTCTCGTCGAGGAACAGCTCGACGATCGGCGCGATAGGCGGCTCACTGCCGAGCACGCGCACGATCTTGCTGGACAGCTTGACCGAGTCGATGAGGTCCTTGCCGGACATCTCGAAGTCGACGTCGAAGGCAGCCCAGCGCATGGCCCAGTCGCACTTCCACTGCATCTTCACGTGGCCGCCGGTGACGGGCAGCTCGGTGAGAGTGCCGTCTTCGTCGCGGAACACGACGGTGCCGGCGTCCACGTTGCGCTCGACGAGCTGCACTTGCAGAACGCGACCGGTCTTCGGCGAGATCGGCAGGATGGGCGAGTAGGTTTCCTTGCGCTCGGCGCCGAGCGTGGGCAGCACGACCGCGGCGATCTCGTCGTGATGGGCGAGCACCTTCAAGAGCGTCGCGTCGAAGATGCCGCGCTTGTACTGGTCGGTGGCCGAGCGGAACTCGTACTGGATGCCGAAGCGATCCAGGAAGTCGCGCAGCATGGCGTTGTTGTGGTGGCCGAAGCTCTCGAACTTGCCGAACGGATCGGGGATCGAGGTGAGCGGCTTGCCGAGGTGCTTGGCGACCATCTCCTGGTTGGGGATGTTGCCGGGCACCTTGCGCAAGCCGTCCATGTCGTCGGAGAAGGCGACGAGGCGCGTGGCGACATCGGGCGCGAGTTCCCGGAACGCCTGGCGCACCATGGACACGCGCTGCACCTCGCCGAAGGTGCCGATGTGCGGCAGCCCGGACGGGCCGTAGCCGGTCTCGAAGAAGACTTCCTTCTTCGGGCGAGCGGCCAGGCGCGCGAGGATCTTGCGCGCTTCCTGAAATGGCCACGCTTCGCCGGCGGGTGCGCGGTCGGTGTCGTCGCTCATCGGTCCTGAATTCCCACGTTGGGAGGGGGAAATTAGGCGCTGGTCCCCAGGCTTGCAAGGACCCGGACCGCGCAGCGAACACATATACTTGCGGAGTGAACGCACCGCCGACACCCACCCCCGTTTCCCTGCCCAACGCCCCCACCGTGGTGGTGCGCGGACGCCGCGCGGTGTGGGTATCGGCGGATGGCGAGATCGAGGAGATGACCGCGGCGGCGGCCGGGGCGCGGGCGGAGACGCGCCAGCCGTTCGTCTGCCACGCGCCGGCGACGGCGGCGAAGCTAGGGCTGCGGAAGCTGATCGGGTTCGACGTACTGGAGCTGTTCGCGTTCGTGCGGCCGGCGAAGTTCTGCGTGCCGACGCCCGGCGGAATCGCCGCGGCAGCGGGGCTGACGGCGCCGGTCGACCTGATCGGCGAAGCAATGGCCCTGCGCGACGCGGCCGTGGTGCTGCTGCGTGAGCTGCGCGGCGACGCCGCCAACGAGCAGACCGTCGCCCTGGCGCAGTTCCTTGCTGCGGCCGGTTGGAACTGGGCGCCCGTGGTCCTGCAGGCGCTCGGGGCGGGTCCGGCGAATGGCACACCGTTCCCGCGCCTGACGCTGTGGAGCCGCTTGCCGGAATGGAGCGAGCAGGCGCCGCTGCCGGCGCCGGGGCACAACCCCGTCGAGCCCGAGGAAGCGCTCGAGCGCCTCGATGTACTGCTGTCGCGTGGCGCGGAAGCACGCGCGCCGCAGCGCACGTACGCCACGGAAGCCGCGCGCGCTTTTGCGCCGCGCGGCGCCGATGCCGAGCCGCAGCTGGTGCTGGCGGAAGCGGGCACCGGCGTCGGCAAGACGCTCGGCTACATCGCGCCGGCCAGCGTATGGGCCGAGAAGAACGGCGGGGTGGTGTGGCTGTCGACCTACACGCGCAACCTGCAGCGCCAGATCGATACCGAACTCGACCGGCTGTACGCGGACCCGGCGCGCAAGCACCAGAAGGTCGTGGTGCGCAAAGGGCGCGAGAACTATCTGTGCCTCCTCAACCTCGAAGAAGAAGCGAGCCGCGCCTTCGGCGGCGGCGGCGTCGCCATCGGGCTGGTCGCGCGCTGGGCAGCCGTGACGCGCGACGGCGACATGGGCGGCGATTTCCCGGCATGGCTGATCGGCGTGCTGGGCAGCGAGAACACCGTGGGCCTCACCGACCGGCGCGGCGAGTGCATCTATTCGGCGTGCAAGCACTACAGGCGCTGCTTCATCGAGCGCACCCAGCGGCGTGCGCGCCGCGCCGACCTGGTGATCGCCAACCACGCTCTGGTGCTGGCGACGGCGGCGCGCGCGGGGGAGGACCCGCGCGAGATGCCGACGCGCTTCGTCTTCGACGAGGGGCACCATGTGTTCGACGCTGCCGACGCGGCGTTCTCGGCACACCTCACCGGCCAGGAAGCGGGCGAGCTGCGGCGCTGGGTGCGCGGCCCCGAAGCAGGCGGCCGCCACCGCCGCGCGCGCGGGCTGGAGTCACGAGCGGGCGATCTCGCTTCGGAGCACGAAGGTGCGCAGACCGCGCTGATGAGCGCGCTGCGCGCCGCCGCTGGATTGCCGGCGCCAGGCTGGCTGGGCCGCCTGCGCGACTCTTTTGATGGGCGCGCCTTACGGCGCGACGGCGACGGCATGGTCGCCAATCCCGCCGAGGCTTTCCTGGCCCACGTGCGCGCCCAGGTGCTGGCGCGGCAGACGGCGCCTGATTCCGGATATGGGCTCGAAGCACCGGCGCAGCCGGCAACGCCGGAGC
>CAMDPO010000030.1 GCA_945904955.1 Rhizobium sp. Q54
AGATCGACGGCCAGGACATCGCCTCGGTCACCGTGGCGTCCTTGCGCAAAGCGATCGGCGTGGTGCCCCAGGACACGGTGCTGTTCAACGAGTCCATTCGCTACAACATCGCCTTCGCAGCGGCGGGCGCGACCCAAGAGGACGTCGAGCGTGCCGCGCGCATGGCGCACATCCACGACTTCATCGCCGCCCTGCCCGACGGCTACGACACCGTGGTGGGAGAGCGCGGACTGAAATTGTCCGGCGGCGAGAAGCAGCGCGTCGCCATTGCGCGCGTCATTCTCAAGCAGCCGCGCATCTATCTGTTCGATGAAGCGACGTCGGCGCTGGACACGCGCACCGAGCGGTCGATCCAGGAGAACCTGCGCGAAGTGTCACGCGGAGTCACGACTCTGATCATCGCCCACCGCCTGTCTACGGTGGTGCACGCCGACCAAATCCTGGTGATGGATGAGGGCCGCATCGTCGAGCGCGGCGCCCATGAGGAACTATTGCGCTCCGGTGGCCACTACGCCGCGCTGTGGACCAAGCAGCAGGACGAGCCGGCGAAAGCGGTCGCCTAGGCGAACGTCCCGCCCGAAGGCTCCTCGTCATCGCTGGGCGAGTCGCCCCTGCGCTTGGCGAGTACGTACTCGAGCTTGCGCACGGCGAGACGGCTGAGCTCGTCCTTGGTTGCCGAGGCCGCGCCGACGGACACGGCCTCGACGCCGGTCTCGGGATCGATGGCGCAGACGCGGACGTACGCGCCCTGGACGATGAACTCGATGAGATATTCCTTGCCTGAGCCGCCGCGGTTGCGGGGCACTAAGCGGCGCGCTCGAGATGCATGCGGGTCCACAGCTCGTTCAGCGCGCCCGCAAGGGCGTGCATCATCTGGTCTGTGTGGAGCGGCGACGGCGTGAAGCGGAAGCGCTCCTTGCCGCGCGGCACGGTGGGGAAGTTAATCGGCTGGACGTAGATGTTGTACTGCTCGAGCAGGAGGTCGGAGCCTTCTTTGCAGCAGCGCGGGTCGCCCACCATCACCGGCACGATGTGGCTTTGGGTGTGCATCACCGGCAGCGCGTATTCGTTGAACAGGTCGCGCAGGCGCTGGGCGCGTTCCTGATGCTTCTCGCGCAGTTCGTTGTGGGCGCGCACGTACTGCACCGAGGCGAGTGCACCGGCGGCAACTACCGGCGACACCGACGTGGAGAATATGAAGCCAGGCGCGAAGCTGCGCACCGCGTCGATGATCTCGGTCACGCCGGCGACATAGCCGCCACCGACCCCGAACGCCTTGCCGAGGGTGGCGTTGATGATATCGAAGCGGCCCATCAGGCCCTCGCGCTCGGCAATGCCGGCGCCGCGGTGTCCGTAGAGGCCGACGGCATGGACCTCATCGAGATAGGTGAGCGCGCCGTAGCGCTCGGCAACCGCGACGATTTCGGCGAGCGGCGCGATGTCGCCTTCCATCGAGTAGACCGATTCGAACGCGATGATCTTTGGCACGTGCGCATCGGCGGTGCGCAGGAGGTCTTCGAGGTGGGCGACGTCGTTGTGGCGGAAGATGCGCTTGTCGGCCTTGGAGTGCCGGATGCCCTCGATCATCGAGGCGTGGTTCATCTCGTCGGAGAAGATGATGCAGTCCGGCAGCAGGCGGCCGAGCGTCGACAACGCCGCCTCGTTGGCGTTGTAGCCCGAGGTGAACAGCAGCGCGGCTTCCTTGCCGTGCAGGTTGGCGAGCTCGCGCTCAAGCAGCACGTGATAGTGGTTGGTGCCCGAGATATTGCGGGTGCCGCCCGCGCCGGCGCCGACTTCGTCGATCGCGGTGCGCATCGCGTCGAGCACCACCGGGTGCTGGCCCATGCCGAGATAGTCGTTGGAGCACCACACGATGACCTCGTGGGTGGAGCCGTCGGCGCGCCAACGCGTCGCGCGCGGGAACCGCCCGGCCTGGCGGGCGAGGTCGGCAAAGACCCGGTAGCGCCCTTCCTGCTTCAGGCCGGCGAGCTTGTCGGCAAAGTGCCTGCGATAATCCATGGCGTCCGGACGCCTACTCCTCGGTCGGTTGTAGCCGCCACCCACGGCAAAACTCAACCGACGCCCCGCAATATAAGGTCAGGCCGGCCCGGAACCACCTCGGAATCCGCGCCGGCTCGCAGGGGCCGGGCGCTGCCGTTGCGGCCGGGCGCCGCAGCCATTGCGGTCCGGCAAGCCCCAAGGCGATGCCCGTTGCGGCGGCCTACCCCCATCCCCATATGCAAACGGCTACGCCTTTCGCGTCAGCCCAGGGGAGGATAATGGCCACCGAGACGCCCGGCATTTCCGGCACCAATTCCGACGGGAGCCTGATGGCCGCCGTCATTAGCGCCGAGGTCGTCGACCTCGATCGGCTCCGGAAGGATTCGGCCGCCCAAGCGGATCGCGCCGTCGCCCAGTTGAAGGCAGCCGTGGCGGCATTCGCCACCAAGCACAACGGTGTCGCCGCCGAGGCGGTCGCCAGCGTGTTCCGCGCGACCTTCACGTCCGCGACCGACGCTGTGTCCTGCGCCGTAGCGCTGCAGGACGCCCTCGACGAGCGCAACAAGGGGCTCGGCGAAGGCGATCAGGTTGACGTGCGCGCCGGCGTCGCGATGGGCGCCGTCGAGCGCCGCGAAGGCATCCTTACCGGCCCCGCCGCCGCCCAAGCCGACGCGCTGCGCGCGCTCGGCGAGCCCGGCGACGTGTTCATCTCCGGCGCCGTCTATGAGGCGGCGCGCGGTGCTGCTGTCGACAGCTTCGCCGCCGAAGGCACCCGCACCCTCGCCGGCGAAGAAGTCAGCACCTTCGTGCTGGATCCTGCCCGCGCCGCCCGCCAGGCGGAAAAGCGCCAGTGGCAGCGCCGTTGGGAGCAGCACCAGCATGGCTGGGGCCGCCATCGCGAGCGCCACCAGGAGCGCAGCCGCCGCCGCCATGATCGCTGGTCCGACAAGGAAGAAACCCGCGCCGAGCGTCACGCCCGCCGCATGCCGCGCACCCCCGACGAGAAGGCCGAGTACGAGCTGGCAAACATCAAGCGCCTGTACCGCAACATGGTGTACGGCGGCCTGACCATCCTGTTCCTGTTCTTGATCAACGTGATGTCGGCCGACACCCACATGTGGTTCCTGTGGCCGGCAGTCGGCATCGCCTTCGTCCTGGCCATGCAGTCGGTGCGCACGTTGGGCACCGACGGCGTCGCCGACGGTGTCACGGGCGGCTTCCGCCGCTGGCGCACGTGGGTGGCGGAGCGCAAAGAATTCGCCGAACGCAGCGAAGCCGAGCTCGCCCTGCGCCTCAAGCGCGGCGACGAGGACGACCGCGAGGTACGCCGCCGCATCTACAAGATGCGAGGCTTCCAACGCCGCATCGGCTTCTTCGGCGTCACCATCGTAGTGCTGTTCGTCATCAACCTGATGAGCAGCCCCGGCGATTGGTGGGTCGTGTGGCCGCTGCTCGGCATCGGTTTCGCCCTGGCCATCAACGCCGTCCAGGTCTACGGCGTGGACAGCCTGCTCGGCCCCGACTGGGAGGACCGCAAGCGCCAGGAGCTGCGCGCCCGCTTCGAGCGCGAGACGCAGACCCGCTAGATATCAGCCTTTCGCCCGCTGGAACCTCGGGTGTTGTACCCATGGTCCAGCGGGCTTTTTCTTGCCATGGTACCGCCACGCTAACGCCTAGATGGCGCCACGCGCTCGCCATGGTTGGGCACGAAAGTGCCCCGCGTTACGCGTTTTCTTCCTCCCACCCAAGAGGTCCCGATGCAGGCCCAGTGGAGAACGGTTCTTGCCTCTGTCGCATCCCCCGCGCGAGTCGTGCCCCTCGGCATGATGCTGCTCGCGGTGTCTGGCTGCGCGGAGCGATTCAATACGCGCTGGACCAGCCCCGGCTTCCGCGCTTTCAATAACAACGACGCTGCCACAACCGCCCGCTACTACGAGGGCGCGGTGCGCGAGACGCCGAACGAGCCGTACTACGAGCTCAACCTGGCCACGGCGTACCAAGCCCAAGGCCGCATGGACCAGGCCGCCCCCTACTACCGTGCGGTGCTGGAGAACGGCACCAACGTGCGCCCGGCGCGCGTGACGGCGGGCAGCCCGAACCGCACCCTGGCCGAGATCGCGTGCGACAACCTGCGCCAGGCGCCGCCGGCCCCCGCGGCGACGGCCCTGCCCTGCCAGCCCGTGCTCGCCGCACCGCCGCCGGCACCTGTCGCCCAGGCCGCGCCGCCCCCGCCAACGCCGGCTCCGCCGGCCGTGACCGCTCCGGCGCCCACGCCTGCCCCTGCGGCACCGCCGCCGGCGCCAGCCGCGCCGGTACGCCAGCTGTCCGTACCCGGGCCGCATTTCATCTACTTCGAGTTCGATCGCGCCGTGATCTCGGCCGAGAGCAACGCGATTATTACGGCGATCATCTCTGACTCGCGCATCGATCCGAATATGACGGTGCGCCTGGTCGGCAAGGCCGACCGTGCCGGTGCTGTCGAATACAACCAGCGCCTGTCCGATCGGCGTGCCGCAGTCGTGCGGGACGCCCTGATTGCCCGTGGCCTCGCGGCGAACCGCATCGAGCTGCGCGGTGCCGGTGAGACCGAGCCGCCCGTCCCGACACCCGACGGCGCGCGCGAAGCGCGCAATCGTGTCGTCGAAGTGACGATCCGCTAGGAGGAACCATGAACACGACAGCAATTCGCATTGCGTGCGCTGCCGCGGTCCTGCTGGTGGGCGGCGTTGCAACGGCACAACAGACGACGCCCCGCCTCACCATCGCGGCGGCGGGCTCGCCTCTGATCGTCCCCAGCACCTACGTAGAAGGCATCCTGACGCGGCGTGACGTCGCCGGCGGCACCATCGTCGTGGACGGCATCACCTATCCGGTGCTCGACACGAAGGTCTTGAACAACATCAGCGTCGGCGAGCGCGTCATCATCACCGTGCTGATCGAGCACTACGGACGCGCGGCGCGCAAGGTGGCCCTCGGCCTCGAGCGCGCCGGCCACGAGACCGACTAGCGCTTACGCTGCTGAACCGTCTCCGCCTGGTTCGACCCCCAGCTCGACCCTGGGGTCGAGCTGGGCGGCGAGCGGCGTCGTCTCCGGCACCGGCGCGAACGGCGCCTGCTCGGAGACCGGCTTCGGCTCGCGCTGACCCATGCGGTACCAGCAGAACGCAGCAAGCGCCGCCGCCGTCCCACCGGTGTAAGCGAACATCGAGGCTGGCCCCCCACGCATCCATGACCACGCCGGCCAGCGCCGGCGACAGGATTGCGCCGATGCCGTGCGCCAGCAGCAACCCCGCGCTGACCGCGACGAGGTCGCCCGGCTCAGCGTAGTCGTTGGCGTGGGCAACGCCCTGGGCATACAGCGCGAACGAAAGCCCGCCGAACACCGCCGCGAGCAGGTACAGCGCCGCCGGCGCATAGAGGGCGGCCAGCGACAGCGCGCAGCTCGCCGCTGCGACACCGATCAGCATGCCCAAGACGACGTGGCGGCGATCGATGCGATCGGACAGCCACCCGAACGGATACTGCAGGACGAGCGCGCTGAGCACGCCGATCGCCATGAAGCGCCCAACGCTATCCACGTCCATGCCAACGCCGGCGCACGTTGAGCCAGGACTCGACGGTCATGAACAGCGCCGCCAGGCAGAAGCCGATAACCACGCGCACGGCAACCCACACCGCGAAGTGGGTGACGATCGGAAGCAGCAGGACGGCCGCCGCCGCGGTCGCGGCAAACGCCGCGTACCCGCGGATGTGACCGACGCGGGCGATGATGGAGGGCGCGGTCAGCATCGCTGGGATGAACCCGGCGAAGTAGGCGCCGAGGACGAGGCCCGTCTCCGCCGACGAGTAGCCGTCGGCCGTCATGCGCAGGGCGAGCAAGATCGTGAACAGGCCGTTGCCTAGGCTGAGCACGCCGACGCTGAGGAGCAGGGGTGAAAGCGGGCGGGCCGTGGCTTTCACGGGGTCGTCCCCCTATTCTGGCCCGCGCTCAAGATCGAAATGTCCACCAAACCGTCACCCCTCGGGTCCTTCCCGCGCACACGCCTGCGCCGCAACCGGCGCGCTGTGTGGGCGCGCGCGCTCGTCGCCGAGCACCGTCTGGCGGCCAGCGACCTGATCGCGCCGCTGTTCGTCATCGAGGGCACGAACATCGCCGAAGACATCGCCTCGATGCCCGGGGTACAGCGCCTGTCCATCGACCGCGCGGTGCAAGCCGCCGCCGAGGCCAAGCGCCTCGGCATTCCGGCCGTCGCACTTTTCCCGCGCATCGACGACAAACTCAAGGGCGACGACGGCGCCGAGGCGCTCAATCCGGACAACCTGATCTGCCGGGCGGTGCGCGCCATCAAAGCGGCGCAGCCCGACCTTGGCGTCATCTGCGACGTGGCGCTCGACCCGTACACCAGCCACGGCCACGACGGGCTTTTGCACGGCGGCGCCATCCTCAATGACGAGACCATCGGCGTGCTGTGCCGCCAAGCGGTCGTACAGGCGCAGGCCGGCTGCGACGTCATCGCGCCGTCGGACATGATGGACGGCCGCGTCGGCGCCATCCGCGACGCCCTCGATCGCGCTGGCCTTACCGACGTGCAAATCCTGTCCTACGCGGCGAAATACGCTTCGGCGTTCTACGGCCCGTTCCGCGATGCGGTTGGCTCGAAGAAGCTGCTCGCCGGCGACAAGAAGACCTATCAGATGGATCCCGCCAACAGCGACGAAGCCATCCGCGAAGTCGCCCTCGACATCGCCGAGGGCGCCGACATGGTGATGGTGAAGCCCGGCCTGCCCTACCTCGACATCGTGCGGCGGGTGAAGGAGACCTTCGCCGTGCCGACCTTCGCCTATCAGGTGTCGGGCGAGTACGCGATGATCGTTGCCGCCGCCGAGCGCGGCTGGCTGGAGCGCGACCGCGCCATCCTCGAGTCGCTGATGGCCTTCAAGCGGGCCGGCGCCGACGCGATGGTCACCTACTTCGCCTTCGAGGCGGCGAGGCTTTTGCAGCGCCCGTAGTGCGGCGCGTTCTCCAGCGCCCGTTCTTCGATCGGCCGACCCTCGTCGTCGCCGAGGAGCTGATCGGCAAGTTCCTCGTGCGCGAGCGCGACGGAGTCGTCACCCCGTACATGCTCACCGAGGTCGAGGCCTACGACGGGCCAAAGGACAAGGCGTCCCACGCCTTTCGCGGGCGCACGCCGCGCAATGCCGTGATGTTCGGTCCGGCCGGAGTCCTCTACGTCTACTTCTGCTACGGCATGCACCACATGCTGAACGTGACGACGGGACCAGAAGAGTATCCGGCGGCGGTGCTGATCCGTGGCGTCCAAGGCGTCGTCGGGCGAGGACGGCTCACCAAGGCGCTCGGCATCACGCGGGAGTTGGACCGGCTCCCCGCGACCAAGGCGAATGCACTTTGGTTCGAAGATCGCGGCGTCATGCCGTCGCGCGCCATTCGACGCACCGGGCGGATCGGCGTGGCCTACGCCGGGCCTCTATGGTCGAAGCGGCGCTACCGCTTTGTCTGGAAGGACTAGGCGCGGCGCCTAGACCTTGTTGAGCCAGGCCGCGCCGCTCTTCGAGTCCACCTCATCGAAGGCGCGGTAGTCGACCGTGAGCTCCTCGCCGGCGGCGATGTCGCGGAGCGCGACGTTGGCGGGCTCCGGATGGCGCGGCTGCGCCACCTCGCCGTTGTTGGGCCGGGCCGAGTGGTTCCAGAAGCGGCCGTCGTCGGCGCAGAACACGTACTTGCCGAGGACGAGCGACAGGTAGCCGTGGCGCAGCAGGAGGTCGCGCTGCAGCGGCGGCATGGTTGCCACCTGCTCGCGGGTGAACAGCATGTCGAAGCCCGGCTCGAAGGCCCAGGTGATGGTGCCCTTGGCGATCGGCTCGGCCGCGAAAAGACCGAGACCCTGGATTGGGCTCGGCCGGATGAGGGTCGGTACGAGGAGCATGTCCGTCCCAGCTGCCCGCCTCTGTTGCCAGAGGCGGGCCAGCGGGTTGGTCGCCTAAGCCGTGGCGCGGATGCGCACCGGCTCTTCGGTCTCGTTCCAATAGGCCGGCTCGTCCACCTCGGACACGATGTCGGTGGAGAAGCCGTTGAAGGTCGTGGTGATCGCCGCGGAGTATGCGCCGATCTGACCAATCTCGACCCAGTCGCCTTCCTGGATGCCTTCCGGCAGCTGCCACACGCCCGGCATGACGTCGACCGGATCACAGGTCGGGCCGTACAGGGTGAAATCACCCATCGGGCCCGGGATCGGCTGACCGCCCTTGCGATGTGCACGCAGCTTTACGCGTAGCTTCAGATACACCAGCTCGCCAAGCGTGCCGAAGATGCCGTCGTTGATGTACAGCGTGCGATCTTTGCGCAGGTGAACCTGCGTTAGGATCGAGCAGCCATCAACGGCCAGCGCACGGCCCGGCTCGCATTGCAGCACGGAGTTCTGGAAGTCGAAGTCCTCGACCGCCTTCACCACCGTGCCGACGTAATCCTGAAGCGGCGGAACGTCGTCGCCGATGTACGGCGCCGGGAAGCCGCCGCCGACGTTCAGGATGTCCAGCTCCGTACCCGCGGCGTCGCGTACCTGTGCCGCCAGCTTGACGGCCCGGTAGTAGTCGTCCGGGTCCTTGCACTGGCTGCCGACATGGAACGCCACGCCCACTTCGTAGCCGCGATTCTTCGCCAACCGCACCAGACGTGCGCCCTCGGTCGGCGTCGCGCCGAACTTGGACGACATGTGCTGCAGCGCGATACCCGGCGCCGTCGCGAGACGCACCGATATGATCGCGTCCGACCCGACGACCTGCTCGATCTTGTCGAGCTCGGCTTCGGTATCGACGACGTAGTGGCGCACGCCATGCTCTTCGTGCGCCTTCTTGATCGCGCTACGCGCCTTGATCGGGTGGTTGAAGTACGGCGTTGACTTCGCGCCGAACATCCCACGGATCAGTTCGACTTCGTTCAACGACGCAGTATCAAAGTGGCGAACGCCGCCACGATATAGTGCGCGCAACACGCCCGGAAGCGGGTTGCACTTGACCGCGTACAGTACATCGCCGGGAAACATCGACGTGAGTTCTTGCGCTGCAGCAACGAGTTCTGCAGGACGCAGACAGACGACGGGTCGGTCCGGATTCAGATCGGCCACCATGGCCGTGATGTTCTTGTGCTTCATCACGACTCTGCCCTCCAACAAAAGAGCACGCCCATCCGCGCCCCAATTGGCGCGGCAGGTCTACATATGTCCAACCACCCCCCCCTGCAAGAAAAAATGTTGGAAAAACCCTTGCCCGGCCACGACTTGAGTCGGGGTCCAGCCCCCCGTTGCCCCCCCAGCCAGACCCCCCTCGGCCGGAGAGGGGCCGGGGGGGCCGGACTCCGTCCGCGCGCGTGAATTTCTCCAGGCGAATCTGCTTGCCAAAAAAAGTTTGTGACGCTCCGACGCGTCGAACGCACGCTCGCGCTCTCAAGTACTCGCGCGCGCCGTCACTTGGGCATCGCGGAGCTCGCCGAGGCTTCGCCGTCGCAGGTTTTGGGTTCGCTCGGCGCCGTCCGCGCCGTGCTATACGACGCGCGCCGCCACCGAGGCGGTCATCCGAACACCAGAGCCGCCATGACCACCGCCACAACCGCCGTCACGCTCGACCTGATTCGCGCCGCTGCGGCCACTCTCAAAGGCGCCATCGTGGCGACGCCACTCGCCCACTCGCGGACGCTCTCGGCCATCACCGGCGCGCAGGTGTTCGTGAAGTTCGAGAACCTTCAGTTCACGGGCTCGTTCAAGGATCGCGGCTCGCTGGTGAAGCTTGGTCAGCTGAGCACCGCCCAGCAGCGCAACGGCATCATCGCCGTCTCGGCCGGCAATCACGCCCAGGGCGTCGCCTACCACGCCCAAAGGCTCGGGATTCCGGCCACCATCGTGATGCCGGAGATCACCCCGTACTCCAAGGTCCGTCAGACCAAGGAGTTCGGCGCGCGCGTGCTCTTGCATGGCCAGAACCTGGCCGACACCGAGCCGTTCGCTGCCGACCTGGTGGCGAAGGAGCAGCTCACCCTCATCCATCCCTATGACGACGCGGCGATCGTCGCCGGCCAGGGCACGGTCGCGCTCGAGATGCTCACCGCCGAGCCGAACCTCGACGTGCTGATCGTTCCGGTCGGTGGTGGCGGCCTGATCGCCGGCTGCGCCGTCGCCGCCAAGGCGATGAAGCCCGACATCCAGATCATCGGCGCCGAGACCGCGCTCTACCCGTCGCTCTATCAGAAGATGCGCGACCTGCCGCCCAAGATGGGCGGCGCCACCATCGCCGACTGCATCGCCGTGAAGACGATCGGCAAGGTGCCTTTTGCCATCCATCAGAAGCTCGTCGATGACGTCTTGGTGGTGAACGAGCCCGAGATCGAGCAGGCGATCTGCCTCTACCTCGACATCGAGAAAGTGGTCGCCGAGGGCGCCGGCGCGACGTCGCTCGCCGCCCTCGTTGGGCATCCGCAGCGTTTCGCCGGCAAGCGCGTCGGCCTGGTGCTGTCGGGCGGCAACATCGATGCGCGCCTATTGGCCCTCGTCATCAACCGCGGCATGGTCCGGTCCGGCCGCGTGCTGAGCCTGCGCGTCGACATCAACGACGTGCCCGGCACCTTGGCCCGTGTCGCGACGGTGGTCGGCGAGACCGGTGGCAATATCCTCGAGGTGCGCCACCAGCGCCTCTTCATGGACATTCCCGCGAAGGCAGCGGAGCTCGACCTGATGGTGGAGACCCGTGACCCGGAGAGCGCTCGCGACATGATTGCCCGGCTGCAGGCGGCCGGTTTCACCGTCCACGTGCTGAGCTCGTCGGCATCGGGCAGCGACTAGCGGAGCGGGCGTTTACCACACGCGCCCGGCGCCGGTCGGCGCCGCCTACCACACGCAATCGTGTGTCGGTGCGTCTCGCAGGCCACGATCGACGGCCCCGCTCAATGGGTTGGGTCACACTTTAACCCTTCGCTGCTTGATTCGTTCCCCTTGGGGACTGCATATAAGGTCTTGAGGCGTCTGAGCGGTAGGGCCGAACGCCTTGATCCGCGGAGCAAATCCCTGCGGGGGGGGGGAGGCAAGCAATGGAGCGCCGTCGTCTCGGCGCGCCGCCAACCCCGCGTTAGATTTCGTCACCTGTCGGCCATAGGCGGGTGACGCCGACGAGCGAGTAGCGGGGGCATGTTCTTTCTCATCGGCTTCTTGGTCGTGATCGGCTCCGTCGTCGGGTCGTACAGCGTCCACGGCGACTTGGGCGTGCTGTTCCAGCCGCTCGAACTCGTCATCATTTTTGGCGCCGCCGTCGGCGCCTTCATCATCTCCAATCCGAAATCGGTGCTGGGCAGTACGCTCAAGCAGATGGGCCGCGTTTTCAAAGGCCCGCCGCATCCCAAGGCGCACTACGTCGAGCTCCTGGTGCTGATGTACTCGATCTTCCGCCTCTCCAAGGCCAAGGGCATGCTGGCGCTCGAGGCGCACATCGAGAACCCGACCGAGAGCCAGTTGTTCCAGGCCTTTCCGAACTTCCTCGCCAAGCACGGGCCGGTCGAGTTCGTCTGCGACTACCTGCGCCTCATGACGATGGGCACCGACAACCCGCACGAGATGGAAGCCCTCATCGACGAGGACATCGAAGCCCACAAGCACGAGTCTGCCGCCGTCGCCCACGCCGTGAACGCCATGTCCGACGGTTTGCCGGCCTTCGGCATCGTCGCCGCGGTGCTCGGCGTGATCGTGACCATGTCGAGCATCACCGAGCCGCCGGAAGTGCTCGGCGGCCTGATCGGCGCGGCGCTCGTCGGCACGTTCCTCGGCGTGTTGCTCGCCTACGGCCTGATCGGCCCGATCGCCAAGAACCTCGAGGCTTACGGAGAGGCGGACGCGCAGTACTATAAGTGCCTGAAGGCTGGCCTCCTCGCCCACATGGCGGGACATGCGCCGGCGGTGTCGGTCGAATTCGCCCGTAAGACGCTGCAGCACCACGAACGCCCCAGCTTCCAGGAATTGGAAGCGGCCGTGCAGGAAGCGCCCCAGGTCTCGTAGAGTATCGATCGTGGCGCGCGTTCCACGCCGAACCGCTTCACACGTCGCGCGGAACGCGCGCACACCTTCGGCACGACGGCTGAAAGCGCTCAGGGCGGCTTAGGATAGGACATGGCAGCCAAGGAAGAAGCCAACCACGGCGGCGGCGCGACGATCATCGTCCGCCGCATCAAGAAGGTCGCGGGCGGCCACCACGGCGGCGCGTGGAAGGTCGCTTACGCCGACTTCGTGACCGCGATGATGGCGTTCTTCCTGCTGTTGTGGCTGCTGAACGTCACCACCGACGAGCAGAAGAGCGGCATCGCCGACTACTTCGCGCCTACCGCCGTCACCCTCGCCCGCTCGGGCTCGGGCGGCATTTTAGGCGGCCGCACGGTTGCGGACGACGGCGCCCGCGGCGAAGGCACGCCCGTGGTGGTGGTCGAGATCGCCCCGCCGCCGGTGCGCCAATCGGCCGCCGCAGCGGAAGAGCAACAGCAGCGCCAGCGGGCCGCGCAGGAGCAGGAGCGCTTCGACGAGGCCCAGGCGGCGCTGCAGCGGGCCCTGGAGGCCAACCCGCAGCTGGCGCAGGTGAAGGACAATATCGTCGTCGACATGACGCCGGAGGGCATGCGCATCCAGCTCATCGACAAGCAGGGCGGCTCGCTGTTCCCCTCGGGTTCGGCGGTAATGCCGGAGCGCACGCGCGCCCTCATCAACCAGATCGCCCAGGTGGTTGCGTCGCTGCCCAACAATGTCTCGGTGTCGGGGCACACCGACGCGACCCCTTTCCAGCGCGCCGACGGCTACGGCAACTGGGAGCTGTCCGCCGAGCGCGCCAATGCCAGTCGGCGAGCGCTGACCACGGCCGGCATCAGCACCGACCGCATCACCCAGGTGGTCGGCAAGGCGGACACCGACCCGCTCAACGCCGCCGACCCCTTCCTGCCCGAGAACCGCCGCATCAGCATCGTACTGCTGCGTCAGGTGCCGGTGCTGCCGCCCAACCTCCGCTAACCATCACAACGCCCGTCCTCCTGGCGCTGCTAGCCGCACGACAGCCGCGGCAACGCTTGGGTCTTCGGCGCTAGACCGGGGCCCAGCCCTTGTCGGCGGGGGGTCCGTGCACTAGCCTATTCTGAGTACCTCGGAGGGGTTCAGGCTCGATGAAGGTTCCGGACCGCACGGTCCATCGTTTCTTCGCGACACCGACGGCGCCGTGCCCCTATTTGCCGGGCCGCACCGAGCGCAAGCTATTCACGCCCCTCGTCGGTGGCGATCCGAACCGCCTGCACGACCTGCTGTCCGCCTCCGGCTTCCGGCGCAGCCAGAGCATTGTCTACAAACCCGCGTGCGACGGATGCCGCGCGTGCGTCCCGGTGCGCATCCGCGTCGCCGATTTCATTCCTTCGCGCACCCAGCGCCGCATCGAGCGCCGCAACGCCGACCTCGTCATCAAGGCGCAGGGGCCGCTGGCCACCGCCGAGCAGTACGCCCTCTTCCGCCGCTACCAGAAGAGCCGCCACTCCGAGTCGGGCATGGCGAGCATGGACTTCGGCGACTACCAGGACATGATCGAGGACACCACCGTCGACACCGCGGTGGTCGAGTTCCGCCATCCCGACGGCCGCCTGATGGGCGCATGCCTGTCGGACAAGATGGGAGACGGCTTCTCGCTCTGCTACTCGTTCTTCGAGCCCGACGAGCCGGGCCGCAGCCTCGGCACCTTCATGGTGATGTGGCACATCCAAGAGGCCGTCCGCAAAGGGCTCAACTACGTCTACCTCGGCTACTGGATCTCCGAGAGCCCCAAGATGGCCTACAAGAGCCAGTTCAAGCCGCTCGAAGGCTTGGTGCTCGCCCTGCAGGGCTGGCGCGAGCTGACGCCGGACAGCGACACCGGCGGCGACGAGGACGACGACGACAGCGAGCCCGCCGAGGGCATCCGCTAGCTCCAGAAACGAGGAGGCCCCTCCCCGCTTCGGGCGGATGGGAGGGGCCTCGACCGGCTGTGTGTCTCGGGCACGGGGCGTACACGAGTGCCGGGTTTCACGACAAATATCCGACTCGCGTTGCGCGCACGTTGCGCTCGCATGACGGTTCTATGAACCGGTACGGAACCTTTGCACCAGCTTCCAGGCGAGCGGCAGCAGCGCTGCGGCGAGCAGGATCTTGACCAGGTCGCCGACCAGGAAGTTGGCCGCGCCAGCGTTCCACGTACGCAGCAGGGTCCAGCCGGCGACGCCGCGGATGGAGCCGAGCAGCGTGTGCAGCCAGATCAGGCCAAAGGCGTAGATCACCAGATTGCCGAGGATCATGGCGCCCGCAGCCTTCACCGGCACGCGGTCCCACTGATGGCGCTGGCACAGCCAGCCGACGAGGCCGGCAGCGACGACGAAGCCGATCAAGTAGCCACCGGTGGTGCCGGCAAAGTACGCCGGGCCGGAGCACACCGCGGCCGCATTGGCGCAGGCGAAAACCGGGAGGCCGACGAAGCCCTCGGCCAGGTAGAGCAGCACGGTGACGGCGCCAAGCGGCCAGCCGTAGGCAGCGCCTATGGCGAGCACGCCGAAGGTCTGCATGGTCATCGGCACCGGGATCATCGGCACCTGAATCTTGGCGCACAGCGCCAGCAGGATCGAGCCGGCGATGGCGAGGATGGCCGAGCGCACCAGGGTCGAGCCACCGCGGGCGGGCCAGGCGGCATCGATCAATGTCGGAGCGGTCAGTGCAGCGGTATTGGATTGCACGGGGTCCCCCTTGCGAGTGTTCGGTTGCTAGGTACGCCTAAACGACGGTCAGGAGAAGCGGCCGGACTTAGGAAAGCCCTTGGGCGGCAGGCGGCCGGCCTGGGCGCGCTTGCCCATCCAGTCGCGCAGCTCGGTCTCGGTGCGCGTGTTCTCGCCGAGCCGCCAGGTGAGGCCGTCGCGCTTGACGAAGACGCGTACGTCGGCGAGGCCGCCGTCCTTGTACTTTTGCAGCGTGACGCCGCGGCCGCGGGCCATCTCGGGCAGCTCCTTGAGCGGGAACAGGACGAGCTTGCGGTTCTCGCCGACCACCGCGACGGTGTCGCCGACAGCGGGCACGCAGGCGACGGCGGTGACGCCGTCACTGACGTTGAGCACCTGGCGGCCGTTCTTGGTCTGGGCGAGCGTGCTGTCGGTGTCGACGACGAAGCCGCGGCCGTCGCTGGACGCCACGAGCAGCTTCTCGCCCGGGCGATAGACGCCCAGGGTGAGGATTTCGACCGCCTCGCCCATGTCCAGCATCAGGCGCACCGGCTCGCCATGGCCGCGGCCCCGCGGCAGCTTGTCGGCGCCCAGGGTGTAGAAGCGGCCGTTGGTCGCGAACATCGAGAGCTTGTCGGTGCTCTCGGCGTGGATCCAGAAGCGGCGCTCGTCGCCCTCCTTGTAGGTGGCGGTGCCATCGTCGGCGACGTGGCCCTTCACCGCGCGGATCCAGCCCTTGGCCGAGCAGATGACGGTGATCGGCTCCCTCTCGATGAGCGCCTCAGTCGGCACCTCGATCTCGGCCGGCGCGTCGGCGATGGTCGTGCGGCGTTTGCCGAGCGCCGTCTTCGGCCCGAACTTCACCTTCGTGTCGCGGACCTCATCGGCGACGACCGCCCAGCGCATGTCCTGATCCTTGAGGAGTGCGCGCAAATCCTTGCGCTCGGCGGACAGCGCCGTGTGCTCCTTGCGGATGGCGTCTTCCTCGAGCTTGCGCAGACGGCGCAGGCGCAAATCTAGGACCGCTTCGGCCTGGCGGTCGTTGAGCTTGAACTTGCGCATGAGGACGGGCTTGGGCTCGTCCTCGCGGCGGATGATGCGGATGACCTCGTCGACGTTGAGGTAGACGAGCAGGTAGCCGTCCAACACCTCGAGGCGATCCTCGGCCTTGGCGAGGCGGAACTTGGAGCGGCGCTCGACGACCTCGTGGCGGTGCGCCAAGAACGCGTTCAGGGCCTCGCGCAAATCCATGACGCGCGGCAGGCGGCCCTTGTCGAGGACGTTGAGGTTGAGGGAGATGCGCGACTCGAGCTCGGTGGCGCGGAACAGAGACTCCATCAGCACGTCGGGCTCGACGGTGCGGCTCTTCGGCTCCAGGACGAGGCGGATGTCCTCGGCGGACTCGTCGCGCACGTCGCCGAGCAGCGGCACCTTCTTCTCGGTGATGAGGGTGGCGATGCGCTCGATCAAGCGCGACTTCTGCACCTGGTAGGGGACCTCGGTGACGACGATCTGCCAGGTACCGTGGCTGAGCTTTTCCACCGACCAGCGCGCGCGCACGCGGAAGCTGCCGCGGCCGGTCTTGTAGGCCTCGACGATGGTGGCGCGCGACTCGACCAGGATGCCGCCGGTTGGAAAATCCGGGCCCGGCACCAGCTCGGCGAGCTTGGCGGCGTGGGCGTTCGGGAACTTGATGAGGTGCAACATGGCATCGCACAGCTCGCCGACATTGTGCGGCGGTACCGAGCACGCCATGCCGACGGCGATGCCGTTGGCGCCGTTGGCGAGCAGGTTCGGGAAAGCCGCCGGCAGCACCAGCGGCTCTTTCTCCTCGCCGTCGTAGGTCGGCCGAAAATCAACTGTGTCTTCGTCGATGTCGGCGAGCAGCGCCTCGGCAGCCGGGGTGAGGCGTGCCTCGGTGTAGCGCATGGCCGCAGCGCCATCGCCGTCGATGTTGCCGAAGTTGCCCTGGCCGTCGACCAGCGGATAGCGCGCGGCGAACTCCTGGGCCAGGCGCACGAGGGCGTCGTAGACGGACTGTTCGCCGTGGGGATGGAATTTGCCGATGACGTCGCCGACGACGCGGGCGCACTTCTTGTAGCCGGACGCCGGATCGAGGCGCAGCAGGCGCATGGCGTACAGGAGACGCCGATGCACCGGCTTGAGGCCGTCGCGCACGTCGGGCAACGAACGCGCCGTGATGGTGGACAGCGCATAGGCGAGGTAGCGCTCGGACAGCGCCTCCTCGAGGCCGACCTCGCGGATGCCGCCGACCCTCTCTGCAACGGGCGACGGCGCGGCGCGTTTCGCGCCGGAAGGCTTACTGGGACGGGTGGCCATGGCAGGGCCTTATACCACGCCTAGTGGCGCCGAGGTCGAGGGGCACTAAAGCTGCGCCTCGATGGGCAGCAGCCGGGCGGCGATTGCCACCGTGCGGCGCCAGGTACCCGCGGTCGGCTCCATATGCCTCGTGCTGATGTTGTCCTCCCAGACCAGACGGCGGCCGTCCATGGAGACGCGGTAGCTGCGCTCGGGCGCGATCTCGGCGGCGAACAGCGCGTCGATCTCCGCGACCAATGCGGGGCTGGAGAAGACGATGCCCATCTCGGTGTTCAGGGAAATGGAACGCGGATCGAAGTTCATCGAGCCGACAAAGCCGGTGTGGCCGTCGACGGTGAAGGCCTTGGTGTGGAGGCTGGCGGCGCTCGAGCCGAAGATAGAGACGCGGCGGCGGCGGCGATACGGCTTCAGCTCGTATAGCTGCACGCCGCCTTGCACGAGGCGGCGGCGGTAGCGGGCGTAGGCGCCGTGCACCGCGGCGACGTCGGTGGCGGCGAGCGAGTTGGTGAGTACCGCGACGGCGACGCCACGCTGCACCATCTCGCGCAGGGCGTTGGCACCGCCCGGACCTGGGATGAAGTACGGCGACAGGATCTGCAGCCGTTGCGTCGCCGACAACAGGAGCGGGCCGACGAGGGCACGCAACCATTGGTCCTCGCGCTGGCCGTCGCATTTCTCCGGCGGGTCGCTGACGAACTTCGCCTCGCGCACCCAGTGGCGCGGACCCGAGCCGGCGAGGAGCGCCTGCACGGACTCGTCCTCGCCGAGGCGGCCGAGATAGGGGCGCGCTGGCGCGCGCTGGCGAAAGCGGGCCAACGACCGACGTACCTTGCGCAGCTTGCCCTTGCGGCGGCGGAGCGCCGCGATGGGGATGACGGCGGGGCTGTTCCAGTAGCTGTCGAACCGCGCCGTCGCTTCGGCGAGCACCGCGCCGACGACGATGGCGTCGAGGTCGCGGAAGTTCGAGGCTTTGTTGGCGCCGAAGTATTTGTCGCCGATGTTGCGCCCACCAACCACCGCGACGCGGCCGTCGGCGATCCACGCCTTGTTGTGCATGCGCCGGTTGGCGCGGGTAGCGCGCGCCAGTAGCTCGAACCCGCGGCGCAGGCCGCGCCGGCGGGCGCGGATTGGATTGAATAGGCGCACCTCGATGTTGGGATGCGTGTCGAGACCGAGCAGCACCAGGTCGCGCGCCTGACCGTAGACGTCGTCGAGCAGCAGGCGCACGCGCACGCCGCGGTCCGCGGCCTCGAGCACCTCGTGCAGCATGAGGCGGCCGGTAAGGTCGTCCTCCCAGATGTAGTACTGCAGGTCGAGGCTGCGGCCGGCACGGCGCGCCATGCGCACGCGAAAGGCGAACGCCTCGAGGTTGCCGTCGATCAGCTCGATGCCGGTGTCGCCCGGGTGCGCACGCAACAGCGGCGCAACGAAGCGGTCGAGGGACGTATCGGCCTCCGCAACGGGCAGCGCGTGAGACTCGAGGCCGCGCACAGCGCGCGCGAAGACGCCGTGCGCGTAGACGACGCGCACCGCTGCCAGCGCGAAGGCTGCGGCAACCACGATCAAGAAGAGCAGCAACGCCATGGGCCTAGGAACTTTGACGCGCCAGGCGGTCGACAAGACGGGCGCGCGCTGGTAGCCGCGCCTTGTGGTCGGCGAGCGCATTCGGGAGATGAGCGCCGGTGAGATCGAGAGCGGCACGCACCGCGGCGGTGCGGCCGCGCGGGTCGTCCGGTGCTTGCTGGCCGGCGAGAAAGGGCGGCACGTCGGCGCCGGTCGGGTCGATGGCGTAGCCGAGTGCCGCGAGCAGCGCGAACTCCCAGCGCGCGTAGGCAATGGGCCAGGCATCGTCGGACTCGATGGTCTCGAGGAGCGCACGGAAGGCGCGATGCCCGGTGACATCCGGCACGCGTTCGGGCAACGCCGAGTCGACGAGCTCGCAGGCTGCCGCAAAGGCCGCGAGGCGCGCGGGCTCATGCAGCACCGCCGCGACGCGGGCGCGCCCGGCCTCGACGGTGAACGTGCCGAGGTGCTCCGACAGACGCGCGCGCCAAGCAAGGCTTAGCTCGTTGCCGGGCTGCAGGATGCCGCGGCGCGTGCGCGACGCGCCGCCCCGCACGAGGCCGGCGTGGCGGCCATGCTGCTCGGTGAGCACGTGCAGGATCGCCGACGTCTCGCCGTGCTTGCGCGCGGAGAGGACGATGCCGGTGTCAGACCACTGCATGAGTCACGAGGTGCATCGGAAAACTTGTCGCGAATATGGTGAATATGGGCGATCTACGGTGGATGAGACGGGCGATGTGTCTCGCGCGCCGGTGGGTCTGGCGGATGAGCGCGACCTCTGCACGTGCGCGCGCGAAAGTCTTAGACCGCAGCACTGCACGGTCCGCGCAACGCGTCGAAGCCGTCATCCCAGGCCGACAATACGGGCGATTTACGGTCACGCACCGCCTCGCAGAGCCGGACGCAACCGGGCTGCGAGGCGCGCGGCGCGATACGTGGCGTCTCGCCGGGCAAGGCGTTCAAATCGCAGAACCTGGGTCATAGATACGAACTGTATAGTATACGATACGTTTTGTCAATGGCGCGTCTGCACGTTGACATGTGCGGCACATGTAACCATGTTTTGCACATGTCGAAGATGATTCAAATCCGCAACGTGCCCGACGCGCTGCACCGCATTCTCAAGGCGCGGGCGGCCGAGGCGGGCATGAGCCTATCGGACTACCTGCTCGCCGAGGCTCGCAGGATGGCGGAAACGCCAACCGCCGCGCAGATGCGCGAGCGGCTGCGCGCGCTGACGCCGATGCACACGGCTGAGTCGGCCGAGGACGCGGTTCGGGCCGAGCGAGACGGCCGGTGATCGTGCTCGACGCCTCGGCAGCGATCGCGTTGCTGAAGCGGGAGGCGGGATGGGAGCGAATCGAGGAGCGCGTCCTCGCCCATGCGGGGCGCGTCCATGCCCCGCACCTCATCGACCTCGAGGTCACGCAAGTGCTGCGCCGGTTCGTGCGCGCCGGTTCGGTCGGCGCGGCTCAGGCGGTCGCTGCACTCGACACGTGGGACGCGCTTGCGGTCGCGCGCCACGGTCACCTGTCGTTGCTGCGCCGAATCTGGGAACTCCGAGACACCCTTACGGCCTACGACGCCGCGTACGTGGCGCTTGCAGAGATGCTGGATGCACCGCTGTTGACGCGGGACGCGAAGCTGGCGGGAGCAGTAGGGCACGCGGCGCGCGTCGAGCTGGTCTCCTAGAGACCTTCCCATTGATGCCTCACCCGCCGCTCGGCGCTGGGCGAGATCTGTGGTGTAGGTTCGCGTGCATGCATGCACGCGAAGGCAACGCTGCGCGGCAGGCGCTCCAGGGGCCCCTGAAGCGACTTGCGGAGCTGGGCGGCTCGCCGCGGCTTGCGGCAACAGGGCTGCTGCTCGAGTCGTTCTGCCTGCTGGTGGGCGCCGCGGTGTAGCTGGCGCGCGCAGCGTCGTTTCGACCCGGACCGCGCCGGCCTGAGCGCTTGCTGGAGAACTCTCGCGTGGTGCTCGATGCGCTGGCGCGCGGACAGCGGGCGGAGGCCGACGCCAATAGCGAATGGAGCGCTGGCTACTATCTTAGCAACGCGACGCATCGGCTGAACGCGGCGGCCGGCAAGCTCGGCGTGGCCGAGGAAACCGCCACGCTGCGGACGGATCAGGCGTTCCAGCCAAAGCGGGATGCGGAGTTGGCACGGTTGCGGCAGCTCGTTGCCGTGTTGGCGGAGCAGTCGAGTCGCTGAGGATCGTGGATGGCCGGCAAGCCCGGCGACGACGACAAACAAGCGAGCGCGCCGGGGCACGCCCGGTCCCATCGGCCTGGCGGCGCGTGTCAACGCACGGCAACTGTCCACACCAGCGTTCCGGAGCCGTTCCGCCGCCACGCCCGCGAAATGTGATCGGCGCTGCCTTGGCGGCGCCGCAAATGCTCGTCACGCTGGCAACGGTGACGATCTATGCAATCGATCGTTGTCCCCCGGGGTGGCAGTAGGCCGTATTCCCGATCGAAGTCCGGCGCGATCCCAGAAGGGCCAGCGCTCGGTTTGCGTGCGGGGCAAACGCATGACGCGGCGCAACCACTACGGAGACATGAGAATGTCCGCAAACCACTCTTTCGGCCGCGCGGCCCAGTCCGCCGCGGCCGCCGTCGATACGGCTTCGCCACAGCGGGATCGGCAGCTGATCGCGTTCGTGGCGACCTGGGACCGCGAACTGCGCAACCTGTCCGTGGCCGAGCTCGCCGGCCTGGCCGGCGTCGCCGTGGAAGTCATCGAGCGCGTCGAACGCGGCGAGCCGGTCGGCGACGACGTATTGCGACGAGTCGCGCTGGCGCTGGGCCGGCCGGGGAACGCCTTCGCGTAAGCACCCGAGTCGCGCGACGAGGTCTCACCCTTCGACAGATTCAGGGTGAGGAGTCGGTCAGTTCGGCTTGCGGAACTCCAGGCCCATTTCGCGCCAGCGGGCAGGTTCGTCGGTCCAGTTGGGGCGGACGTTGACCTGGAGGAACAGGTGCACGGGCATGCCGACGAGCTCGGCGATGTCGGCGCGCGCCTTCATGCCGATGTCCTTGAGCAAGCTGCCGCCCTTGCCGAGGATGATCGGCTTGTGTGAGTCGCGCAGGATGTAGATGACCTGCTCGATGCGCACGCCCTTCTTGGGGCCACGCTCCTGCCAGCTCTCGGTTTCCACCGTCAGCGCGTACGGCAGTTCGTCGTGCAGCGAGATAAAGAGCTTTTCGCGCGTGATCTCGGCGGCGAGGAAGCGCAGCGATGCGTCGGCCATCTGGTCGGGCGGGTAGTGCCAGACGCCCGGCGGCATGCGCGCCGCCAAGTGGTTGCGCAGATCATCGACGCCCAAGCCCGACAGGGCACTGATCATGAAGACGTCGGTGAAGATGCTGGAGGAGTCGCCGGCCCTGGGCTTCGCGCCGGGATCGTCGCGCAATGGCACGGGAACGGTGGTCAGCTCCTTGGCGAGCTCCAAGAGCTTGGTCTTGGCGACGAGGTCGACCTTGTTGAGGACGAGGATCGCCGGACGGTTGGAGACGGCGAGGCCGGTGATGATGCGGGCAGTGTCGTCGCCGACCGAGTTGATGGGGCGGCGCGAGTCCACCACCACGACCACCGCATCGGCGTCGGCGCCCGACGTCCAGGCGGCCTCCACCATGGCGCTATCGATCGCGCGCTTGGCGGCAAAGATGCCGGGAGTGTCGCGGAAGACGATTTGGACGTTGCCGACAGCGGTGATGCCGGTGATGCGGGTGCGCGTCGTCTGCACCTTGGGCGTGACGATCGAAATCTTCGATCCGACCAGCGCGTTGGTGAGAGTCGACTTGCCGGCGTTCGGTGCGCCGAGGATGGTGACAGTGCCGAAGCGGGTCGCTTCGGCTTGATCAGGCACCGCGCTCGGACATTCCTACTTGGAGGAGCGCCGCGGCAGCTTCTTGCTCGGCAACGCGCTTGGACGTGCCGCGGCCCGACGACGAGCCGATGCCGGACACGACGGCCTCGACCAGGAAGGTCGGTGCGTGCGGCGGGCCTTCGCTGGCCAGCATGCGATACGCAGGCGGGCCGACCTTTTTGCGGTGCGCCCACTCCTGCAGCATCGTCTTGGGATCCTTGTCGACTCCGGCCTGCTCTTCGAGCAGCGGCGTCCAATAGCGCTCGACGAAATGACGCGCGGCGTCGAGGCCGCCGTCCACATACAGCGCACCGATGACGGCCTCGCAGGCGTCGGCGAGGATGGCGGGCTTGGTGGCGCCGCCGGTGGCACGCTCGCCGCGCGCCATGCGCAGATGGTTGCTGAGGCCAAGCGCGATCGCTACGCGCGTGCACGCTTCGCGACGCACGAGGGCGTTGTAGCGAAGGGCAAGCTCGCCGGCACTGGCCTTAGGGAAGCGCTCCATCAGATGGCGCGCTACCACAAGACCCAGTACACGATCACCCAGGAACTCCAGCCGCTCGAAGTCGGCCATCGGTTCGGCGGAGGCTGCCCCAGCACTCGGATGGGTCAGGGCCTCGATCAGCAAGGCCGGCCGCGCGAACGGATGCTCTAGGGCAACCTGTAGACTGGTTAGCGGTTCTGTTTTTAGGTCCATTCAACCTCTGCCCGACTTAGGCAGGCCTTAACCACGTGAACAGCCGAGTGTACCGGATGGTGGCCGGCCACTTCCATACCTCCCAGAAGCGGGCGGTGCCGTTGGTGGAAAAGAACACAAACGAGGCCCGCCCGACCAGGTTTTCGGCCGGAACCTGCCCGACTTGACCCAAAAACCGGGAATCCTGCGAGTTGTCGCGGTTGTCGCCTATCATGAAATAGTGACCGGGCGCCACCAGGAACTCCTCGGTGTCGTCCTGGGCCGACCGGAAACGGTCGATGGTGTCGTAGGCGCCGCCCACAGCCATGGTCTCGCGGTACAGCAGGCTGTTGCCGCGGCCATCGCGGTAGACCGGGGACTGGACGGGGGTGCGGGGCACCGGCAGGTCGTTCACGTGCAGGACGCCGCCCGTCACCTGGATGCGGTCGCCGGGCACGCCGACCAGGCGCTTCACGTAGTCGGTCGCATCATCGCTGGGCAGCTTGAACACGACGATATCGCCGCGCGCGGGCTCGGCACCGAGCAGGCGGCCCGAGAACGGCGCCAGGCTGAACGGGAACGAGTGGCGCGAGTAGCCGTAGGCCCACTTCGAGACGAAGAAGTAGTCGCCGACTTCCAAGGTCGGCAGCATCGACTCGGATGGGACGCTGAACGGCTCGAACGCGAAGGTGCGGATCAGCACCGCGATGCCGACGGCGTAGACGACGGTGCGCGCGGTTTCGCCGATGGTGGACGGTCGGGCGCGGACAACTCCCTCTCCCTGCAAAGGGAGAGGGCGGGGGTGAGGGTCAAACAAACTCATCAGACCGGACCAAGATTCTCTTGCCCCTCACCCTACCCTCTCCCCGTGCGGCGAGAGGGTTTTCATTACAGGGTGTTGAAGTCACTCATGCGGCCGATGCGGATGGACCACGGCCACTTCCAGATTTCCCAGATGTGCGCGCTGCCATCGACCGAGAAGAAGATGAGACCGGCGCGGCCTTCCAGGCCCTCGAACGGGGCCATGCCGAAATCGGGGAAGCGGCTGTCGTGGGAGTTGTCGCGGTTGTCACCCATCATGAAGTAGCGGCCTTCGGGCACGACGTAGACTTGCGTCGTATCCTGGGGCAGCGAGCCGCGGTCGAGGGTCAGGTAGCTGACGCCGTTCGGCATGGTCTCGCGATAGACGATGTGGCCGCGCGCCACTTCCTGCTCATTGCGAGCGAGTGTGGCGGGCTCGACGCGCTCGCGCTTGATCTCCTCGTCGTTGACCCACAGCGCGCCGCCGCGCATCTGTACGCGATCGCCGGGCAGGCCGATCAGGCGCTTGACGTAGTCGGCCGGATCGTCGCCGCCGCGCTGGAAGACGATGACGTCGCCGCGCTCGGGCTGATTGCCGAGGATGCGGCCGGAGAACACCGGCGGCCCGAACGGCAGCGAGTAGCGCGAGTAGCCGTACGGCCACTTCGAGATGAAGAAGTAGTCGCCGACCAGCAGCGTCGGCAGCATCGATTCGGAGGGCACGCTGAACGGCTCGAAGGCAAGCGTGCGGATCACCAAAGCAATGCCGACGGCATAGATGAGCGTGCGGATCGTCTCGCCGGCGCCGCCGGAGTCCTTGCTTCTACGTGCCATGAGGCCTTTCTCGACGGACGGCTACGGCGTAGCCGGTACGGATGTAATCACGACGATGGCTTGCGCCAACGGCGGCTCGTCGGTGAGGGTGATGTCGATGCGGGCCTCACAGCCCTTGGGCGTGAGCTCGCGCAGGCGCGCGAGGGCGCCGCCGGTGAGATGCAAAGTCGGGCGGCCGCTGCTGAGGTTGATGACGCCCATGTCGCGCCAGAACACGCCGCGGCGGAAGCCGGTGCCGAGGGCCTTGGAGCATGCCTCCTTGGCGGCGAAGCGTTTCGCGTACGAGGCGGCGCGATCGACCTTGCCTTCGGAGCGGGCGCGCTCGACGGGCGTGAAGACGCGATCGAGGAAGCGCTCGCCGTAGCGCTCCAGCGTGCGCTCGATGCGGCGGATGTCGACGAGGTCGGAGCCGAGACCGATCATCATGCGCGATGGCGTCCGGCGGTGACGGCCGAGGGAGCGCGCGCGCGATCCATGGCGGCGCGCATCTGGCGGATGGCCGCCTCGAAGCCAACGAAGAGGGCCTCGGCGACGATGGCGTGGCCGATGTTGAGCTCGACCACCGACGCGATGCGCGCGACCGGGCCGACGTTGCCGACCGTGAGGCCGTGACCGGCGTGCACCTCGAGGCCGATGGCGGCGGCGCGCGCGGCGGCGTCCTCGAGACGCTGCAACTCCTTGGCGCGGGTGAGATCGGGTGCGTTGCAGTACTCGCCGGTGTGGAATTCGAGCGCCGGGGCGCCGACTTGCTTGGTCGCTTCGACCTGCACCGGGTCGGGATCGATGAAGAGCGCAACCTGGATGCCGGCGTCGTTCAGGCGCGCAATGCGGGGCCCTAGCGCAGCGCGCGCGGAGACGACGTCGAGGCCGCCTTCGGTGGTGAGCTCGGCGCGGCGCTCGGGCACGATGCACACGGCGTGCGGGCGCACCTGGAGGGCGATGGCGACCATCTCGTCGGTGGCGGCCATCTCCATGTTGAGGGGCAGCGGCACCTCGGCCTTGAGGCGGCGGATGTCGTCGTCGGTGATGTGGCGGCGGTCCTCGCGCAGGTGCGCGGTGATGGAATCGCCGCCGCCCTTGGCGATGAGGTGCGCGGCGCGCACGGTGTCCGGATCGCGCCCGCCGCGCGCGTTACGCACGGTGGCGACGTGATCGATGTTCACTCCGAGGCGGAGGTGGCTCACGGCTTGAACCTAGCGGCCTTGGTTAACGGGCGCAATTCAGGGAAATTCCCTGATCGGGGGAAACCCCGGACTACCCCCTGAGCCGCTCTACGCTCGCGATGGCCGGGTCGATGCGCAGGGCGGCGATGATGTTGGTGAGGTGCTTGAGGTCGCGCACCTCGACGTCGACGCGCATTTCGAAGAAGTCGGGGTTGCGGTCGGTGATCATCAGGTTGCTGATATTGCCGCTGTTGCGGGCAATGACCGAGCACAGGGTGGCGAGGCTGCCGGGGACGTTGGCGAGCGACGTCTTGATGCGGGCGGTGTGAACCTCTTCGGCCTGGGCGGCCGACTCCCAGGCGACGTCGATCCAGCGCTCGGGGCTCTCGGCGAACGCCTCCAACGACTCGCAGTCGATGGTGTGGATGGCGACGCCCTTTCCCGCCGAGACGATGCCGACGATGCGGTCGCCGGGCAGCGGATGGCAGCAGGTGCCGAAGTGCACCGCCATGCCGGGGATGAGGCCGCGGATGGGGATGGCCTGGTCGCCGCCCTTGCCGGGTTTCTTGCGCACGGCTTTGGCGGCACCGTCGCTCCTGCCGTCGTCGGGCGAGTCCTTCTTGGCCTTGGTGCGCGCCGCTTCGCCGGGCAGTACGGCCTCGACGACGGCGCGGGCGGCGACGTGGCCGTCACCGACGGCGACGTAGACGTCTTCGACCGACTTCAGGCGCAGGGCTTTCAGACCGGCCTCGACGGCGTCGTCTTTCACTTCGGTGACGCCGACGTCGGCGAACGACTTCAGCACCATCGCCTTGCCGAGCCGCTCGTACTCGCTGCGCTCCTGCTTGGCGCGGAAGCGGCGAATCGCCGCACGCGCGCGCCCCGTTACGACGAAGGACTCCCACGACGGCGACGGCGTCTGGGCGGCCGAGCGGATGATCTCGACCTGGTCGCCGTTTTTGAGGAGCGTGCGCAGGGGCACGATGCGGCCGTTGACCTTGGCGCCGACGGTGGTATCGCCGATGTCGGTGTGCACGGCATAGGCGAAGTCGACCGGCGTCGCGCCGCGCGGCAACGCTATGAGGCGGCCGCCGGGCGAGAAGCAGAACACCTGGTCCTGGAACATCTCGAGCTTGGTGTTTTCGAGGAACTCCTCGGGCGAGGAGTGGTCGAGGATTTCCAGGAGCTCGCGCACCCAGCGGTATTGCGTGCCGTCGACCGCGTCGACGCGCTGCTTGTAGGTCCAGTGGGCGGCGACGCCGAGCTCGGCCTCGCGGTGCATGTCCTGGGAGCGGATCTGCACCTCGATGCGGTGCTTCTCGGGGCCAATCACCGTGGTGTGGATGGAGCGGTAGCCGTTCGGCTTGGGCGTCGAGACGTAATCCTTGAAGCGCGACGGCACCATCTGGAAGGCGCCGTGGACGATGCCGAGGGCGCGGTAGCAGGCGTCGCGCGAATCGACGATGACGCGGAAGGCGACGATGTCGGAGAGCTGCTCGAAGCTGATGGCGTCGCGCTTCATCTTGGTGAAGATCGACCATGGGCGCTTCTCACGGCCCTGGACGTCGGCGTCGATGCCAGCTTCCTGCAGCGTGTGGCGCAGCTGCGAGGTGATGCGGCCGACCAGATCGCCGGAGTTCTTGCGCACGGTGCGGAGACGCGCGAGCACCGAATCGCGCGCGTCCGCATTGACCTGGGCGAAGGCGAGGTCTTCGAGCTGCTCCTTGAGGTCCTGCATGCCGATGCGTTCGGCCAGCGGCGCGTAGATGTCCATCGTCTCCTGGGCGATGCGGCGGCGCTTCTCGGGGTCCGGGTGCCCCGCCAGCGTCTGCATGTTGTGGAGGCGATCGGCGAGCTTCACCAACAGCACGCGGATGTCGTTGGACATCGCCAGGAACAGCTTGCGCCAGTTCTCGGCCTGGGACTTGGCGCCGTCCGGCATCTCGAGCCGGGAGAGCTTGGTGACGCCATCGACGAGCTTGGCGACCTCGGCGCCGAAGTCGCGCTCGACGTCGTCGAGCGTCGCAAGCGTGTCTTCGACCACGTCGTGGAGGAGTGCGGTGGCGATGGAGGCGCCGTCGAGCTTCATATCGGCGAGGATGCCGGCGACTTCGACGGGATGGGCGAAGTACGGGTCGCCCGACTTGCGCAGCTGGGAGCCGTGCGCCTTCATCGAGAACTGGTAGGCGCGGCGCACGAGGGACTCGGCGCCCGGGTCATAGGACCGGACGCGATCAACCAACTCGGTTTGGAGATTTCCCATCGTTAGGGATGGGATTCTAGCGCTGCGCGAGGGGCGGACCAGCGTGCTCGCTGATAGGCCCCCACCCAGCCCTCTGTCGCCCCGAAGGGGCGCTCCGCACCCCTAGCGCGCGTAGCGCGCGACCGCAAGCGAGGGAGGGGTCATGCGGTTACGGCCGGTCTTCCTCGGGCGAAGGAGCTTCGACGGTCTCCTTGGCAAGGTCTTCCTCGCTGCCGGCTTCCTCACCCGGAGCGAACACTTCCATGCCGTCGGCCTCTTCCATAGCTTCGGCCGGAACGGGCTCGCCCCATTCCTTGCCGGCCATGAGGAGGGCCATGTTGTCTTCCTCGGGCTCGTCGACTTCGACGTGCTTCTGGAGGCCGCGGATCAGGAGGGTGCGCAAATCGTCGAGGTCGTAGCCATCGGCGATCTCGCGCAGGGCGACGACCGGGTTCTTGTCGTTGTCGCGATCGACCGTGAGCGGCTCGCCGGCGGAAATGGCGCGCCCGCGGCGGGAGGCCAGCATGACGAGCTCGAAACGGTTGGGAACGCGGACGACGCAGTCCTCGACGGTTACCCGTGCCATAAGCGCAAATCTCCTGGAATTCCCCCGGCGGCCGGGGGCGATCTGGAAAGTTACATAATTGTGGCGGGCGCGCAAGGCAAGCGGCCCGTTGCGGCCTCACCGGAAATCGGCGGAAACCCTAGGGTCCGGACTCAATTGACCCAAGGGATCAAGGCGGCGGCGAGGTAGGCACCGCTGAGGTAGTTGCGGGCGAGCTTGTCGTAGCGGGTTGCGATGCGGCGCCAGTCCTTGAGACGGCACCACATGCGCTCGATCCGGTTGCGGT
>CAMDPO010000031.1 GCA_945904955.1 Rhizobium sp. Q54
GCGGACGGCCAGACCGCTGCCATGAAGACCATGTTCGGCCGCATGGCCGACGGCCTGATCGCCGACAGCACCCGCCCGCACACCGCGACCGGCGGCGAGCCGTGGCAGACCCAGGCCGACATCACCAAGACGATGCTGGCCGCCCTGCCGCCCGGCCTCACGGTCACCAAGAACACCGTGGTCGAGAAGCTCGAAGGCACGACCCGGGTCGAGGGCCGCCGCGCCGTTCTCCTGACCACCGACGGCACCATGGAGCTCACGGCCACTGGCGCCACCCTCACCATGGTCCTCAAGGGCTACCGGCTCGTCGACACCGAAACCGGCCTGGAGCTCGAAAGCCTGCAGGGCCTGACCAGCACCAATGTCGTGGGCGGCCGGCCGCAGCCGCCGTCTTCGACCGTCACCTACACCGTACGCACCATTCGTTGACACCTTCCGGTCGCCTCTCTATCTAGGCGGCTCGCGCGGGCCCAGGGCGTCACGCCTTTGGGGCGTCACGCCTTAGGGCTCGCTGCCAACGAATTTCGAGGGTTTGGACGGGTGGCCGAGTGGTCGAAGGCAACGGTTTGCTAAACCGTCATACGGTCAAAAGCTGTATCGAGGGTTCGAATCCCTCCCCGTCCGCCAAGCATCAAGGGCCCCCCATCGGGGCCCTTTTTTGTTGGCGCCGCACGCCCTACCTGACTCGCGAACGACCGACGTGCAGGAAGGACGGATTGGCGATGCCGGTGAAGGACCCCCAGCCTCCGCGAGTGAGCGACCCGAAGCCACCCGTGGTTACCGACCCCAAGCCACCGGCCGTAACCGACCCAAGACCGCCCGTCGTGACGGACCCGAAGCCGCCGGCCGTGACGGACCCCACGCCTCCCGCGGTTACGGACCCACGTAGGTAGCGCCTGCCGGACTCTCACGTAGCCAGAACAACGATCCATGAGCATTTGGAATCGTTAGGAGTGCGCTCCGGACGGTTCTCGCGCCGCTGTGCGAGCCGCCCTCCAAGGAGCCATGCCAGGGCCCTAGGTTCGGGGCGCTGCAAGCACCAGATGAGCGGGGCGCTTCTCCCGTTTCAGATCGGAGCCTTCTCCATGGCAAACCGCATTTCGCGCGGCGCGACCTTATCCATCTTGGTTGTCACCGCCGCGTCTTTGGCTTTCGTCACCTCGCTGGCGTTGGCGCAGAACGCCCCCGCCCCGGCCGCACCGGGCGCAATGCCTCCGGCCGCCGCCGCACCGGCCGCTTTGGCCGGCAACACTGTCGTCGGCAAAGTCAAAACGGTCGACGAGATGGCGAAGACCATCACGTTGGAAAACAGCACGACCTACCTGGCCGTCGGCAATGTCGTCGTCGATGCATTCGCGCCGGGCCAAACCGTGACCCTCACCGTCGACATGGGCGCCAACCCCCCACGCATCCTGCAGATTGCCCAAGGCGGCTGACCGCACCACGAATCCCTCCCCCATTACTGGGGGAGGGTTGCGCAGAGTTAGCGAGCGTCGTGCGAATGCACGCTAGCGTGCGGAGCACGCTTTCCGCGTGACGCGCGCTTACTCGTAGCTGGGTGAGGGAAGAGAGACTCGCGCGTCAGGATTCCTTGCCGGTAATCACAGCGAGAAACGCTGCGCCGTACCGCGTCAACTTCGCCTGACCGACGCCGTGGATGGCGCTCATCTCCGCCAGCGTCTTCGGCTGGTGTGTCGCCAACTCGATCAGCGTCCGATCCGGGAACACCACGTAGGCCGGCACCCGCGCCGCCGACGCCAGGTTGCGCCGCAGCTGCTTCAGCCGATCCAGCAGCGGCCCATCCGCGTCCCCCGTCGGCATCACGCCGCGTTCCTTGCGCTTGCGTTCGCGCGGCGTCAGCACGTCGGCGCGCAGGTCGATCTTGGCGCGGCCGCCCATCACCTCGCGCCCGGCCGGTGTGATGACCCAGCGCCCGTAGCCCGCCACGTCCAACGACACGAGCCCCGCCGCGTGAATCTGGCGCAGGATCGAGCGCCACTCGTTCTTGCCGCGCGCGGCGCCGACGCCGAACGTCGGCAGCTTGTCGTGCCCGTACTGCTTGACGGCGTCGGTGGCGTTGCCGAGCACGATGTTGACGACGTGCTCGCTGCCGAAGCGCTCGCCGGTCCGCTTCATCGCCGACATCAGCTTCTGCGCGTCGACCGTGCCGTCGAACGTCTGCACGCCGTCCGCGCACAGGTCGCAGTTGCCGCATGGCTCGGTCGTCTCGCCGAAGTACGCCAGTAACGTCTGGCGGCGGCAGCGCGGCGCCTCGCACAGAGACAGCAGCGCGTTGAGGCGCTGGAACTCGACGCGCTTCTGCTCGTCGCCCGCCTGGCTGTCGTCGATCTGCATGCGGCGCAGGCGGATGTCCTCCTGGCCGTACAGGGTCAGGGTGTCGGCGGGCAGGCCGTCGCGCCCGGCGCGACCGATCTCCTGGTAGTACGACTCGATGTTCTTGGGCAGGTCGGCGTGGCAGACGAAGCGCACGTCGGGCTTGTCGATGCCCATGCCAAACGCGACGGTCGCGACGATCACCACGGCGTCGTCGCGCACGAACGTGTCCTGGTTGGCGTCGCGCACGCTCTTGTCCAACCCGGCGTGGTAGGGCAGGGCGTTGACGCCCGCCGCGGCCAGGGCGGTAGCGAAATCCTCGGTGCGCGCCCGCGAGCTGCAATAGATGATGCCGGCCTCGCCCTTGTGCTGCTGCACGTATTCGGCGACCTGCTTCTTGCCGCCCGCCTTCGGCCGGATCGCCAGACGCAGGTTGGGCCGGTCGAAGCCGCCGAGGAACAGCCGCGGTCTGCTTCGGAACAGTTGCGCCGCAACGTCGGCCCGCGTCGCCGCATCCGCCGTCGCGGTGAACGCCACCGTCTGGCGCGCGCCGACCGCGTCGCGCAAGCCCCCGAGGGCCAGATACTCCGGCCGGAAGTCGTGCCCCCACTGCGAGACGCAGTGCGCCTCGTCGATGGCGACGGTCGTGCACCCCGCCTCGCGCAAGAGTGCCGTCGTGTCGTTGCGCGCCAGTCGCTCCGGCGCCGCGTACAGGAGCCGTAGCGCGCGCCCGCGCAGTGCCTCGGTGGTGCGCCGGTTCTCGTCCGGCTCGTTGCTCGAGTTGAGCGACGCGGCCGGCACGCCCAGCGCCCGCATCTGCGCCACCTGGTCGCGCATCAGGGCGATGAGCGGCGAAACCACCAGGGTCAGACCGCCGCCGACGATCGCCGGCAGCTGATAGCACAGCGATTTGCCGCTGCCGGTCGGCATCACCGCCAGCACGTCCTCGCCGCCGAGGACCGCCGCGATGATGGCTTCCTGCCCCGGCCGGAACTCCTGGAAGCCGAACACATCCCGCAGGATTGTGCGCGCGCGGGTCAATTCGTCGGCCATCCGGCCAATCTTACCGTCGTGGACGCGTTCGCGCTTGACCCACAGGCGATCCGGACGCAAACAAAGCGGCCCAAAAACAGGGCACGTCGAAAGCCCCCCAATGCCGCCCATCCTGTCCATCACGAACCTGGCGAAGACCTATGCGCCGCGCCCGCCGCGCCAGGCCGCGTTCGAGGCGTTGAAGAACGTCAGTCTCGACATCCAGCGCGGCGAGATCTTCGCGCTGCTCGGTCCCAACGGCGCCGGCAAGACGACGCTGATCAGCATCGTCTGCGGCATCGTCACCGCGAGCTCCGGCAAGGTCACGGTGGACGGCTTCGACAACGTCGCCCAGTACCGCGAGGCGCGCTCGCGCATCGGTCTGGTGCCCCAGGAGTTGCACACCGACGCGTTCGAGAGCGTGTGGAAGACCGTCTCCTTCAGCCGCGGCCTGTGGGGCCTGCCGCCAAGTCCGGCGCACATCGAGAAGGTGCTCAAGGACCTCTCGCTGTGGGACAAGAAGGACAACCGCGTCATGACCCTGTCGGGCGGCATGAAGCGCCGCCTGATGATCGCCAAGGCGCTCGCCCACGAGCCGAACATCCTGTTCCTCGACGAGCCGACCGCCGGCGTCGATGTCGAGCTGCGCAAGGACATGTGGAACCTGGTGCGGACCTTGCGCGCCGGCGGCGTCACCGTCATCCTGACGACCCACTACATCCAGGAAGCCGAGGAGATGGCCGACCGCGTCGGCGTTATGAGCAAGGGCTCCCTCATCCTCGTCGAGGAGAAAGCCGTGCTGATGCAGAAGCTCGGCGGCAAGCAGCTGGCCCTGCACCTCACCAGCAAGCTTGACGCCATCCCCGCCTCGCTGAGCGGCTACAAGCTCACGCTCGCCGCCGGCGGCACCGATCTCGTCTACTC
Organism: Rhizobium sp. Q54; assembly: GCA_945904955.1. Taxonomy (GTDB): domain Bacteria; phylum Pseudomonadota; class Alphaproteobacteria; order UBA2966; family CAIVPW01; genus CAIVPW01. Next base: position 4,291 of record CAMDPO010000031.1, read on the forward strand.
GTACGACACCAAGGGCGAGCGCACCGGCATCACGGCGTTGCTGCAGGACGTCGCCGCCGCCGGCATCCGCTTCAAGGACGTCGAGACCAAGGAAAGCTCCCTCGAGGAGATCTTCGTGAGCCTGGTTCGGGAGCCGCGGCCATGACCGCTATGAACGTCCACGCCGTCCGCTCGATCTACAGGTTCGAAATGTCGCGCTGGTTCCGCACCGTCGGTCAGAGCGTGCTCTCGCCGGTGATCTCGACGTCGCTCTACTTCATCGTCTTCGGTGCCGCGATCGGCTCGTTGATGGAGGACATCGACGGCGTCGCCTACGGCTCGTTCCTGGTGCCGGGCCTCGTCATGCTGATGCTGCTCACGCAAAGCGTCTCGAACGCCTCGTTCGGCATCTACTTCCCGAAGTTCACCGGCACGATTTACGAGATTCTGTCCGCACCGATCTCGTACCTGGAGATCGTGCTTGGCTATGTCGGCGGAGCGGCGACCAAGTCGGTGCTGCTCGGCTTCATCATCATGGCGACCGCGACGCTGTTCGTGCCGGTCGAGATCCAGCACCCGTTCTGGATGCTGACGTTCCTGATCCTCACCGCGCTTACCTTCAGCCTGCTCGGCTTCATCATCGGCATCTGGGCGGACGGCTTCGAGAAGCTGTCGCTGGTGCCGACGCTGATCATCACGCCGCTGACCTTTCTCGGCGGCAGCTTCTATTCCATCCAGATGCTGCCCGAGCCGTGGCAGACGCTGACCCTGTTCAACCCGGTCGTCTATCTCATCAGCGGCTTCCGCTGGAGCTTCTACGGCATCTCCGACGTCGGCGTCGGCATCAGCTTCGGCATGACCCTCTTCTTCCTCGGCCTGTGCCTCGCCGTCGTGGCGCGTATCTTCGCCACCGGGTACCGCCTGAAGTCGTAAGATCGGCCGCGTCCATGCTGATGATGCGCCGCAACCGCGTCCTGATCCTCGCCGCCGCCGCCGTGCTGCTCGCCGGCGCCACAATCGCTTGTTACGCGAACGACGACGGCGTGCGCGCCGGCGTCGGTCCGTTCGCCGCCGACATGACGCGCTGCCGCGACCGCGTCTTCCAGGAGCTGCGCTACCCAGACCCCATCGAGTACATCGAGGACACCGTCTGGCACACCGGCGAGCCCGCGCACTTCACCATCGGCGGCCTGGTGCGCCTGCGCGGCGGCAACGCGCAGCCCTTCACGCATTCCTATGAGTGCGAGGCCGAAGGCGGCCGCATCCTCCGCGTCGAGGTGCGCTGACCGTGCGATTGGGCCGCACCGCCATACTCGGCTCCGCGGCCATCGCTATCGCGCTCGCCGCCGCCGCCGTCTGGACGTTGTGGTTCCGCGACGGCGCGCGCGCGGGCGCAGGGGCCTTCACCGCCGAGCTTGAGCTCTGCCGCAGCCGCCTGGAGCAGGACCTCCAGCACGTGCCCATGGAGTATCTCGACGACACCGTCTGGCACCGCGGCACCGCCGCCGAGCTCCACATCGGCGGCATGGCGCGCCTGCTGGGCGGCGATCCGCGCCGCCCCTCGGGCTTCGCCTACGAGTGCCTGGCGCGGGCGGGGCGCATCCTCAACGTCGAGGCCATGTAGCGAGCCGGTCTGCAAACCACACCGGCTCCCTGTGGTTGCCGGCTGTCTTCAGCCGCGGGCTGTCCTTCCCCTCGGGCGTGCGACGTATTGGCGCACCCTAGACCTTGGGCGTACCTTACCCGTTCGAGCTTCTCGAGGGAGGCCTGCTCCCCGCGGGCCGGGAGGAGCTTTCGCCAATGGGGAGGGAAACTCATGGCACTAGCGCTCAACGTCAACGGCACGTCCTACACAGTGGACGTGGAACCGGAGACGCCGCTGTTGTGGGTACTGCGCGACAACATCGGTCTCACCGGAACGAAGTACGGCTGCGGTATCGCCCGTTGCGGCTTTTGCACCGTGCATGTCGATGGTCAGGCGGTGAAGTCGTGCCAGACGAAAGTCTCGGCCACGGTCGGCACGCGCGTGACCACCATCGAGGGCTTGTCGCCCGATAGCACCCATCCGGTGCAGGTCGCGTGGATCGAGCACAGCGTTCCGCAGTGCGGCTACTGCCAGTCCGGCCAGATCATGGCGGCGGCGGCCCTGCTGGCGAAGCGCGCGCGTCCCACCGACGCGGAGATCGACGAAGCAATGGCGGACAACTTGTGCCGCTGCGGAACCTACGTCCGCATTCGGTCCGCGATTCATCGCGCTGCCGAACTCGGCGCACGCTAGGGGAGGCCGTCATGAACCAAATCAACGTCACCCGTCGCGAATTCATCATCACGTCGGCCGGCGCGGCCGGCGGCCTGGCAATCGGCGTCTTCCTGGCGCCCATGGCCAACGCGGCCGTCGTCAACCCGATGCCGTGGCAGAGCCCGAACGACAAGGAAGGCTTGGAGCTCTCCCAGTGGATCGTCATCGATCCGTCGGGAATCATCACGGTCGTGCAGCCGCACGCCGAGATGGGCCAGGGCGCCATGACCTCCACCGCCATGATGCTCAACGAAGAGCTCCAGGCGGATTGGAAAATGATCCGCGTGCAGTACGCCGACGCCAACCGCCATGTCCTCAACAACGAGCTGTGGGTGACCATGGCCTCGGGCGGCTCGAACGTCGTCAAGGCGCGCCATCCGCACATCATGCAGGCCGGTGCTTCGGCGCGTGAGCGCCTGAAGGAAGCGGCAGCCCAAACCTGGGGCGTTCCGCGCACCCAAGTGACGGCGAAGGACTCCGTCCTCACGTCCGGCACCCGCCGCGGCACCTATGCCGAGTTTGCCACCCGCGCCGCGGGCATCAAGCTGGCCGAGGAGCCGAAGCGTAAGACCCCGGAGCAGTTCACGTTCCTCGGCACGTCCGTGCCCAGGCTCGACGTGCCGCTCAAGGTCAACGGCGCCGCCAAGTACGCCCACGACATCCGTCTGCCGGGCATGGTCTACGCCGCGGTCTACGCGAACCCGGTTCCGTGGGGCGGCAGCCCGAAGTTTGACTTCAACGCCATCAAGGCACGTCCCGGCGTTCTCGCCGCGGTCGAGCTGAAGGCCGTTGCGGGCAAACGCGGTCTCGCCGACATGCAGAACGGCGTCGCCGTCGTCGCCGACACGTACTACCGCGCCAAGACGGCGCTGGATCTCATGCCCATCGAGTGGGACTACGGCCCGAACGCCGCCATGAGCAACCAGACGCTGTTCGACACGGCGTACAAAAAGCTCGGTGAGAAGGGCGCCGTCCGCAAGGACGACCCGGCCGCGCTCGCGGCAATAGCCGCCGCTCCGGCCGACAAGAAGGTCGGCGGCGACTTCCACCGTCCGTACGAGGCGCATGCGCGCGCCGAGCCGATCACCACGACCGTCGACATCAAGGCCGACGGCACCGTGGACGTCTATGTCGGCGCGCAGAACCCGCCCGCCGTGATGACCGCGGTGGTCGAGCAGCTCGGCATCGAGCCGAAGAACTGCTTCGTCCGCCGTCAGTTCCTCGGCTGCGGCTTCGGCTCCTCCTCGGGCACCTTCGCCGCCAAGCAGGCGGCGCAGATCGCCAAGGAAGTCGGCCGCCCCGTGAAGCTGATCTGGTCGCGCGAAGAAGACATCCGCAACAGCAAGCACGCTCCCGCCTATGCCGCCCGCTTCGAAGCGGCGGTAGGGCCCGACGGCTTGCCGACGGCGATCTTCACGCGCACGTTCGGCGCCAACTCGTCGGACAACACCATCACCGACATGCCGTACGAGATCGCTCTGCGTCACCATGAGCGTCATGCTGACCTCGAGCAGGCGAACATCCCGATCACGACCCACCGCGCGCCGGGCACCGGCCTCGTCGGGTTCGCGAGCGAGCAGTTCATCGACGATCTCGCGCGCAAGGGCGGCTGGAACCCGCTCGACTGGCGCATCGCCATGACCAAGACCAAGGCCGACTACCAGCTGGTCTTGAAGACCCTGAAGGAGAAGGCCGGCTACCGCATGGACCTGCCGCGTGGCGAGGGCATGGGCGTAGCGGTCGTCGAGTCGCACGGCACCATCGCCGGCGCGGTTGCCACCGTGACGGTTTCCCGTCGCGGCCAGCTGCGCGTCGAGAAGGTCGTGCTCGCGGTCGACAGCGGCCACGTCATCAACCCGCTCAATGGCACCGAGCAGGTTGAGGGCAGCGTCGTGTTCGGCCTCGCCCACCTGTTGGGTGGCGGCCTGGAGTTCCAGAAGGGCGCGGTTGCCAACTCCAACTTCGACACCTACCGTCTGCTCCGCATCGGCGACATGCCGACCGTCGAAGTGCACTTCGCACTCTCCGGCGGCGAGAAGTGGGGCGGCTTGGGCGAACCGGGCGTGCCGCCGACCGCACCGTCGGTCGCCAACGCCATCTTCGCCGCCACCGGCAAGCGCGTCCGCTCGACGCCCTTGACCCTGCACGACCTCAGCTGGGCCTAGCCCAGCTCGCTGCAATAGAACGGCCGGGACGGGTTCTCCGTCCCGGCCGTTTCTTTTTGAACCCTCCCCCCGCATGGGGGGAGGGCAGGGTGAGGGGCAAAAGAATCGCGGTGCGCCTGGCCTCTTGACTAGATACAAAACGTATCCTACATCACCACGGACAACCACACTTCGTGATGGAGCCGAACGTGAGACACCACAGCCCTCCGCCGCCGCGCGCAGCAGACTCCCGCGATATCGCAGAGAATTCCGCTGTTTCCCTTGGCGTTCCAGACGAATCCACGCCGCCGGATACGCAGATTAACGCGGCGGATACGCGGCCGAAACGCCGCGGCCGCCCCTTCGCCCCGGGCAATCCGGGCCGTCCGCACGGCGCCCGCAGCAAGACCACGCGGATGGCCGAAGCCATCCTCGCCGGCGACGCCGAACAGATCATGCGCGTCGTCGTCAGAGACGCCGTGCGCGGCTATCCCGCCGCGCTCAAGCAATGCCTCGACCGCTTCGTGCCGCGCCCGAGCGAGCGCACGGTGTCGGTGGACCTGCCGGCGGTGGAAACCGTCGAGGACGCCGCGCGCGCCGCCGGCCAGCTCACGGCCCTGGTGGGCAGTGGCGACCTGACACCGCGCGAAGCCAAGACCCTCGCCGCCGTGGTCGAGGCCCAGCGCCGCACCCTCGCCCCGCGCGACTACGATCGCCGCATCGTCGAGCTGGAGGAGGCCGTCGAGGCCCTGCGCGGCCTGGTCAACGCGCTCCTCGCCAGCGAGATCGTCGTGCCCGCGTCGCTCGCCGACGCGGGCGACGCCGGCCGGCGCTAGCTCCCGCCGGCACCGTAAGGAACCGTATATAACGGCGCGGCATGGCCCCTCCTCGCACTCCAAAGCGGCGCACGTCGGCGAAGGGCCCGCCCTCCCGCGGCCCGCGCTCCGACAGCGCGCGTTCCGACAAGCCGCGTTCCACCCATCCGCGTTCCGCCCATCCGCGCTCCGACGATCGGCGCTTCGAGCAGCCGCGCCACAAGTCCCCGCGCGGCGGCAAGCCCATGCGCCCCTCCGAGCAGCGTCGCGCGCGCGCCGCCGAGTCGTACGCCGACCTGCAACGCGTCGCGGGTCACGCCGCAGTCCAGGCGCTGTTCGAACGTTCTCCGGAGCGCGTCCAACGCCTGTTCTTCGACGAACCGTCCAAGGCGCTGGTCGGCGAATGGTGCTCCGTCCTGGCGAACGCCCACCGCCCCTACCGCATGGTCCCGCCCGACGAGCTCGCCAAGGTCGCCGGCACGCCCATGCATGGTGGCGTCGTCGCGCTCGCCACGCCGAAGCCCATCGCGCTGCTCGATGCCTACGCCGCCCGGCGCTGGGCGGACGACGGCAAGCTGCTGCTCGTCCTCGACGGCATCGGCAATCCGCAGAACCTCGGCGCCATCGCGCGCACCGCGGCGTTCTTCGGCGTCACCCGCATGGTGCTGTCCGACAACCCCGCCCAGGCCGCGCCGTCGGATGCGGCCTACCGCATCGCCGAGGGCGGCCTCGATCGCATCGACCTCCATCGCTCGGGCGCGTTCCTGCGCGACCTGCGCACGTTGCGCGAGACATACCTGGTGGTCGGCACCGCCGCCGTGCGCGGCGACAGCCTCGCAGCGCTCCCGCGCGACAAGCGGCCCGTGGCGCTGGTGCTCGGCAACGAGGAGCGCGGCCTGCCGCCCGCAACCATCAACGCCTGCGAAGCGGTGGTGACCCTGGCGGGGCAGGGCGCCATCCAGTCCCTCAACGTCTCCGCTACCGCGGCGATCCTCATCCACGCCCTGGTTTCTAGAGGCTCCTGAATCCTGGATACTGACGCCAACAAACGCTCTCGCGCTGAGCCTGTCGAAGCGTGAGGTCACTCGTGAAGGAACCGATGTTCGAAGACCTGACGGTCCGCGACGTCTTCCCGACGCCGATCTGGACCCTCGATCTCAAGGCGGACGTCGCCGCCGACTTCAACGCGCGCCTCCTCAAGGAGCTGAACGCGTTGATGACGCCGCGCCCGCCGCTCGCTCCCGGCGCCAACTGGCAGACCGATCCGATCCTGCACGAGAAGCCGGAGTTCGCCGACCTCACCAAGCTCGCGATCAGCGCCGGCCGCGCCGCGGCGAAGTTCTTGAAGCTCAAGGACCAGGATCTGGTCGTCACCGGCCTGTGGGGCAACGTCAACCCGCCCGGCGGGCGTAACTCGCCCCACACCCATCCGAACAACTTCCTGTCCGGCGTCTACTACGTGTCGACGCCCGGCAACGAAGGCCGCATCGTCTTCGACGATCCGCGCGCCCAGGCGCGCGTCATGATGCCGCCGATCCACGAGTTCACCGCCCACAACGGCAACAACATCACCTTCGACGTGAAGCCCGGCCGCATGGTGGTGTTCCCTGCCTGGCTCACCCACTCGGTACCGGTCAACGCCAGCGGCCACGACCGCATCAGCTTCGCCTTCAACCTGATGTTCCGCGACTACGTCCAGAACGCCAGCCCCGCCCTGTGGCGCGGCACGGTCAAGATCGACGCATGAAGCGCACGCTCGCTCTTGCACTCGCAGTGCCCCTGGCGCTCACCGCCTGCGGTGAGCAGTGGTTCGGCGTCGTCTACCCGAACGTCAACAACCGCGACAACTCCCGTACCATCGGCATGTACAAGACTCTGGCGGAATGCCAGCAGGCAATGCAGCAGGAGTTCTTCGAGCTCCGCGTCGGCGGCGCCGGCGGCCCGCGCATGGCCATGGAATGCCAGTCCGAGTGCGCCAAGTCCGCCGACGGCAACACGTCGTGCAGACGCGTCGAGCCAGGCCTCGTATGATCGTGCCCCTCGATACTGTCGTCGTGGCCGGGCTTGACCCGGCCATCCACGTCTCTATGCGAACGCGTGCCGCCGGAGTCCTAGTCGCGCTCGCGCTCTTCGCCGCCGCGCCGTCCGCATTTGCCGCCGCCGCCGACGACTTCAACGCCGCCGCGCAGGCCTTCCAGGCCGACCGCCTCCCCCTCGCGATCGAGCTCTACACCAGCGCCATCAATTCCCGCGAGCTCACCGGCGAGCCCCTCGCCAACGTCTTCTTCAATCGTGCGCTCGTCTACGAACGCCTGAACGACTTCGCCAAGGCTCTCGCCGACTACCAAAGCTTTCACGAGCTGGTGCCGGACGACCCCGACGGCCCCGATCGCATCGCCATCGTCGCCGTCGGCATGAAGCGCTTTGCCGAGGCGCGCCCGGCGCTCGAATTCCTGATCGAGCGCTTCCCCAACGCCCTGCCGCGCCGCCGCTGGGAGATCATCCAGGTGGCGCGCGCCGACCAGATGGCAGGGCGCTGGGCCGAGGCCGACGCGCTGCTGGCGCGCTACGCCCGCATCGACAGCCGCGACAATCCTGTTCGCCTCGCCCGCGCCCGGTCCGCGGCGGCCGTCGGCAACACTCGCCAGGCCCTCGACCTCCTCCGCTCCATCGACAACCAGTACACGCTGGTGCTGGCGCGCGCTGACAAGGGCTTCGAGCCTTTGTGGAACAATCCTGACTTCATCATCGCCACCGACCTCGGCACGCATTTCCAGCGCGAGCTCGCGCGCCTCGAGCGCGAGACCGCGCGCCAGCCCGAGCTGCTCGGCTTCGTGGTGCAGTGGATGGCAACCCTGCGCCGCTCCGGCGCGCCCGGCGATGCCGCCATCCTCGGCGAGGAGGCCGTGGCGCTGCTGGAGCGCTTCGTCGATCGCCAGGACTACGAGCACTGGCTCTACAACGAGATCGCGCTGGCCGCGCGCCTGCTCGGCGACCAGGCCGGCGCCGAGCACGCCTACCGCGCCGGCATCGACGCGCTCGGCATGACCAGCGTCGACGCCGTCAACCTGCTGCTCAACGGCGGCACCTTCCTGGCGCGCGAGACCGACAGGTATCGCGACGCCGTCGACTTTGCGACCCAGGCCGAGCGCCTCGGCGCCTCGCCCTTCGGCCTCATGGTCGCCCGCGGCATCCGCGTCGCCGCCGCCGTCGGCCTCAACCGCCAGGCGGACATCGACCGCGCTCTCGGCGAAATGACCGCCCGCGTCACCGACAACGCCGTCGAGGTCATCGAAGCCCTGCTCCTGGCCGATCGCCTCGATGCCGCCGCGACCCTTGTGGCGGAACAACTCGCCGATCCCGCCAGCATCGACGTCGTCCTGATCGCCCTGCAGCGCATCGTCGAGCGCCCGCCCGCCATGAGCATGGCCGGCCAAACCATCGAGTCCGGCTGGGACCAGTTGCGCGGCCACCCAAAGGTCACCGCCGCTCTGTCCCGCGTCGGCCGTATCACCGAAGTGGCGGCCACGACCGCCTTCTAACCACGTAGCCTTTCCCCCATGTCCAAAGCCTTCACCCGCGAAAACGACGACGCCGACGACGAGCCGGATGTCTCCGCCACGCCAGCGTCTGGCGTCCGCAACCTCATCACGCTCGGCGGTCTGGAGCGCCTGCGCACCGAACTCACCGACCTGCGCCGCGTCGAGCGCCCCAAGGTCGTCGAGACGGTTGCCTGGGCCGCCGGGAACGGCGACCGCTCGGAGAACGGCGACTACATCTACGGCAAGCGCCGGCTGCGCCAGATCGACGCCCGCATCCATTTCCTTGGCGAGCGCCTCAAGATCGCCGAGCCCGTCGACCCGTCCCTGCAGAAGAACCGCGACCAGGTCTTCTTCGGCGCCACCGTGACCTACGCCGAGGAAGACGGGCCTGAGCGCACCGTCCGCATCGTCGGCGTCGACGAGACCGGCGCGGACGAGCATGACGTCAGCTGGATCGCGCCCATCGCCAAGGCGCTGATGCGGGCAAAGGTAGGGGACATGGTCAAGATCCAGACCCCCGCGGGCCCGCGCAGCGTCGAGGTGCTGCAGATTGCGTACCCCAAGGCCTGAAACGCCGAACGGCCCTCCGGTGAGGGAGGGCCGTCCAGGGTCGTTCGTCGCCGGTGGCTTGCTAGTCGATCGCCAGAGCCGGCTGGCGCAGCGGCTCGAACCGCGGCACGCGCTTGCGCTCGCGCACCTTGACGCCGACCCGCAGCTTCTCGCGCACGTCGGCGCTGAGCAGGAAGTCGAGCGGTTGCGCCACCTGCTGGGCCACGGGCAGCACCTCGGCGACCTGCTCCGCCCACGTCGTGCGCATGCGCGCCGCGTCGGGGTAGTGCACTTCACCGCGGCAGCCGTCCTCGCCACGCGCACAATGGAAGTGCTCGTCGCGCTGCAGGCCGAGGTTGGCGTAGTCGTTGGTCATCTCTTCGCCCGGCAGGATGTCGCGCACGGCGATCTCGAAGCCCAGCTCGGTCGCCAGCACGTTCGGCGAGCACGAGTGGTTGACGAAGCGCGAATTGTCCCAGGCGAGGGCGAAGCGGCCTTCCTTGGTCTGCCAGGTGTGGCGGATCAAGAGCTCGCGCGCGACCCGCGCCGGCATGGCCTTCAGGTCGCCCGGCGTCAGGTACCGGTCGAGCGGGTCCGTTACCCACACGATCGTGCCGCGCGGAATAAGAGCTGTCGCGAACACCCCACAGCCGATCACCGGATCGACCTCGCGCAGCTCCGTACGTGGATGGATCATTTTCCCCCCGCTATGCGTCCGCGCAGCGCCCATGGCCGGTTGCTGACGTCGTCCGCGATTGAAGTTCCGCCCGCGTGGTATTCGCGATGACTCGGCGCCTTGTCGGTGCCGTGCACCCACGCCCAGAACTGCTGGGCGTTGCGCGCGAAGCCGAGCATCGGCTGCGCGACCTGCGGGGCATGCTGGATGGTGTCGGCGACCCGTTGATCCCAGGTCTGCCAAAGTTGGAGGACATCGTCCCCCGAGATGGTGCCGCGGCACTTCGGCGAGCCGCAGTAGCACTTCAGCCGGCCGGTGAGGTTCAGCCCGCCGTACTCGCAGGTGATCTCCTCGCCCGGCAGGATGTCGCGCACCGCCATCTCGATGTCAGGGCCGACCCCCAAAGTGGTGGGGTCGCAGCTGTGGTTCATGTTGCGCCCGTGGTCCCAGCACAGGACGTACTCGCCGGCGTTGTCGACGTAGGCAAAGCGCTCGACGATCGGTTGGTAGGCGGGCGGCAGGGCTTCGACTTCGGCCGCCGTCATAACCTTGTCGAGCTTGCAAAGAACCCAAACGACGGTTCCCCGCGGAATGAGCTTGGTGGCGAAGACGCCATGGCCCACCTCCGGCGATATGAAGCGTAGTTCGGTGTCTGGATGGATCATCTTGTCCTCGGCCCTAAGGCCGGTATGGCTCCGCAAAGCACTGGGCAGCCACACGCGGCGGAGCCTGTCCGCGCGGCGGCATCTCTAGGTTCTCGGAAAAAGGGAGAGGGCGCGGTCGGGAAATGGAATGTCGCGCGGAACGCGCGCTCACGGCGCGAAGCGCCCAAATGCGCGCCTGCGGCGCGAGGGCGCCCTGCCGACTCCATGACGCCGGGACTCGCGGCGGCAGGGTCCTCGCGCATCGCTATGCCTCGCGCTTTCGGAGGCGCGTCATCGCGCTGCTGCAATGCAGATTGTTCGAGCCGACCTTGCCTGGGCCAAACTTGGTCGCGCGCAAACGCGAACCTGTCGGCCGATAGCGGCGGCTCTGCGACGTGAAGACGGAGACGTACTCGGGTTGCAGACTACAGTGGCACGGCACTGGGTTCGACGCTTCTCCCCGCGGCGAAAAAGTCTCTTCGACTCACTTTTATAACAGCCGTGTCTGAAAGCGAGTCGTTTGTGCATGTGGCCATCAAAAAAGTGATGGCCGAACCCGACGCCGCTACGCGCGTCCCGGCGCCTCCAAATTTTCGCGCCGAATTTCGAGCTCCAGCCATTGCTCCTCGGCCGCCGCAAGAGCCGCCCGCGTCTGCCCGAGTTCGGCGGCTGCCGCCTGGAACGCTGCCTGGTCGCGGGCGAATAGCTTGGGGTCGGCGAGCCGCGCTTCCAGCGCGGCGACGCGCGCTGTCAGCTCCGTCATGCGCCCCGGCAAGGTCTTCAGCGCGTGCTGGTCCTTGAACGTCATCCGCGTCCGCGCCGCCACGGTCGTGGCGGGCGCACCGGGCGGCGCGGTGCGCTTGGCGGACGGCGGCGGCGGCGCGACTGCCTTGGCGCGCACCCCGTGGCCGCGCTGAGCGACCATGTCGGAGTAGCCGCCCGCATACTCGACCCAGCGGCCGTCGCCCTCGTAGGCCAGGATCGAAGTGGCGACGCGGTCGAGGAAGTCGCGGTCATGGCTGACCACCAGGGCGGTCCCCGGATATTCGCTGAGCATCTCCTGCAGCAGGTCGAGGGTCTCGAGGTCGAGGTCGTTGGTCGGCTCGTCGAGCACCAGGAGGTTGGACGGCCGCGCCATCGCCTGCGCCAGCATCAGCCGCCCGCGCTCGCCGCCCGACAGCACCCGCAGGGGCGTGCGCGCCTGGTCCGGCTTGAACAGGAAGTCGCTCATGTAGCTGATGACGTGCTTGGTGACGCCGCCCACGGTCACCGTGTCGCCGCGGCCGCCGGTCAGGGTTTCCTGCAGGGTCCGGTTGGGATCGAGGCTGTCGCGGTGCTGGTCCAGGCTGACCAGCTGCAGGGTGGCGCCAAGCTTGATCCAGCCGGCGTCGGGCGCGAGCTCCCCGGTCAGCATCTTCAGGATGGTGGTCTTGCCCGAGCCGTTCGGCCCCACGATGCCGAGCCGGTCGCCGAGCTGCACGCGCAGCGAAAGGTCCTCGACGACGGTCTGGGTGCCCCCAGAGGCGTCACGCCACGTCTTGGTGAGCCTGCGACCCTCGATCACCAGCTTGCTCGTAGCCTCGAGCTCGTCGTCGATGGTGAACTTGACCGCGCCGACGGCGCGCGGCGCGTCTGCCTTGCGCTGGCGCAGGGTGCCGAGGTCGCCAAGGCGCTTCTGGTTGCGCTTGCGGCGGCCGCTGACGCCGTAGCGGATCCAGTGCTCCTCGGCGGCGATCTTGCGATCGAGCTTGTGCCGCTCGACCTCTTCCTGGGCGAGCAGGGTGTCGCGCCACCCCTCGAACGCGTCGAAGCCCTGGGAGAGGCGTCGCGTCACGCCGCGGTCGAGCCACACCGTGGCGCGGCACACCTTGCTGAGCAGGCGGCGGTCGTGGCTGACCAGCACTACCGCCGACCGCCGCGACGCCAGCTCTTCTTCGAGCCATTCGATGGCGGGCAGGTCGAGGTGGTTGGTGGGCTCGTCCAGCAGCAGCACGTCCGGCGCGGGCGCCAGGACGCGCGCCAGGGCCGCCCGGCGCGCCTCGCCGCCCGACAAGGTCCCTGGCGCCTCGGTGCCCTGGAATCCGAGTGCCTCGACGATACGCCGCGCGGTGTAGGGGTCGTCGCTCGGCGACAGCCCCGACGTCACGTAGTCGAGCACGGTCGCATACCCGGACAGGTCCGGCTCCTGGGCGAGGTAGCGGATCGTCGCGCCCTTGGTGACGACACGTTCGCCGCCGTCTGGCTCGGTCAGCCCGGCGGCGATCTTCATCAAGTTCGATTTGCCCGACCCGTTGCGGCCAACGAGGCAGATCGCGTCGCCGGCGCTGACCGCGAGGTCGGCGCCCGCCAGCAGCGGCGCACCGCCGAAGGTCAGGCGGATGTCGCGGAGCGCGAGGAGTTGGCCAGTGATCGCCACGCGGTGTCTTTACCCGCAACCCCGGTCTTCGCAAACCGCGGTGGTGCAATCGGCGGCGTTCGCACACATCCGCGGTGACTGCGGTGGCGCTCGTCTTGCTGAGGTGCGCCCTGATGTCGCCGCCGGAGCCGAGAGCGACGACCTGCGCCGACGTTCTAAAGGTCGTTCTGATGAATGCCCCGTAAGCCAATCTAAAAACTAGATAAAACTTTCCGCCTCAGGTCGCTGGGGTCGCACGCCAGGTCGCGGAGGCGGCGTGGGTCAGGCCAACGCCGGGTGCCCGTCCAAGCTTTTGCAGCCAACACTCAGGGTAACAACCGGATGCTGGAGCGGGGCGGTACTGAGTCACAGTCCGGACATAGACGACGACCCGCCGTCTCCGTTTCGTGGTTGGCCTTGGTTAACTCCGTCAAAGAAGAAAACGCCGGATCAACGGCGAGGGCGACACCGGCAACCGACGCGGCGCCGGCCGTTCCGTTCCTCCCTAGGACGGCCTGCGCCGCACTTGTTGCGCTCCTCTTCGTAGGCGCATGCAACGGCGTACTCCCCAGCAGCGTCGAGTCCCGCATGGCCGGTTGGCGATCCTTCGACGAGGCCAAGGCCGCATTCGATCGCATCGAGCCGAACGCTACCGGCGCCGAGGATCTCGCCGCCCTCGGGTTCGACCCCGTCGAGGGCGACAACATCCGCATGCTCAACTACCTCGAGCTGCAGCAGCGCTTCCTGCCCAATCCGTCAATCCAGTGGGCCGACCTCGATCCGAATGTGCGGGCGTGTCTGCAATCCCATGCGCGCTGCCGCGGCCTCGAGGCGCGGCCGCAGCTGGTGCGCCGCGACCGCGTCGGCAACGCCGCCCTCGACATATTTAACTTCCGCCGCGAGATCGAGGAGACCGGCTGGCAATTCGACGCCCTCATCCTCCTGCAGGACGACCGAGTTCTCTACAAGACGTGGAGCGGCTCGCCGCGCATCCGCGAGCACGAGCGCAAGGACAACCCGCTCGGTCCGCTGCAAGACCTTGGTGGCTTCGCCGCCGACCGCGCCCAGGCGCAGCTATAGCGGCAGAGGTGATCCCGCAGTGGCCGGCCGGAGAGCGTGACGCCGATCGGGATACGGCGCCCGGCGGCGCGCCTGCCCGTTGTCGCCGTTGGGGTACGGCGTCGTTCCCTCTGACTTCGGCGAGGCGTTCCCGCCATATCGACCATCGACGGGCCGGCTGCGGCCACCAGGCGCAAGACTAGAGGAGCGGACCATGCAGTGGACCATCGTCGTGCTGTGGCTGTTGGGGGAGGGCATCCTCCCCACCCGGAGCGGGTTCTTGCTGGAATCCCGCGAGCGCTTCGGCGCCCTGGCCGACTGCCTCAAGTCGATTCCGGACTACCAGGGCCGCGTGGTCGATGACTTCGGCGAGCGCGGCGTCGTCGTCTGCGTCACCGCACCGGAAACAACCCACCTCGCCGGCGCCCATTGATTCGCGGCCAGACGCACTAGCTTTACCTCGGCACCGGCTCCTGCGCGGGCCGCGTCCAATACGAACCTCGAACTCGAAGGAACCAGTCATGGACCTCGGCACCATTCTCCTCATCGTCTTGATCCTCATTCTGGTCGGTGCGCTGCCGACTTGGCCTCACAGCCGCAGCTGGGGCTACTACCCGGCCGGCGGCGTCGGTCTGGTCGTGGTCGTGATCCTCATCCTTCTGCTGATGGGCCGCATCTAGCCGCCGCCCATCGGTCCGGCTGCGGCGCATCCCGGCGCCGCAGCTTCCTCAAGTAATTCAATCATCTACGATTCGTTCTTCGCGGATTACGCGAATCTGCGTCGTTCGTGGCGCGCACTACCTCGTCTGCCGCGGCGGGGCGGGATTGCGGCTGCCTACTTCTCTATCAAACCCAGGAGGAACCATGGCACAGGCGAACCCCCCGCGAGTCCGCGTGGTCGAGGACGGGCCGAAGGTCGAGCTCAACGTCAGCACGGAGAACATCGGCCAGGTCGTCCTCCTGGCTCGCGCCTTCGACGAGAAGGTCCCACCGGTCGAGGACAACCCCGGTTCCAGTCCGGGCGACGGCGGCGATCGAGTCCCTCAACGATGACGCGAAGGACGAACTGGTCGCGCTGACGCGGCGACTATTTAGCCGAGAGCTGGGGGCAGGCGGTGAGCGACGCGCGCGCCATGCGCGATCGACACATCGCCGGCTACCTCGTCACCACGCAGGTGCTCGGCGACCTCCTCGAAGAGGGCCTCAACCAGCTTGGCCACGACACCGAGGTGCTTGCCGAAAAAACGCCGCCAAATCGCCCAGAAGAGATGCCGAAGCGCCCCTAAACCGCCACCCCCGCCCGGTTCCATCCGGTCCGGTGGCTGGTGCCATCAGGGATTGACCCGATGGGGTCGAGCGGCGCCGGGGGTCAGAGTCTGGCTAACGGTTCAAGGCGCCGTGCAGCCACGGGAGGGGCGGCAGGGTAGCCTTGCCGCATGTGGAGGCAGACGCCAAGGCGTTGGCGCCACACATTGGTTCCTGAGGGGCTTTGTCGCGCGGGATGGGCACGCTGCAAGCGGAGCTTGAAGGATGAATGAGCGTTTCGGGGCGGATTGCCCCATCAAATTGCACACGGTGGTCCAGTACTGGGGTGAGCGCGCGCTGATCGTCGGTCGCGCCAAGCCCGTCAACAGTGGCTGGCAGTACGACCTGCTGATCAGTCGCGAGGGCCGCCTCGTCGTCGTTCCTGGCCTCTTGGCCGAGGAATTTGCGGCGGGCGCCATGACCGTCGCGGAGGCCGTTGCGCCGCGGCAGCCGGCGCTCGCCGCCACCGGCCTGCACTAGGTCCGATCGAACCCAACGAGCGCGCCGCGGTCGCAAGGCCCGCGGCGCGCTGATTCGTGCCCGCGCCACGGACCGGCCGCAGGCGAAAAAAAGCCCGGCCACAAGGGCCGGGCTTTAGGTAGCGGGGACGTGCCTTTGGCGAGCGCGGGGGCGCTCGCGTGAGTCACCCTCGTTCTAGCCCTGCGATGAGGGGTGCGGGGTTATGGATCGCTAGCGAGCGGAGGAGGGGGATGCCTCCGCGAGAGAGCCCCTTGTGGGTCGTGCGAGGTTCGCATGCCCGGCGACTGGATACGGGGGTAGTACCAGTGGCGGGCATCACCGGATCGACGCTACGGCCAGCCACCGTTGCGGTCACCGCCAGGCGGTGCCGAACAACGGAATGTGGGTCGTACGAAAACGCCATCTCGGTCATCCCCCGCACGCTTGTGCTCCCTGCCAGCACGGCTAAGGTGCCGCCTGGCCGGGAAGGAGGCCATCAGGCCCATACCTGATGCCCTGGGTGTAAACGCTCAGCGGCAGGGCGCCGCAGGCGCCTGGCGCCTATCGATCCTCCGTTACCAGGCCGCAGCGGATGGCAAAGCGCACTAGGCCGGTCAGCTCGTGGATATCCAGTCGCTCCATGATCTGGCTGCGGTGGGTATCGACGGTCTTCACGGACAGGTTCAACAGCCGCGCGATGGCCTTGTTCGACTTGCCTTCGGCGATCAGCTGGAGGATTTCGCGCTGGCGCGCCGTCAGGCGGTCGAGCGGCCCATCCCCCACCGTGACCCCGGACAGGTACTGGTGGATCACGCTTTGTGAGACCGCCGGCGACAGGTACGTTTCGCCCCGGTTCACCGCGGTGATTGCCAACCGCAGTTCCTCCGGCGGGCCTTCCTTGAGCACATAGCCCGAGGCGCCCGACTTGAGCGCGCGCGCGATGTATTCCTCGCTGCGGTACATCGACAGCACGATGACGCGGCAAGTGGGAAAGCGTTTGCGGATCTGCGCCGTCGCGTCCAGGCCGTTGAGCCCGGGCATCGAGATGTCCATCAAGATGATGTCCGGACGCTCGGCCTCGACCATGTCGAGCACGGCGCGGCCGTCGCCCGTCTCGGCGACAACCTCCACTCCCTCGATATCCTCGAGGAGAATGCGGAATCCCGCCCTAACCAGGGCGTGGTCATCGCAAAGCAGGATGCGAAGTGGCGCCATCGAACCTCTCCCAAGTTCTGCCGGGCTACGTAGTGGTGAGTGCATCTCGGATCGCCCTCGCTAGTTCATCATCACGATAGGGTTTGCGCAGCATTGGCTGCAGTGCGCGGCCTGCAATCTCTAGAATTCGGTCGCCGGCGTGCGCCGACGTGTAGAGCACGCGGATGCCGGGCTTGCGTTTCAGCGCCTCGACCGCGAGCTGATAGCCGTTCATCGCGCCCGGCATGATCAAGTCGGTGAACAGCAACACGATGTCATGCTTGTCGAGGAGTTCGAGCGCCGCCGGCACGTCGGAGGCCTCGAGGACCTGGTAGCCGAGCTCGCGGAGTAGCCCGGACGTCGTGTTGCGGACCTGCTCGTCGTCCTCGACGGCAAGTACGAGCTCGTTGGCCTTGGCGCGCGGCACCGGGCGCGCCTCAGGCGGCAAGTATTCCCGCTCGGGCTCAACCGGGCCGTCCACCGTGTTGCGCGGCAGGTAGATGCGCACGACGGTGCCGTTGCCGGGCTCGCTCTCCATGATCAATTCACCACCCGACTGGCGGACGAAGCCGTAGGTCGTCGACAGGCCGAGGCCGGTGCCGCGCCCGGCTTCCTTGGTCGTGAAGAACGGCTCGAGGGCGCGCGCCAGCACGTCCTTCGTCATGCCGGTGCCGGTGTCGATGACCTCGAGCAGGACATAGGGGCCGGCGGCGAGGCTGCTCACCGTGTCGGCGGCAAGGTCGACGTTGGTGGTGCGCACGGTCACGGCGCCGCCGTTCGGCATGGCGTCGCGCGCGTTCACCACCAGGTTGACGATCGATGCCTCGACCTGGGTCGGGTCGGCGGAGACCTGCCACAGCTCGCGGCCGAGCTCCTTGCGGATTTCGACACGCTCGCCGAGCGTGCGGTTGAGCAGGTCGGTGAGGTCGTGGATCAGGTGGTTGAGGTTGAACGAGCGCGGGGTCAGCGGCTGCTGGCGCGCGAACGACAGCAGCTGCTTGAGCATGTCACGGCAGTGCATGGCGCCGTCGAGAGCGAGGTCGACGGACCGCTTGATCGGCGGCTCGAGCTTGCCGATGCGGCGTACGCGATCGAGGTTGAGGATGACGACCGTCAGCATGTTGCCGAAGTCGTGGGCGATGCCGCCGGTGAGCTGGCCGATCGCCTCGATCTTCTGGGCGTGGGCGAGCTGCTGCTCAAGCGTGCGCTGCTCGTGCACGTCGAGCATGGTGCCGAACACCTTGGGCGAATCGTAGTCCTCGCCGCCGACCAGCACGCCCTGATCGAGGAAGTAGCGATATGCGCCGTCGCTGCACTTCCAGCGGTACTGTACCGAGTAGTCGCCGTTCTCGTGGATGCGCTCGACCGCGCGCGCAACCGCCGGCCAGTCGCCCGGGTGGACGCACTTGGTCCACGCCGTTTGGTCCTGGCGCGCGACGCCGGCGTCGAGGCCCAAGAGGCGGGTGACGCTGTCGTCGATGTAGTTGCGCGCCAGGCCGCCCCCTGCGACCTCGGCCTCGTACAGCACGATCGGCAACGAACGGATGATGAGTTCCTGGCGCGCCGCCGAGGAGCGCAGCTGCTGCTCCGCGTCGAGCTTGGCGGCGCGGATGCGGGTGTTCTCTTCCAGCAGCCAGCGCTCGATCTTGGCGGCGCGGCGGATTTCGTCAGCCTGCTTGCGCAACTCGATGAAGGCCGCGACCTTGGCGCGCAGGATGACCGGCTCTACCGGCTTGAAGACGTAGTCGACCGCACCCGCCGAATAGCCGCGGAAGATGTGGGTGTCGTCGCGGTCCATGGCGGTCAGGAAGATCAGCGGGATGCGCCGCGAACGCTCGCGCTGGCGGATCAGCGTCGCCGTCTCGTAGCCGTCGATCCCCGGCATGCGCACGTCGAGGAGGATGGCGGCGAAGTCGCGCTCCAGGATCAGGCGCAGCGCCTCTTTGCCCGACTGCGCGGTCACTAGATCGGCATCGAGGTCGGTGAGGATCTCGGTGACCGCCCGCAAGTTGTGGATGTCGTCGTCCACCAGCAGCACCGCCGGGCGCCGCGCGGCGGCCATCGACCCCAGCGACGACTCGTCGTTGGCGGCCATCTTCGTCGATCGTTGCTTGTTGACGATCTCGTTCACCGTGGCGTCCTGGGGGCGGGTTTCACTCACGCTGCGTTACGCGTCGGATAGAGGCGGGCGCGCAGCATGGCCGTGAGCTGGTCGGGGTCGACCGGCTTGGCGATGTAGTCGGATGCGCCCGCGTCGAGGCACTTCTGGCGATCCTCCTTCATGGCTTTCGCGCTCACTGCGATCAGCGGCAGCGCGCGGTACTGCTTCATCTTGGAGATACGCCGCATCGTCTCATACCCGTCCATCTCCGGCATCATGATATCGACCAGCACGGCGTCGATTCCCGGCGTCGACTTGATCAACTTGATGCCATTGCGGCCGCTCTCGGCATAAACGACCTCGACGTTGTATTGCTCGAGCAAGCTCGACAGCGCGAAGATGTTGCGGATGTCGTCGTCGATGATGGCGATCTTGGCGCCCGCCAGGATCGGATCCTCGCGCTCGGCGCGCCGCACCGCATCCTGCAGCGGCACCGGCAATTCGGTGACGCGCTGGTGCAGCTGCATGCTGGCCTTGGCGAGCAGGTGGTGCTCGCTGCGCGCCATGCTGATACGGCCCGGCATGCGATCGCGCAGGTCGGCGAGCAGTCGCTCGGAGATGCCTTCTGGCGAGTAGAACACCAGCGGCGCCGCCGTCTCGAGTCCG
Source organism: Rhizobium sp. Q54 (assembly GCA_945904955.1). Lineage (GTDB taxonomy): Bacteria > Pseudomonadota > Alphaproteobacteria > UBA2966 > CAIVPW01 > CAIVPW01. Next base: position 24,118 of record CAMDPO010000031.1, read on the forward strand.
TCGGTGAACAACTGCTCGAGTTGGGCGATGGCGGCCGTCGCATTGGCGCTCGCGTCGACGACGATGCAGTCGAACATGCTGTCGACCACGTCCGCGGTCGGCGCGCCGGGCGACGACGTCGTGATGGTGACGGCGAAGTGGCCGAACAGCTGCGACAGATCGTGGCCGTTGGCGGCGCGGCCGCGCACGAGCAGCAGGTTGCGATCGTGCCGCGCCGCGAACGACTTGAGGCCCATGAACACCTGGGCGATCTGGCCGGGTTCGGCGGCGGTGGGGGTGAGGCCGATGGCGCCCATGCCGAGTGCGCGCGCCCGCTGCCCTTCGGCGGCGAACACGTGGATCGGGATGTGGCGCAGGTCGACCGCGTGTTTGCAGCGATCGAGGATCGCCCAGCCGTCGCTGTCGGACATGTCGGCGTTGAGCACGCTGGCGTGGATGCGGTGCTTGCGCATCAGCGGCACGACGTCCTTGCCCGATGAGGTGACGACGCCCTTGAAGCCGGAGTCGCGGGCGATCTTGAGCAGGTTCGCGGCGCGCAACGGATCGGGCTCGATGATCAGCACGGCGGAACCGGGACCTTCGAGATTGTTGCGATCGTCGATGACCACGGAGGTGGTCTCGGCTTCGGCGGCGATCTCCATCGGCTCGGCGCTCGCTTCGGTGCGGACCGACAGGCCGCGCTCCTTGTGCTGCGCGCCCTGCTTCTGCACCTGCTCGGCGTTGAGTGGCAGGTACAGGGTGAAAGTCGAGCCCTTGTCGACCTCCGACGACACGACGATCTCGCCGCCCAACAGGCGCGCGATCTCGCGGCAGATGGACAGGCCAAGGCCCGTGCCGCCGTACTTGCGGGTGGTGGAACCGTCCGCCTGCTGGAACGGCTCGAAGATGATCTTCTGGTTGTCGCGGCTGATGCCGATGCCGGTGTCCGACACCGCGAAGGCGATGACCGGGTCCGCGTGGCTCAGCACCGGATGGTCCTCGGCCCAGCCGCTGTTGGCGACCAGGGCGCGCATGGAAACCGTGCCCTGGTGCGTGAACTTGAAGGCGTTGGACAGCAAGTTCAGCAGCACCTGCTGCAGGCGCATCTGGTCGGTGTAGAGGCTGGCGGGCAGGGCGCGGTCGAACTCCACCTCGAAGGTCAGCTTCTTGTTCGCCGCCACCTGTTCGAACGTGCGCGTGAGCTGGGTTGAGAGGGAGCCGAAATTGACCTCCTGGAGCTGCAGGGTCATCGCGCCCGACTCGATCTTGGACAGGTCCAAGATGTCGTTGATGAGCGTGAGCAGATCCGAGCCCGACGAGTGGATCGTCTCGGCGCACTCGACCTGCTTCTCGGTGAGGTTCTTGTTCGGGTTGTCGGCTAAGAGCTTGGACAGCACGAGCATGCTGTTCAGCGGCGTGCGCACCTCGTGCGACATGTTGGCCAAGAACTCGGACTTGTAGCGCGAGGTGAGGGCGAGCTGCTCGGCCTTCTCTTCGACCGCGCGCTTGGCGCGCTCCACTTCGCGGTTGATCGCCTCCACCTGCATCTTCTCTTGGGCAAGCAGGCGGGCCTTGTCTTCGAGCTCTTCGTTCTTGCCGCGCAGGGCTTCCTGCTGGGCCTTCAGCATCTCTTCCGACTCGCGCAGCGAGGCGGCTTGCTGCTCCAGGCGGTCGTTGGTGTTCTTCAGCTCCTGCTGCTGGATCTGCAACTCGCCGGTCAGCAACTGCGACTGCTTCAGCAGGTCCTCGGTGCGCATGTTCGCCGAGATCGTGTTCAACACGATACCGATCGATTCCATGAGCTGATCGAGGAACGAAAGGTGCGTTTCGGAGAACCGCGCGAATGACGCGAGCTCCAGCACGGCCTGGATTTCGCCTTCGAACAACACCGGCAGCACGACGATAACGAGCGGCCGCAGCTCACCGAGGCCGGAGTTGATGCGGATGTAGTCCTCGGGGACCGAGGCCAGGATGATGCGCTGCTTCTCGTAGGCGCACTGTCCGACTAGGCCTTCGCGCAGTCGGAAGCGGTTGGCGAGGCTCTTGCGCTCCTTGTAGGCGTAGGAGGCGAGGAGCTCGAGTACCTGCTCTTCCTTGCCACCGCGCGTCTCCTCGGTGAGCGCCACGTAGAACACGCCGTGCTGCGCGCCGACCAGTGGTGCCAGCTCGGACAGGATGAGGTTCGACACCGTGACGAGGTCGCGCTCGCCCTGCAGCAGTCGGGTGAACCGCGCGATGTTCGTCTTCAGCCAGTCCTGCTCGGTGTTCTTCAACGTGGTGTCGCGCAGGTTGCGAATCATCTCGTTGATGTTGTCTTTCAGCGCCGCGACTTCGCCCGACGCCGTCACGGTGATGGACCGCGTCAGGTCACCTTTGGTGACGGCCGTCGCCACCTCGGCGATGGCACGCACCTGGTTGGTCAGGTTGGCGGCGAGCTGGTTCACGTTATCGGTCAGGTCGCGCCACAGGCCCGCAGCACCAGGAACCTTGGCCTGGCCGCCCAGCTTGCCTTCGACGCCCACTTCGCGGGCCACGTTGGTCACCTGGTCACCGAAGGTCGCCAGCGTGACGATCATTCGGTTGATGGTTTCGGCGAGCGCCGCGATCTCGCCCTTCGCCGCCACCGTCAGGTTGCGGGTCAGGTCGCCTTGCGCCACCGCGGTCACCACGTCGGCGATGTCTCGCACCTGGTTGGTGAGGTTGGTGGCCATCATGTTCACGTTGTCGGTGAGGTCCTTCCAGGTGCCGCCGACGCCCTTCACCTGGGCCTGACCGCCGAGCTTGCCTTCGGTGCCCACTTCGCGCGCCACGCGCGTCACTTCGGACGAGAACGAGTTGAGCTGGTCCACCATCGTGTTGACGGTGCCCTTCAGCTCCAAGATTTCGCCCTTGGCGTCGACGGTGATCTTTCTGGAAAGGTCGCCGCGCGCCACGGCGGTCGTCACTTCTGCGATGTTACGCACCTGGTTGGTCAGGTTCGAGGCCATGAAGTTCACGTTGTCGGTGAGGTCCTTCCAGGTGCCGGCGACGCCCTTCACCTGGGCCTGGCCGCCGAGCTTGCCTTCCGTACCCACTTCGCGCGCCACGCGCGTCACTTCCGAGGCGAACGAGGACAGCTGGTCCACCATCGTGTTGATGGTGTTCTTCAGCTCCAAGATTTCGCCTTTCACGTCCACGGTGATCTTCTTGGACAGGTCGCCCATGGCGACCGCCGTCGTCACCTGGGCGATGTTACGCACCTGGTTGGTCAGGTTCGTCGCCATCAGGTTCACGTTGTCGGTGAGGTCTTTCCACGTACCGGCGACGCCCTTCACCTGGGCCTGACCGCCGAGCTTGCCTTCCGTACCCACTTCGCGGGCCACGCGCGACACTTCCGAGGCGAACGAGCCGAGCTGGTCCACCATCGTGTTGATGGTGTTCTTCAGCTCCAAGATCTCGCCCTTCACGTCCACGGTGATCTTCTTGGTGAGGTTGCCGTTGGCGACCGCCGTCGTGACGTCGGCGATGTTACGCACCTGAGTCGTCAGGTTCGTCGCCATGGCGTTCACGTTGTCGGTGAGATCCTTCCATGTACCGGCGATGCCCTTCACGAGGGCCTGGCCGCCGAGCTTGCCTTCCGTACCCACTTCGCGCGCCACGCGCGTCACTTCCGAGGCGAAGGAGTTGAGCTGGTCCACCATCGTGTTGATGGTGTTCTTCAGCTCCAAGATTTCGCCCTTCACATCCACGGTGATCTTCTTGGTCAAGTCGCCGCGCGCCACGGCGGTCGTCACGTCGGCGATGTTACGCACCTGAGACGTCAGGTTCGTCGCCATGGCGTTCACGTTGTCGGTGAGGTCCTTCCACGTACCGGCGACGCCGCGCACGTTGGCCTGACCGCCGAGCTTGCCTTCCGTACCGACTTCGCGCGCCACGCGCGTCACTTCCGAAGCGAACGAGCTCAACTGGTCGACCATCGTGTTGATGGTGTTCTTCAGCTCGAGCACCTCGCCCTTGACGTCCACGGTGATCTTCTTGGTGAGGTTGCCGTTAGCAACCGCGGTCGTCACGTCGGCGATGTTACGCACCTGGCTGGTCAGGTTGGCGGCCAGCTGGTTCACGTTGTCGGTGAGGTCTTTCCACGTACCAGCGACGCCCTTCACCTGGGCCTGGCCGCCGAGCTTGCCTTCGGTGCCCACTTCGCGCGCCACGCGCGTCACTTCCGAGGCGAAGGAGTTGAGCTGGTCCACCATCGTGTTGATGGTGACCTTGAGCTCCAAGATTTCGCCCTTCACGTCCACCGTGATCTTCTTGGACAGGTCGCCGCGCGCCACGGCGGTCGTCACTTCGGCGATGTTACGCACCTGGGTGGTCAGGTTCGTCGCCAGCTGGTTCACGTTGTCGGTGAGGTCTTTCCACGTGCCGGCGACGCCCTTCACGCGCGCCTGGCCGCCGAGCTTGCCTTCGGTGCCCACTTCGCGCGCCACGCGCGTCACTTCCGAAGCGAAGGACGAGAGCTGGTTCACCATGGTGTTGATGGTGTTCTTCAGCTCCAAGATTTCGCCGCGCACGTCCACAGTGATCTTCTTGGTGAGGTTGCCGTTGGCCACGGCGGTCGTCACGTCGGCGATGTTGCGCACCTGAGTCGTCAGGTTCGTCGCCATGGCGTTCACGTTGTCGGTGAGGTCCTTCCTCCCGCCGCCGACGCCCTTCACGTGCGCCTGGCCGCCGAGCTTGCCTTCGGTACCCACTTCGCGCGCCACGCGCGTCACTTCCGAGGCGAAGGAGTTGAGCTGGTCCACCATCGTGTTGATGGTGTTCTTCAGCTCCAAGATTTCGCCCTTCACATCCA
>CAMDPO010000032.1 GCA_945904955.1 Rhizobium sp. Q54
GGCAGCTGTGCCGGAGCTGCGGCGGCGGGCGGCGCCACGGTCGGCGCGGGCGCGGGTGTCAACGCCGGAACTTCGTTGCGTCCGGGCGTCGGCGGCACGGTCGCCGGCGCCGCGGCCCGGGGCGCGGGCGTCGGTGTGGGAGCGGGAGCAGGAGCGGGCGTTGCCGCACGCGGCGCGGGCGTCACGGCGGCGGTTTGCGGCGGTAGTGCGGGCGCGGGCGTTACGGTCGCGGCGGGCGGCGGCACCGCCATGGGCGGAACTGCCGGTGTCGGCGTGGGCGCCATGGCCACGGCGGGCGGCGGCACTTGAATCGGGGCGGCGGGTTGCGGCGCAGGTGTCACGACCGGCGCGGGCGTTGCTGCCTGCGGTGCGACGGAGCGCGGCGCGGTCAGCGCTGCGGCGGGCGGCGCCGCTGCGATGGCGGGCGTCTGGGCGGCGATCTGGGGAGCCGGAACGGGAGCCGGAGCCGGTGTGGGCGCAATCGCGGGCGGCGCAGCGGCGACGCGCGGCGGCGTCAGCACGGGTGCGGCGGCGAGCGGCGCTGCGAATGCAGGCGGAGCGGCCGCGCCGGCGAACGTGGCGACCCCCGGCGGCGGCTTGAGCTGGACCGACTGGTTGGCGCGCGAGCCGGGCAGCAGCGGACCGGAGAGCGCCGTGGCAACCGGAGGAAGTGGCGGCGCGGCGCGGACGACCGGCGCGACCGGCGCGACCGGCACGGCGGGCACCACGGGTGCAGCGGCGCGCGAGCGGTCGATGGCGCCGAGGTTCACCTCGACGGCGGGCTTGCCGACGCCGCCGATCACTACCTGCGCCAGAGCCGAGGTGGCCGTCAGCGCAGCAACGCACGTCACGCACAACAGGAGCGCGCGGCGCGAAAGCGGGCGAGAAGCCGTCATAGGGCTCGCTGGGGCAACGTGGGGCGGCAAACCAGCCTTCATGCGCTGTGATTCCAAGCGCGACAATCCCCCAAAGCGCCCGGGCACATTAACCCAGGCCCCCTCCGCTGCCAACCCGATTGCCCTGATTCCCCGGCAATTCGGGCCTTAGACGGGGAACCGCTTGAGCACATCCGCCATGGCGCCGTGCAGGATCGGGTTGCTGGCGAGGACGCTGCCGGACTTGAGCATGTCATCGCCGCCTTCGATCTCGGTGACGTGGCCGCCCGCCTCGCGCACGATGACGACGCCCGCTGCCAAGTCCCAGGCACGCAAGCCGCGCTCCCAGAAACCGTCGAAGCGGCCGGCGCCGACCCAGGCGAGATCAAGGGCGGCCGAACCGAAGCGGCGGATGCCGGCGGTGACGTCCATCATCGCCGACAAGCCCGGCAAGTAGCCCTCGCGACCGGGCCGGCCGCGATGCGGAATGCCCGTGGCAATAACGGCGTCGTCGAGCTTCTGGCGGCCGGCGACGCGGATGCGCCGCTCGTTCATGAACGCGCCACCGCCCTTTTCGGCGAAGAACATCTCGTCACGCACCGGGTCGTAGATGACGCCGGCGAAGGGCTGCGCGTCGCGCTCGAGGGCGATGGAGATGGCAAACTGCGGAATGCCATGCAGAAAGTTGGTGGTGCCGTCGAGGGGATCGACCAGCCAACGGTTCGAGGTGTCTTCGCCGACGCGGACGCCGAGCTCCTCCATAAGGAAGCCGTACTTGGGCCGCGCCTTGGACAGCTCGTTGAGGATGACCTGCTCCGCCTTGCGGTCGGCGTTGGAGACGAAGTCGGCCGGGCCCTTGATGGAGACCTGCAGCTGCTCGACCTCGCCAAAGTCGCGCAAAAGGCCACGCGCCGCCTTCTTGGCGGCGTCGGCCATGACGTTGAGGAGAGGGGAGCGCAGGGCCACGGGGTCAATCCACGGGTTAGTCCGTTGGGGTCGCGTGTTGTAGCGACGATGCGGCAGTGGCGATAGCGGCGTTGAAGTCGCGCACCGCAGCGGCGGGCCCGTCCGGGTAGTCCCACACCCCCGAGAGGACCGCGAGGAAGTCGGCGCCGGCGCGCACGAGCTCGCTGCAATTCGCCACGGTGATGCCGCCGATGGCGACAGAGGGCACCTCGATCAGCTCGTGCCACCACTCGAGCAGCTCGATCGGCGCCATCGCCGGTGGAAATTTGGTGGTAGTCGCGAAGAATGCGCCGAAGGCGACGTAGTCGGCGCCGAGCTCGGCGGCGGTGAGGCCGAGGTCGCGGGAGTCGTGGCAGGTGACGCCGACGATGCGGTCGTCGCCCAATGTACGACGCGCCTCGGCGTAGCTCGCGTCCTGCTGGCCGATGTGAACGCCGTCGGCGTCGGCGGCGAGCGCGAGGTCGGGCCGATCGTTGACCAGGAAGGCGACGTTGCGCTCGCGGCAAACGTCGCGGAGCTCCTCCGCCGCACGCAGCACCGTGCGGTCATCGACTCCCTTGAGGCGCAGCTGCACCGAGGCGACGTCCCCGGCATCGAGGGCGCGCGCCAGCACGGAGGCGAAGTCCGGCGGCAGGGTGGGCGGAGTCAGCAGATAGAGTCGCGTCGCGGGAACGGTCATTGCTCTCCTTTGGCGCGTCTTCGGCGCGCCGGCCGCCTTTCTACCTGAGTAGCCGCGGAGGCGCGCCGTTGACGCGCCGTCTTGGTTGCCGGTATGCTTTCACGTCTTTTCCTAACCTATTGAATATCAGACAAATTTGAAAACCAGCGCGCGTCCGTCGGCGGCCTCGGAGGCCACGAACCCGCCCGCTCCCGATATGGCGGCGCTCGACACGGCGCGCCGGCGCCTCGACGAGGCGATCGGGCGTCTGGAGAAGGAAACCTTGGCGCGCGTCGCCCAGGTGCGCACCGAAGCCAAGGCGGAATCCGCGAAGGAATCCACTGGCCGCATCAGCGCCCTGGAGACGGAAATCGCCAAGCTCAAGTCGGAGAAGCGGGAGCTGGAGCGCGCCAACGCCGAGCTGCGCAAAGCGGCCGAAAGCGCCGGGGGGCGCGTCGACCAGGCGATCGCCGACGTCCGCGCACTGTTGGCCGAGGGAGATGCGAGCGGTGCCTGAGATCGAAGTCCAAGTGAACGGCCGCGCCTACCGCCTGGCGTGCGAGGACGGCGAGGAAGAGCACCTCTTGCAGCTGGTCCAGCACATCGACACCCATGCGAAAGCCCTGGCAGCCGGCGGTACCCGGGTCGCCGACGCGCAACTGATGCTGATGGCCGGGCTAATGGTGGGAGACGAGCTATCCGAGGCGCTCGACCGCATCGAGGAGATGGAGACCAGCACGCGCCAAGCGAAGAGCGAAAGCGCCGGTATCGCCGCCCAAGCCCTGATCGACGGCGCGGCCCGGCGGATCGAGGAACTTGCCGGCCGTATCCGGAGCGCCTAACTTCGGTGGAGGCGGGTACTGCCCGGTCCGACAGGCGGCAAGTATCCCTGGGACCTTTCACGTCCATCGGGAGCTGTCCCTGCCTGAGCCGTGGCTTCGGCATTACGGCGCCCACCTGCAGAGTGCAGGTCACAGTGGATCAGGCGCGTCATCGGCCGGTGCGGTCCCGCTTCTTACCGACTCAATGACGATCCAAGACGACAAGCAGCGGCTGCGGAGCCAAGCGCGCGCGCGGCGCGCCGAGGCAAACGCCGCGCTCGGCAAGGCCGCCGGCAACGCCGTGGTGGCGCAGTTCGAGAAGAGCATCGTGGTGCCGCCGCGCTCGGTGGTGGCCGGCTATTGGCCCATGCGCAACGAGATGGACGTGGTGCCGCTGCTGCAGAGCCTGCAGAAGCGTGGGCACCGCATCGTGCTGCCGGTCGTCGAAGGGGACGCGGCGCTGACCTTCCGGGTGTGGAAGCCGGGCGCTTTGATGCAACCGGGTCCCTCCGGCACGTTGCATCCGCCGCTCACCGCGGGCATAGCGACGCCGAGCGTGATGCTGGTGCCGCTGCTCGCGTTCGACGCGAAGGGACAGCGGCTTGGCAACGGCGGCGGACATTACGACCGCACGGTCGAGCAGCTGCGCGCGGCGGGCACATTGCTGGTCGTCGGCCTGGCGTTTTCGAGTCAGCGCGTCGATGCGCTGCCGACCGAGGCGCACGACCAGAGCCTCGACTGGGTGATCACCGAACGCGGCGCGACCAAGTTTGGGTGAGAGTTTGCGGGTCCTGTACCTCGGCGACATCGTTGGACGATCGGGCCGGGACGCCGTCAGTCGTCACTTGCCGGAGCTGCGCGGCAAGCTCGCTCCGGATTTCATCGTCGTGAACGGCGAGAACGCCGCCGGCGGCTTCGGCATCACCGAGAAAATCTGCGAGCAGTTCTTTGCGCTCGGCATCGACGTGGTCGTGACCGGCAACCATGTCTGGGACCAGAGCGAGACGGTCTCGCACATCGCCAGCGAGCCGCGCCTGCTGCGCCCGGCCAACTTCCCGGCCGGCACGCCGGGACGGGGCGCCGGAGTCTTCACGGCGACGAACGGACGCAAGGTCGCCGTCATCCAGGTGATGGGGCGCGTGTTCATGGATCCGCTCGACGATCCGTTCGCATCGGTGCAGGCCGAACTCGCCAAGATTCGCCTGGGCGCGACGGTGGACTTCATCCTGATCGACATTCACGCCGAGGCGACGAGCGAGAAGGCCGCGATGGGACACTTCGCCGACGGCCGCGCGTCGCTGGTGGCGGGCACCCACAGCCACGTGCCGACGGCGGACGCGCAGATCCTGCCCAAGGGCACGGCGTTCCAAACCGACCTTGGTATGTGCGGCGACTACAACTCGGTGATCGGCATGGACCCCGCCGAGCCGCTGCAGCGCTTCACCAAGAAGCTCTCGAAGGGCCGCTTCACCCCCGCCGAGGGCGAAGGCACGGTGTGCGGGGTGTGGGTCGAGACGGCCGCCACGGGCCTCGCCACCCGCATCGAGCCGGTCCGCATCGGTGGGCGCCTGAAACCCAACATTCCCGCCCTAGAGACCAAGGCGTGACGTCAACAAACCGCCATATTGCGCAGTACAATTCCGGCTGGTATTCGGCCGTCGCCCAACCGCTTTCCTGACGAGCATCTCATGGCCGGCCATTCCCAATTCAAGAACATCATGTTCCGGAAGGGCGCGCAGGATAAGAAGCGCGCCAAGGTCTTCACCAAGATCATCCGCGAGCTCACCGTCGCCGCGCGCGAAGGCCTACCCGACCCCGACTCCAATCCGCGGCTGCGCTCGGCAATCATCGCCGCGCGCGAAGCCAATATGCCGCGCGACACCATCGACCGCGCGGTCAAGCGCGGCGCGGGCGCCGAGGACGGCGAGGCTTACGAGTCGGTGCGCTACGAGGGCCGTGGCCCCGGCGGCGTGGCCCTGATCGTCGAGGCGCTAACCGACAATCGCAATCGCACCGCTTCCGCCGTACGCGCCGCGTTCGCGAAGTTTGGCGGCGCGCTGGGCACGACCGATTCGGTGTCGTTCCTGTTCGACCGCAACGGCACCATCCACTACCCGCTCAAGGCTGGATCGGCGGACCAAGTCCTGGAAGCGGCCATCGAGGCCGGCGCCGAGGACTGCACGACGGACGCCAAGGGTCACGACATCGTCACCACGCCCGAGACCTTTCATCAGGTGAAGGCCGCGGTCGAAGCCAAGTTCGGCGCGCCGGAGTCCGCCGAGGTCGGCTGGCACCCACAGACCACCGTGCTCGTGAAGGACGACCAGGCCGAGACGCTGATGAAGCTGCTCGGCGCACTCGACGACGACGACGACGTGCAGAACGTGTTCGGCAACTACGAGGTCTCCGACGAATTGATGAGCAAACTCTCTGCATGAAGCAGGACTTGGCCGCTTGAGGAACCCCTCCACCAGGGGCATCCGCGTGCTCGGGCTCGATCCCGGGCTGCGCCGCACCGGTTGGGGCGTGATCGAGAGCGACGGGGCGCGCCTGCATTTCATCGACGCCGGCTGCATTGCCGGCGACAACGACGCCACGTTGGCCGAGCGCCTCGCCGCCCTGCACACCGCGGTCGCCGAGGTCATGGCGCGGTTCGCGCCGGACGAGGCAGCGGTCGAAGAGACCTTCGTCAACATGAACCCGGCATCCACCCTGAAGCTTGGCCAGGCGCGGGGCGCCGTGATGCTGGCTCCGGCGCTGGCGGGAATCCTGGTCGCCGAGTACGCGGCGACGGTAGTGAAGAAGTCGGTGACCGGCTCCGGCCATGCCGGAAAAGATCAGGTCCAGGGAATGATCGCCACGTTGCTGCCCGGATTCCGTGGCATGGGAGCGGACGCAGCGGACGCTTTGGCGACCGCTATTTGCCACGCCCACCATCGCAGCACCCACGCCAAGTGGGCGGCGGTGGCGGGCTCGCGCTAGGAGCAAGCGGCACCCTTGATCGCCAAGTTGCACGGCAAGCTCGATTCGGTCGGCACGGATTCCGTGATCGTCGACGTCGGTGGCGTCGGCTACCTGGTGTTCTGCTCGGCCATGACGCTGCGCGCCCTGCCGCCGGCCGGCGGGACGGTCAGCCTGGTGATCGAGACGCACGTGCGCGAGGACCACATCCACCTGTACGGATTCGGTCACGATGCCGAGCGCCGCTGGTTCAAGGCGCTGCAGGACGTCCAAGGCGTCGGCGCCAAGGTGGCGCTGGCGTTGCTGTCCGTCTCTTCGCCCAACGTACTGGCGCAGGCGATCATCGCCCAAGACGACGCACCGTTGCGGGCAGCGGCGGGCGTGGGACCGAAGCTCGCCAAGCGCATCCTGATCGAAATGAAGGACCGCGCGCCGACCATCGCGCTCGACGCGACGCGCGCCACCCTGAGCGAAGCCATCGCGACGACTCCGGCAGAGATCGAGGACGCGGCGATGAGCGACGCGATCTCGGCTTTGGTGAACCTCGGCTACGGACGCACGGAAGCGTTCACAGCGGTCTCCACGGCCGCCCGCGCCAAGGAAGGCAAGGCAACCGTTCCGGAACTGATCCGCGGCGGCCTGTCGGAGCTCGGGCGCTAGGCGATGGCGAAGAAAGCACCTGCCAGCGAGGCACGCGCGGTCGCCACGCCCCCTTCGCGCGCCGTTGGCGCGACGCCGCAGGACGCCGACGTCGGCGACGGCAGCATCCGGCCGCGCACGCTCGCCGAGTTCGTCGGGCAGCCGAAGCTGGTCGCCAACCTGAAGGTGTTCATCGAGGCGGCCCGCGAGCGCCAGGAGCCGCTCGACCACGTCCTGCTGGCGGGCCCGCCGGGTCTCGGCAAAACGACGCTGGCGCAGATCATCTCGCGCGAGCTCGGCGCCAACTTCCGTGCGACGTCCGGCCCGGTGCTGGCCAAGGCCGGCGACCTCGCCGCGATCCTAACCAACCTGCAGGAGCGCGACGTTCTCTTCATCGACGAGATTCACCGCCTCAATCCGCTGGTCGAGGAGATCCTGTATCCGGCGATGGAGGACTTCGAGCTGGACCTGGTGATCGGCGAAGGCCCGTCGGCGCGCTCGGTGCGCATCGAGCTGCCGCGCTTCACCCTGATCGGCGCGACGACGCGCACGGGCTTGCTGGCGACGCCGCTGCGCGATCGCTTCGGTATTCCGGCGCGGCTGAACTACTACGAGATCGGCGACCTCATCTCGATCGTCGAGCGCGCCGCAGTGCTGTTGAAGGCGCCGATCGTGCCGGCCGGCGCGTCGGAGATCGCGCGCCGCAGCCGCGGCACACCGCGCGTCGCCGGACGTCTGTTGCGCCGGGTGCGCGACTTCGCCGCAGTCGAAGGCTCGACCCGCATCGACGCGGCCATCGCCGACCGCGCGCTGACGCGCCTCGAGGTGGACGGCCTCGGCCTCGACGCCATGGACCGCCGTTACATGCGCGCCATCGCTGATTCGTTCGAGGGCGGTCCGGTTGGCGTCGAGTCGCTGGCCGCCGCGCTGTCGGAGCCGCGCGACTCGATCGAAGAAATCATCGAACCGTTCCTGATCCAGCAGGGCCTGCTGCAGCGCACGCCGCGCGGCCGCGTGCTGGCGTCGGCCGGATACGTACACCTGGGCCTGCTGCCGCCACGGCGCGCGGCAATCACCCAACTCGACCTCATCAACGAAGGAACCGAAGCGAATGCACGGAAGTAGCGGTAGCAAGCATGGGCGCTGATCTCGTTGGTGCAGCGCAGCTGGCGGGGACAGTGAGCGACGACCTGTCGCTGATCGGCCTGTTCTGGCGCGCGGACCTCATCGTCAAAGTCGTGCTGATCGCGCTGTTGGGCGCCTCGGTGTGGTGCTGGGCGATCATCGTCGACAAGTTCGTGCGCATGCGCCGCCTCGGCGGCGAGGCCGATCGCTTCGAGGACGCGTTCTGGTCGGGTGGCTCGCTCGAAGAGCTGTACGAGCGCGTCGGCACGACGCCGCGCGATCCGATGACGCTGTTGTTCGCCGCAGCGATGCGCGAATGGCGGCGCTCGACCAAAGCCGGCGGTGTGCTGGAGAGCCGCATGCACGCCGGCCTGCAGTCGCGCATCGGCCAAGTGATGCAGATCACCATGAACCGAGAAATGGAGCGCGTCGAACGCTACATGGGATTCCTGGCGACGGTCGGCTCGACCGCGCCGTTCATCGGCCTGTTCGGCACCGTGTGGGGCATCATGAACAGCTTCCAGGCGATCGCCGCGACGGAGAACACGTCGCTCGCCGTCGTCGCGCCCGGCATTGCCGAGGCGCTGTTCGCCACCGCGCTGGGTCTTGTCGCCGCCATCCCGGCGGTCGTCGCCTACAACAAGTTCTCCGCCGACATCGGCCGCTACGCCGGCCGCCTCGAAGCGTTCGCCTCCGAGTTCTCGGCCATCCTGTCGCGGCAGCTTGAAGAAGGAGAGGCGTGATGGGCGCGCAGCTCTCCGGCTCTCGCTTCCAATCGCGCCGCAGCGGCAGCTACAGCCGCAAGCCGATGTCGGAGATCAACGTGACGCCGTTCGTCGACGTCATGCTGGTGCTGCTCATCGTCTTCATGGTGACCGCGCCGTTGCTCGCGGTCGGCGTGCCGGTCGACTTGCCGCGCACTGCGGCGCAGCGTCTTGCCGGCCAGGACGAGCCGCTCGCGGTCAGCGTCGATGTCGAGGGCAAGATCTGGGTGCAGGAACGCCAGGTCGAGCTCGATCAGGTCGGCGTGCTGCTGAAGGAAGTCGCCGGACAGAATCCCGACATCCGCATTTTTGTGCGCGGCGACCAGGCCATCAATTACGGACGCGTGCTCGAGGTGATGGGCGCCATCCAGGCGGCCGGGTTCACCAAGGTCGCCCTGGTGGCACGTGCGCCGGGCGCCACCGATCCGGTGCGCCCCACCCCGGTACCGAGGTAGAGCGCCGTCATGCGTAGTGCCATGTTCGCTTCCGCCACCTTCCACGCTGTCGTCGTGGCGGTGGTGTATTTCGGCCTGCCGAAGTGGTTCGAGCCGGAAGAGCCCGAAGAGTCGCCCATCATCGTCGAGCTCGTCGACATCGCCGAGACGACGGTCGCTGCGCCGATGGTGCCGGTCGTCGAGCCGCCGAAAGTTGAAGTGCCGCCGGCGCCGACGCCGCAGCCGGTCGCCGCGACTCCGCCACCGCCACCGCCCGCACCGCCGCCGCCGCCCGCCGAGCCCCCACCCGCCGAGGCCGCGCCGGCCCAGCAGGTCGCTGCGCTCGAGCCGCCGCCGACGCCGGTAGCCCAACCGACACCGCCGCCTCCGCCTGCGCCGACGGTCCAGGCGCCGCCGAAGCCACAGGCGAAGCCCACTCCGCCCAAGGTGGTGGCGACGCCGAAGCCCAAAACGAAGCCCGAGCCGCCCAAGCCGCAGGCGGCGTTCGATCCGACCGCCATTGCGGCGCTGCTGGATCGCACGCGCCAGCCGGTGACGCCGCCTACACCCACGCCGCCCCAGGTGCAGCCTAAGGCCGCGACCCCGACCCCGCAGCAGCAGGCTGCGCCGGCGCCGGTCATGACGCCGACGCCGCAGCCCGCCCGCGACGTGCCCATGACCATGTCGGAGACGGACGCGTTCCGGGCCGCCGTCGAACGCTGCTGGTCGATCCCGGCGGGCGCCCGCGATGCCCAGAATCTTCGCGTGACGCTGCGCCTGTTCCTTACCCAGGACGGTAACTTGTTGCGCGCCCCCGAAGTCGTCGATGCTGGCCGCATGAGCCGGGCGGGCGAGGAAACTTTCCGCGCCGCGGCGGAAAGTGCCTTGCGCGCCGTACAGCGTTGTGCGCCCTACCGCATGCTGCCCGCTCAGAAGTACGATACGTGGCGCGAGATTGAGCTGACGTTCGACCCCAGCAAGGTGCTCGCAGGATGACGAACAAGAATGACGTGCGCACGGCCGCTTTGGGGCTGACGCGCCGCGACGGCTTCAAGATGATCGGCGGCGCGCTCGCCGGTATCACCACCAGCACACTCGCCCGGCCGGCATTCGCGCAGACCCGCGGGCCGCTGCGACTCGACATCACGCGCGGCAACGTCGATCCGCTGCCGATCGCGGTGACGGACCTGTTCGCGGATACCGCTGACGGCCGCACGGTCGGCGCCAACATCACGCGCGTCGTCGCGGCCGACCTTGAGCGCTCGGGACTGTTCCGGCCGTTGCCGGCGCAGAGCTTCCTGCAGCGCCCGGAAGACATGACGCTGCGGCCGCGCTTCCCCGACTGGCGCGTCATCAATGCGCAAGGATTGGTGACGGGTCGCGTCGCGCTGGAGACCGACGGACGTCTGCGCGTCGAGTTCCGTTTGTGGGACGTGTTCGCCGAGCAGCAGATGGCGGGACTCGCCTACACGTCGGCGCCCGACACGTGGCGCCGCGTCGCGCACCTAATTGCCGACGAGATCTACGAGCGCATCACCGGCGAGACGGGATACTTCGACACGCGCGTCGTCTACGTCTCGGAGAGCGGGCGCGCGATCAACCGCATCAAGCGCCTCGCCATCATGGATCAGGACGGCGACAACCACCGCTTCCTGACCGACGGCTCGTACCTGGTGCTGACGCCGCGCTTCTCACCGACCGCGCAGGAGATCACCTACCTCGCGTACGTGAACGATCGGCCGCGCGTGTACATCTACAACATCGACACCGGGCAGCAGGAAGTGCTGGGCGACTTCCCGGGCATGACCTACGCGCCGCGCTTCTCGCCGGACGGCCGCCGCGTCGTGATGAGTCTCGCCCAAGGCGGCAATTCGGACATCTACACGATGGACCTGCAGACGCGCGAAGTGCGGCGGCTGACCAACAGTCCGTCGATCGACACGTCGCCGTCGTTCTCGCCGGACGGCACCCAGGTCACCTTCAACTCGGACCGCGGCGGCACGCAACAGTTGTATGTCATGCGGGCCGACGGCTCCGACGCGCGCCGCATCAGCTTCGCCACCAACAACGCCCGCTACGGCACGCCGGTGTGGTCGCCGCGCGGCGACCTGATCGCCTTCACCAAGATCGACCAGGGTGTTTTCTACATCGGCGTCATGCGCCCGGACGGGGGCGGCGAGCGCCTCCTGACCGAGAGCTTCCTCGTCGAGAGCCCTACTTGGTCCCCCAACGGGCGCGTTTTGATGTATTACCGGCAGGGCCGCCAGAATAACGACGGTACTGGTGGCGAGGCGCAACTATGGTCGATCGACCTCACCGGGCATAACGAACGACTGGTTGTTACGCCCGCTTTGGGGTCCGATCCGGCCTGGTCACCGCTCCTGTCCCCTTAGACGTTCTACTTATTGCCTTTACCTTTGTGACATGTTGGGCTTGATTGCCCCCTGCCCCCCAAATTATGGTGGCGCCGCGAACACGGGCATTTTCTCTAGCCCGGGGGTGAACTTCCCCTCATCGCTTTTATGCCCCTATCGGCTCGGAAAGGAATCCTGATGCGTCGTCAAATACTGGCCTCGATCGCGGCCTTGCTCCTTCTTACTGCCTGCCAAGCGCGTCCCAATCAGACCGCGGACGCGGTGAACGCCGGCGCGGCCGGCGGCGGCGCAGGAGCGGGAATCGGCACGGCTCCGGTCGCTGGCGGTGGCGGCGGTGGTGGAGCGCAGACTGCGGCGGTAACCCCGCCGCGTCCGGGTGGTCCGGGCACGGCCGAGGAATTCAACCTGACGGTCGGCGACCGCATCTTCTTCGATTTCGACAGCTTCGCCCTGACTCCGCAGGCGCGCGCCACCCTGGATCGCCAGGCCCAGTGGCTGCGCCAGTACGGCGACGTGCGCGTCACCATCGAAGGCCATGCCGACGAACGCGGCACCCGCGAGTACAACCTGGCGTTGGGTGAGCGCCGCGCCAACTCGGTGCGCGACTACCTGAGCGCACTCGGCGTGCAGGCGAACCGCCTGACGGTCGTTTCCTACGGCAAGGAACGCCCGGTGGCGCTCGGCTCCAACGAGACCGCCTGGGCGCTGAACCGCCGTGGCGTCACCTCGATCCAGACCGGCGCTCGCTTCAACTAACGGTTACAGGCCCGGCCGCGCGCCGGAGCTTGGAGAAATGCAGGGGCACCGGGTAACCACCCGGTGCCCTTCTGCGTTGCAAGGTGGTTCCCTGCCACCGGCAACCGGCCCCAAAAAGGCCCGCTTTGTGGTTCGAGATCGAGGCTGCAGCTCGTAGGAGCCCCACCATGAACGTCTCCCTTGTTCGGGCCCCCGCCCTTGCGATGACTCTGGCGCTGGCACTGCTGATGGCGCTGCCGACTGGCGGCGCCCTCGCACAGGACAACCAGATCAACACCCTCGTGCAGCAGATCCAGCGCCTGCGCGACGATTTGACGCTACTGCAACGCGACTACTACCAGGGGCGTCAAGCGGCGCCTCCGCCGGCGGCGACGCTCAATGCGAACCCGCAGGTCGGCACGCAGTTCGTCAACCAGTTCGAGACGCGCCTCGCCGGGTTCGAGGACGAATTGCGCTCGCTGGTCGGGACGATCGAACGCATCGATCGCGGCATCACCGACAGCCGCGCCCGCCTCGACAAGCTGGTCGGCGACGTCGACTTCCGCCTGAACGCGATCGAGCGCCAGCTTTCGACCCAGACGACGGCGGTCGCACCGCCCGCCGCGGCGACGGTGCCGCCGCCCGCGGCGCCGACCGTTGCCGCGGCCACGCCGCGCCCGGCCACGGCGCCGCCGACCCAGCCCGCAGCGCAGCAGCCACAAACACCCGTCGAGGTCGCGCCAGGCCGGCCCAATCCGGCCGCCGGCGCCCAGGTGCTAGGCGTGCTGACGCCCGAGCAGGCGCGGACGCCGCTGCCGACGCCCGCGGCGCCGCAGCCGCCCGCCCAGGCTGCCGCCGCGCAGGCTGCGACGATCCTGCCGCGCGGAACGCCGAAGGAGCAGTACGACTTCGCGTATGGCCTGCTGCAGCAGTTCCGCATCCCGGAGGCGGAGCGCGCGTTCACCGAGTTCCTGGCCCAGCACGCCGCCAACGATCTGTCGCACAACGCACGCTATTGGCTGGGCGAGACCTACTACTCGCGGGCGCAGTACCAGCAGGCCGCCGTCGCGTTCTTCGACGGCTACCAGAAGGCCCCATCCGGACCCAAGGCCGCGGACAACCTCCTGAAGCTCGGCATGTCGCTGGGCCGCATGGACCAGAAGCAGGAGGCGTGCGCGACGCTCGCCGAGCTCACCACGCGGTTCCCCAACGCTACCCAGGACATCCGCAACCAGGCAACGACCGAGCGCCGCCGCCTCGCCTGCGCCTAGCGGCGCGGGCGCCTGCGCGCAAGCTCGGTTCGGAAGGGCTAGAGCCCCGCGACGGCGCGGCAACCCGGATTGTTGCCGAACTTGTAGTGGACGGTGAGGTAGGAGTCCGCCTCGCTGCGGGTGCGCACCGTCACGGTGATGGCGGTGACGTTGTCCAGCAGCGGCGCCGAAGCGGGCGGCGTCCAGTTGGCCTGGAAGGTGCGCTCGGACCGGAAGATCGAGCGCAGCCATTCGTTGGGCCGGAAGTAGTAAGCGCCGGAGCGCAAATCATCGACCACCTGGTTGGGCGGACCGTAGGTGAAGCCAAGCTGCTCGATGGTTGCGTTGAAGGCAGCGCGCACGAAGCCGCCGTAGTGGTCGCCGCGGAAGGTCTTGCCAGACACCCGAATCTGGCAGACGCCGGAGCCATCGGGCGCCATCTCGCGCGTCAGCTCGAAGTCGCCGCGCGTGCGCTGGAGGGTGGCGTTGGTGCGATTGTCGGCGCCGGGGATGTTGGTGACCGCGGCGCGGTTGCGGCGGACAGGCGGAGCGACCACGAGGTCGGCCACTTGCCATCCAGCGCCGCCGGCAGCCAATTCAGCAAAGCCGGCGTCGGCCGGCGCGACTACGGCGGGACAGGCGAACAAACAGGCCGCTAAAACTATGCCGCTGGCTGCCACCCCGCCTCCACGACGAAACGGACGACCGAGCCAAAGGCTAAGCTAGCCCTGAAATGCCTGCAAGAGTCTCACATGACCTCCAGCGTGCTTTCTCCTTGGGCAGACCGCTCCGCGGACGGGCATCAAGCGAACGTGTTCGCAGGGGACGCGGCGGTGGGGGCCGAGGAGTTCGCGCCGCTGCTCGCCGCCCTGGGTCCGAGCGGACCGCTCGCGGTGGCGGTCTCCGGCGGCGCCGATTCGATGGCGCTCACGCTCCTGGCGGCGGAGTGGGCGAAGCGCGAGGGGCGCCCGTTCGCCGCGGTCAGCATCGACCATGGCCTGCGCGCCGAGTCGGCTGCCGAGGCGCAGCAGGTCGGGGGGTGGCTCGCGGCCGCCGGCATCGCCCACACGATCCTGCGGTGGGAAGGCGAGAAGCCGGCGAGCGGCATCCATGCCGCCGCGCGCACGGCGCGCTACCGCCTGATCGCCGCGTGGTGCCGGGCCCGGGGGATCGGCGACGTGCTGGTGGCCCATCACCGCGATGACCAGTCCGAGACGATGCTCTTGCGTCTGGCGCGTGGCAGCGGCGCGACCGGCCTCGCCGCGATGGCGGCGGTCAGCGAACGCGACGGAGTTCGGCTGCTGCGGCCGCTGCTCGGCGTAGCCAAGGCGCGGCTGATCGCGACCCTCGCAGCACGCGGCCAGGCGTGGATCGAGGATCCCTCCAATGCCAACCCGCGCTATGGCCGCACCCGCATGCGCAGCGCGCTGCGCGGCTGGAGCGAGGCGGCGACCGGTCTCGTCACGCGGGCGCACGCGTTCGGCGTCGTACGGCAGGAAGAGGAAGCGGCCACCGGGACGCTCTTGCAAACGGCGCACGTCGATGCCCTGGGCGTGTGCCAACTGTCCAGGGACGCGCTGCGTGCGGACGCGCGCACCGCGCCGCGCGCGCTGGCGCGTGTCCTTTGCGTTGTCGGCGGGCGCGACTACGCACCCGAACGAGCGGCGCTGCAGCGCCTGGTCGCCTGGCTCGCCGGCGGACAAGTCGGGCGGCGCAGCCTGCACCGGTGCGTGGTGACCGCGACCGACCGCGAGGCGGTCGTGCGGCGCGAACTGCGCGAACTGCCGCGCGTGAGGGTGTCGGTTGGGCCGGAGGTGTTGTCTTGGGATGGACGCTATGCCGTTAGCCTAGAGCATGGCGTGAGTGCGACACACTATGAGGTGGGGTCGATCCGCCCAGAGGCGTGGGCGACCCTCAAGCGCCAATTCCGGGGAACACCCGATCGGGCGGCGGCGCTGTCCCTGCCAACCCTTTATGGCGATGGACGGCTTCTCGCCGCGCCGCAACTCGGTCTTTTGGCACCCTGCAGCACGTTGAGGGTATCGCCGTTGCCGGGCCGAGCCCTTGCGTTCAGGCCCTTTGCAGTTGTTTCCAGCCCGGGGTAGCCTATCTGTTACTCAGCTTCTCTGCCGGGGTGCCGGCGTAAGTCTCGCGGCGGGCAGAACGCGCCAACCGCGAGTTTCCGGCGGTTCTGCCGCCCCAGTTTCGGAGTGTCCCAATCGTGAGCAGTTTCGGAAAGAACCTGGCGCTCTGGGTGATCATCGGCGTGCTGGTGCTCGCGCTCTTCCAGATGTTCAGCCCGACTTCGAGCCGCGGTCCGGAACAGAACATGCCGTACTCGCAGTTCCTCGCCGAACTGCAGGCCGCACAGGTCAACGAGGTCATCATCAAGGGCAACTCCATCACCGGCATGCTGGTCGGTGGCATGGCGTTCAAGACCTATGCCCCCAACGATCCGACCCTGATCGAGCGGCTGAACGCGCGCGGCGTGAAGATCACGGCCGCGCCGCCGTCGGACGGACCGTCGATCCTGTCGGTGCTGCTCGGCTGGTTCCCGTTCCTGCTGCTGATCGGCGTGTGGATTTTCTTCATGCGCCAGATGCAGTCGGGCGGCGGCAAGGCCATGGGCTTCGGCAAGTCCAAGGCGCGCCTGCTGACCGAGAACCAGACCCGCATCACCTTTGACGACGTCGCCGGCATCGACGAGGCCAAGGAAGAGCTCGAGGAAATCGTCGACTTCCTGAAGGACCCCCAGCGCTTCCAGCGCCTCGGCGGCAAGATCCCGAAGGGCGCGCTCCTGGTCGGGCCTCCGGGCACCGGCAAGACGCTGCTCGCCCGCGCCATCGCCGGCGAGGCCAACGTGCCGTTCTTCACCATCTCGGGCTCCGACTTCGTCGAGATGTTCGTCGGCGTGGGCGCGTCGCGCGTGCGCGACATGTTCGAGCAGGGCAAAAAGAATGCGCCTTGCATCATCTTCATCGACGAGATCGACGCGGTCGGCCGCCATCGCGGCGCCGGCCTCGGCGGCGGCAACGACGAGCGCGAGCAGACCCTCAACCAGCTGCTGGTCGAGATGGACGGCTTTGAGGCCAACGAGGGCGTCATCCTGATCGCCGCCACCAACCGGCCGGACGTGCTGGACCCCGCGCTGCTGCGCCCGGGCCGCTTCGATCGCCAGGTGGTCGTGCCGAACCCGGACATCTTGGGGCGCGAGAAGATCCTCAAGATCCATATGCGCAAGGTGCCGCTGGCGCCGGACGTCGAGCCGAAGATCATCGCGCGCGGCACACCGGGATTCTCCGGCGCCGACCTCGCCAACCTGGTCAACGAAGCCGCGCTGCTGGCCGCACGCAAGGGCCGCCGCCTGGTGACCATGTCCGAGTTCGAGTCCGCCAAGGACAAGGTCATGATGGGCGCCGAGCGCCGCTCCATGGTCATGACCGAGAATGAGAAGCGCCTGACCGCGTACCACGAGTCGGGCCACGCCCTGGTTGCGGCCAACGTCGAAGCGTCCGATCCGATCCACAAGGCCACCATCATCCCGCGCGGTCGCGCGCTCGGCATGGTGATGCGCCTGCCGGAGACCGATCGCCTGTCGGTGACGCGCGAGAAGCTCGAAGGCGACATCGCTGTCGCCATGGGCGGCCGCATCGCCGAGGAGCTGATCTTCGGCCGCGACAAGATAACGAGCGGAGCGGCACAGGACATCGAGATGGCGACGCGCATGGCGCGCACCATGGTGACCAAGCTCGGCATGTCGGACTTGCTCGGCCCCCTCTCCTACTCGGAAAACGAGGAAGAGGTGTTCCTCGGCCACTCCGTGCAGCGCACCCAGAACGTGTCGGAGAAGACGGCGGAGACGATCGACTCAGAGATCCGCCGCCTCATCGACGAGGGCTACCAGCGCGCGCGCCGCATCCTCGAGACCAAGCTCGAGCAGCTGCACGTGCTGGCCAAGAGCCTGCTGGAGTACGAGACGCTCACCGGTGAAGAGATATCCACGCTGCTGCGTGGTGAAGTCCTGAGCCGGCCGGAGCCGACGGCGGACGAGCCCGCTTCGAGCGCAGTGCCGCAGACCGGCGCCGGCGCCCGCAAGGCGCGGCCCAAGGATAGCCACGGCGGCCTGGAGCCGCGGCCGCAACCCGGCGCCTAGCCAACCCGACGACCGGACGTCGCGCGCGCAGTCGCGCGGGCCCGTGGCGGAGAAAGCATTGAACGACGATCAAAGCCTCGCGGCACTGCCGCGAGGCTTTGCCGTTTCCAAGAAGCTGTTGCTGCGCCCGCTGGCCCTCTCAACCGGGCGGGCCGCGATCGTGCTGGTGCAGGCGGGCGCCGCCCTGCCGCTGGCGGGAGGCACGATGGCCTTCTCCGCCTGCGAAGCCATCACGCGCGACGTGAATGGCGTCGCGCGCCGAATTCCCGCGTCGCTGAACGCACTGCGCACGTGGGCGAAGACCGAGGGCAAGCCGGTCCAGGACCTCCTCACCAAGACGCTCGACCGCCTGTCGCGGCCGCGTCCCGGGATCGGCAAGCTGTCGATGGAAGTGCCGCGCATCATGGGCGTCGTCAACGTAACGCCGGACAGCTTCTACGACGGCGGCCGCTACGCCAGCGCCGACAAGGCCATCGCGCGAGGGCGCGAACTGATGGCGCAAGGCGCCGACATCGTCGATGTGGGCGGCGAATCGACGCGGCCCGGGGCTACGCCTGTTTCGGAGACCGAAGAGCGCGCGCGCGTCATTCCGGTGATCGAGGCGCTCGTCGCCGCCGGCGCCACCGTCTCGATCGACACGCGCCACGCCACCATCATGCGCGAGGCGGTGGCCGCGGGCGCCGGGATTATCAACGACGTCGGCGCCCTGACCGGCGATCAGAGCCTGGCGACGGCGGCCAAGCTCAAGACGCCGATCGTACTGATGCACGGCACTGCCGATGCCGGCAAAGCGATCGATCCGCGCACCATGCAGGAAAACCCGCGCTACGACGATGTGGTGCTCGACGTGTACGCGTACCTGGAGGCACGCGTCGCGCGCTGCGAGGCGGCGGGCATCGCGCGCGACAAGCTGATCGTCGATCCCGGCATCGGCTTCGCCAAGACGCCGGCCCACAATGCAGCGGTCTTGGAAGCGCTGACGCTGTTCCACGGCCTCGGCTGCACGGTGCTGATGGGTGTGTCGCGCAAGAGCTTCATCGCCCGGTTCTCGGCCGGCGAGCCGGCCGACCAGCGCCTGCCCGGGTCCTTGGCGGCGGCACAATGGTGCGCAGCCCAAGGTGTACAAATCCTGCGCGTCCACGACGTCGCCGAGACCCGCCAAGCCCTAGCCGTGGCGGCGACCGCCGCCGACCCGAGATTGCTTCCGGCGACGGCCTAGGCCGGTCTATACGTCTGGGACCCGCGCTGAGTCCTTGGGGCGCAGGGGTGAAGAACGAGGAACGATGTCCCGCAAGTACTTCGGCACCGACGGCATTCGCGGCACCGCCAACGCGGAGCCGATGACCGCAGAGATCGCGCTCAAGGTCGGCATGGCCGCCGGCCGCCAATTCATTCGCGGCGACCATCGCCACCGCGTCGTCATCGGCAAGGACACGCGCCTGTCGGGCTATCTGCTCGAGCCCGCCCTCACCGCCGGCTTCGTCGCCGTGGGCATGGACGTCGTGCTGGTCGGGCCGATGCCGACGCCCGCGGTCGCCATGCTGACGCGCTCCCTTCGCGCCGACCTCGGCGTCGTCATCTCGGCGTCGCACAACCCGTTCGAGGACAACGGCATCAAGCTGTTCGGGCCGGACGGGTTCAAGCTGTCGGACGAGGTCGAGCGGCAGATCGAGGCGCGCATGGACAATGGCGCCGGCGATGGGGGCCTCGCCGAGGGGCGCGCCACTCCCAGCAACCTTGGCCGCGCGTCGCGCCTGGACGACGCGCCCGGCCGTTACATCGAGTACGTCAAGCGCACCTTCCCCGATCGCCGCACCCTCGACGGCTTCAAGATCGTCGTCGATTGCGCCCATGGCGCCGCCTACCGCGTCGCGCCGACGGTGCTCTACGAGCTTGGCGCGGACGTCATTCCGCTCGGCGTCGAGCCGGATGGATTCAACATCAACAAGGGTTGCGGTTCCACCGACACCGAGCTGATGCGCGAGGAAGTCGTGCGCAACAAGGCGCACCTCGGCATCGCCGTCGATGGCGACGCCGATCGCCTGCTGATGTGCGACGAGACCGGCACCATGATCGATGGCGACCAGCTCATGACCATTGTCGCCGAAAGCTGGCACCGCCAAGGCCGCCTCACGGGTGGCGGCGTCGTCTCGACGGTGATGTCGAACCTCGGCTTCGAGCGCTATCTCGGCGGGCTCGGGCTGACGCTGGAGCGCACGGCCGTCGGCGACCGCTACGTCGTCGAACATATGCGCGCCAAGGGCTTCAACGTCGGCGGTGAGCAGTCGGGGCACATCATCCTGACCGACTACAGCACCACCGGCGATGCGCTCATCGCTGCCCTGCAGACCCTGGCCGTGCTGGTGGAGAAGCAGCAGCCGGTGAGCAAGACCGGCCGCGTGTGGTCCTCGGTGCCGCAGCAGATGCGCAACGTGCGTCATTCGGGCGGTCGCCTGCACGAGCACGAGGATGTGCAGAGGGCGATCGCCGGCGCGCGCGCCAAGCTCGGCAAGAATGGGCGCGTCCTGGTGCGGCCGTCGGGCACGGAGCCGCTGATCCGCGTCATGGTCGAAGGCGACGATGCGGCGCTCGTCACTGCGCTGCTCGACGACATCACGCTTTCGGTTGAGCGCGTGTCCCGCGCGACGCCGGTCGTGGAAGTGTCGCGGGTGAAGGCTTAGGTGAAAGGTCGCGTCCTCATCGTCGCCGGGTCGGACTCCGGCGGCGGCGCCGGTATCCAGGCCGACATCAAGACCGTGACCGCGCTGGGCGGCTATGCCGCCACGGCCATCACGGCGCTCACCGCCCAGGATACCCACACGGTGCACGGCATCTACGAGGTGCCGCCGGCATTCGTCGGCCAGCAGATGGAAGTCGTTTTGGGCGACATCGGTGCGGACTGCATCAAGACCGGCATGCTGCATTCGCCGGCCATCCTGTGGACCATCGTCGATGTGCTGACGCGACTGGCGCCGGACGTGCCGCTGGTCGTCGATCCGGTCATGGCGGCCAAGGGCGGCGCAGCGCTGGTGCAGCCCGAAACGATCGACGTCATCCGCTCCAAGCTGCTGCCGCTTGCAACTGTGGTGACGCCGAACATCCCCGAGGCGGCGCTGCTCATCGGCCGGCCCATCCAGGGCGCCAAGGACGCGCAGGAGGCCGGCCGCGCGCTGCTGGCGTTTGGCCCGAAGGCGGTTCTGATCAAGGGCGGGCACCTGGACGGACCCAAGGTCGTCGACCTGCTCGTCACCGAGAAACGCGCCATCCGGCTGGAGAGCCCGCGCATCGCCTCCACCAGCACCCACGGCACGGGCTGCACCCTGGCGAGCGGCATCGCGACGGGCCTGGCTCAGGGGATGGCCCTGGAGGCAGCGGTGCGGCGCGCGCGCGAGTACCTGATGGAAGCGATCCGCACGGCGCCGGGGTTCGGCGGCGGACACGGGCCGCTCAACCACGGGCATACGCTTGTCCGCAAGTGAGGGCGCGCGCCGCAGGTGTGACGCCGTCGTCTTCGACATCGGCGGCGTGCTGATCGACTGGGAGCCGCGGCGGGTGTTCCGCACGCTGTTTGCCGACGAAGCGCGCATGGACTGGTTCCTCGCCAACGTGTGCACCGGCGAATGGAACGCACTGCAGGACGCGGGGCGCCCGCTCGCCGAGGCGACGGCCGAACGAGTCGCCCTGTTCCCGGACTGGGCGAACGAGATCCGCGCCTACTACGGGCGCTGGATCGAGATGATCGGCGGGCCGGTACCGGGCACTGCGGCCATCGTCGAGCAGCTGGCGCTGCAGGGCACGCGCTTGTTCGCGCTATCCAACTTCAGTGCGGAGACGTTCGCACAGGTGCGTGGTGACTACCCGGAGCTCGATCGCTTCGAGCGCATCTTCCTTTCCGCCCACCACGGCGTCGTCAAGCCAGGGCGGCGGTTCTTCGAGATCGCGCTGGGCGAGATCGGGTTGCCGCCGCAGAGCCTGATCTTCATCGACGACCGCGAACCGAATATCGTGACCGCGCGCTCGTTGGGCATGCACGGCATCGTGTTCCGATCCGCCGCGGACCTGCACCGAGAGCTAACGGCGCTCGGAGTCTTGCACTAAGCCCCTTTCGGCTATGATGCCGCCCAGAATCGGCTTTTGGGGGCGAGCATGTTGCAGAGAACATTGCGGGCGACCGTCGTCGTGGCGGCGCTGGGAATGAGCGGCGGCGCGCTGGCGCAGCAGGGAAATACATTCGAGCCGGCCGGCCCCGATTTCGCACGCGACCTGCGCGCGTGGGGCGTGGGGACGATCCCCGAGATCGACGCCCTCGGCGAGAAGCTCATTCCGATGTACATGCCGGGCGAAGGCCTGACGCCCATCGACACGAGCAAATGCGCGCAGGCGCTACCCCTGCTCGTCGACTTCAAGAACAAGTCGCTGGCAGCCGCGACCCTGCTCTCCAAGATGGCCGAGCAGCTCATCGCCATCAATCGGCTGAGCGCGCTCGGCTCGGTGCAAGGTGAAGCCGGGCGCCTGCGCAACTGGGCGGCCATGGCGGCGGTCGACGAGGGTCGCTGCCTTGCCGCTGCCGGCAACAGCGTCGAAGCGGCTGTGCGCTTCGTCCAGGCGATGGATCTCAACATGGAGGGCGACGGCGGCAACCAGGGCCGCGACGCGTTGGCCAAGCTGCTCAAGTACGAGTAGCGGCTCCCCCGCCCCGCCTCGGACACAAGGGGACAAGGGGCAGGAACGAATCCCGCCGTCGGCTCGTTCGCCGATTCCTTTTGACCCTCACCCCCAACCCTCCCCCTTTGCAGGGGGAGGGAGTCGTCTGCGCATGACGACGTTGGGTGTGCGCGGTCCTCTCCCGATTGACTCTCGGGCGCGCCTCACTATTCTCCGCCCCGGGCCACGACCCCCCAACGGGTCGCCGCTCTTCTGGAAGGGAGAGTTCTGTGAAGCCAAACGCGCGACCGGCGCGTCCCCTGTTTTCCTCGGGACCCTGCGCCAAACGTCCGGGATGGTCACCGGACATCTACAAGACAGCACTGGTCGGCCGCTCGCACCGCTCCGCCGCGGGCAAGGCGCGCATCGCCGAGGTCATCAAGCTCACCGCCGAGCTGTTGCGCCTGCCGCAGGGTTGGCGCGTCGGCATCGTGCCGGCGTCGGACACCGGCGCTGTCGAGATGGCGCTGTGGTCGCTGCTGGGCGCGCGCGGCATCGACGTGCTGGCGTGGGAGAGCTTCGGCAGCGACTGGGTCAACGACGTCCTCAAGGAGCTGAAGCTCAAGGACGTGCGGTCGTTCACAGCACCCTATGGTGCGTTGCCCGACCTTACCCAAGCTTCGTGGGACCGGGACGTGGTCTTCACGTGGAACGGCACGACCTCGGGCGTGTGCGTGCCGGACGGCGATTGGATCAGCGATACGCGCCAGGGCCTGAGCATCGCCGACTCGACCTCGGCCGTGTTCGCCATGGACATGCCGTGGGCGAAGGTCGATGTCGCGACATTCTCCTGGCAGAAGGTATTGGGCGGCGAGGCGCAGCACGGCGTGCTGATCCTTTCGCCACGCGCTGTGGCGCGGCTGGAGAGTTACACGCCGGTCTGGCCCATGCCCAAGCTGTTCCGCATGACCAAGGGCGGCAAGCTGGTCGCCGGCATCTTCGAGGGCGAGACGATCAATACGCCGTCGATGCTGTGCGTCGAAGACGCGCTCGATGCCCTGCGCTGGGTCAAGGACATCGGCGGGCTGCCGGCCACCATCCAGCGGAGCCAAGCCAATCTGGCCGAGGTTGCCAAATGGGTGTCGGCCTCCCCCTGGGCGGCGTTCCTGGCGGAGCGCCCTGAGACGCGCTCGTGCACTTCGATTTGTCTGAAGGTCGTCGACCCCTGGTTCGGGACGCGCGATGCAGCGGCGCAAGCCGCGTTGATCAAGCGCGCGGTTGCGCTGCTGGAGAAGGAAGGCGTTGCCTTCGACATCGGCGCCTATCGCGATGCGCCGCCGGGCTTCCGCATCTGGGGCGGCGCCACGATCGAGACGACAGACATTGCATTGGTGCTGCCGTGGCTCGATTGGGCGTTCGGCACGGCGAAACTCGAGATCATGGACAAGGAACCGGCCCAATGAAGATACTGATCGCCGACTCGATGAGCCCGCGTGCGGCGGAAATCTTCCGCGAGCGTGGCCTGACCGTGGACGAGCGGCCCGGCCTGGCGCCCAAGGAGCTGGCGCAGATCGTCGGCGGCTACGACGGCATTGCGGTGCGTTCCTCGACCAAGATCACCGCCGAGGTGCTGGAGGCGGCGAGCAATCTGAAAGTAGTCGGCCGCGCCGGCATCGGCGTCGACAACATCGACGTACCGGCCGCGACCGCGCGCGGCGTCGTGGTGATGAACACACCGTTCGGCAATTCGATCACCACGGCGGAGCATGCGATCGCCATGATGCTGGCGCTGGCGCGGCAGATTCCCGAGGCCGATGCATCGACGCGCGCCGGCAAGTGGGAGAAGAACCGCTTCATGGGCGTCGAGGTCGCCAACAAGACGTTGGGACTCATCGGCTGCGGCAACATCGGCTCGGTGGTCGCCAACCGCGCGCAGGGGCTGAAAATGCGCGTGCTGGCGTACGATCCGTTCCTGTCGGTCGATCGCGCCAAGGAGATCGGCGTCGAGCGGGTCGAGCTCGATGAACTGCTGGCGCGCGCCGACTTCATCAGCCTGCACACCCCGCTTACCGACCAAACCCGCAACATCCTGGACGCCAACGCCTTGGCCAAGACCAAGAAGGGCGTGCGCATCGTCAACTGCGCGCGCGGCGGGCTCATCGTCGAAGATGCGCTGCATGCAGCGCTGGTCGCCGGCCAGGTCGCGGGAGCGGCGCTCGACGTGTTCGCCGTCGAGCCGGCCAAGGACAGCCCGCTGTTCAAGCTCCCCAACGTAGTGGCGACGCCGCACCTGGGCGCCTCCACCACCGAGGCGCAGGAGAACGTGGCGATCCAGGTCGCCGAGCAGATGGCGGATTTCCTGCTGCTGGGGGCGGTGACCAACGCCCTCAACATGGCCTCGGTGAGCGCCGAAGACGCGCCGAAGCTCAAGCCCTACATGAAGCTCGCCGAACAGCTCGGCGGCTTCGCCGGGCAGATCACCGATAGTGGCCTCAAGCGCGTCGCCATCGAGTTCCAGGGGCACGTCGCCTCGCTCAACACGCGGCCGCTGGCGGCGGTGGTGTTGGAGGGCCTGCTGTCGCCGCTGATGTCTTCGGTGAACATGGTCAATGCGCCGGTGGTGGCGCGCGAGCGCGGCATCGAGATCATCGAATCGACCAACGAGAAGGCCGGCGACTACACCTCGCTCATCCGCATCACTGTCACGTCCGAAGGACGCACGCGCACCGTGGCCGGCACGTTGTTCGCCAACCAGAAACCGCGCGTCGTCGAGATCGACGGCATCGCGATCGAAGCCGAACTCGCGCCGCACATGCTGTTCCTCACCAACGAGGATAAGCCGGGCTTCATCGGCCGGCTCGGCACCGCGCTTGGCAACGCGTCGGTCAATATCGCGACGTTCCACCTGGGCCGCAACTCGGCCGGTGGCGACGCCATCGCCTTGATCGAAGTGGACGACGGCGTGCCGGAGATCGTGCTCGCCACCCTGCGCGGATTAACCCACGTGCGCCAGGCGAAGGCGCTGCGCTTCCCAGGCATGCAGCGCATGCCGGGAGCGCGCGCAGCATGAGTGCCGGCGCGTCGCCAAGACCGAGGACAGGGGCGGCCGCCCAAGCTAGGATGCCGCCGCTTCCCGCCACACTCCCCAAGTCGCAATGACCGGACCGACCGAACGGGCCCTGTTGCCCAATGGGCTCAACGACACGCTGATGCCGGATGCCGCCATCGAGGCGGACATGGAAGCGCGCCTGGTGGCGACGTTCGCCGCGTTCGGCTACGAGCGGGTCAAACCGCCGCTCGCCGAGTTCGAGGAAACCCTGACGGACGGACCCGGCGGCGCCGTGGCGCCGAACATGTTCCGCCTGATGGATCCGGTCAGCCAGCGCATGATGGGCCTGCGCCCGGACATCACGCCGCAGATCGCCCGCATCGCCACCACCCGCCTGGCCAAGGCGCCGCGGCCGTTGCGCCTGTCCTACGCCGGCCCGGTGCTGCAGCTGAAGGGCAGCCAGTTGCGGCCGGAGCGTGAGGTCACCCAGGTCGGCATCGAGCTGATCGGTGCGCCGACGCTCGCGGCCGATGCCGAGGTGATGGTCGCCGTTGCCGAAGCGCTCGCGGCGATCGGCGTGGCGCAGCCGTCGTTCGATTTGTCGCTGCCGCGCCTGGTGCCGCTGATGTGCGCGGGCATGGAGCTCGATGCCGCCACCACGGCGAGCGTACGCGCGGCGCTGGACCGCAAGGATGCCGGGGCGCTGCAGGCACTGACGGCGCTCACGGACGAGCGCCGCCTGACGTTCAGCACCTTGCAGCGGGCGACCGGCACGGCCGACGCAGCACTGGCGGCGCTGGGCAAGGTGTTCCTGCCGCCGGTAGCCAAGCAGCACGTGCGTGATCTCGGCGAGGCGGTGCGGCTGGTGCGCGAGCAGGTGCCCAACCTCGCCATGACCATCGACCCGGTCGAGTTCCGGGGCTTCGAGTATCAGACCGGCATCAGCTTCACGATCTTTGCCAAAGGCATGGCTGGCGAGCTCGGCCGCGGCGGGCGCTACGTGCTCGGCAACGGCGAGTCGGCAACCGGCGCCACGCTCTTCATGGAGCAATTGGTGCAGGCGGCCGGACCGCAAGAGCGGCCGCGCCTGCTGTACCTGCCGTTCGGCACGAATGCGATCGAGCGCCGCAAGCTGCACGCCGCCGGGTGGCGCACGCGCGCCGGCCTCGAGAGCGAGCGCGACGCCAAGGCTGCTGCGAAGGCGCAGAGCTGCACGCACATTCTTTCAGGGGGACAGGCGCAGCCGCTGTAGCGCGCACGCCTGAATTACCATGGCCAACGTAGTCGTCATCGGCGCCCAGTGGGGCGACGAAGGCAAAGGCAAGATCGTCGACTGGCTGAGCCAGCGTGCCGAGATCGTGGTGCGCTTCCAGGGCGGCCACAACGCGGGCCACACCCTCGTCATCGACGGCACCGTCTACAAGCTCAGCCTGCTGCCGTCGGGCGTCGTGCGGCCGGGCAAGCTGTCGATCATCGGTAACGGCGTGGTCGTCGACCCGTGGGCGCTGCTCACCGAGATCGCCAACATCGGAAAGCAGGGCGTGCACATCACGCCGGACAACCTCAAGGTCTCCGAGAGCGCAACGCTGATCCTGCCGCTGCACCGCGAGCTCGACACCTACCGCGAGGACTCGACCAACCAGCCGCTCGGCACGACGCGGCGCGGCATCGGCCCGGCGTACGAGGACAAGGTCGGCCGGCGCGCGGTGCGCGTCTGCGACCTCGCCGACGACTCCCAGCTCGGCCACCAAGTCGACCGCCTGCTCGCCTATCACAACGCCCTGCGCAAGGGCTTCGGCAAGCCGCCGGTGGACGGCGACGCGCTGGTGCGCGCGCTGAAAGAGATCGCGCCGAAGATCCTGCCCTTCGCCGATCCGGTGTGGCGGCGCCTCGCCGACGCGCGGCGCCTCGGCAAACATGTTCTGTTCGAGGGCGCGCAAGGCACCCTCCTCGACGTCGACCAGGGCACCTATCCGTACGTCACCTCGTCGAACACGACGGCCGGCGCAGCCGCGACCGGCGCGGGCATCGGGCCCGGCGCCATCGACCACGTGCTGGGTATCACCAAGGCGTACACGACGCGCGTCGGCGCGGGCCCCTTCCCCACCGAGCTCGACGACGAGATCGGCCGCGGTATCGGCGAGCGCGGCAAGGAATTCGGCACGGTCACCGGGCGGCGGCGGCGTTGCGGCTGGTTCGACGCGGTGGCGGTGCGCCAGGCGGTGAAGATCGGCGGCATCGACGGCATTGCGCTCACCAAGCTCGACGTGCTCGACGGCATGAAGGAGCTCAAGGTCTGCACGCACTACCTGCTGGACGGGCACTCGGTGGACTATCTGCCCGCTGGTGCGTCGCCGCAGGCGCGCGTGCGCCCGGTCTACGAGACGATGGAAGGCTGGAGCGAGAGCACGCGCGGGGCGCGCAGCTGGGCCGCGCTGCCGGCGACGGCGGTGAAGTACATCCGTCGCATCGAGGAGCTGATCGAGGCGCCAGTGACCTTGCTGTCCACCAGCCCCGAGCGCGACGATACGATCCTGGTGAAGGACCCCTTCGCGGCCTAGGGTCCGGACTCAATTGACCCAAGGGATCAAGGCGGCGGCGAGGTAGGCACCGCTGAGGTAGTTGCGGGCGAGCTTGTCGTAGCGGGTTGCGATGCGGCGCCAGTCCTTGAGACGGCACCACATGCGCTCGATCCGGTTGCGGT
>CAMDPO010000033.1 GCA_945904955.1 Rhizobium sp. Q54
CTGATCTGTTAGATCTTCAATCAGATTTGCAGATCTATTCGGCGCAGCTCTATCGATCCTCGCGGGTCGAGGCGCGGATGACCGGTGCGAGCTCCGGGTTGACCATACCTCTCGCTCAAGCTAAGGGCGCAGACTCGGGGCTGTTCCGATCCTGTCGGGCCCTCAATTGGATTTGCAGCACGGTCGATGGGACCCAGCATCCGTCGAGGCGCGCGGCGCGGCCGACCGGTTATTGCCTCTCCGACATTGTTAAGACGTGGCGATCCTGCAGATCCGCATCTGGGTTTGCGGCACGTCGCCGGCGCGCAACTCACCCGCTGTTGCGCCCCCTGGCGTCATCGCCCCTCATCCTTGTTGTTCGCGAATGAGTCGTATTCGTTTCCCTGTTCCGCCGCTCAGCGAACAGGCGACGGAGGCCGCAGCGCTTTGCGAACTCGCCCGCGAGGTCGAACTGTTCCCTCTATCTTCCCTCAGGATCAGGGAATGCGTACGAGCTCGACCCGACCGTTGGTCGTTCAACGGTCACCGGAATTGACGGACTTCCTTGTGACCAAAACGGGGGCACCGCGCCGTGCACCTGATGGCGCGGCTTACGCTTTTGTGGGGTGTCGCTGAGCGTCGTCCGCGACCTACGCCGGGTGCGTCGACCTGCTTTGTTGCCCCTGTTGGGAATCGGCACGGTCGTATGAACTGTTACACCGGGCCGACTGGGTGCCGGATTCTTGCAGCCAGTGCTGGGTGCCTAGCCGGAGCTTCGCCCGAGACGCGAGTTGAAGTTCGCTATGCGTTCGGCCTCGAGGGTACTCGCGCGGTCGTCCAACTCCCTTGCGTGTTCGAGGAGCCCGGCCCGGTCAGCGGCGTCCTCGGTAGATTCAGCGCGACTACGCATTACCTCCGCCAACATCCTTAGTTTTCGGCTGACGCCGGTGCGATCTTCACCCATTTACATCCAGCACTTTAGGCCAATAAACGAAGTGACGAAGTCGGTCCGCCGGCCCCGCTCCGGCAGCTAACCAGCGGTGCGACAAGATCGCCGCCGGGCGCAATACGCATGCGCAAACGCTGCAGGCACTTCGATGCGGGTCCGACGTTGGCACCGCGTTACTACCACAACGTGTCGCCCAAGCAACATTTGCTGACCTACCAACAAGCGTCTCTCCGGTGGATGGGCGGGCGGTTGGAACTTCGTATTCGACAAGCGCGGCTCAGCGTGTGAGTCGCGGCGGCAGGCTCTACCGCGGGCTTTGTGGCACGCGCAGCCCCAGCCAGATGATCAGTCCAGGCAACCCGGCGACGAACACCACCACACCAAACAGAACCGACGTGACTAGGGCCTGTTCCGGCGGCAGTCCCATCAGCCCATAGAGGCCGATCATCACCACCTCACGCACGCCCCAACCGGCCATGGAGATTGGGATCGAGACGGCCAGCACCAGAGGGCCGGCGATCGCGATCGCCCGTGACAAATCGAGGTCGTCGCACCCGCACGTCGCGGCGTTCAGGAGAAACAGCGTTATTCCGACGAGGACAACAATCGGCACCGACGCAACGATCGCGAAGAGGACGGCGCGCAGCTTGATGCGCACGCCCAACAGCGGCGCTAGCAACCTCGACGCTCGCGATCGCAATCCTCGTGACGACGGGTCAATCCAGGCATCCGGCCGCGGAATCAGGTTCACCAGGTAGAGGACGAGGAGTCCTCCTGGAACCGCGAGCGCTAGCAGCAGCAGGACCGCACTCCACACCGCCGGAAAAATCAGGCCAAACGGCTGAAAAAGGACGACTGCCGCAGCGTACAGGATGACGCTGCTGTACCCCGCGAAGCGATCGAGGACCGTGGCAGTCAGGACGTTGGGGGCGGGTGCACCTTGGCGGACGGCGTAGACGATGCGGGCCGCGTCGCCGCCCAGCGTCGAGGGCAGACCGGAATTGAAGAATTGGGTGACAAAGAGGAGGGCCGTTGCCTGACGAAGGCTGAGCGGCGCGACGTGCGCCACCATCAGGCGCCGCCATCGGAACGCGTTGACGGTGGTTGCAGCCATCATGGTAGCCGGCGCCAGCAGAAGGCGAAGGGGGTCGACTGAGTCAACGGAGGCGAAGGCGGCGCCGAAGTCGATGCCCCGGGTCGCCAGCCACAGCAGGCCCACGGACGCAGCGACCTTGATGGCGAAGAGCGCCACGGTCATTCCCGAGCGGCGCTGCGGCGCACCACCGGCGATCTCTGACGTGCCCATCAGGGGTTCATTCGTCCGTGTCGGCGGCGAGTAGCGGGGGGTGCGACAGCAGCGTCGGCGTTGACGTCACGCCCAATGCGCCGGCGCGGCCCCGAAGGTAGTTCCGTGATGGCCAAACGTCCACCGCGGCATGCGCCGTCGCACGGGAGCGCCCTTGCGGTCGTGCGGTGGACCGCATAGGTAAGCGCGTCCTTCTCCGCTGAGCGCTCGCATCTCATGACCCCCCGTACCGTTCCGACAACTCCGTTTGCCGGGCAGCGCCCGGGTACCTCGGGCCTACGCAAGCGCGTGTCCGTCTTCCAAGAGCCTCACTACATCGAGAACTTCTTTCAGTCCGTGCTCGACGGGCTGCCCTCGTGTGCCGGCACTACGTTGGTTGTAGGCGGCGACGGTCGCTTCTACACCGGCGAGGGGGTGCAGCGTGTGCTGCGCGTTGCGGCTGGCAACGGGTTCGGGCGCGTCCTCGTCGGCCACCGCGGGCTCCTGTCGACGCCGGCGGTCTCCCACCTCATTCGCAAGTACGGGGCGTTTGGCGGCGTTATTCTGTCGGCCAGCCACAACCCGGGCGGCGTGAACGGCGACTTTGGCATCAAGTACAACGTCCAGAACGGCAGCCCCGCGCCCGAGACCGTCACCGAGGCCGCGTACGCACGCAGCCTGAAAATCACCTCCTACAAGGTGATCGACGGGCCCGCCATTGACCTCGAGCGCAAAGGCACGAGCCAGCTCGGCGCGACCCAGGTGGAGGTCATCGACTCCGTCTCCGACTACGCGGCGCTCATGGAGTCGCTGTTCGACTTCGATCGCATCCGCGACCGGTTCACTTCCGGCTTCCGCATGCAGTTCGACGCCATGTCGGCGATCACCGGCCCGTATGCCACCGTGATCCTGGAGCGCCTCCTGGGGGCGCCCGCCGGCACGGTCATGAACGGCGAGCCGCTGCCCGACTTTGGCGGGCATCCGCCCGATCCGAATCTGGTGCATGCGCCCCACTTGCTCGACGCGGCGATGCGCGCCGACGGGCCCGACTTGTGTGCCGCCTCCGATGGCGATGGCGACCGCAACATGATCATCGGCCGCGCCATGTACGTGAACCCCTCCGACAGCCTCGCCGTGCTCGCCGCCAACGCTCACCTGGCACCGGGCTACCGCAAGGGCATCGCCGGTATCGCGCGCTCCATGCCGACGAGCCGCGCCGCCGACCGCGTCGCCGCCAAGCGCGGCATCCCCATGCACGAGACTCCTACCGGCTGGAAGTTTTTCGGCAACCTGCTCGATGCCGGCTCGGTCACCATTTGCGGCGAGGAGAGTTCCGGCACCAGCTCGTCCCACGTGCGCGAGAAGGACGGCCTGTGGGCCGTCCTCTTGTGGCTGAACGTCCTCGCGGCGCGCGGGCAGAGCGTGCGCGACATCGTGCGCCAGCATTGGGCCGAGTTCGGCCGCAACTACTATGTCCGTCACGACTACGAGGGCCTCGACGACCAGCGCGCGACCGCGCTCATCGAAGACCTGCGCGCCGGCCTTGGCGCGTTGCGCGGCAAGTCCTTCGGCGGCCGCCAGATCGTCGCTGTCGACGACTTCGCCTACACCGATCCGACCGACGGCAGCGTCTCGCGCAAGCAGGGCGTCCGGGTGCTCTTTTCCGACGACGCGCGCATCGTCTTTCGCCTGTCCGGCACCGGCACCGAGGGCGCGACCCTGCGTGTCTACCTGGAGGCGTTCGAGCCGGACCCGTCGCGCCACGACCTCGCCGTGGATGCGGCCCTCGGCGACCTCGGTCCCCTGTCGCGCGAGATTGCCCAGGTCGAGCGACACGTCGCCCGGAAGGCGCCAAGCCTCATCGTATAGCTGGCTCGGCGGGCCGCGGTTGACACCAGCGGCCGATGCCCATACACGATGCGCTCCTCGGCCTTCGATGTCAGCCCCCTCGGCACCTCAACAGATCGCCGTTATCGGCCTCGGCTACGTGGGTCTGCCGCTCGCGGTCGCCTTGGCGCGCCGCTATCAGGTCGTCGGCTACGACCTTAGCGAGCGGCGCGTCGCCTCGCTGCGCACGGGCCACGACTGGACCCACGAGGTGCCCGACGCGGACGTTGCGGCCACCACCTGCCGCTTTGAGTCGACCGCCAAGGCGATGGCCGGCAGTGACCTCTTCATCGTCGCCGTGCCCACTCCGGTGGACGACAGGCGCAAGCCCGACTTCGGCCCGATCGTCGGTGCCTGCGAGGCTGTCGGCCCGTTGCTCAAGCCCGGCAACATCGTCTGCTTCGAAAGCACCGTCTATCCCGGCGCGACGGAGGAAATCTGCGCGCCGCTGCTCGAGCGCACCTCCGGCCTGAAGTGCGGCAAGGATTTCTGGCTGGGCTACTCGCCGGAGCGCATCAATCCGGGTGACCCGGTCCACACGCTCGCCAGCATCGTCAAGGTCGTCGCCGGACAGACTCCGGAAGTCGGCAAGGTGCTCGCCGAGGTCTACGGCACCATCACCAAGGCCGGCGTCTTCATGGCGCGCGACATCGCCACCGCCGAGGCCGCCAAGGTCATCGAGAACGCCCAGCGCGACATCAACATCGCTTTCATCAACGAGGTGACGCAGATCTTCAATCGCCTCGGCCTGTCGATCTATGACGTGCTCGACGCCGCCAACACCAAGTGGAACTTCCTCAACTTCCGCCCCGGCCTGGTCGGCGGCCACTGCATCGGCGTTGATCCGTACTACCTCGCCGACCGCGCCATCCAGGTCGGCTACGACCCGACCGTGGTGCTCGCCGGCCGGCGCACCAACGACGGCATGGGGGCGTGGCTCGCCGATTGCGTTGCCAAGCAGCTGGCGCCGCGCGCCAAGGTCCTCGTGCTCGGCCTGACCTTCAAGGAGAACGTCCCCGACCTGCGCAACTCCGGCGTGGCCGGCGTGGTTGAGGGCTTGCGCGCCGCCGGCCATCAAGTCGCCGTGCACGACGCGTTCGCCGACGCCGCCGAGGCGAAGCACGAATACGGCATCGACCTGCTGCCGAAGCTCGATGGCGCCTACGACGCGGTGGTGGCGGCCGTTGCCCACAAGCCCTACGTCGAGTTCGACACCCAGCGCCTGGCGGCGCTCATGCCCCGCGGCGGGTTGGTCGCCGACATCAAGGGCATCTGGCGCCACCTGAAGTTCGCCGAGCCGTTGCGGGTCTGGCGGCCCTGAGCGGCCGGCGGCCGCAGCACTTCGCGCTCGGTCTCTATGCGGCCGCGGCGACCATCGCCGCACCGTTCCTCGCCCGCCACTTGGGCCGCCGTGCCACCCAGGGCAAGGAGGACGCCGCCCGCCTCGGCGAGCGCCTCGGCCGCGCCTCGGTAGTGCGCCCGCCCGGACCCCTCGCCTGGATTCATGCCGCCAGCGTCGGCGAATCCCTCTCCGTACTACCCCTCATCGCCGAGATCCGTCGCCGCTGGCCCGCACTCGGTGTCCTCGTCACCAGCGGCACGCCGACCTCGGCCGCGGCGTTGGCAGTGCGCCTGCCGTCCGGTGTTGCGCACCAGTACGCCCCCATCGATACGCCGGCCGCGGTGCGCGCATTCCTCGCGCACTGGCGTCCCGGCGTTGCCTTGTGGGTGGAATCCGAGCTGTGGCCGAACGCCCTCGGCGCGCTTCGCCGTGCCGGCGTGCCGGTCATTCTGGTCAACGCCCGCCTCTCGGACCGTTCGTTCCGGCGCTGGCAGCGCATCCCCGCTGTGGCGCGCACCGTGCTCGACGCGTTCGTCGCGGTGCTAGCGCAGTCGTCAACGGACGCCACGCGCTTCCAGACGCTCGGCGCCCCCAACGTACAAGCGATCGGCAACCTCAAGCTCACCGGCGACGAGCTGCCCGCCGATGCTGCGCATCTGCGCGCGGCGCACACCTTGCTGGGCGAGCGTCCCCGCTGGCTCGCCGCGAGCACCCATCCCGGCGAGGAGGAGATCGTCGCCGCCGCGCACGCGGGGCTGGCGCAGCGCCAGCCCGGATTGCTCACCGTGCTGGTGCCGCGCCATCCCGCGCGCGGCGCCGAAATCGCCGCGATGCTGGCCGCGCGCGGCCTCGGCGTCGCCCTGCGCTCGCGCCAGGAATTGCCGGAGCCGCCCACCGCGGTTTACGTCGCCGACACGCTCGGCGAGCTCGGCCTGTGGTACCGCCTGTGTCCGATCAGCTTGGTCGGCGGGTCGCTCGTGCCGCACGGTGGCCACAACCCGATCGAGCCTGCACGCCTCGGCTGCGCCGTGCTCACGGGGCGCCACGTCCACAACTTCCAGTCGATGACCGAGGACCTGATCGACGCGGGCGGCGCCACCCTGGTCGACAATCCCGGACAGCTTGCCGACGCCGTGGGGACCCTCCTCGCGCACCCGGAGCAGCGGGCGCGGATGGGCGCCGCCGGTCGGCACTTTGCCGCGGGCCACGCCGACGTGTTGCCCCGCGTCGTTGCGGCTCTGGAGCATTGGCTCACGGCGGCAGCGACGGGAAGCGGCGCAGACCCCCGTTCTTCTAGGTAAGGCGCGCGGTCGGCCGCTTTCGCCCGGACAGCGTTGGTCGCCGCAACGGGTTTGGCGTATGGTGGCCGTGGGGGACCTGACGCTGGCATGCTCGCAAGCTTGATCTTCGCCGCAGCGGCGGCGCTGGGTATTTGCCTGGCAGCCCACCCGATTGCGCGCGCCCTCGGCGTCATGGACATCCCCGACGGCCGCCGTAAGCTGCACGCCCGCCCGACGCCGGAAGTAGGGGGGATCGCCATCGGCCTGCCGCTCCTCGCGGTGTTGCTGTGGCTCTCCTTCACTACCCAGATGCAGCCCCTGTTCGTCGCGCTCACCGCTGCCATCGCCGCGTTCCTCCTCCTGGGATTCATCGACGATCGCCGCCACGTGCGCCCGATGGTCCGCTTGATCGCGGCGGTCGCGGTCAGTGGCCTGCTGCTGTGGTGGATGCCCGCCGAGCGCATCGCGTTCTTCCGCTTCACGTTCCTCGACGTCGCGTCGTTTCCCGAGCCGCTGCTTGCGTCGGCCTTTACCATCCTGTGCATCGTTGGGCTGCAGAACGCCCTGAACATGGCGGACGGCAAGAACGGCCTCGCGGTCGGCCTGTTGCTTACGTGGACGTTGCTGCTGCTCGGCTACGCGCCGCCCGAGATTGTGCCGGCCCTCACTGCCCTGATCGGTGCGCTGGCCGTGGTGTTCGCCTTCAACCTGCGCGGCGCCGTCTTCCTCGGGGACGCGGGCACCTATGGCCTGAGCGTCGCCATCGCTCTGTTCGCGGTCTACACCTACGGCGTGAACTTCCCGCAACTGCACGCCGACGTAGTGGCGCTGTGGTTCCTCATTCCGGTGGTCGACGCGCTGCGACTGATCGCGACACGCATCATGAGCGGCGTGTCCCCATTCTCCGCCGACCGCCGCCACTTCCATCACGTGCTGCAGGCGACGCTGCCGGGTTGGCCTGCCGGCGGGCGGCTCGGCCTCTATCTCGGCCTGGTCGCCGCGCCGGGAGCGCTGGCGATCCCGTATCCCGAGTTCACCCTGCTGTGGGGCCTGGTAGCGCTCTCGGTCTACGGCACCCTGCTGGTGCTGGCGCGCCTGCCCGTCGCGCGCCCCGGCAACGCCCACCTCGGATCGCAGTCACACTCCTAGGTGCGGCACCGCCCGGCCCTAAGGGCAGCGTTGCCGCCTGCGCCGCCCTCGGCCTAAAGTGCGCCGCCTTTCACCTGCGACTCTTGGGGCGTAGCCAAGCGGTAAGGCACCGGATTTTGATTCCGGCATTCCGAGGTTCGAATCCTCGCGCCCCAGCCAGCCTATCTCGACCAACTCTCCGCGCGCCGGAAGTAGTGCGCGGAGTGGCGCGTTCTGCGCCACTCCCGCGGGGCGCGCCCTGGCTGCCACACTGCGTTCCGCAGAAGTTCGTGGCGCTTTGGCCCAAATTCTCCGGCCGCCAGATAGCGCGTGCCGGAACCGGATTCGCTAAGAGGTTTGGCGCTGCTGCTGCTAGGAGAGCGGAACGCCGCGGGCGAGCAAACGCCGCGTGATGAGCTTGCTCGGTGGGCTGCCGGACAGGCAGCGCTCGACGAGATCGGGTGCGAGGAACGCGAGGCCCAACATCGCTCTGGCATGGGTCCGGGTACATCCGTGCTTGCGCGCCAGCTCCTCGGGCGAGCCGACAAGACCTTCCTCGATCTGCCGCCTCCACTCGAGCGCGCGTATCAGCGAGCGGATCAGGGTCGCGTTCACGCCCGCGCGCGGCGTCTCATCATGAAGGACGGCCTTGGCGCCGGATATCTTCGTCAGCAGCGGTGCAACAACACGCTTGCCCTTGGGCAATTGCCGACGTGATCTTGGTTTCGCAGGAGCCTTGAGGTCGAGCAGCATCTTGTACGGCAGGATTTGGATTCTGGCGACGCGATCGCGAAGCAAAGCTCCCAGGGCCACGTCGCCGGTCGGCAGCGAGCCAACTTGGCGCGCCAACCGCTCGATAACCAGGCGCTCGACGACGATCGCTGGAACGCGCTGAACGAGGCCACGCTCCTTGCCGGCCAACAGGGCATCGCTCCTTGAACGTGAAGTGCCCCGCTCCTGACGGCCGTCGCCGCCCAGGCGTGTCTGTGCTGCTTGCCGGGTGCTCCGATCGACGATGGCAGGGTGTTCGCCGGGGTAGACGTTGCCCTTGTGGCTGATTTCGCCGAGGTACGTGCGGTTGCGCAGGAGACAGTAGAGCGCTCCCCGCTACAGGACGTTGCCTCCGATTCGCCGCGCAGACCCTGCAGCCCACACCTTGCTGCGAACACCCCGGCGGCGAAGGTCCTCGACCAACGCAGGAACCGACCCCAATACGAGGTAGCGGGTGAATATGGAGCGGACGACCTCTGCTTCCGTCGCGTTGATAACGAGTCGGTGGCTGTTCAGGTCGTAGCCGAGGGGCGGCACGCCGCCCATCCACACGCCCCGCCGCTTGGAGGCGGCGATCTTGTCGCGGATGCGCTCGCCGGTCACCTCGCGCTCAAACTGGGCGAAGGACAGCAGCACGTTCAGGGTCAGCCGCCCCATCGAGGTCGTGGTGTTGAAGGACTGGGCAGGCACCTAGTCTGACCGTGATGATCCAGCCGGAAGACTTCTAAAGCATAAGGTCGCAGGTTCGTATCCTGTCGGGCGCGTCAGTCTTTCAGGAACCTAGATGTCGTGCGACCAAGTCTCGGGTGACCCTGGCAACCAGGTAGCGACCCCATTGAAACGACTTGCCGAACGCGGCCGCACACTTGAGGCTGCCGTTCTCGCGCTCGTCCGCTGAAATCCAACCGTCAAAGCGCCTCGCGGACAGATCGTCCTGGATGCCGAGGGCGCGTGCGCGACCATCGTTGTCAATCGCGCAGGCCGCCGCGCTGTTGCTGGGGGGCACAGAGCCGGACGCGATCGTCCGAGGTGGCTATCCCGCCGTGCTCGCCTTTGTCGCAGTGGGGGCCGCGCCGCGGGAGGGATCACGATGTCCGGCGACAGCGCCCTAGATATCAACGTGGGGTAAAAGGGGGCCGGCAATCGGCAAGGTCGGTTGAACGGACTTCCGCGGTGCCGCTACTTCGGCTTCCACGCGCTAGAGAGCCGCTGCGCCTCGGCGATCTGCACGGAGGTCATCTTGGTGGCGAGGAGATCGCGCTCCGCTGCGGCCCCGGGGATGGGGTTGGCGGCGGCCGCTGCCAAGGTAAGCCACTTGTAGGCTTCGACGACGTCGCTGTGCACGCCGCGACCGTCGCGGTGAAAAAGTCCCATCTGGTACTGCGCGTAGGCATAGCCCCCCGCTGCCGCCTCACCGAACCACTTCGCCGCTTCCGCGTAGTCTTGAGGCACGCCGCGGCCGTCCCGATAGAATTCGCCGATTCGGCTTCGGGAGAATGTGTCGCCTTCGTCCGCGAGCTTCCGGTACCACTGGATCGCCTCCGCGAAGTCTTGAGCCACACCGCGCCCCTCGGCGTAGTGTTCAGCAAGCTGCTGCCAAGCCGCCATGAAGCCGCCTTCGGCCGCGACTCGATACCACCGCACCGCTTCTGCCGCGTCCGGCACGACGTCCAGGCCAAGCGAACTCAGGCTGCCGTCATATATTTGCCCAAGCAGCCAGCCTACGCTCGCGCTGCCGTGAGTCGCCGCCCTGCTCAGCCACGCGACTGCGAGGGCTCCGTCCTTGGCGACGCCGTTGCCGAACAGGGACAAACGCCCCAATCCGAACTCCGCCTCGGCCACGCCCTCTTCAGCCAGTGGGCCCCATAGCCTCTGCGCGGTCGCATAGTCGCCACGCTCGTACGCTGCCTGCGCGTCCTCCAATGGACCCGCCGGTGCAACCCCCGCAACGACCGTGGCAACAATCAGCCCCAGCAAGACCGCTCGGATCATGCTGGGCATGATACTGGACAACGGGGATCAACGATCGGGATTCACGACGATTCCCCGTATCTTCCCTGACAATCCAGGCCAGAGAGTGGTTCGACCGCGACTGCGCCCAC
Source organism: Rhizobium sp. Q54 (assembly GCA_945904955.1). Classification (GTDB taxonomy): domain Bacteria; phylum Pseudomonadota; class Alphaproteobacteria; order UBA2966; family CAIVPW01; genus CAIVPW01. Next base: position 10,724 of record CAMDPO010000033.1, read on the forward strand.
AGCCAACACGCACAAATAGAAACGCCGCCCGGGGAGGACCTCCCGGGCGGCGTTCCTGCATCGCGGCTGCTCTACTGCATCGCCGTCGTGATGCCCTGCGGCATCGAGGGCGCAATCGGCGCGAACTTCGCGTAGTCGCCGAGCGCCCGATAGGCGGGCAGGCTGTGCACCGGCGCCAGGCTATCGGTGCGCAGCACCTGGAAGTACTGCTTCGGATTGAGCTCGATGGCCTTGGCCATCGCCTTCACCGCGTCGTCCATCTTGCCCATCGTCATGTAGACCGTGGCCATCTGCACGTAGGCGGCGTCGCGGCCCGGGTCCATCTCCAGCGACTTGGCGATCGCGGCAAGCGCGCCGTCGAAGTCCTTGGCCGTCACCATCGCCGCGACGTTGCCGACATTGCCGGCCCGATCGGCGTCGTAGATCTTGCGCAGATCCTGCACCGGCGTGTCGGAGAGGTCGACGCGCAGGTCCAGCGCGCGGTCTCCGAATCCCTGGACCGCCTTTGGCTGCAGGATCAAAAGGCCGGCCGACATCGAGCCGCGCCGGTCGCCGCCGGCAGCTTCCGCGGCGTCGAGGCCCGCCAGGATGCGGTCGGCGAGGGAGCCCTTCGCCGCCTCGAACGCGGCGCCCATGTTCTTGACGACGTCCGGTCCCCACAACGTGTTGCCCTGGGCGCAGAAGTTCGTGCCGCAGATGTGTCCCTTCCAGTCACTGTTGGTGGGGCTGGTCCACGACGCCGTGTTGCCCTTGATGTCGATGATCGCGACCTGGCGGCCGGCGGCATTGGCATCGCCGCGCGTCATGAACTCGAGCGCCTCCTTCGGAGTCCAGCCACGCTCGAGCAGGAACACGCCCATGTCGCCGTAGAGCGGATTGGAGCCGGCTTGGCTGGCGATGGCGGCGACGCCGCCCTTGCCCCAACGCGTGCGTGCCCCGACGGCAATCGTATTCGACTGCACGCCGACGCCGAGCTCCCCGGTCGCCGGGTCCAGGGCGACGATCGAGTAGGTGCCGGCTGGGTAGGGGTCGTTGAGTATCTCGAGAAGGTCCGGCGCCAGCGGGATGGTGCCCAATGCCACCGGCGCAGGATCGGCGGCGAAGGTCGTCGTCGCATACGGAACGAACGCCGCGACGACGGCGGCAGCGAAAAATCGCGAAGCAGACATGTGCATGCCCTCCACAGGCAGGATTTTCGAAGGGGTGCGTCCGAAGTCGGCGGCTCTCGCCGTTGGGGGCCGCTAGGCCGCAACCGTCTCGAACATGGCAAGCGCTGTGCCAACTTCGGCGCGAGGGATTCCGAGCATCTCTGCGGGAGCCGCGGCGGCCGCTGCCGCCCGGCGCAGCAGCGCTGCTCAGCGGGTGAGCAGCGACTTCAGGCGGTGCGAGATTGCGGTGTGCGCAGCGCCAGCCAGAGGAACAGTCCGGGCAGCCCGGCCACGAACACGGTGACGCCGTACAGCACCGATGTCACAAGGCCCTGTCCCGGCGGCAGGCCCATCAGCCCGTAGAGGCCGACCATCACCACCTCGCGCACGCCCCAGCCTGCCATCGAGATGGGCACCGACACCGCCAGCAGCAGCGGACCGGTGATGGCGATGGCGCGTGGCAGGTCGAGGTCGCCGCAACCGCACGTCGCCGCGTTGAGGAGGAACAGCGCGAGCCCGATCAGGACGACGATCGGCACCGACACGATGATCGCAACCAGCACCGCCGACACGTCGATGCGCACGCGCAGAATCGGCAGCACCGCGCGCGCGGCACGCGCTCGCAGCCCGTGCGCGCCAGGATCGGTCGCGAGGCGCGCCCAGGCATCAGGCCGCGGCAGTGCGTTGACAAGCGCCAGGACCACGATGCCCGCTGGCACCACCAGCGCCAGCACGAGCACGACGGCGCGCCACACGGGCGGGAACGCCAGCCCAAAGGGCTGCAGAAGGACCACGGCCGCTGCGTACAGGATGACGCTGCTGTACCCGGCGAAGCGATCGAGGATGGTGGCGGCAATGACGTTCGCTGCGGTGGCGCCGTCGCGCACCGCGTACACGATGCGCGCCGCATCGCCTCCCAAGGTCGACGGCAGGCCGGAATTGAAGAACTGAGTCACGAACAGAAGCGCCAGGGACTGCCGCAGGCCGAGTGGCGCGCCGTGTGCCGCCATCAGTCGCCGCCACCGCACTGCATTGACCGCGGTCGCCGCCATCACGGCCAGCGGTGCAGCGAGCAACAGCAGCGGATCGACCTCATCGACGGCGGCGAAGGCCGCGGCGAAGTCGATGCCCCGTGTCGCCAGCCACAGCAGGCCGATCGACGCGGCGACCTTGAGGGCGAACAGCGCCACCGTCAGGCCCGAGCGGCGTGGCGCCGCCGCGGTGCCGGCCGCGGTGTCCGGTGTGCTCATCGCGGGGTCAGTCGTCCTTGTCGGCGGCTAGGTAGCGGCGCGCGCGGTGCATGATGAACCACACCAGGCCCGCCACGATGGGCAGGGCGATGGCGACGGCGGCGTCGGTGTTGACGTGCACGCCGAGCGCCTCGATGCCGTGCAGCCCGTGTGCCACGAGCCCCAGCAAGTAGTAGGTGATGGCGATCACCGACAGGCCCTCGACGATACGCTGCAGGCGGAACTGCATGCGCGCGCGGCGATCCATCGAGCGCAGCACGTCGCGGTTCTGCACCTCGATCTGCACCTCGACGCGCGCGCGCACCAGGCTGCCGACGCGCTCCATGCGCACCGACAGCGCGTTGAGGCGCTCCGCCGTGGCGTTGCAGAAGTTCACCGCGGGCAGCAGGCGCCGCTCGAGGAACTCCGAGAACGTCTGCAGCCCCTGGATGCGTTGCTGGCGGATCTGCGCGAGCCGCGTCAGCACAATGTCGTAGTAGGCGCGCGTCCCGGCAAAGCGGTTCGACGTCATCGCGCCGATCGTCTCGATCTCGGAGGCCAGCGCCGACAGGCGATCGAGCAGCGCCTTCTCCTGGCCGGACTCGCCGTCGGCGAGCTTGGCGGTAAGCTCGCCGAGCTCCGCGTCCATCCGGCGCAAGCGTGGGCTCACTTGGCGCGCGACCGGCAACGACAGCAGCGCCACCAGCCGATAGGTATTGATCTCGAGCACGCGCTGCACCACGCGGCCGGCCTGCAACGAAGACATCGCCTTGTCGCGCACCAGGACGCGCGAGAACCCGTCGTCATGGGTGCGCAGGTCCGACCACGCGCGCGCCGCGCCGCCCGAAACCTCGGCCCCGATCAGGGCGTTGCCGCCGAACAGCAGCGACATCGTCTCCGGGTCGCGCTCCGGCGCGTCACGCCCCTCCAGCGCAAAATGCACGGCGGCGAGCGCTGCTCCCGGCAAGTTCTCCAGCCAGTCGGCCGGCACGAGGCCGATCACCGGCTCGGCGAAGGGCGCCTGGAACGGTCCCTGGCGCACGAACGTGTACGTCGAGAATTCGGTGTGCTGTTCCCAGCGCAGGCGGAACGGCCCGAGATCCTGGCTGTAGAACTTGGCGCCGGCCGGCGGCACCGGCGCGCCGTAGCGCCTGCACAAATCGGCGACATGGTCGGCGACCGCCTGCTCATCGAGCTCATCCGTCATCACGGCCAGATGCGAGCCGCGCGCTGGTGCCGCCATCGCTTCGAACGGGCGCGCGTGCACTTCCAGCACGAGCTCCTCGCGCAGCGGATGCGGGCGCACGTGGTGAGCGCTGTGGTTGGCGCCGGCCTTATCGCCGTTGCCGGGGGCGGTCACGCGGTTAAGCAAAGCAAGGCTCCTGGGGTGCCGCCGATCGATGGCGCGCAAAGGCTCGCCCAAACCCTTGCCAAGCATTACCCTCGCCGCCCGGCGGGGGCAACGCGCAACTTGCCGCCATGCCGTCCGGGGGGCGCACAGTGGGCAGTCGAAGCAAGGAACGGCGCCCGTGGGGTGAGCGGCTGGTGCGCCGCTTCTACTACAAGTACTTCGCCCGCAACCTCCTCTACTCGCTGCAACTGCGCGCGCGCGAGCAATCCGCGGACTACGTCGAGCAGCACATGGCCGACGCCATCCTGTTCGAGGAACGTGACGATCTGCTGACGTACTGCCTGGCGCAGGCGCCGGGCGAGGGTCTCCTGCTCGAATTCGGCGTTGAAAAGGGCGGCAGCATCCGCGCCCTCGCCGCCGCCACATTGCGCGATGAGCGCACCCCAGGTGCGACGCGCCCCATCCATGGGTTCGACTCGTTCGAAGGCTTGCCCGAGGACTGGGCCGGCACCGCCGAGCAGCGCGGCAAGTTCTCCCTCGGCGGTCGCATGCCACCCGTGCCGGCCAACGTCATGCTGCACAAGGGCTGGTTCGACCAGGTGCTGCCGGGCTTTCTCGCCGCCAACGCGGGGCCGGTCGCCTTGGTCCACGTCGACTGCGACATCTATTCGTCGACCCGCACCGTGTTGTGGGGCCTCCTCGATCGGTTGCGCCCCGGCACCGTCCTGTTGTTCGACGAGTACTTCAACTACCCGAACTGGCGCCGCCACGAGTTCCGCGCGTTCCAGGAGTTCGTGCAGGAGTTCAAGGTCGGCTACCGCTACCTCGGCTACTCGGCCAAGAACGGCCATGTCGCGGTGGTGCTCACCGCCATCGGCGGGAAGGGCTGACCCATGCGCCTGCGCCTTGCCACCTTCAACCTCGAAAGCCTCGACGAACGCACCGAGCACGGCACGACTCTCGACGCGCGCATCGCCGTGCTGCGGCCGCTGCTGACCAGCTTGAATGCCGACATCCTGTGCCTGCAGGAGGTCAACGGCCAGTCGACGCCGACCGGCCGCACCTTGGCCGCGCTCAAGCGCCTGTTGGAAGGCACGCAGTATGCCGCGTTCGCCGAGGCGCACAGCGGCGATGCCTCGGGCAAGCCGCGCGACGTCCACAACCTAGTGACCCTCAGCCGCTTTCCGATGCGCGCTCAGCGCCAGATTCGCCACGAGTTCATCACCGCGCCCTTGGTGCGCATCTGCACGACCGTGCCGGCGCCACCCAACGCGTCCGAGGTCACCTGGGACCGCCCGCTTCTGCACGTCACGCTCGACGTCGACGGCAAGTCGCTCGATGTCATCAACCTGCACCTGCGCGCGCCGCTATCGGTGATGATTCCGGGGCTGAAAGACAATGCCCACCGATGGACCAGCGTGTCGGGCTGGGCCGAGGGCTTCTACATCTCGTCGATCAAGCGCAACGGCCAGGCGCTCGAGGCGCGCGTCGTGGTGGACGGCATCTTCGACGCCGACCCGGGCGCGCGCGTCGCCGTGTGCGGCGATCTCAACTCAGGCGAGCACGAGATTCCGATCGCCACCCTGCGCGGGCATGTCGATGACACGGGCAATCCAGCGCTCGGCGGCCGCGCGCTGACCGGCGTCGAGGACAGCCTCGAGGCAAAGCAGCGCTTCACCGTGCGTCACGCCGGCCGCCCGCTCATGCTCGACCACATCCTGGTGTCGCCGACTCTGTGGGGCGCGTTCCGCAACGCAGAAGCGCTCAACGCCGACTTGGCGGACGAGGTCGCCGACGCTGCCGGGGGCATCCCCGGCTCGTTCCACGCTCCGCTCGTCGCGGTGTTCGAGCTCTAGACCAGGGCGGCGAGCGCCAAGGCGGTGCCCAGCACGAGGCCAACGGCCAACAGGCGGCCGACGGCGAGGGGCAGGCGGGGCAGGGCGATGGCGGTGGGGGCGAATGTCGTGTGCATGTTCGTGTCCTCCCGGACGTATTCGTTGGTTTCGTGAGTGCCTCGGCAGTGCGGTTTTGGACGCTACCGCCGAGGCGTCTCACAGGCCGCGCCCACTAGCGCAGGGTGACGGCGATTGCGATGCGTTGGCCGGCTTCGGTGACGTACGCGACGTCGACCTTGTCACCGGGGTTCACTTCCTTGAGTTCGTCGGGCGAGCGCACCGTGAAGGTGCTGGCGCCGACGGTGAGCGTGCGGTTGTCGAGGTTGACCGCCTGCACCACGCCTTCCGTGTATTGCGCGGGGACGGCATGAGCTGCGGCGGCGGCTCCGGCGGCGGTCGCCAGGACCAGGGCGCCGGCCGCGTACTTACGTGGGTTCATGGGAATGCTCCTTGCGGGGAATGACTTCAGCAGGCCACGTCAGAGGGATGGCGCGCTGCCCCGGCGCCACCGATGTGAGGGGAACACCGGTGGTGCCGGGGTTCGGAGCGATCACGCCGCCCTAGCGAAGGGTGACGGCGATCACGACGTTCTGGCCCGCCTCGTTGAGGTAGCTGAGGTCGACCTTGTCGCCGGCGTTGACCTCGTTGAGCTCGCCGAGGCTGCGCACGTGATACGTGCCGTTGGCGACGGTCAGCGTGCGGGCGTCGCGGTCAACCGACTGGACGATGCCTTCGACGTAGTTCGCCGGGATGGCGACCCAGGCGTTGGCGGTGGTGGCTAGGCCGGCAGTGGCCAGGAGGAGTGCGCCGGCGACGGTGGTACGGGTGTTCATGATTGAATTCTCCACGAGAGGGCAGTTGAACTTCGTTAATCGAGCTAACATATGATGCTCTTAACTAACGACGTTAGTATGGATACCAAGCGTTAGGAGTTCAAGGCCCGTTAGGCTAAGATTCGCCCAACGGCCCGCATGGAGAGAAAAATCATGGCCCGGAAACGACTTGCGGAACGGGAGGCCTTCGCGGATTGCGAGGCCTGGATGAAGGCGGCGCCGACCCGGCCGGTCATCGATCGCGCCAATCTGCTGCGCGAAGCGGTAGCGCTGCTGGATGAGGCCGGCCTCGAAGGCCTGACCATGCGACGCCTAGCCGAACGTCTCGGCGTCCAGGCGCCCTCGCTCTACAACCACGTGCGCGACAAGGACGAGCTCGTCGCCCTGATCGCCGACGCGCTCAGCGCCGAGATCAGCGTGCCGCCAGCCGGCAAGCCTTGGCGGGAGACCATCGAGCACATCGCGCACGAGTTCCGCCGCGTCCTGCTCGCCCACCGCGATGCAGCGCTGGTGTTCGCCATGTCGCCGCCGTCCGGTCCCAACCGCGCGCGGCTGATCGAGCATGTGCTGGCCACCGTCGTCGACGCCGGCTTCGCCAAGGAGAACGCGTGCAAGGCGGCCTACGCCATGCACACCTTCGTCATGGGTTTCGCCCTCGAGGAAGGTTTGGGGAGTGCCCGCGAACGCAACGGCACACCGGCCGTGGCCGACCGCTCGTACACCGATGGTCTGCCGCCGGAACGCTTCCCGACGATGTGTGCGTTGTCTTCGGAGTGGTGTTCCTTCGACCCCCAGAAGGCGTTCGATTTCGCCTTATGCATGCTGATGGACGGCTTCGCCGTCCACCTCGCGCCCAAGCCCAAGTCGAAGCAGCCCGTCAGGGCCTAAGCGGCGAGCTTGTCCGGCGCGTCGAACGCGTAGGCCGCCTGGCTCAGGTTCCCCAACAGGAACTCATCGTTTAGGCGCTTGCCCTTGGCGCCATCGCCGCCCGCTCCGGCGGCCACCAGCAGCGGCAGATAGTGCTCATCGCGCGGATGCGCCATGCGCGCATGCGGCGCGAGAGCGCGGTACTGCACCAGATCCTCGGACTTTCCTGCCGTCGCGGCATCCGCCACCCAGCGGTCGAAGTCGCGCGCCCACGCGTCGGTTGGCGCGTTCGGTCCTTCGCGCATGCGCCGGAACGCGTCGCCCAGATTGTGGGTGAGGTTGCCCGCGCCGAGGATCAGCACGCCCTCATCGCGCAGCGGTGCGAGCGCCCGCCCCATCGCCAGGTGGTGCGCCGGGCCCAGGTGATGCTGCAGCGCCAGCTGCGCCACCGGCACGTCGGCGTCCGGATACATCAGTCGCAACGGCACCCACGAGCCATGGTCAAGCCCCTGGGTCGGGTCGATGCGCGCCGGCATGCCAGCATTGCCCAACAGGTCCGCGACCCGCTGCGCCAGATCGGGCGCGCCGGGTGCGGGGTAGCGCACCCGATAGAACTCCGGCGGAAAGCCGCCGAAGTCGTAGATGGTCTCGGGCGCTTCCGCTCCGCTGACCGCCGGCCCCTCGGTCTCCCAGTGCGCCGACGCAATGAGGATGGCAGCCGGCTTGCCGAGCTCGCGGCCCAGACGCTGCAGGAATTCCGTGCCTGGGGCGCCGGCAGGAATCTGCATGGGGCTGCCGTGGCCGATGAAGATGGCGGGATAGCGGGTCATATCGCCTAAATGGGGTGCCTAGTGCCCGGGTACCACTTTGAGCACGCCGACCAGCGTGGTGCCCGTCTTTAGGTCCAATGAGCGCCGCTCCGGAGCACGAATGCCCGCGGCCACCGTGGTCTCGCTCACCAGCGCCTCGCCGGGCCGCGCCGCCGCGGCCAGGCTCGCCGCGAGCGTCACCGCGTCGCCGGACAGCGTCACGTCCGTGCTCTTCGCCTCCGCCTTGGTCCCGATGTGGGCGACCCCGGTGTGGATGCCGATGCCGACCGGCAACCACGGCCCGCCGCCCGCCGTGTGCCCCGTCTCATGCAAGACCTGATGCGAAGCTGCCGCCGCCAGCGGGGCGTGATCCGGTCCGGCCAGGCCCGGGATGAACGCGGCCACGACCGTACCGTCGATGGTCTTGTCGATGAAGGCGTTGGCGTCCACCAACGCGCGTCGCGCCGCCCGGTGGTAGCGCGTCAGCAGCATGGCCAGGCTCGCCGGCTGCACGCCCTTTGCGGCCCAGGCGCGCGCGTCAGCGACGAACACCGTCATCACCGCGTCGGCGCCGCCCGGGTTGAGCTTCGCCAGCGTCTGGCACGCCGTGCAGAATTGCGGATTGCTGGGGTCGGGGCTGCGCCCGGCGAACGTCATCACCGCGCGTCCCAGGCCGTGCAGCGGCGCGTTGCACATCTTGCAGTGTGGCGCGCCCGGCACGTACTTGAACAGCTGCCGCGCCCGCTTGAGGTCGACCGCCTGGCCCGCCAGGATTTTGGCCCACACCGTCGATTGCTGCGGCTCGCCCATCGCCGCGGAGTATAGCGCCCCGGCGTCCAGCGGGCGCTCGGGGGCGCCCGCGCCACACGGGCGCCCCCAGACAGCGCCCCGCTTGACCGCGCATGCGTAGCAAGAACGCGCCGAACGGCGATCCGAGAGGCGTAACGGCTCTGGTGGTTGCGCAGCTCGTGCGTGCCGCGCCATGTGATGGCCATCACAGTAACCTTCGGTTGCGATGCCGCGTCGGCGCGAAGTGGAGTGGGCACCGTCACGTTCGGGTGTGCCCGACCGGGCGACACGCGCACGCGCATCTGCGTGGAGTTAGGTACTCCGATAGTTCACGGCTCTGGCCACTTGTATTTGTTGCGGCGGCGTCCCGCTGCGCGATTCGCCGTACTAGGCGGCGGGCTCTTTCGCGCGCCGCGTCGCGAGGCTGGTGCGCCGCGACAACTCGGCGAGGTAGGCCTCGAGCACGTTGTGATTGGCCGAGAAGATGTGGCGCTGGCCCTGGCGGCGGACGCTCAGGAGGCCGACGTCCTGCAGCACTTTGAGATGGTGCGACACGGTCGCCTGGCTGACCGGGCAGCGCGCCGCGATGTCGCCGCACGACAGCTCCGTCTCCGCGGCGACCATCTCGAGAATCTCGAAACGCTGCGGGTCGGCGAGGGCCTTGGCGATGGCATGGAAGTCGTTCATCGCCCTTCCCGATACCACGCCCCGAGCAGGCTGCCCAGCAGCAGCGCGAGCGTCAGGAGAGCCGGGATCAACGGCGTCTCGCGCACCCCCGTCACGAAGTAGGAATCGTTGTCGCGCAGCCCGATCCAGTTGCGGCCCTCCGCCTCGCGGTCGGCGGCCACCCGGCGCACTTCGGGGATGGCGCGTTCGTTCAGCCACACCACGGCGCCGCCGGTGGCGTCGGCAATCGGTCCCAGCACCGCATCGGTGGTGCGCAGGTCTTCGTTCTCTTTGGGGTTGAGCGCGCCGACCGCGGCGATCGCCGTCAGCGTGCCGTCGGTGACCCGGTACAGGCCGGCATGCTCGACCTGCACGCTGGCCTGCGCGCGTCCGCCCGAACCTTGCTCCAGGGCGACCGTTTGCTCGATTCCATCCGGCCCGGTGACCGTCACCGCCGCCACCGGCGTCTCTGCCAAGGTGCGCCGGCTGATCTCGAGCTTGTTGCCGGCGCCGACCGCACGCAGCGCTTCCTCTTCGAGGTCCGGCTCCTTCATCAGCCAGTGCGACAGGCGGCGCAACAGTTCGGCCTGGGGTCCGCCGCCCTCGATGCCGCGCGTCCACAACCATGCCTGGTCGGACAGCAGCTGGGCGACACGGCCCTCGCCGACGCGATCGAGCACCAGCAGCGGCGCGCCGTTGTCGCCTTCCATGACGACGTTGCCGCGGTTCGCCTGCGCCCCGATCAGCCGGAACCAGCGCCCCCATGTCGGCGTAGCGCCTGGCGCCAGCAGGTCGGACGTCACCGGATGGCGCGTGCCGAGGTCCGACACCTTCGGGCGGAAGCCGGCGGTGAGGATGCGGCCGGTCGGCATGGCCGGCAGGATTCGGGCGATCGGCGTCGTGAACAGGGACAGCGCCGGTGTCGCATCTTCCGGCCCCGCCGCTTCCAGCACCGCGCCGCCGTAGGCGACGTAGTCGGCGACATTCTCGAGGTAGATGCGCGGGATGACGCCACGCTGGGCGTAGCGGTCGAAAATGATCAGATCGAACTCGTCGAGTTTGTCCTCGAACAGTTGGCGCACCGGGAAGGCGATCAGCGATAGCTCGCGGATCGGCGTCTGGTCCTGCTTCTCCGGCGGCCGCAGTATGGTGAAGTGCACCAGGTCCACGGAGGGATCTGCCTTGAGCAGATTGCGCCACGTGCGCTCGCCGTTGTGCGGCTCGCCGGAAACGAGCAGCACGCGCAGCCGGTCGCGCACGCCGTTGACCACGATCGCCGCACGATTGTTCATCAGCGTCAGCTCGGCGCGCCCGGCGTCGGCAATCATCTCCAGCACCGTCGGCCCGCCGTGCTCGATGGTGAGCGGGATCTCGGTGTCCGCGCCGACGGTCACCTGTACGCGCCGTTCCGCGACGCCGTCGGTAACGACCGTCAGGTTGGTGCGCGTGCCAGTCGGCGCGGTGGCGTCCTCGACGCGCACCGTCATCGAAACCTGGCTGCCGACCACGCCGTAGGCCGGCGCCCGCACCACGACGACGCGGCGGTCACCCTCGTTGCGGTCGCCGGTGAGCAGCACGTGCACCGGCCCTTCGCCGGTACCGCGCCAGCCGCCCGAGCGCACGACGTCTGCCGCCGGCGCGTCATGGACCTGGCCGTCGGTGACGAAGATCGCACCCGCGACCCGCTCCGGCGGCACGTCCGACAGCGCCCGCTCCATCGCCGTGAACAGCTTGGTGCCGTCGGCGTTGGCCTCGTCGCCGGCATGAATGACGCGCACCTCGAGATTGCCGAGCGCCTCCAGTTGCCGGGTCAGCTCCGCGACCGCCGCTTCCGTGCGCGGCTTGCGGTCGCCGATGTTCTGCGACAGCGAGATGTCCGCGATGATGATGGCGACGTCGGTCAGCGTCTCGCGCTGCTCTTCGACCAGGGACGGATTGGCCAGCGCCGCCAGCCCGACCGCAAACGCGCCGCCGCGCAGCAGCAACCCGCGCGCGCGCTTGAACGCCCCGAACAGCAGCAGCGCCAGCGCCACCGCGCCGATGGCGATGATCACCGACCACGGCACCACCGGCGACCATGCCACGCTCATCACGCCGTTCATTGGCCCAAAACCCTCATTGACCAAGCCGTTCCAAGATCGCCGGTGCGTGCACCTGGTCGGCCTTGTAGTTGCCGGTCAGCACGTACATGACGAGGTTGATGCCGAAGCGGAACGCCATCTCGCGCTGGCGCTCATCGCCGGTCTGCACCGTCGCCAGCGGCCAGCCGTCGGCGTCCAGCGCCCAGGCGGCTGCCCAGTCGTTGGCGCCGATGATGATCGAAGACACGCCGTCGTTGATGCCGCCGCCGTGCTGCACCACCCACACGCGCCCGCCGGCGTAGCGGCCGGGGAACTCCTGCATCAGGTAGAACGCCTGGGTCAGCACGTGACCCTCGGGCACCGGAATGAGCGGCGGGATATCGAGCTGGGAAAGCAGCGTGCGCAGCGCAATGGTGCCGCGCCCCGTGCCGCCGAAGCCGCCTTCCGGCGCATCGCGCGTGTCGAAAAAGATGGTGCCGCCGGTCTTCATGTAGTTGTCGACCTTGGCCAGCGCCGTATCGGTCAGGCGCTGCTCGGTCCCGGTGATCGGCCAGTAGAGCAGGGGGAAGAACGCGATCTCGTTGCGCTCGATGTCGACGCCGACCGGCGCCGCGCCTTCTACGGACGTGCGCGCCGCCATGACGCGCGTCAGTCCCAAGAGGCCCGCCTCGCTCAGCTTGTCCACTTCGGCATTGCCGGTGACGACGTATGCGAGACGCGTCGCCAGCGCGGCGTTGAGCGCGAACTGGTCGGCGATCTGCGGCGGCACCGCCGTCGGCGTGGGCGCCGCCGGTGCCTGGGCGTTTGCCCGCTCTGGCGCCGTCGCCAAGCCCACGGCCAACAGCACGACCGCGGCGGCAGTGACCGCGCGCGTGCTGCCGCGGAACATGCCGCGCAGGGCGAAGCTGGCGATCAGCTCGGCGAGCGCCAGCAGCAACGCCGTCGTCAGCAGCCACGGCATCAGGTTGCGCTCCCGGCTTTCGTTGAAGGCATCGAACGTCACCGCCGTCGGCAGCCCGCTGATCGGCACCAGCCGCGGCAGCGCGCCGCCCAGGTTGAACGCTTGGCGCGCCTCATCGACACCGTAGTAGCCCGGCGGATGGCGCGGACCCGGCCGCGTCGTCTCGAACGCATCGCTGGCGATCGGCTGCGCGGCCGGCGAGGGCTCGCCCAGGCGCCCAAATCCGTCGAGCAGCGTCAGGGGCGGCAGCGTCACCCGGCTACCCTCCGCGGCGACGCCCTGCGACAGGCGCACCAGCGTGCGCAGCATGTCGACGAACAAGCCGGACAACGGCAGATCGGACCAGTCGGCATTGGCGGTCGTATGGAACAGCACGATCCAGCCGTCGCCGTGGCGCGCGCCCGTGACGAGCGGCGTGCCGTCCTCCAGCCGCGCCCAGGTCTTCTCGCCGATATCCAAGGTCGGCTCGGCCAGCACCTGCCGGGTGACGCGAACCTCGGGCGGAACGGCGAGCGTCGCGAACGGGCTCGTCTGGGGGAACGGCGCCAGCTTGGCCGGCTGCGTCCAGGTCATGGCGCCCCCCAGGCTGCGCTCGCCGCGGCGCAGACGCGCCGGCAGCAGGTCGTCGGTCTCTTGCGCGGTGCGCGGACCGGCAAAGCGGATCAGCACGCCGCCGTCCGACGTCCAGCGGTCCAGGCGCGTGCGGTCGGAGCCGACCAGCCGGCCGACGTCCGCCAGCACCATCACCGACATCTCGCGCTCCAACAGGGACGCGACGGTGCCCGAGCGCACGTCCGCGTACGGCGTCAGCGCGCGCTCGACATAGAAGAGTCCGGACAGCAGAGGCTGCCCGGCTTCGAGCGCTTCGCCCGACACCAGTCCGACCGGCCGTCGCCGCCAGCGCTCATCCAGCAGCGCCACGGCCGCCGCCGAGCGTTGCGTCTCGATCTCGACGCGCATGACGCGATTGCGCAATTCCGGTGGCAGCTCGAGGACGAAATCCGCCGTGGTCGCGCCGCCCGCGAAGGCAACCTCCTGGCGCGACAAAAGCTGTCCGCGCTCGGCGCTCGCCCGCACCCACACCGAGCCGGGCCCGCTGCTCGCCGCGCGCCGGATGCTGAAGGCGAGGTCCGATCCCGCCAGCGCCGGTGGCGACAGCACCATGGCCAGCTCGCCGGCGCCGTCGGCCAGCACGTGCAGCGTGCCGACATCCGCCAGCGCCTCGGCCAGCTCGCGTGCCGACGTGTCGTCGCCGGCACCCTCGGCCGGCGTCGTCAGCCCGTCCGTCAGCCAATACACCTCGGCCGGCCGTTCGATGGTGGCCGCGCGCAGTGCCAGGATCGCCGCCGCGCGATCGACCGGCCATGACTTCGGCTCGAGCGCCTGAATCTCCTCGCGCGCTTCACCGGCTGTCATCAATCCACTCATGCGCAGCGGCGTGCCGTCGGCCAGCGGCGCCGTGGTCAGCAACGCGACGGGGCGGTTCTCACGCTCCGCGCGCGCCAGCAAATTCAGCAGCGTGTCGCGCCGCGCCGTCCAGCGGTCCGCCGATGCCCAGCCGTCGTCCACCACCAGCACCACGGTGCCGGAGCCCTCCAGGCGCGCGCCCGGATTGAGGATCGGGCTCGCCAGCGCCAGGATCACCAGGGTCGCCACGACGGCGCGCAGCAGCAGCAGCCACCACGGCGTCTTGGCCGGCGTCTCCTCGGGCGTTTGCAGTCCGAACAGCAGGCGAATGGCAGGGAAGTCGACGCGCTTCGGGGCGGGCGGCGTGATCCGCATCAGCCAGAGCAGAACGGGCAGGGCGGCCAACGCGGCCAGCACCCACGGCGCCGCGAACGCGAGGTTGCCCAAAATCAGCATGCGGGCTGAGTAGACCAGAAAAAGCTCCGGAGGGAGGCCATGCCTAGGCGTCCGCCGCCGAGAGCGTCTCGTAGAGCGTCAGCAGCGGAACCTGAGCAGGTTTGTCGGTGCGGTGCTGGGTGAAGGTCCAGCCCGCCGCACGCGTCAGGTGCCGCAGCGCCTCGCGTTGGGCCGCGAGCTTGCCCTGGTACAGCGCGCGCAATCCTTCGACACGGCTCACCACCAGGCGGCCTTCGCCTTCGACGCCCTCGAACTCCGTGCGGCCCTCGAACGGCAGGTCTTCCTCGACCGGGTCGAGCACCTGCAAGAGATGTCCGCCGATGCCGCGCGCCGCATAGCCGCGGATGATCGCTTCCATTTCCTCGGGCGGCGACAAGAAGTCGCCGATGAACACCATCGTCGCAAAGCGCGGCAGCTGCTCTAGCGGCGGCAGGCTCGCCGTCGGCTTGTCGGCGCGCGCCCGCACGATCAGCGTCTCTGAGATGCGCGCCAACGCGCCACGTCCACTGCTCGGCAAACGACCCTCGCCGAGCAACGCAACACGTTCACCGCCGCGAATCAAAAGTGCCGCCAGCGCCACTAGCAGCAACGTAGCGCGATCGACCTTGGACGCCGGCGCGAACGCCGAGCGGTAGTGCATCGATGGAGAGTTGTCGCGCCACAGCCACACGCTCTGCGCCGCTTCCCATTCTTGCTGGCGCACGAACAGGCGATCCGACTTCGCCGACTGCCGCCAGTCGATGACGGTGGCTGCGTCGCCTTGTTCGTAGCGGCGGTACTGCCAGAAGCTTTCGCCGGGACCGACGCGGCGGCGCCCGTGCACGCCCTGGGCGACCGTCATCGCCACGCGCTCGGCCGCCACCAGCAACGGCGGCAGCGTCGAGGCAAGCTCTTCGGCGCGTTGACGGACCGCCGGATCAGCCATTTCGGGTCTACGAACTCAGGTCAGCGGCTGGCAGAGCAGGGCGATCACGCTGTCGAGGGTGACGCCATCAGCACGCGCCGAAAAGTTGAGGGCCATGCGGTGGCGCAGCACCGGTGCCGCGAGGGCCAGCACGTCCTCGGCCGACGGCGACAGGCGTCCATCCATCAGCGCGCGCGCGCGCGCCGCCAGCATCAACGCCTGGCTGGCGCGCGGGCCGGGGCCCCACGCCACGTGCTTGCGCACCTGTTCGAGCGACGAAGTCTCCGGGCGGCCGTTGCGCACCAGCGTCAGGATCGCCTCGACGACCTTGTCGCCGACCGGGATGCGGCGCACCAGGCGCTGCGCGCTCTCGAACTGCTCCGCGGTCATCGCCGCGCTGGGCTTCACTTCGGAGGAACCGGTCGTCGCGTGCAGCATCTGCCGCTCGGCATCCAAATCCGGATACGTCACGTCCACCTGCAGCAGGAAGCGATCGAGCTGCGCTTCCGGCAGCGGATAGGTGCCTTCCTGCTCCAGCGGGTTCTGGGTCGCCAGCACATGGAACGGGTGCGGCAGCGCGTGGCGCTGGCCGCCGACCGATACCTCGCGCTCCTGCATCGACTGCAGCAGTGCCGATTGGGTGCGCGGGCTGGCGCGGTTGATTTCGTCCGCCATCAGCAGCTGGCAGAACACCGGCCCCTGGATGAAGCGGAAGGAGCGGCGGCCGTTGTCGGCCTCCTCCAGCACTTCCGAGCCCAGGATGTCCGCCGGCATCAGGTCCGGCGTGAACTGCACGCGCTTGGCCGACAGCCCGAGCACGGTGCCGAGCGTCTCGACCAACCGCGTCTTGGCCAGGCCAGGTACGCCGATCAGCAGCGCGTGGCCGCCGGCGAGAAGGGTGATGAGGGTCTCATCGACCACCTGCTGCTGGCCGAAGATGACTTCGCCGATGCGGCGCTTGACCTCGACCAGGCGCGGGCCGATCTGCTCGACCTCGGCAACGGTGGCATCGGGGCCGGCCGTGGACCGGGCGGGAACTTCGTTACGAATGCTCACGGCGTACTCCGCGTCGGTTGTCGGGGGATCGTCGCTGGCGGTCCCGGCTTCGCCGCACGCAGCGGCGTGCGCGAACGATGGCCTTTCCGCCGCGGTCCCGGATGGCCCAAACCCGCCGGGAGAGGCCGTTTTGTACCACGACGGGCCCCCCTGAGTGGACTCAGGAGTTGGTGAGGGAATGTTTCGGTCCCGGC
The DNA here is from genome assembly GCA_945904955.1 of Rhizobium sp. Q54. Classification (GTDB taxonomy): domain Bacteria; phylum Pseudomonadota; class Alphaproteobacteria; order UBA2966; family CAIVPW01; genus CAIVPW01. The sequence continues at coordinate 27,370 of CAMDPO010000033.1, forward strand.
GCCATACGACTCTTTGGTGGAATTGGCCGAGGTCCCGGGCGAGCATGGAGGCAGTAGGACCTTGGCCGGGGGGCAGAAGGTGCTCGCAGTCAACACTTCCGCTTCGCCACGCGGCGTCGTGCTCATCGAGGATGAGCCGCGCATGCGCGCGCTCGTAGAAAAGCATCTGCATCGCATGGGCTGCGCGGTCCCTGCGCTTGGTTGCGGAGCCGAAGCCACCGAACCCAACATTCATTTGATGGTGCCGTTCTGGTCGCCGTCAGGCTCTAGCTTGCCGAGCGCTAGGGTGTTTCCCCGATACCAATCCCCTTCGCTCCAACGGAGTATCCCGATGGGGAGCCTCCCGCGTCAGGCAGTCGTCACCGCCGGGCTTGCCCAGGGCGGATATCCAATGCTTTGAAATCGGGAGGCGGGATCCTGGGTACTCAGCGCACGAACGGATAACGAGACGCGGGTCGGCGCCCCCACGGGCACCGACAGGACCTCCAGCAACCTGGCCGAAGAGGCGCTGCTCGAGGCCGGCGCGCTGCAGAAGGCGATCTTCGACAGCGCCAACTTCTCCAGCATCGCCACCGACGCCAAGGGCGTCATTCAGATCTTCAACGTCGGCGCCGAGCGCATGCTCGGCTACGCGGCCGCCGAGGTGATGAACAAGATCACCCCG
>CAMDPO010000034.1 GCA_945904955.1 Rhizobium sp. Q54
CAACCGGATCGAGCGCATGTGGTGCCGTCTCAAGGACTGGCGCCGCATCGCAACCCGCTACGACAAGCTCGCCCGCAACTACCTCAGCGGTGCCTACCTCGCCGCCGCCTTGATCCCTTGGGTCAATTGAGTCCGGACCCTAGCGCGTCCGTTGCGTTCCGATGTTCGGCTGGCTCCCGGTCGCGGACTGTAAGAAGGCTTTGTTACGGTCCCGTGACGCCTGCCAATTGGCCGCAGGGCCGGTCTGCATCGCCGAAACCGGCGGCTAAGTGCGGCGAGAGAAAGCTTGGCGCCGGCGTCGGTTACGATGCGGTATTATAATACCGCACAATAACGCACTGTGGCGACGTCGCTATTTGCCGTTGCGTTCCCGAACTTTCCTGGCATACTCCGCGGCCTTCGGCACCCCCGGCACGCGTGCCTGGGGCTTGCGGATTACCAAACAGGGACGAGTCATGAAGACGTATTCGGCCAAGCTCGCCGATCTGAAGAAGGACTGGGTCTTGATCGATGCCGATGGCGTCGTGCTCGGCCGTCTGGCTTCGCTGATCGCGCTGCGCCTCAAGGGCAAGCATCTTCCCATGTACACGCCGAGCGCCGATTGCGGCGACCGTGTCGTGGTCATCAACGCCGAGAAGGTTCGCCTGACCGGCGCCAAGCGCAAAGACAAGATCTACTACAAGCACACCGGGTTTCCCGGCGGCATCAAGGAGACCACGCCCGACAAGATCCTGGGCAGCGCTTTTCCTGAGCGGGTCATCGAGAAGGCCGTGCAGCGCATGCTGTCGCGTGATGCGCTCGGCCGTGAGCAGTTCGGCAACCTGCGTGTCTACGCCGGCGCGGCCCATCCGCATGAGCCGCAGCAGCCGAAGGTCGTTGATATCGCGGGCATGAGTCCCAAGAACACGCGCGCGCGGAAGAACTAGGGCAGGGTCGCGCGGATAGCGCGCCCGCAAAGGAAGAGTTCGCAATGGCCGACGACAAGAACGATGACAAGAAGCCCGCCACCGAAGGCGCCCCGCGCACGCCGCGTCCGCGCAGCACCACGCCGCGCCCGCGCGCGGCTGGTGGCGAAAGCCGCGGTCCCGCCCGCGCCGAAGCTCCGGCCCCGGCTGCAGCCGCCGCTGCTGCCGCGCCGCAACGCGCGGAGAGCGCGCCTTCGGCGCGACGCACGCTCACCGACTTCCGCTCGCTGCGCGCCGGCGGCGACGCCGCTCCGGCCGTTACCGAGAACGCTCCGCGCGAAGCCAAGCGCGACGCCAAGGGCCGCTCGTACGGCACTGGCCGCCGCAAGAACGCCATCGCCCGCGTATGGGTCATGCCGGGTGCCGGCAAGATCACCATCAACGGTCGTGAGAGCACCGTGTACTTCGCGCGTCCGGTGCTGCGCATGATGATCGGCCAGCCGCTGCTGGCCTCGGCGCGCGCGTCCGAGGTCGATGTGTGGTGCACCGTGGTCGGTGGTGGCCTGTCCGGCCAGGCCGGCGCGGTCCGTCACGGCATCAGCCGCGCACTCTGCAACTTCGAGCCGGCGCTCCGTCCGGTGCTCAAGTCCGGTGGCTTCCTGACGCGCGACGCCCGCGTCGTCGAGCGTAAGAAGTACGGCAAGCACAAGGCCCGCCGCAGCACGCAGTTCTCCAAGCGCTAGTTCGCGCACCGACCTCCTCCGCGCAAGCGGGGGAGGGTCGCGTGCCTATCTGCCCGTCGTGACGCGCACGGGCGGTTTCTCCTCCGCAATCGTTTGCTCTTCTGGCGCCTTAGCGGGCGGCAGCTGAAGATGCTGCGCGATCTGCTCGATCGCCTGGGCGAGCGTCGTGCACACGGCGTCCGCGCGAATCTCGGTCGCTAGGTCCGCGGGCGGCGACCGGCGGCTCCAGAATCCCACCACGATCTTCATGTTGGGTGCGCGCCGCCGCAGGCGGCGCACCAGATAGCGGCTGTGTGCCGTCGCCGTCGCATCCACGTACGACAGGCACGCCATCTCGATCTTGTCCCAGGGCACCTCTGTGGTGCCCTCGCTGCGCAGCACCTCGGCGGTTGCGGACAGCACGGTCGCGCCGGCACGCGATGCGACCTGTGCCAGCATGCGAGCGGCCGCGTCGTCGAGGCCGCTGCGCCCTCCGGCGCACAGGACGATGCGCCCGTCGGCCGGCGTGGGCGGTTGCGTCTCGCTGGCCTTCGCTGCGCCCATTGCGGTTGCGTCGCTGTCGCTGTCGGCGAGGTTGTCCACCACTGCGATCGCACCGCTAGCGACGCGATGGCGTTGGTCGGGATCGAGCACGCCACCGGCACGGTCGCTCTCGGCGATCGCCAACATCGGCAGACCGACCTGTTCGTAGAACGCGAGCACGCTGTTGCCCTTGATGAACTCCTCGGCCTGTTCGGTGGCCTCATCCGGGTCGCTTGCCAACAGGCGCTGGTACAAGCGTTGCTCCGGGGCCAGCACCTGCTCCGTGCCGAGCAGGACGTTGAGGAACTCGAGGCGCGGCATGTGCCGCCCGAAGGCGACCAAGCAGACCGTGAGCGGCGTCGACAACAGCAGCCCGATGGGACCCCACAACCATGCCCAGAAGATGGCCGCCGCGATGATGGCGAGCGGCGACAATCCGGTGCGCGTTCCGTACACCCACGGTTCGATGAAGTTGTTGCTGAACAGCTCCAGCCCGATGAACAGGCCGGCGGTCAGCAGCACGGCGGTCCAGCCGGGATCGACGGCAAGGGCGAGGGCCAGGGGAAACGCCGCGGCGATGATCGGGCCGACGTACGGCACGAAGCGCAGGACGAGCGCCAGCAGGCCCCACAGCATCGGATTGGGAACGCCGATCAGCCACAGTCCGACGCCCACCGGGACTCCGTACGTGGCGTTCACCACCAGCTGCAGCACCAGGTACCGGGTGACGCGCTCGCCGGCGTCGCCCATCACCTGGGTCGTGCGCTGGATGTCGCGCGCCCCGGCAAGACGGATGAAGCGGTCGCGCAAGTCTTCGCGCTGCAGCAGGATGAAGATGACGAACACCAGCACGATGCCGCCGGTCGTCACCGGCTTGAGCAGCGGCCACAGGAAGGTCTGCACGATCTCGAGCGGCGCCTGGTCGCTGGGCAGGATAATTACCGGCACCGGTTCGATCGCCGGCGCCAGCGGCGGACTGAGAATCGCGCCCGCGGTGTTCGGAACGATCGGACCCGGTTCGGTCAGTTCCTTGCCGAGCTCATTCAGGATGGTCGATGCGCGCAGGATGGCGCCATCCCCGAACAGGGTCCCCTGCAGCGTGCGAACCTTCGTCTGCAGATTGCGCTCGTAGCTCGGCAGGTTGGTGGTCAGCTCGGCGAGCTGGAACGCGACGATCGTGCCCAGCGCTGACAGGGTCGCCAGCATCAGGGCCACCAACACGATCGCCCCGGGCAGCCGCGGTACGCCGTGGCGGTACAGCCAGACGTGCGGACCCGTCAATGTGAAGCTCAGCAGCAGCGCCACCGCCAGCGGCACGAACAGGTCGCGGCCGAAGTACAGGACCGCCACCGCCCCGGCGATCGTGGCGCCGGTGATCAACGTCGATTCCGGCGATCGCCCGACGTCGCGCGGCACTCGCGGGGAAATTGCCATCCGTCCGAAGGTTGCTGCGCGGCGCACGGGGTTCGGTCGCGCTGCACCGGCAGGGATTGGGGCGCGACCTCGCTGTTCTAAGCGCCAGCCGGGCTGGGTGCTATCCAGTGTTCACCCCCACGCCGCGGTTGACTTCGATACGATTCGTATCATATGAGGCTGCGACAACCCGCAGCTCCGATCACGGACGCGTGATCTGCCTATTTGCTGCGGATGCGGGCCGCATATTTGGTGTCTCGCCGAGGCCGGATCGGCGGCCCGTGCTTGACGGAGCCGGCACGGTGCACGAGAACCGCGGCCTCGCGAGGCGGTCGGACGTGGCGCGGCGCCGGTGATGGCGCGGGATAGGATGCGTGGTGGCTGCAGTGCAAACGGACGCCAACCTAGTCGCAGGTCGCTCCTGCGCCAGCTGCACGCTGTGCTGCAAGGTCATGGCGATTCGCGAGCTCGACAAGCCGCGCCTCACCTGGTGCAGCCATTGCGACAAGAAGCGCGGCTGCACCATCTATGAGACGCGGCCCGAGACCTGCCGCGAGTTCTACTGCTCGTGGATGACGACGCCCGAGCTCGGCGACCACTGGAAGCCGCTCGTCTCGCGCATGGTCCTGGTGCACGACCGGCCGCGCAATTGGCTCGTCGTCCATATCGATTCGGGCCGCACCGATGCCTGGCGCGCCGAGCCCTATCTGTCCGACTTGCGCGCCTGGTCGCGCTACATGGCGCCCAAGGGCGGCCGCGTGATGATCTTCCAGGGCGAGCGCGTCATCGCCCTGCTCACGGACGGCGAACAAGACCTCGGCCCCAGGTTGCGCGAGGATGGCGTTGCGGAGATGGCACGACGACGGGGTGACGAAGCGGTTACCCCCAGCAATCCGTCGTAACCATCCCGATCAGGAGTCTCGTCGTGTCTCAAAAGAACAAAGTGCGTGTCGCCATCCTCGGTGCCTCCGGCTACACCGGCGCCGAGCTGGTGCGCATCCTGGCCCATCATCCCGCCGTCGAGCTGACCGTGCTCACGGCTGACCGCAAGGCTGGCAAGCCGCTCGCGGACGTGTTTCCGCATCTCGCCTTCCTCTCCACGCCGCCGCTGCAGAGCATCGAGCAGATCGACTGGGCGGGCGCCGACATCGACGCCGTCTTCTGCGCGCTGCCGCACGGCACGACCCAGAAGGTCGTCTCTGGTCTGCTGAATGGCGGCGGACCGAAGAAGGGCACCCGCATCTTCGACCTGTCCGCCGACTTCCGCCTGCGCGACGGCGACACCTATAAGAAGTGGTACGGCCACGCCCACGAGGCGCTCGGCCTGCAGCAACGCGCCGTCTACGGCCTCACCGAGCACGCGCGCGCCGAGATCGCCAAGACCGACCTGGTCGCGTGCCCCGGGTGCTACCCTACCGCAGCGCTGCTGCCGCTCATCCCGCTTCTCAAGGAGAAGCTGATCGAGCCCGCCGACATCATCATCGACTCGAAGTCCGGTGTGTCGGGCGCCGGCCGTGCCGAGAAAGAGGCCAACCTCTACAGCGAGGTGACCGAGGGCATGCACCCCTACGGCATCGCCAACCATCGCCATGCGCCCGAGATCGAGCAGGAGCTGACCGGCGCGGCGCAGTGGGGCGTCACCGTCACCTTCACGCCCCACCTCGTCCCCATGAGTCGCGGCATCCTGTCGACCAAGTACGTGCGCCTGCACGGTGGCGCCACCGCCGTCGACCTGCACGACGCCCTCAGCGCCCGCTACAAGGGCGAGCCGTTCGTCACCGTGCTGCCGCAAGGCACGGCGCCGTCCACGCGCATGGTGCGCGGCAGCAACCGCTGCGTCATGAACGTCTTCGCCGACCGCGTGCCCGACCGCGCCATCGTCATCTCCGCCATCGACAACTTGGTGAAGGGGGCAGCCGGCCAAGCCGTGCAGAACATGAACGTCTCCTTCGGCTTCAAGGAAACCGACGGGCTCCAGCAAGAGGCGCTGTTCCCATGAGCGCGCCTCCGCCGAAGTTCTCCGGCGTGGTGCTGCCGTACAACGGCGTGGTGCCCACCATCGCCCCCGACGTCTACATCGCCCCCACCGCGGCGGTGATCGGCGACGCCCACATCGGCGCCGGCTCGTCGATCTGGTTCGCCGCCACCGTGCGTGGCGACGTCAACGAGATCCGCATCGGCGCGCGCACCAACGTGCAGGACGGCACCACGGTCCACGTCACCACCGGTGGCCACGGCACCTACATCGGCAACGACGTCACCATCGGCCACAACGCCATCATCCATGCCTGCACCATCGAGGACCTGTGCCTGATCGGCATGGGCGCCTGCCTGATGGACGGCGTCGTCGTGGAGAAGAACGCCCTGGTCGCCGCCGGCGCCCTCGTCACGCCCAACAAGCGCGTGCCCTCCGGCCAGCTGTGGGCCGGCTCGCCGGCCAAGTTCATGCGGGCGCTCAAGCCCGAGGAATTGGCCGAAATCGAAGAGTCCGCCCACCATTACGCGGACCTCGCCCAAGCCTATCGCCGTTAACACCGCGCGCCCCGGCATACGGTAGAATTCACCCATGTCCCTGGTTTCGCGCGTCGCGGCTGCCCTGGCGTTCGTGAGCGCCCTCGCGCTGAGCGTGCCCGCGTCGGCCCAGGCTTACGGCAACTTCCTCGAGGTGCGGGGCGAGCGTCTCGCCGACATCAACACCCTGGTGCAGAACTACCGCCAGATGGTCTACGGCGGCCAGGCTGGCCGCTGGCGCACCGGCGTGCGCGTCGTCCTGATCGGCGACACGGTCGAGAGCTACGTCGGCCAGGTGCGCGCGCTTCTCGGTGAGTTCGAGACTCTCACCGGCGTCTCCTTCTCCATCGTCGAAGACGAGTCGCTCGCCAACCTGCGTATCTACTTCTCGGCGCGCGCGTGGTTCAACAGCCAGGCGGCGCGCGCGTTCGACGACGCGCAGCGTGTGCTGTGCTTCACCAACACGCGCACCCAGAACGGCACCATCCAGCAGGCCTTCGTCGTCATTCCCGAGGATCTGCAGCCGCGCGCCTTGCGCGCGTGCCTCGCCCACGAGATGATGCACGCCATCGGTTTCGGCAGTCATCCGCCGCAGTCGTTCGACTCTGCGCTGCGCAACGGCATCGCTGCCGATCGCCTCACCACCAACGACCGCATCATCATCCGCGCGCGCTACGACGATCGCCTGCGCAATGCCGCCAATGGCACAGCGGCCATGGGCATCGCCACCCACGTGCTGGGGGACATGCTCGGCCGCGTGCTCGAAGCGGCCGGCGACACCCTCAACGCGCTCGCCTTCGACGGCGACCCCGTCTCCAAGGACTTCGACGGGGCGTGAGCGCCTCCGGCGCGACGAATCAAAGCTAACCGCCGGCCCAGCGTTCGATGAGGTTGCCGAGCCGGCGCAGCCGCTCGGCGTGAGTCTCCAAGCAGATGCGATGCTCGTCCGACAGGTACTTCGCTCGCAGCTCCGGGTGCACCATGCTCGCCGGTGCCTTGAAGGTGACGGCCTCCACCTTGGCGCGCTCCGCGATGATCTTCTGGGTGCGGTCTTCCCAATCGGCCGCGCTGCGCAGGAACGAGGGCAGGGTGCTGATCGCCGCCATGGTCTGGCCGAGGTTGCGCAGGGAGACGCCTTCCTCGTGCATCTCGGCAAGGCGCTCGAGCCACGGCCGCCCGCGCCGCCAGCGGTTGAGCCGCCCTACGGCCCAGACGGCGCTGGCTCCTAGCGAGAACGACAGCAGGACGGGAAAGGTGCTCCAGCCGTAGAGCCACGCCTCGAACGACGAGGCCGCGGTATCAACGCGCACCAGGCCGCCGGTGACGCCGAACACCACGAACGCCAGCCACGCCGCGGCGACCACCGCGGCGACCGTCCTGAGGAGTATCCTGCGCACTACACCCCCGAGCGTAGCGGCCCTACCGGTAGCGGCATTCTTGCCCAATGTGGCCGTACCTCTGTATCCGGTGCGTGTTGCCCCGCCAACTAGCTCTATCTATGGTATGGGTTCCGCCAGAGTTCGCTTCCGGCGGTGGGGATGCGTCGGCGCCTTTGCGCCGACGGTGGGGAGCAGCGGTATGAAACACGGTTTGCGCGGGATTCTCGTTCTCGGCGCGGCACTTGCGTTGAGCGGGTGCTCCTCGGTGCCGCAGTGGGCGAACCCCTCGGCGATGGTCGATCGCATCTTCGGCGAGGAAGACGCGACGCCCGCACGCAACCAGTTCCCCCAGGTCGCCAACGTCCCGCGCGAGGCGCCTGCCACCACGACCCCCGCGCAACGTGACGCCGCGGTCGCCGGTCTCACCGCCGATCGCGCCAACGCCCAATACACCAACGAGCAGCTGCGCCAGGGCGGCCAGGTCGCCGATACGGCGCTGACGCCCGCCCCGGCGCCCACCACTCCGACCGCTGCGCCGGCTCCCGGCCCGCGGGTCGCCCAGTTGGCGCCGACGGTGCCGATCGGTACTCCCGCCGTCCAAACGGTTCGGCCGATCACGCCTGCCCAAGCGCCGACGCCGGGTCCCGCCGTGCCCGACCTCGCCGTTCCCGTTCCTCCTGTGTTTCAGGGTGGTCCCCAAGTGACGCTCGGTGGTGGCCCCCAGCCGGTGCCACCGCCGCCGGTCAATGTCACGCCGTTGCAACCGACCGCGCCCGTCGCTGCGCAGGCCGTGCCGCCCCCGGCGGTGAACGCCGCGCCCGCGCCGCGTCCCACCACGCCGGCTCCTGCGCCGGCAGCGGTCGCCGCCGCTCCGGCTCCGGCCCCGACGCCAACAGCGGCACCCGCACCCGCACCGGTGACGGCTGCTCCGACGCCGGTGCCCGCGCCTGCACCGATCGCCCAGGCCGCGCCTGTGGCTACGCCCGCGCCGGCGCCCACAGCGCAGCCGCGCGCCGCGGCGCCGCTAACCCAGGCGCAGGTGCAGACCGTGCTACCGGCGCAGAACGCTGGCGGCCAGGACACCCTGGCGCGCACGTTCGCGCAAATGCTGGCGCAGTCCCAGGGCACGGTGACCGTTCAGTCGCCGCTCGGCGGTCCGCCGCCGGTGCTCACGCCGGTCGCCCCGATACAAGCGATTCCAGCGCCCGCGGGCGCCAACCAAGCGTTGCCCAACGTCGTCGTCGGTGGCGCCGTCCGGCCCAACGTCGCGACCAACGTGCCCGTGACGGGCGGCGGGGCGCAGCAGTTCAACCTCGCCGGTGCAGCGCGGCCGACGGCCATGGTGATGTTCGCCCATGACTCGACCCGCCTGTCGCCGGACGCGATGCGCAACATCCGCGCCATCGCCGACCAGTACAAGGCGCGCGGCGGCAAGGTGCACATCGTCGGCCACGCGTCCCAGCGGACCAAGGACATGGCCGTCGACAAGCACGTCATGGCCAACTTCAAGGTCTCCATCGACCGGGCTCAGGCCGTGCTGAACGAGTTCCTGCGCCTCGGAGTGCCACCCGCGGCCCTCATCGTCGACGCGGTCGGCGACACGCAGCCGCGCTTTCTGGAAGCCATGCCCGCGGGCGAGGCGGGCAACCGCCGCGTCGAGATCATCCTCGAGGCGTAAGGGGTCAGGCCCGCGCCCGCATTTCGGCCACCATCGGCTGGTTCACTGGCGCTGCTTTTAGCGGAGTAGGGCGCGCACCCACTCCGCGCCGCACGCTAACTGTGGTATGAACAAGATCAGGTAACGACTGCCCGCGGTGTGCGCCGCGGGTACGGACGAGGTCCATGGACTTCCACCGCATCAAGCTGCTGCCGCCGTACGTTTTCGCCGAAGTCAACGCGATGAAGGCCAAGGCGCGCGCCGCTGGCCAAGACATCATCGATCTCGGCATGGGCAACCCCGACACGGGCACGCCGCGCCACATCGTCGACAAGCTGGTGGAGACGGCGCAGAACCCGCGCGCCCATCGCTACTCGTCGTCGCGCGGCATCACCGGCCTGCGCCGCGCCATCGCCGCCTACTACGGCCGCCGCTTCGGCGTTGAGATCGATCCCGAGACCGAAACGTGCGTGACGATCGGCTCCAAGGAAGGTCTCGCCAGCCTCGCCGGCGCCATGACCGCGCCGGGCGACCAGATCTACGTCCCCGATCCGTCGTACCCGATCCACGCCCACGGCTTCCTCATCGTCGGCGCCGAGATCGTGCCGGTGAAGCAGCTGCCGGGCGCTGACCCGAGCGCGCCGTCCGGCTACGACTTCATCCAGGGCTTCAAGCGCGCGGTCGAAGCGTCGAGCCGCAAGCCGCTTGCCGTGATCCTCAGCTACCCGTCGAACCCGACGGCGCAGATCGTCGATCTCGACTTCTACGGCGAGATGGTCGAGTACTGCCGCTCTCGCAAGATCTACATCTTGTCGGACATCGCCTACTCGGAGATCTACTTCAACGAGACGCCGCCGCCGTCGGTGCTGCAGATCCCGCGCGCCAAGGAGATCGCCGTCGAGTTCACGTCGATGAGCAAGACCTACTCGATGCCCGGCTGGCGCATCGGCTTCGCCACCGGCAACACACAGCTCGTCGGTGCGCTCACCAAGATCAAGTCCTGGCTCGACTATGGCGCCTTCACGCCGATCCAGGTCGCTGCTGCCGCCGCCCTCAATGGCCCGCAGGATTGCGTTGCCCACATTCGCGCCCTCTACCAGGGGCGCCGCGACGTGCTCGTCTCATCCATGGCCGCCGCCGGCTGGGACATCCCGAGCCCGCCCGCCAGCATGTTCGCCTGGGCGCCGCTGCCGAAGGGCTTCGAGCACCTCGGCGCGCTTGAGTTCTCCAAGCTCCTGCTGGCCGAAGCGCAGCTTGTCGTCTCGCCCGGCAATGCCTTCGGCGCCAATGGGGAGGGCTTCATCCGCATTGCCCTGGTCGAGAACGAGCAGCGCATCCGCCAGGCGGCGCGCGCGGTGAAGAAGTTCCTCGGCCAGGGCGCGCCCGACGCCCCAGCCGCGCGCGCTACGGCCAGCAACGTTACGCCTCTCAAGAAAGCCGCCGGCCGGTGACCGAAGCACTCCGTCGCGCGAAGAGCGCGCCAATCAAGACTCCCGCATGAGCGAAGCGCTGCGGGTGGGCCTCGCCGGACTCGGCACAGTCGGCGGCGGGGTCGTAAAGCTGCTGAGCGAACACAAGGCGCTGCTGGAAGCGCGGGCCGGCCGCCCCATCGTGCTGGCCGGCGTCGCCGCGCTGGAGATGCCGAAGCCGCTCGCGGCGCTGCTCAAGGGCGTCCCGTGGCACGACGACGCCGGCAAGCTGGCGGCGTCCAAAGATATCGACGTGATGGTCGAGCTCATCGGCGGCGCCGAGGGCATCGCCAAGCAGATCGCCGAGACCGCGCTGGGCGCCGGCAAGTCGCTGGTGTGCGCCAACAAGGCGCTCATTGCCAAGCACGGCGTCGCGCTCGCGACTCTCGCCGAACAGAAGGGCGTCGCCCTGCAGTTCGAGGCGGCAGTCGCTGGCGGCATCCCGATTCTGAAATCGATCCGCGAGGGCCTCGCCGGCAACCGCTTCCAGCGCGTCTACGGCATCCTCAACGGCACCTGCAACTACATCCTTACCGGCATGGAGGAGAAGGGCGCCGAGTTCGCCACCGTGCTCGCCGAAGCGCAGAAGCTCGGCTACGCCGAGGCTGATCCCGCCGCCGACGTGGACGGCCACGATGCCGCCAACAAGCTCGCCATCCTCACGTCGCTCGCGTTCGGCACGCCGGTGTCGTTGGAATCGATCTACGTCGAAGGCATCCGCAACGTCAGCGCTCTCGACATCTCCTTCGCCGCCGAGCTCGGCTACCGCATCAAGCTGCTCGCCATCGCCCGCATGACCGACCACGGTCTCGAGCAGCGCGTGCATCCCTGCATGGTGCGCCGCGACAAGCCGGTCGCCCAGGTCATGGGCGTGCTCAACGCCGTCGTCGCCGAAGGCGACTTCGTCGGCCAGACGGTGTTCGAAGGACCGGGTGCCGGCGAACGTGCCACCGCTTCGGCCGTGGTCGCGGACCTCATCGACATCGCTCGCGGCCGCACCTCGCATCCGTTCTCGGTGCCGGTGGCCAAGCTGGTCAAGCTGCCGGCCGCGCCCATGGAGAAGCACGTCGGCGCCTACTACGTGCGCCTCATCGTCAACGACCTGCCCGGCGTGCTCGCCGAGATCGCCCGCATGTTCGCCGAGGCCGAGGTTTCCATCGAATCCGTCCTGCAGCGCGGTCGTGCGCCGGGCGAAAACGTGCCACTCATTCTTACTACCCACGAGTGCACGGAAGCCTCCATGATGCGCGTACGCGACCGCCTGACCAAGACGAAGGCGGTCGTCGAGAAGCCCGCGTTCATCCGTATCGAAGAATTGTAGGACCGCGCTCCATGCACACCGTCGTGCAGCCGCCGTACATGGACCACCGTAGCGAGCCGACGAAGCTAGACGCATTCCTCAGTCTCGATCTCGTCCGCGCCGTAGAGGCCGCCGCCATTGCGGCCGCCCACTGGGTTGGCCGCGGCGATGAACAGGCCGCTGATGCCGCTGCCGCACAGGCAATGCGCCGGGCGCTCCGTCACGTCGCCATCCAGGGCAAGATCGTCGTCGGCGACGGCCCGCGCGGTTCCGGCCCCGTCCTCTACGTCGGGGAATCGGTCGGCGCCGGTGGCACCGCTGCCGAGGTCATCGTCGACTCCCTCGAGTGCAACACGCGCGCCGCGCGCTCAGGCCCCGATTCGCTGTCCGTCATCGCCGTGGCCGGCCCGGGCGGCTTCCTGCCGGCACCGCCGGTCTACATGGACAAAATCGCCGTCGGGCCCGCCGCCATCGCCGCGAACCTCAATGTCGACGCTCCGGCGGGGGACAACGTGCGCGCGGTTGCTGCCGCGACGAACCGCCCCGTGTCCGAGCTCACCGTCTGCGTTCTCGATCGCCCGCGTCATGGCCAGCTCATCCACGCGGTGCGCGAGACCGGTGCCCAGCTGCGACTTATCAGCGACGGCGACCTCGTCGGCGCGCTGCTGCCGTCCCTGCACGACTCCGGCGTCGATATCTATCTCGGCACCGGCGGCGCCCAGGAGGGCGTGCTCGCCGCGGCCGCGCTGCGCGGCCTCGGGGGTCGCATCGTCGCGCGCCTGGCGCCGCGCAATGAAGAAGAGCGCAACCAGATCACGGCCGTCGGCATCACCGACCCTGGCCGCGTCTACGGCACCGAAGATCTCGCCCAGGGCGAGGTCATCTTCGCCGCCTGCGGAGTCACCGGCGGCGCGTTCCTCGATGGCGCCGAGCGCGGCGCTCACGATGCGTCAACGCACGCGGTGGTGATCCGCTCCAGCACCGGCTCGGTGCGCTGGATCAAGACCCATCACCGGTTGGACGAAAGCGGCAACCTGCGTACGGGAAACTAGCGATCCTCAGGCCGGGTTCCGCTGCCGCTCCGCAGCTGCTGGAAGGCGGTGCGCTGCGCGTCGAGCACGTCGATGCGCCGCGCCTGACGCGCCTTGTAGAAGTACGTGCCCAGCGCGACGACTACCAAACCGCCCAGGCCGAGCAATATCCACATCATGGGAAATGAATCCTTCCGCCGTTCGCCCAAGGGTAGGGTGTAGCTTGCGGAAATGCACGCACCGGTGCTCCCCATCTCCGAGTGTTTTCTTGGCGTCGCGCGATCGCTCGGCGGTCGCCGCTGGGTGGCGCGCGCCTGCGACGATCGCATCGCGCTGGCGCTGTCTCAGCGCCTCGGCCTGCCCGAGATCCTCGGCCGCGTCCTCGCCTCGCGCGGCGTCGGCCTCGACGGCGCCGAGAAGTACCTGAGCCCTCGCCTGCGCGATCTGCTGCCCGATCCCAGCCTCCTCAAGGACATGGACCGTGCTGCCGAGCGTCTGGCCGCTGCCGTGCGCCACGGCGAGGGCATCGCCATCCTCGGCGACTATGACGTCGACGGCGCCACCTCGGCCGCGCTGCTGGTGCGCTTCCTGCGCGCCGTCGGCTCACGCGCTCGCGTCTACGTGCCCGATCGCCTCAAGGAGGGCTACGGCCCCAACGTCGGCGCCATTCGTCTGCTCGCCGCCGAAGGCGCGCGCGTCATCCTCACCGTGGACTGCGGCACGCTCGCCTATGAGGCGCTCGCGGTCGCACCGCCGCTCGGCGTCGACGTCATCGTCGTCGACCACCACGTCGCCGCGCCATCGCTGCCGCCAGCGTTCGCCATCGTCAACCCCAACCGCCTCGACGAGTCGCCGGCCGTCACCGCAGCCGTCGGTTCTCTGGCCGCCGTGGGCGTTGCGTACCTGTTGGCGATCGCCACCAACCGCGTCCTGCGCAGCGCGCAGCACTACACCGGCGCGCGCGCCGAGCCGGACCTGCTGCGCTGGCTCGATCTCGTCGCCCTCGGCACCGTCTGCGACGTCGTGCCCCTCAAGGGCCTGAACCGCGCCCTCGTCGCACAAGGCCTCAAGGTCATGGCGGCGCGCGGCAACCCCGGCATCGCCGCGCTCGCCGAGTCCGCCAAGGTCAACGGCGCCCCCAACGCCTGGACTGCCGGCTTCCTCCTCGGGCCGCGCGTCAACGCCGGCGGCCGGGTGGGGCGCTCCGAGATCGGCGCGCGCATGCTCGCCACCGAGGACGCGCCCGAAGCACGTGCGTTGGCGTTCGAGCTCGAAGGCTACAACGCCGAGCGGCGCGCCATCGAAGCGGCTGTCGCCGACGATGCCTTCGCCCAGATCGAGGCGGGCGGCGATCCGGGCCCGGTCGCGTTCGTGTCCGCCGAAGGCTGGCATCCTGGTGTCATCGGCATCGTTGCGAGCCGCCTCACCGAGTCCCTGCGCCGTCCCGCCATCGTGGTCGGTATCGTCGGCGAGCTCGCCAAGGGCTCGGGCCGCTCCGTCCCTGGCGTCGATCTCGGCGCCGCGGTCATCGCTGCCGGCCAGGCTGGCATCCTGCTGAACGGCGGCGGCCACCCCATGGCGGCCGGCTTCACGGTGCAGCGCTCGCGCCTGGCCGAGCTCGCCGAGTTCTTGCGCGCCCGCCTCGCGCCGTCGTTCCGCGAATCGCCCGGCCTGCGCGACCTCGCCCTCGACGGCGCGCTCGCCACCGCCGCGGCGACGCCCACGCTACTCGAAAAGCTCGAAGGCGCCGGCCCCTTCGGCGCCGGCAACGCCGAGCCGCGCTTCGCCATCCCGGCAGCGGCCGTCGTGAAGGCCGATCCGGTCGGCGACGGCCACGTCCGCGTCATCCTGGGCGGCGGCAACGGTGGCGGCCGCCTCAAGGCGATCGCCTTCCGCTCCCTCGACACCCCCGTCGGCCAGGCGCTGCTCTCGGCGCGCGGCAAGGCCATGCATCTTGCTGGGCACCTGCGCGCCGACACCTGGCAGGGCCGCACCGAGGCCCAGCTCGTCATCGAGGACGCCGCGCCGGTCATCTAGTCCATTCGGGCGAGGTCATTGTCGCGAAATTGACACGCGGCCCATGTATGCTTTTGCGCTAGGTCTGCCTATGTGGAGAAGATGATCCGCATCGCATGCGCCACGCTTCTGATTCTGACCGCGCTGCCAGCGTTGGCCGCGCCGGTACCGCCGTGTGCCGGGGCCGTCGATCCTGCTTATGGCGCAGTCGGTGAGCAGCCGAACGTCGCGGTCTGGTATGCCGAGGACCTCAAGGGCTGGCAGGCACCGGCGTGCATGGGCTGGCAGCAGTCTTCCACCGACGCCATCGCTGCAAGCTCCGCGCGCTTCCGCCACGCCGGCAGCGTCGACGACCTCCTGACGCGCTTCGCCGAGGTATCGAGGTACACGTCGATCCCGTACTGGTCGCCGAACAACCAGGAATGGCGCCTGCTCATCCACAACGCGAGCGCGCTGACCGGCCCCGATCAGAAGCTCAAGCGCGAGGACTTCACCGTCGCCGAGCTATCCAAGGGCGAACCGGTGTTGCTCCACATGGGCGGCAGCTCGGTGAACAACATCGTCTACCGCATGGAGGTCGTCGAGCGCACGCCCGACAAGCTCACCGTCTCCCTCGAGAACGCAGTCGCGTTGCGCGTCCTCGGCATCCCGATGATGAAGGAGGGTGCGGGCCAGTTCCTGTTCGCTTTCGAACGCGAATCCGGCGACGTGTGGCGCTCGTACGTGCTGGTGCGCGTCGGCTCTGTCCTGAACGTGCTGGCGCGTCCGCCCATGGACCAGTACGCCAACCGTGCCGTCGCTCTGTACCGCTACTTCGCCGGGCTACCGGGGCGCGACCCGATGCCGCCCAACCTTCTGCGCGCCCGCCAAGCCGCCGAGCGCTAGAGCCTCCGCGCAGGGCGGAGGCTCCGGCTCAGCATCCTTAGTGCTTGGTGCGCTTGTCGCGCCCGAACGGGTCGCCCAGACAGGGATTCGGTGTGCAGCGCACACACCCATCTTGCCGTCGCGCTTGATCCAGGTCGAGGCGTCGACGGCATCCAAGGAGAGCGGCTTGCCGTCCACGGTCATCTCCTCGTGGACCTTGTAGGCGACGACGCCGATGTCATCGCTCAGCACGCGGGCGGTGACGTCGCCGAACTTGAAGTCCTCAACGGTCCACCGCGCCTGTTCCTGGTCGTTCATCATCTTCATGGCGCCCTTGTCGAGGCTCGCGACCCCTTGGGCGCCCGTGACGATGCCTGGGTCGTCGGTCAGCTCCAGGGCCTCTTCATAGTCGCGGTCCTTGAGCGCCTGCCAGTAGGCGGTTTCGAGCCGGATCAGTTCCTGCTCGCTGTGGTGGGTATCCCTTCGTGTCGCGTCCTCCGCTGCGGGGGTGACCCACGCGACGTGGGTACCCGCCCCGCGTGGGGCAAGCCGCCGAAGGGGGCACGAAGGGGAGGGGTAGGGCGGGCCCGGCCCGCGCCATCAAAACGCGTTGTCCTGCGCGCGGGCGCACGATATATCCGCGTGCGCGCTCCCTTCGTCTATCGGAAAGGACACCAGGTTTTCAACCTGGAGAGACGGGTTCGACTCCCGTAGGGAGCGCCAGCGGTTGCGGAGGCGGATGCCACCTCGGCAAATCCGCACCTGGCAGGATTCTAGACATTTCCAGCCATGGGTTTGCCAGAGCGTGCGGCTGGAAGGGCTGTGGCTTCTGGAACGGTCGAGACGAGCGATGCCGAGTAGGTGCCGCCCGTGCGGCGGATCAGGCGCCGGTCTGTTTCGTGATGACCAGCCTGTCGATATCCAGCTCCATCGCCTGCAAGCGGGCGAGCAAGGCGCGGTAGGTCTCGGCATCCACGGTGGGCGTCCGTGACAGAATCCAAAGATACTCGCGCCTCGGTTCGCTGACCGCAGCCAGCGAGTAGGCGCGGTCTAGGTCGATGATCCAGTAGTCGCCCCAAACCGCCGGCAGGAACGAGAGCCATGCCGGAGCGAAGCGCACCTGGAGCTTTGGCGATTCGGCGGCGCCAATCTGCCGCGCCAAGCCGACGACGTCCTCCACGGTGCCGTCCTGAAGTCCGCACCGGTTGCGGACCTCGACGCGCCCTTCGCCGATGGGTCGGTACTCGGCGACCGCATCCGAGACACACTGGGTTTGGAACCGGTTCGGGAACTTCGCGATTTCGTACCAGCGCCCCGCGTAGCGCGTAACGTCCACGCTTGGAATGACTTGCAGCGGGGCGAGCGTTGTCTCCTGAGCGGCGGAGAGCGTGGGCAACAGCACGCAAACAGCCCAGAGCAGCCGGTTGAGATAGTTCATCTTCATTTGTTCCTGCGGGGCGCGGGCAGCGTAGGGGGAGGCGCGCCAGACCCGGATCCTTGCTCAGCGCCAGCCAAGAGAGCACACCGACGCAAGCGCATGGAGATTTCCTTCCTCGGCTATGCGTCCACAGAGAGCGCGAACTGGTGCAGGTCGATGCTGCGTGCACGGAAACCGCCCTCGCAGTAAGCAAGGTAGAAGTCCCACAGGCGACGGAAGCGCGCGTCGAAGCCGAGCGCTTCGACGCGCGGCTGCGCTGCTCGATACCGCGCCCGCCACTCCGCGAGCGTGCGCGCGTAGTGCTCGCCGTGGCGCGTGTTGGCGGAGATGCGAAAGCCTGCCTCTGCCGCATGATGGGCCAGCTTCGAGGGCGAAGGCAACATGCCGCCCGGGAACACGCGTGTCTGGATGAAATCCGGGTCGCTCCGATATTCATCGAACAGGGCGTCGTCGATGGTGATGACTTGCAGTGCGGCGCGTCCACCCGGCGCCAACAGCGCGCGCAGGCCACGGAAGTACTGCGGCCAGTAGGCTTCGCCCACCGCCTCGATCATCTCGATGGATACAATATGGTCGAACTGACCCGTCAGCTCGCGATAGTCCGCCAGACGCAGGTCTACGCGATCATCCAGCCCTTCGGCGCGGACTCTGGCGGACGCCCACTCCAACTGCTCGCGGGATAGCGTGACGCCGGTGACGCGAAAGCCGCGCCGCGCCGCAAAGCACGCGAAGCTGCCCCAGCCGCAGCCGATCTCTAGAATGTGCTGGCCGGGCGAGGCCCCGAGAAGATCGAGCATGCGACGGTACTTCTCCTCCTGCGCCGCCTCGAGCGTGCTGTCGTCCTCCCGGTAGATGCCGGAGGAATAGGTCATGCTCGGATCGAGCCACAGGGCATAGAAGTCATTGCCGAGGTCGTAGTGCGCGCTGACGTTGCGTTTGCTGCGAGTCCGCGTGTTGGCGTTGCGCACGTGACGAAGCCGGGCCGCGACACGGGCGACGAGGCCTCCGGCCAGCGCGCCCATCATCGCCTCGCGATTGCAGGCAGCTAGCTCCACTACCTTTGCCGGGTCTTCGCTGTCCCAATCGCCGTCGAGATAGGCCTCCGCGAAACCGATGCCACCATCCGTGACCAGCCGGTAAAGCGCCCTCCAGCGGTGGACCACGAGTTGTGCATTCGGACCCGGCTGCGGCGCCTCAATCCGGTCTTGTGACCCGTCCGGCAGAGTCACCGAAAGGCCGCCGCGGCGCAGCTCGCGCCGCAGCAGGGCGGCCAGGCGCGCGCGCGGCAGAAGCACCTCTGGTAGCAGCAGACGCGCGAGCGGAAAGGGCAGCGTTCTGGCGAAAGTCATGTCTCGTTGGTCCCTTCTAGACGCTGGTCGCTGGCAATGGATACGGCGGTACGCACGCCGCGGATCACGACCGCGCGCACGCTGTTCGGCTGATGGCGCTCAAAGGGCTCTGTCGGTGGGGACAGGGGACTTGGCGGAATGCGGGTAGATGGTCAGTCCCTTACGCCAAAGGCGAAACGCCTCGAAGTGGATGGCGGCGATCACTTTTAGTGTCATGAGAGGGTAGGCGACGAAGCAGCGTGCCAGCGCGAGATCGGTGAGATCCACACGCCGCCCCGTCATCACCGCGTCGAGCAGCGGCCCCTGTGCATCCGTTTCCCGGATCGAGACGGCCAAGCGTTCCTCCGGAACGCGCAGACGGAAGCGGTAGCTCGCGGACATGCCGATGAACGGCGATACGTAAAGCGACTTGGCGCAGCGGTGGCGGCCCTCGCCGTGCACGGCAGGCAGGACATAGGCGTGCTGCTCGCCGAAGGTGTTCTTCACCTCGTACACCATCGCGGCGAGGGAGCCGTCACGCCGATGACAGAAGTACAGGCTCAGTGGGTTGAAGACGTAACCAAGGATGCGCGGGAAGCAGAGCAACCGGATCGCGCCGCCGTCCGGGTCGATCCCGGCCTCGCGCAGACGGTCCTCGACCCACGGCCGCAGGCTGCTGCCATCGCGCGGTCCGTGATCGCGATCATGGAAGGAGAAGAGGTTGAACCGATTCCACGAAAGGAGACGCAGCCTGCGCGCGGATGTCTCGCCGCGGTCCAGATCGAGGAGGAGCGTGAAGACTCGGTATCGGAAGCGGTGACCCACGGGCCGGTGCCGCCGGTGCATCACCTCGCCACGATAGATCTCGCCCGCTGTCACGCGGCTCTCGCTGCAGGCGGCGTTGCCGTTGCCGCCCAGGATGGTACGACGCCCAGAGATGCTGCGACGGAGACCGCGCTCATGACGGCGTCCTCGTGAAAACCGTATCGCTGCCAGGCGCCGCAGAACCACGTGTGCCGCGTGCCCTGCAGCTCCGGCAAGCGACTCTGAGCCGCGCTCGCGATGCCATCGAACTGGGGATGGGCGTATTCGAAGCGGGCATGGACGAGATTGGCGTGCGGCTGCACGACCGGGTTGAGTGTGAGGAACAGAGGCAATGCCGGGTCCAGGTTCTGCAGGCGGTTCATCCAGTACGTCACGGACGTCGCGCGTTCGCCGGCCGCGTCCTTCTCCCCCAGGTAGTTCCAGCTGGACCAGGCGGCGCCGCGCTTCGGCATCAGCGCCGGGTCGCTGTGCAAGACGGCGTGGTTCGGCTTGGTGCGGAAGGCGCCAAGCGTCGAACGCTCGTCCGCGCTCGCGTCGGCCAACAGAGCTAGAGCCTGTGGCGCGTGAGTCGCGATGACGACGCCGTCGAACTCCTCTGTAGGTCCGTCCTTCAAGAGCAACTGCACTGCGGCGCCGAGCCGGTGCACCGATTGCACCGGAGTTGCCGCGCGGATGGCGTCGGCACCAAGGGCATCGGCCACGCGGCGGACGTACTCGTGGCTGCCGCCGGTTACCGTGCGCCACTGGGGACGATCCGTGAACCGAAGCAAGCCATGGTTTTGGTAGAAGCGCAGGAACGTCGCCGCGGGGAAGTCGCCCATCGTTGCGATACTGCCCGACCAGATAGCCGCTGCCATCGGAAGGATGTGTTCTTCGCGAAAGGCGCGGCCATACCGCCCTCGGTCCAGATACTCGCCCAAGGTGCAATCGGCGAACTGTGCCGGGTCCTCCGCGTTGGCAGTGCGGTAGAAGCGGACCATGTCGGCCAGCATGCGAAGAAACGTGGGGCGTACCAGGTTACGACGCTGAGCGAAGAGCGGTGCTATTCGGTCCTGGCCCGCGTACTCAAGCCTGCCGCCATCGAGGGAAACCGAAAACGACATGTCGCTCGGCTCGGTTGCGACGCCCAGGGCAGTGAAGAACGCGACGAGGTTCGGGTAGGTGACCTCGTTGTAGACGATGAACCCCACGTCGACCGGAACCGACCCGCCCCGCCACGGCACGTGGACGGTATGCGCATGGCCGCCGAGGCGTTTGTTCGCTTCGAACAGAGTCACATCGTATCGCTGGGACAGGAGCCACGCGGCCGTCAGTCCAGCGGCACCGGCGCCGATAACCGCAATTCGTCGCACTGCGTCTCCCAAGCTCCGCGGCCCCGGCAATCGGAAGCCCCGGAGGGCGCGGCGATCCGGGTGTCGGTGTTGCATACGCCGCACGATCGCCTTCGGATCACAACGGATCCGTCCGCGATAAGGCCGTAAGGAGTGATCTGGAGTCACGGCCGGTCCGTAGACATAGTATGTTAGCCCGTGAGCTGCAGAGATTGGATACGGTGCCGCGCGAAACCGGTCGCCGATCGGACCCGCGTATGCGACTTGTCGGGCCGGGCGCGGAGTTGGTGGTGCGGGGCCTAGTGGCGAACGTAGCCTCGCCCGAGGCGCTTCTGCGTGCGGTCGCAGAACGGCAGGATCGGCAGGCATTCCTTGCCTTGTTTCGTCATTTCGCCCCAAGGGTGAAAGCGTACCTGAAGCGCCAGGGCGCAGACTTCGCGGTTGCCGACGATCTCGCTCAGGACGTCATGCTGAAGGTTTGGCGGCGCGCGGCTGCGTTCGATACAGCCAAGGCATCTGCGGCGACATGGATCTACGCGATTGCTCGCAACACCCAGATCGACGCATTCCGGCGCACCCGCAGGCCGGAGGTGGACATCGACGACGCCGCTCTGGTCGCTGACTCGACACCGTTGGCGGATGACGCGGTGGCACATGGTGAGCGTCAGGATCGCGTGCGGGATGCCCTCGCGACCCTGCCGGTCGAGCAGGCCACGGTCGTGCGCATGTCGTTCTTCCTGCACAAGGCTCATGCCGAGATTGCGAACGAGCTTAGCTTGCCCCTGGGGACAGTCAAATCCCGCCTGAGGTTGGCCTTCGGGCGGTTGCGCGAAGCGCTGCGCGAGGACGGACCATGATTGAGCATCACGTCAGCGAAGACTTGTTGCTTGAGTACGCCGCGGGCGGGCTCGATGAGGCCAGCTCACTGCTGGTCGCCGCCCACTTGGCGTTGTGCCCGCCATGTCGGGCGGTCGTCAGCGAGGCCGAGGCGATGGGCGGAGCATTGCTCGAGGGTGAGCAACCCGAGGCGATGTCGGAGGGAAGCGTGAACAGGGTGCTGGAGCGAGTGGCGCAGCGTTCTGCCGAGCCGGCGGATCGCGCTCGGACGCTCGGACGATCTGATCGTTCGGCGGGTGCGAACCTGCCGCAGCCGTTGCGCGGCTACGTTGCCGACACGCTGTCTCGGCGCGGTTGGCGTCGGGTTGCGCCGGGCCTGCGTCAGTTGGTGCTCGGCACCTCGTCTGGTTCGACGACCGCGCGCCTATTCCATTTGGCGCCGGGTACGCGCATTCCAGTTCACTCGCATCGCGGCCTGGAGCTGACGTTGGTGCTGCAGGGCGCCTACCACGACGAATGCGGGACCTACGCGCGTGGCGACGTCGCGCAACTCGACGACTCAATCACCCATCAGCCCATCGTCAGCCAGAGCTCCGAATGTGTGACGCTGTCCGTCACCCACGCGCCGCTACGGTTCCGCAGCCTCGCGGTGCGCATGATCCAGCCGCTGATCGGCCTGTGAGCGCGTCGATCATGCCCGCACCGGAGGTGATCCGTTCCTTCACGCGCTGCGTAAGTTAGGAACGAAGAAGGGGCGGAGAACCCGGCGTATGTCGGCATTGGCAGTGGTCGGAATCGCAGCGGCGGTCATGGTCGTGGCTATGGCCGCTGCCTGGCAATTGCAGCGCGTGACTTCGAATGGTGGTTGGGTTGACGTTGTATGGACGTTCAGCACTGGAGTAACCGCGGTCTTGGCTGCTCTTGCTCCGCAGTCTGGGTCAGACGGGTGGAATGCGCGGCAGGCGGTGGTCGCCGCGGTCGTGGCGATATGGTCGACGCGTCTCGGGCTTCACATCGCGCAACGTGCGCGGCGGTCCTCCGAGGACGCGCGCTACGAGCTTCTCCGCCAAGCATGGGGTGCCGCCTTTCAAAGCCGCATGTTGCGGTTTCTGATGGCGCAACCGGTGTGCTCTGCCGTGTTGGTCGGGTCAGTTGTGATTGCTGCGCGTGTCCCGGGTAATGGTTTGACCGCGCGGGACCTGATTGCGCTCGCACTGGCAGCGACCGGCGTCGTGGGAGCCGCGATCATCGACGCGCAACTTGTACGGTTCAAGGCCGACGTGCGCAACCGAGGCGGCATCCTTCGGTCGGGCCTGTGGTCCTGGTCGCGCCACCCCAACTACTTCTTTGAATGGTTGGCTTGGCTCGCCCTTCCGGTGTTGGCAGCCGGCGTCTCCGGCTATGCGCTGGGTTGGATCACGTTGGCCGCCCCCGTAGGAATGTACTGGGTGCTCATGTACGCAACCGGCGTGCCGCTCCTCGAAGACCACATGCTTCGTAGCCGCGCCGAGGCGTATCGCGCGTACCGTCAGGAAACGAATGCCTTCTTCCCATTTCCCAGCCGCAAGGTGAAGCCCACATGAAGAGCTATGTCGCCGCCTACCTCGCCGGCCTGGCCGCGATGGGAGTGCTGGACTTCGCATGGTTGCGCACCATGGTGCCGATCGTGTACCGCCCGCACCTGGGCGAGCTCTTGTTGGAGAAGCCGGTGCTATGGGCAGCGGCGGCGTTCTATCTCCTGTATCCCGTCGGCATCGTCTTGTTTGCGGTCGCCCCGGGTCTGCGCGCGAACTCGTTGTCGATCACTCTCATGTTGGGGGCAGCGCTGGGGTCGTTTGCGTACATGACCTACGATCTTACAAACATGTCTACGTTGCGCGGGTGGTCCGTCACGATCACGGCGATCGATATACTCTGGGGCGCCTTTCTTACTTGCGTGTGCGCGGGGATCGGATACGTGGTCGCAACTTGGCTTGGTGCAGGTTCCCTCTGAGCGAGAGATGCGTTCGACTCTCCTTCGGAGACCGCTGCAGTCCTGACCGCCAGCGGTCATTGCGGTTCTCCTTGTGGGGGTCAGGGGAAGATCCAAGATCGAAGTTGCCGGATTCTACGCCACGTACGATGGCGTCGAGCGGTTTGCCACTTGCCGCGCAACACACTGCAGCGCCTCGGACCTTTTCGCGATCTCGGGCGCGCTTCTCGCTGGCTTTTCAACCCGGAGAGACGGGTTCGACTCCCGTAGGGAGCGCCAACGCTTGGCGTGCCTTGTCTGCAGCTTGGAGTAGCGGACAATCGCGTTCGTGGCGCTGGAGTAGCAGAGGCAGGTCTAGCATCGACCCGCGGTACGCCGCTCCTTTGCACACCATCACGCTACTCGCCTCCCTCCAATTCCCTCTCAACGAGTTCGGCGATCGACTCCAGGACCCGCATCTCCTCGGTGCCGAGATCGCGAGGGCGCGTGTCGATCAGACACAAGGTTCCGACGGTTCCTCGCCCGCCGGGTCGCAGTGGCCGTCCGGCGTAAAATCGGATCCGCGGTTCGCCGGTCACCAACGGATTGTCCGCGAAGCGGGGGTCCGCCTGGGTATCGCGAACAACCATGGTCAGGTCGTTGAGGATTGCGTGACCGCAGAACGACATCTCCCGTGATGTCTCCGTCGCGCCAAGCCCCACGCGCGACTTGAACCACTGGCGATCGGTATCGACCAGGCTCACCAAGACGATCGGCATATCGAACGTCGAGGCGGCGAGTGCGGTCAGTCGGTCGAAACGTGCTTCGGGAGGGGTGTCTAGGATGGCTAGCCCGTTGAGAGTCGCAATCCGGCTACTTTCATCGGCCGGAATTGCCGGGCGCATCCATCGGCACGCGCGCCGAAGCAACCACGCGGCCACCTTTGTGCGCGCGTACGCGGCGGAAAACGGTCTCGTGAGAGTGTCGGTAACGACCGGCGACAGAGACTCCAGTGACTCGTCGGAGCAAATCGCGACCATCGGGTCGTCGCTCGCTAGTCCGCTCCTTCGAAGAAGTCGCGCCGTCTCCGCCAAGCTGCCGTCGAGACCATATTGGTCAAGGATGACCAACGAAGGCTTGCGAGCCTGGATGCATCGCACAGCATCGGACCCGTTCTCGGCCACTGTCAGTCCAATGTCGTCCAGCTGCGCAATAGTGTGAAACATGTCTCGCGTTTCTTTGCTGGCCGAGACGAGCAGAACCTCGCGGTCGACGATTCTCGTGGGGAGGCTGGCGAGAGAGTGCGCTAGCCCTTGGCCGATCATGCCCGTCCCGGCGGGGGCGAACTCGACGGTCATCCCTTCCGCGGCCGCGAAAACATCGAGCGTTCCGAACTCAAAGTTCTCCCTCAAGGCGCTGATGACGACGTCAAGGCCTGCGTCCGTGCGCATTGGATCGTGGTGCGTGAGCGCAAGGCGCTTTGCGCCGGCAGCTCGACATACGGCGATGGCGTATTCGGGCGTGCTGTGACCCCAGCCAACTTTCGTCTCGAATTCCTGGGGCGTGTACTGGGCGTCGTGGATGACCAAGTCGGCGCCGGAAAGGAATCGAACGTGGTCCCTATCCTGGCCCGTGATCACGCCGAGGCCCGTGCCGAGGCGTCGCGCGTGGGGTTCATGGTCGCACGCGTAGACAATCGTCGCGCCGTCAACCGTGACTCGGTACCCAAACGTCAAGGCGGGGTGGTTGAGGTAACGTGCCTCGACCACGAACTCCCCGGCGGAGAATTGTCCCTCGATCAGGTTGTGATACCGGATGCTGGCACCGAGATGGTCGAGGTCGATCGGGAAGTAAGTGTATTGCATCTGGCCCGACAGGGAGTCGCGCAGCGACTCGCCGAATCCGCGCGGTGCATAGATGTCCCATTCGTTGCCGGGAACAAAGAGCGGTGCGAAGAAGGGGAATCCCTGGATGTGATCCCAGTGCGTGTGACTGATGAGCATCTGGCCGCGCAAGGGTTGCGATCCATCACCCAGCAGCGCCTGGCCAAGGGAATGCGCGCCGGTGCCGCAGTCGATCACCAAGAGTGCGCCAGACGCGGACCGCACTTCCACGCACGAAGTGTTGCCGCCGTAGCGCACCGTTTGAGGTCCAGCTTTAGCGATTGAACCCCTTGTACCCCAGAACGTGACTTTCAATGCGCTCCCCCGATCAACGATGGCCCTTCCCGAGCGATCCCCAAGGGTCGTGTGCCCCGCAGCAGAGACGCGCTCCTACGAACGGGGCACTCGACGAGGGCGAGTCAGCACATTCTACTGGACTGCCTGCAGTTGGTGGTCCGGGAACAATGTTAGTCCAAAGCGCCCGCTGAGGCCAAGCTGGGCGGCAGGCGTAGCGGAGTGGAGCCGAACGGCCAGCTTGGGAGGATCGCTTCCGGCGCCGG
>CAMDPO010000035.1 GCA_945904955.1 Rhizobium sp. Q54
CCTTCCGCCACCGATACAGCGTCTGCTCAGCAACGCCGATCTGCCGGCTGGCGTCGGCCACCGACCCGCCCTTCGCCACAAAGACCTCAACCTCACGCAGCTTCCCGATGATCTGCTCGGACGTAAATCGCTGACGCGGCATGCCGTTCCCCATTCAAAAGCGGGCCAATCCTAACTCTGGACTCGGACCACTTTCGACAGGGCAGACCACTAAGTGTGGGGACTTTTGTGGGGTATATTCCACAACCCACGATAATGTCCAATAATATCAGTTACTTACTGACAATATTGGTGCCCCCTAGGGGAGTCGAACCCCTGTTCTCGCCGTGAGAGGGCGATGTCCTGGGCCACTAGACGAAGGGGACCCGGACCCAGAGATACCGGTCCTGGCCAAAACGATCAAGGAACTAAGGAGCGAGGCGGCAGCTCAGCCCTTCGACTTGCCGCGCAGGAAGCCGGTGACGACGCCGATCGCGAGGGCGCCGAGGGCCAGCGGCACGGCGTACTTGGTGCTCGCCTCGGCGAGGCGGGCTTCGAACAGGTCGGCCTCCGACGCGGCCTCGGGCGGCAGCGCGAACGCGGCCTCCGCGTGGGCGACGGCATGGAAGCGGCGCGGGCGGGCATGAGCGATCTTGAGGACCGCGATGACGGCGAGGCCGAGCGCGATGAGGCCGCCGCCGATCATCAAGGTGGCCGTGAGCGCGCCGTACTCGGCGGTCAGGTAGATGACGAGGGCGGCCAGCAGGAAGCCGCAACCGGCGAGCAGAAGCGCACCGGCGGCGGCGTAGACTCCGATTGTGGTCGAGGCGCGCCGGATGCTGCGCTTGGCAGCTCCGGCGGCGCGGGGCAAAGCGACCATGGTCGCCAATCCGGTGAGGAGTGAACGGACCATGGATCGCTGCCCGCTGGCGGGAGGGACCTAGCGCCGCAGAATCGCGCCGATGACGAAGCCAACGCCAGCGGCGACCGCCAGCATCGACAAAGGGTGATCCTTCACCTTGTCCTCGACCGCGTGCTCGGCCGCGTAGGCGCGGTCGCGCGCGTAGTCCTTGGCGTTCACGGCGTAGTCCTTGGCCTGGTTCGCGTATTCCTTGGCGTCGTGCAGGATCTTGCGCGCCTTGCCACGGGTGTCATCGAGGCTGTCGGCGACGGCCTCGGTAAGCTTCTCGAACTCGGCGCGCATCTTGGTGAGCTGCGCCTGCAGCGCCTCAAAATCGGCGAGCGACTCGGTAGTACGGGATTCGCGCATCTTGCGTCCTCCAGGCCTTGCGTTCTGTGTCATTGAGTCACGATCGGTCGCGTCGGGCTCGACGCCATTCGCCTCCTACATGGGCGGCGTGCGTCCGCGCCCCAGGTGGACGATGAGCGAGACCACGAACGCGATCAGGAAGATGAAGAACAATATCTGCGCGATGTTGGTCGAGACGGCGGCGACGCCGCCAAAACCGAGAACGCCGGCCACAATTGCGACCAGCAGAAACATGACTGCCCAGCCCAACATGCCACTCTCCGTGCTTTGACCAGACCGATACCCTCGATCGGGGACTTGGCCGACCGTAGGCGCACCTCACATCGTTCGATGTTCGATTGCGCACAGTCGCTGATGTCGCCCTAGGAAATAGCAGCGAGGACGTGACAGAGGCGTGAGGCTTCTGTGTCAAAAAGAAAGCCGGGGCGGGCCAAAGCCTTGGCAGCACCAGAACTTAGGGGCCCGACGGCGGCTTGGGGTGACCTATCCCCACAAAGCCGGCTTGACCACCATCAGGAACAGGATGGCGACGACGAGGACGCCGAGGATCGGGCCGAGCATCGCGCCGCGCTTTGACAGCGCCGTGAACTCGGGCGTGTTGGTGCGCCCGGTGACCGCCAGCTCGACCTGCGCACGCAGAGTCGGCGTGTAGACGAAAAAGGCGAGACCACCGACGATCACAAACAGTGCGGTGGAGGCGGCGATCCACGGAGTCGCAAAGCCGAACGGGCCGAGCCACACCAAGAGGACGCCGGTGAGTCCGACGATACCGTAGGCCGGGTTGGCCATGCGGTCGTCGAGCACCTTGACCGTGGCAAGGGTGAAAGGCAGCGCCGCGGGAGCCTTGCGGACGCGCGCCATCCATACGCCGTAGGTGACGTTGGTGCCGACGGCGATTGCCGCGGCGACGACATGGAGCCAAACGAGGATCAGGTACAGCATGCTCATCTCCTTCCGATCGCTGCGAGCGCGCGTGCCGCGGCGAGGAAGGCGTCGATGTCCTCGTCGCGGGTGTTGAACGCCGTAACCAAGCGAACGGAGTCGGGACCGAGCGCATGGTCCCACGGGTGGAAGCGAAAGCCGCGCTCGGCAAGCCCCGCGATGACCGTGCCCGGCAGGCGGGCGAAGACTTCGTTGGCCTGCACCGGCACCAGCAGGGCGGCGCCTGGTAGCGCTTCGATGCCGGCCGCGAGGCGCGAGGCGGCGGCGTTGGCGCGGCCGGCGTTGCGCAACCACAGACCGTCCTTGAGGTAGGCGTCGAGCTGGGCCGAGACAAACCGCATCTTGGAGAACAGCTGGCCGGCCCGCTTGCGGCGAAACGCGAACGTGGCTGCGGCATCGGTGTCGAAGCAGACGACAGCCTCGGCAGCCAGAGCGCCGTTCTTGGTCGCACCGAGTGACAGGATGTCGACTCCGGCGCGCCACGTGATCTCCGCCGCCGGCACCTTGAGCGACGCGACGGCGTTGGCGAGGCGCGCGCCGTCCATGTGCAGCTTGAGCGATGCGCCGTGGGCGACATCGGCGAGGGCGCGCACCTCGGCGGGCGTGTATAGGCAACCAACCTCGGTGGTCTGGGAGATGCTGACGGAGCCCGGCTGCATGTTGTGGGCGCCGTGCGGTGCCGTGGCCGCGATGGCGTTGCGGAGGACCGCAGGCGGTGAGCTTGCCACCCTCGCCGCTCAGCGGCACGAGGCGTGCGCCGCCGGTGAAGAACTCGGGCGCACCGCACTCGTCAGAAACGATGTGGGCGTGCTGGTGACAATAGATGACGCCCCAGGCCGGCGTGATCGCCGAGAGCGCCAAGGCGTTGGCGGCGGTGCCGGTGGCGAGGGGGAACGCAGCCACGTCGCGGTCGAACACCGCACGGAGGCGCGCGGCGAGACCGGCGGTCCACTCGTCGTCGCCGTAGGCGGACGCGGTGCCGGTGTTGGCGGCGGCGATTGCCGCCAGGAGCTCCGGCGCGATGCCGGCGACATTGTCGCTGCGAAAGTCCGCGCTCATAAGGTTGCGATCGCGATCTCGGTGAACGAGTGCGCGTCGACACGGTAGGCGCGGGCGGCAACGACACCCGCGGACGTCACCGCCGAAATCACCCAGGTGAGGGTTGGATCATAGGTGCGCGCAAAGTCGGTGCTGGACGGCACGGCACTGCCGTCCGGATGGGAATGCCAGACGCCGACGATGTCGCGCTCGCTGCCGCGCAGCTCGCGATGCAGCCGCACTAGCAGGCGCGGGTCGACTTCAAAACCGCGCCGGCGATCCGCGGCGACGTTCGGCGCCAGGTGCACCCGGGCGACGCGCACGACCGACGCGGCGCGCGTGCCTTCGAGAAGCGCGCAGGCTTCTTCGGGGAACGAGTCCGTGGCGGCACGCGCCAGCGCGGCGAGGTCGGCCGCGGCCAGCTCGACCGCAGTCAACTCCGCCTTCATGGCTGGATGGTGACGGCGCCTTGCGCCGCCCCGGTGCGGGCGTCGTACACCTGGATGAGCTGGCGGCCGTCGCCCAGATCGAGCAGCACGGCGAGGCGATCGCCTTCCATCTCGATCTGGATCACCCGCGCGCCGGCCGGCAGCTTGAGCTCGGCCGGGTCGAACCCGGCGCCGGCGCTGGCGCCGGAGACCTGGCGGCCGATGGCGACGAGCAGCACGCCCAGACCGAAGACGATCAGCACGCCCATAATGATGACGATCGCCTTGAGGACGCGGATATTCTGCCCTTGCACCATATGCGACGACCGTTGTCGAAATCCGTGAAGTTGGAACCGAAGAGCCGTGCCGGCGCGCACAGCGGCGATAGCCTGATACGCACCGATCCGGTCTTGGGCGACGAGGCCGGAACGCGCCTCGACCGGTGGCTAGCGCTCCATGTTGCCGGTCAGTCGCGCGCGCGTCTCAAGACCTTGATCTTGGAGGGCCGCGTGCTGGTCGAGAACGGCGCGACGGAAGCGGTGATCCTATGGGACCCCTCCCAGGGGGTCAAACTCGGCCAGCGCTTCGTCGTCACGGTGCCGGCGCCGGAGCCTGCGACGCCGCTTGCCGAGAAGATCCCGCTCACGGTCGTCTATGAGGACGACGACGTCATCGTCATAGACAAGCCGGCCGGGCTGGTCGTCCACCCGGCGCCCGGCAACAGCACCGGCACGCTGGTGAACGCCCTGCTCGAGCATTGCGGTGACAGCTTGTCGGGAATCGGAGGGGTGCGGCGGCCGGGCATCGTCCACCGGCTCGACAAGGACACCTCGGGCCTCCTGGTGGCGGCGAAGACCGACGTCGCCCACCGCGCCCTCGTGGAGGACTTCAGCACGCGAAGGGTGCAGCGGGTCTACCAGGCGGTGGTATGGGGGGTGCCGAAGGCGGCGGCCGGCACGATCGAGACGAACATCGGGCGCAGCAACCGCGACCGCAAGAAGATGGCCGTGGTGCGGGACAGCGGCCGGGTGGCGCTGACACGGTACAAGGTGCTGGAGGCGTTTGGCGACGTGGCAGCCCTGGTGGAGTGCCGGCTGGGCACCGGCCGGACCCATCAAATCCGCGTGCACCTCGCCCACCTTGGGCACCCCCTCGTGGGGGATGCCACCTACGGGAAGCCTCCCCTTGCCAAATTGCGCCATTGGCCGGAAGCGAAGAACGCGGCAGATTCCCTGAACCGACAGGCGCTGCACGCGGGAGTGCTGGGATTTCGGCACCCGACGCGAGGCGACGACCTGTCTTTTTCGTCCGCCTTGCCACTTGAACTAGCGCGGCTGATCTCCATTTTGCGTATCAGCCCGATATAGCTTCAGCGTGGCAGGCTTACCAGGGAGGGTACGCCATGGCTTCTACGTCCCTCGTTCCTAACCTTTCGCCCGACGCCAATCTCTCCCACTACCTCCAGGAAATTCGGAAGTTTCCGATGCTGGAGCAGCAGGAGGAATACATGCTCGCCAAGCAGTGGCAGGAGCATGGTGACGTCGACGCCGCCCACAAGATGGTGACGAGCCATCTGCGTCTCGTGGCGAAGATCGCCATGGGTTATCGCGGCTATGGCTTGCCGCTCGCCGACCTCATCGCCGAAGGCAACGTCGGCATGATGCAGGCGGTGAAGCGCTTCGACCCGGAGCGTGGCTTCCGCCTGGCGACCTACGCCATGTGGTGGATTCGAGCCGCCATCCAGGAATACATCCTGCACTCGTGGTCGCTGGTGAAGATCGGCACGACCGCCGCGCAGAAGAAGCTGTTCTTCAACCTGCGCAAGATCAAAGGGCAGCTGAAGGCGTTGGAAGAGGGCGACCTCCACCACGAGACCGTGGCGAAGATCGCCCACAAGCTGGCCGTGTCCGAAGAGGACGTCGTCAGCATGAATCGCCGCCTTGCGGCGCCCGACCATTCCTTGAACGCACCCGTGCGCGAGGATGGCGAGGGCGAGTGGCAAGACTGGCTGGTCGATGACTCGCCGAACCAGGAAGTGAAGATCGGCGACTCCGAGGAGCTGACCTTGCGCCGCGGCCTCCTGGCCTCGGCCATGGAGGGACTCTCCGAGCGCGAGCGCCACATCCTCGAGGAACGCCGCCTGAAGGAATCGCCGGCGAAGCTAGAGGATTTGTCGAAGGAGTACGGCATCAGCCGCGAGCGCGTGCGCCAGATCGAGGTGCGCGCCTTCGAGAAGCTGCAGCGCGCGGTGAAGAGCAACCGCCAGGCTGTGCCGACCGGCGAGAACCGCGTCTAAGCGACCCGACACGGGCCTCCGGCTGGTGAACCCAGCCGGGGGCCCTTTGTATTTCAAGGTGCATTTCAACGCGCCGGCTTTATGTTATAACATAACACTATGAAGCTTGCCCTGGGATGCGCGGCAGTACTGCTGCTTGCCTTCGCCGCGCCCGCCACCGCCGCACCGCGTGTCGTCGTCACCCTGAAGCCGCTGCACAGCCTCGTGGCGGCGGTGATGGACGGCGTCGCGGTACCGACGTTGCTGCTGCCCAACGCCACCTCGCCGCACACGTACTCGCTGCGGCCGTCCGACACGCGCGCGCTGGCCGATGCGGATCTCGTGCTGTGGGTCGGGCCGGCGCTGGAGACGTTTCTCGCCAAGCCGCTCGCCACGATTGCAGCACGCGCCGAGGTGATCGGGCTCGCTGCATCGGCAGGACTGTCGTTGCTGCCGCTGCGCGAGGCAGGCGCCGAGCACGCGCACGACCAGGGCGACGCGCGCGATATGCATTTCTGGCTCGATGTCGGCAACGCCCAGCGCGTCGTGACGTTCGTGGCAGCGACTTTGGCGCAGCGCGACGCGGAGAACGCGGCGCGCTATGCCGCCAACGCGACGCGCACGTTGGACGAGTTGCGGGCGCTGGACGCGGAGCTCGCTGCGCTCTTGGCTCCGGCGCAGCAACCGTTCCTGACGCTGCACGATGCCTTCCAGTACCTGGAAGCCCGGTACGCCCTGCGCGGCCTCGGTACGCTTACTGTGAATCCCGACCGGGTGCCGGGGGCCAGGGGGTTGGCTGCGATGCGCACGGTGGTCGCGGACGCCGGGGTCACCTGCGTGTTCGGCGAACCCCAGTTCCCGACCGCCCTCGGCGCGGCGTTAACCAATGGAACCCGCGCCAGGCTGGTGGTCGTCGATTCCCTGGGGGCGTCCCAGCCGCCGGGCCCCCTCGCCTACGCCGCCACGCTGCGCGGCCTAGCCGAAGCTTTCGCCGCCTGCCTGGCGCCGAGTCCTTAGCAGGACCGTGATTTCCGGCCAAAGCCACAGCGTTGCCAGGGCTAGGCAGCGGTAACTACACTCGGGCCGTCCTGCGTACCTTGGGAGGGGCACCAGGGCAGCCGGGTCAGGAGGGGTCCGCGTTTGAAGGAAGTTGTCTATGCGGTGTACCGCCATCAAGGCGGCCGCTGGACCCGTGACCGC
Organism: Rhizobium sp. Q54; assembly: GCA_945904955.1. Lineage (GTDB taxonomy): Bacteria > Pseudomonadota > Alphaproteobacteria > UBA2966 > CAIVPW01 > CAIVPW01. The sequence continues at coordinate 7,133 of CAMDPO010000035.1, forward strand.
AGCTTTCCATCGGAACAACGGGAGGAAGCCAAGAAGGCTGCCGAGGCGCTTTTGACGCGCCAAGGAGTCCTCGGGGTCAACCTGGTCGAGGAGACGTTCAACCCGACCACGGGCGAAACCAAGGAAGTCAGCGTTTGGAGCAAGTCCGGCGCCACGGCCGTGCCCGCGCTCGGCGTTGCCGTGCGCAAGGAACGCGAGAGCCCCGCCGAGGCGGCGCCGGCGCAGAGCGACGACGAGGCGAAGGGCGACGACGACGAAGATGTGCCGGTGCTGGTGCAGCGCGGCGCGAAGCCCCAGAGCAGCGCGGCGCCGTTCCTCGTCGTATTCAAGCTGATGGCCGCTGGCATTGCGGCGCTGTTCGTCTCGGGCCTGATCTCGTAAGGCCTCGCCTACTTCGACCTCTACGGCATCTTCACCTTTCTCCTCGACCGCGAAGGGATTCAGACGAAGGTCTTCGTCGGACTCTTCATCGTCTCGCTGTTGCTGATCCTGCCCAACATGCTGTCGTGGCGCGAGTTCAGCCAAGCCTTCCAGGTCGCAGGCGGCGGACAACGCCGGCCGGCCGGTCGCACGTCGCGGCCCGCCGCCAAGAAGAGCCTGGCCCGGGAAGCGCGCGAGGAGCGCGAGGCACGCAAGGAGGCCGGCAACAAGGAATCCGGCAAGCGCGATGCGCCCCCCGACGCCGCTCAGCCCAAAGGTCCGCCGCCGGAGCTCGACAACGAAGGTCCGGAGATCACGGAGGCGAAGAAGTCGATCATCACGTTCTTCGCGCGCTGCGTGGAGTTCCTGATGAAGTCGAGCTCGCAGTTCCTCAAGGGCGGCAAGCTGTCAACGTTCAACCAGTTCGGCTGCGATCTGTTCCTGGCCGGCGCCGCCGAGGCGTACGCCGAGCGCAAGGCGATGACCGATCGCAACAAGGAGATCATGGCCGCGGTGATCCGCGCCGCTGGCCGCGGCAACGACCGCGCCGCGCAGTTCGCCGACAAGCACGAGAATTATCTCCTGGAGCCGCGCTACCTCGACATGTTCCGGGCGGGTCGCGAAGCCATGTCGATCTACCTCAAGGACGAGGATCTGCGCACCAAAGCCGCCAGCGGCGAGCTCTCGCAAGAGGACGAGGCATCGCTCGGCAACGACTCCGAGGGCGACATCGGCATGTTCCTCGAGAACGCCCTCGACCACTGGAACGCCCAAGGCAGCGACAAGAAGAAGCAGCAGGGCGGCACGGTCGCGGTCATGTTTACCGCCATCATCGGCGCGTTCAGCGAAGCGACCGGTGACGAGGCCACGGCGAAGCTGCTGCACGCCCACAACCGCATCGTGCGCGAGTCTTTGCGCATGCACGGCGGCACCGAGATCAAGCAGACCAACGACGGCATCATGGCGTCGTTCCCGGTGGCGTCCGAGGCGGTGCAGGCCGCAGTGGAGATTCAGAAGAGCGCCAAGGCCCATTCGGGCGTCAATCAGGACCTACCGCTGCACCTCAAGATCGGCATCAATGCCGGCGAGCCGATCGCCGAGAACAACGACCTGTTCGGGACGCCGGTGCAGATGGCGGCACGCGTCATGGCCTATGCCGGCCAGGACCAGATCGCGGTCTCCAAGCTGGTGTTCGACCTGTGCACCGGCAAGGGCTTGAAGTTCAAGGACCTCGGCGCCGCCGAGTTCAAGGGCTTCGCCGAGAAGGTGCCGGTGTTCGAGGCGCAGTGGCGCGACGAATCGGAGATGCTGACGGAGTAGGCGCCGGCGCCGCGGGCCTTAGCCGGTGCCGCCGCCGCCCGGTTCGGGAATGCGCGCGATGCGCATGATGTTGGTGGCGCCGGGCGAGCCGAACGGCACGCCGGCGATGATCACGATGCGGTCGTTGACCTGGCCAAAACCGTCGCGCAGGGCGGCTTCCAAGGCGATATCGAGCATCTCGTTGAAGCCCGAGGGATCGCGGGTCGGCACGCTGTGGACGCCCCAGGCGATGGCGAGCTTGCGCGCCGTCGCGACTTTGGGCGTCAGGCCCATGATCGGCACCGTCGGGCGCTCGCGCGCCGCGCGCAATGCGGTCGAGCCGGAGTCGGTGTAGCCGACGATGGCGGCGGCGCCCAGCGTCTCGGCCGTCTGCGCCGCGGCGGCGCTGATGGCGTCGGCTGCCGTCGATTCCGGCTTTGGCTTGTCGGCGTTCATGATGGCGCGGTAGAGCGGATCCTTCTCGGTCTGCTCGGCGATGCGCGCCATCATCCGCACCGCGGAGATCGGATAGGCGCCCGCCGCGGATTCCGCCGACAGCATCACCGCATCGGCGCCGTCATACACGGCGGTGGCGACGTCGGAGACTTCGGCGCGAGTCGGCGTCGGCGCGTGGATCATCGATTCGAGCATCTGCGTCGCCACGACGATCGGCTTGCCGGCGGCGCGCGCCGCGCGCACCAGCCGCTTCTGCAAGCCTGGCACCGCCTCGATGGGCATTTCGACGCCGAGGTCGCCGCGCGCCACCATCAGGCCGTCGGACAGGGCGAGGATGCCGGTGAGCTCGTCGATCGCCGTCGGCTTCTCGACCTTGGTCATCAAGCCGGCGCGGCCGGCGATGATCTCGCGGACTTCGGCGACGTCCTGGGCGCGCTGCACGAAAGACAGCGCTATCCAGTCGACGCCCAGCGACAGCGCGAAGTCGAGGTCGGTGCGGTCCTTGGGCGTAAGCGGCTTCAGAGGCAGCGCGACACCGGGGACGTTGACGCCCTTGTGGTCGGAGATGCGGCCGCCGGCGAGCACCACCGTCTCCATGACGTCGGCGCCTGACTTGGTGACGCGCAGGCGCAGGCGCCCGTCGTCGATCAGGAGATCGGTATCGACGGTCGCCGCAGCGAAAATCTCGGGATGCGGCAGGCAGACGCGTGTCGCGTCGCCCGGCAACGGATCGAGATCGAGGCGGAAGGTCTGCTCGGTGCGCAGGATCACGGGGCCCTGCACGAAGGTGCCGATGCGCACCTTGGGGCCCTGCAAGTCGCCGAGGATGCCGATGGGGCGTCCAACCTCGGCCTCGAGCGCGCGGATGATGTTGAACATCTCGCGGTGCGTCTTGTGGTCGCCGTGACTGAAGTTGAGGCGGAACACATCGGCGCCCGCCTCGAACAGCGCGCGGATCAGCGGCAGCGTGGAGCTCGCCGGTCCGAGGGTGGCAATGATCTTGATATTGCGCTGGCGTCGCATGACAGGTTCAGCTCAGGCCGCGAAGGACGCCCTTGGGCGTCCCAGGACGCCGTCCGCGGCAGCGAGGCGGTAGTATAAGGGGTAAGCCAAGTCTTGGAGACGGCAGGCTGACCAACGCGGCACGCAACGACCCCGAGGAAGGGCGACCGTACGAAGCCATCGCTGGGACGACGCGGGCCGGCATTGTGCTGATTTGCGACCATGCCAGCAACCGCATTCCGCCGCGGCTGGCGCGGCTCGGTCTCGACCCCGCCGCCCTGTCCCTGCATGTCGCCTGGGACCTCGGCGCCGCCGCGCTGACCCGCGCACTCGCCGCACAACTCGGGGCTCCGGCGGTGCTTTCCGGCGTCTCGCGCCTGGTCATCGACTGCAACCGCGCGCCCGGCGTTGCCACCTCGATCCCGGCGCTGAGCCATGGGGTTCCGGTGCCCGGCAACCGCGACCTGTCGTCGCAGGAGCGGGCGCGGCGCGAGCGCGACTACCTCGAGGCGTACCACGGGCGTATCGCCGAGACGCTGGCGGCGGCCGAGCAGGACGGCACGGCGCCCTTGCTGGCGTCGATCCACAGCTTCACGCCCAATCTGAGCGACGCGCCGCGGCCGTGGCACGTCGGCATCCTTTCTGACCGCGACCGCCGCGTTGCCGATTTCCTGCTGGAGGCCCTGCGGCGGGATGGCGACCTCGTGGTGGGCGACAACGAGCCGTATTCCGGCAGCCACCCCGAGGGCTACACCTGCCGCCGCCATGGCCAGACCCAGGGCCGCCCCCATGTGCTGATCGAGGTCCGCCAGGACCTGCTCGCCGACGACGCGGGTATCACCGCCTGGACCCAACGCCTGGCGGCCCTGCTCCTGGCGGCACGGCAAGCTGTCGATGCGCCGGACGGGCGGGCGACAGGGGCGCGGGGCGCGGCCTAAGATAGAGCCAACCGCGACCGCATTCGGGAGCACCCAGACATGGACGATCGTACGCGCACCGAGCTCGAGGCGGCAGCGTTCCGCCGTCTGCTCAAGCACTTCGACGAGCACAAGGAAGTGCAGAACATCGACCTGATGAACCTCGCCCACTTCTGCCGCAACTGCCTGGCCAAGTGGTACCGCGCGGCGGCCGAGGAGCGCGGCATCAGCGACATCAGCTACGAGGACGCGCGCGCCATCGTCTACGGCATGCCGTATGCCGAATGGAAGGCGAAGTACCAGAACGAGGCGTCGGCCGACCAGACGGCCACCTTCGACAAGGGAGCCAAGACCGCCTCGCATTGACGTCGCGCCGGAGGCGCGCACCGCGCGACGGGCCGGAGGCGCGCACCGCGCGACGCGTGTGAACTTCGCAGCCAAGCGCGGCGGTGCTAGGCTGCCTCAGGGGCGACGCCGGAGAACCTTCGGCGCCGCCCATCGTTTTGCTCCTGGGATTCCATGACGGTTTTGGTGACTGGCGCTGCCGGTTTCATTGGCTACCACGTCGCCGAAGCGCTGCTTGGCCAGGGCGAGCCGGTCGTCGGGCTCGACATCGTCAACAGCTACTATGACGTGCGCCTCAAGGAAGCGCGCCTCGAGCGCCTGCGCCGCCACAAGGGCTTCACCTTCATCAAGGCGGACCTCGCCGAGCACGAGAAGCTCGCCACGACCTTGGCGCCGTTCGGTCCGATCCGGCGCGTCGTTCATCTCGCGGCCCAGGCCGGTGTGCGCTATTCGCTCGAGCATCCGTTCGAGTACATCGGCGCCAACATCATCGGCCACCTCGCCATCCTCGAGTACTGCCGCCACGCCGAGGGCTTCGAGCATCTCGTTTATGCAAGCTCGAGTTCGGTGTACGGCGGCAACGACAAGCTGCCGTTCTCCGTCGACGATCGCGTCGACCGCCCGGTGTCGCTGTACGCGGCGACCAAGCGCGCCGACGAGCTGATGAGTCACAGCTACGCACACCTGTACGGCATCCCGCAAACCGGACTGCGTTTCTTCACGGTGTATGGACCGTGGGGCCGGCCCGACATGGCGATGTTCCTGTTTGCCAAGGCGATCTTCGCGGGCGAACCGATCCGCGTGTTCAATCGCGGTGACATGTCGCGCGACTTCACGTTCATCGAAGACATCGTGGCCGGGATCCTCGCCGCACTGCGCACCCCGCCGGCCAGCAAACCGCCGCATCGCGTCTACAATCTTGGCAACAATAACTCCGAGCCGCTGCTCAAGCTGATCGCCGTGATGGAAAAGGCGATCGGCAAGAAGGCAAAGCAGATCCTGGAGCCGATGCAGATGGGCGACGTGCAGGCGACCTACGCCGACATCGACGCGGCGCGCCGCGATCTCGGTTTCGAGCCGCGCACGCCGATCGAAGTCGGTGTGCCGAAGTTCGTCGCCTGGTACCGCGAATATCATGGCGTCTAGACCCGGAGCCCGATGGCCCCACGACGTGAGCGCGACTCACTAGCAGGACGACTGACGCGCTACGCGCGCGTCTCCGCCTCGATCGGCGGCGTGGCGGTGCGCGCCGCCTCCGGGCGCCTGATGGGCAGCACCAAGGAAAGTGCGGTCGCCGGCGAGTTGAAGAAGGCGCTGGGCGGCCTCAAGGGGCCGGTGATGAAGGTGGCGCAGATGCTCGCCACCATTCCCGAAGCGCTGCCGGCGGACTTCGCGCGCGAGCTGAGCGAACTGCAGGCCAATGCGCCGCCCATGGGCTGGGCCTTCGTCCAGCGCCGCATGAGCAGCGAGCTTGGGCCCCATTGGCGCGAGCAATTCTCCGAGTTCGACAAGACGTCCGCCGCCGCCGCGTCGCTCGGCCAGGTGCATCGCGCGCAGTCGTTGGACGGGCGCGCACTCGCCTGCAAGCTGCAGTATCCCGACATGGCGGCGGCGGTCGAAGCGGACCTCGGCCAGCTGTCGGTAATCCTGGCGATCTATCGCCGTCTCGACCGCAGCATCGACACCCGCCACGTGCTCACCGAGATCGGCGCACGTCTGCGCGAAGAGCTCGACTATGAGCTGGAGGCGCGGCACCTCAATCTGTACGCGGCGCTTCTGGCGAAGGAAGAGCGTGTGCACGTGCCGCGCGTCCTGCCGGACGTGTCGACCAAGCGGCTGCTGACCATGACGTGGCTCGATGGACGTCCGCTGGCCGAGATGGAGAGCGCGCCCGAATCCGTGCGCAACGAGGTCGCCGAAGCGCTGTTCCGCGCGTGGTACGTGCCGTTCTACCAGGCCGGCGTCATCCACGGTGACCCGCACCTCGGCAACTACACGGTCGCCGCGGACCACTCCATCAACCTGCTCGACTTCGGTTGCCTGCGGGCGTTCCAGCCGAAATTCATCGAGGGCGTCATCGATCTGTACCGATCGGTGCGCGATGACGATCAGGACCTGGCCATGCACGCCTTCACGACCTGGGGCTTCGAGCGCCTGACGCCGGCCGTCGTCGAGGTGCTGCGCGTATGGGCGGAGTTCCTGTATGCGCCGCTGCTCGAAGATCGGCCGCGCCGGCTGCAGGAGATCGAGGCGCGCGGCATCTTCGGGGAAGACATTGCGCGCGACGTACACCGACGCCTGCGCGAGGAAGGCGGCGTGACGCCGCCGCGCGAGTGGGTATTCATGAATCGCGCGTCGGTGGGCCTGGGTGCGGTGTTCCTGCGCCTGCGCGCCAAGCTCAACTGGCACCGCATGTTCCACGACCTGATCGAGGACTTCGACGTGAAGGCCCTCGGCAAGCGCCAGAAAGCGGCCTTCGACAAAGCCGGAGTGCCGCTACCGCAGTAAGGGTCCCGGCTTGGTTCCGGCGCGCGTCTCCGGTAGCGTGCCCAAGGAGCGCCGGGACCGAATGACGAACACCTTCCTTCACAGCCTGACGGTCGATGAGCGCGCGGAGTGCCTGGAGCGCGGCAGCTTGCGTGCACGTGCCGTCGGCGAGATGCTAGTCCAAGCTGGCGCACGATTCAGTTCCCTTTCCGTGATTCTGTCCGGCAGCGCCGAGGTGCGCCGCAGCGACGGTCTCGTCCTGGCAACGTTGGGTGCGGGCGATGTCGTCGGCGAGATCTCGTTTCTGCAAGGTGCCGACGGCCGGGCGACGGCCGACGTCGTCGCGAATACGCCGGTCGACGTGGTCGACCTGAGCGAGGCCGCCATCGACGGTCTGCTCCTTGACCGCCCGCAGACCGCAGCGCGTTTGTACAAGTCCCTGGCGCAAGTGCTTGCACGGCGGCTGCAGGCGACTTCCCAGCGAGTCGTGGCAAGCGGCAGCACCGCGACGCCGCGTTCCTCCCTCGCACCCAAGCGCCCCTGGCCCAACGGGAGCAGAGCGCCGTCGTGACCGAGGCGGCGGACGGGATGCGGACGCGCCTGCGAGTCGGCAGCGCGACGACGCGCGAGGAAAAGGAAGCGGTCTATCGCCTACGCTACCGCGTCGTCGTGGACGAGATGAAGAAGCATCCGGACTACGCAGACAACACGAGCAAGATGCTCACCGACCCGCTCGATCGGGTCGCTACGGTCCTGTATCTGGCCGATGGCAACGAGCTCGTCGCAGCGGTTCGCAATATCTGGGCACCCAGGGCGCCCGAAGCGCGGCAAGTCCAGTTCTACGAGTTGGACAAACTGCCCGAGGTGCCGCGCGAGGCGATCTCGTTCACCTCCCGTCTTATAGTCGCGCCGCAGTATCGCGGCACGAAGGCGCTGGGCGTCCTGCTCGCGGCCGTCTACGGTGAAGCGCGCGCCAAGGGCATTTGGCTCGACTTCATCAACTGCGCGCCGCCGCTGGTCTCGCTCTACGAGGTCATGGGATACCGGCGCTTCATGGCGAACGTCTTGGATACCGACGTAGGCCTGTCCGTGCCGATGGTGCTGGTGGGCGACGACGTCGAGTACCTCACACGGGTGCACTCGCCGCTCGCGCGCATGGCCGCTCCCTTCAAGAACGACCCCGCCCATGGCGCATGGTTCGCCAAGCGGTTCGCCGAACATGCGCAGCCGAGCTGCGCCCGCGTCATGGGCACCGACGAGTTCTTACGCTACCTGACCGAACGCGTGCACGTTGACGATTACCCACTCCTGCGTGGCCTCGCCGAACCCGAGGTCAAAGAGGTCCTGCACTCGGGAACCGTCGTGCGCGTCCAGAAGGGCAACCTGGTGATCCGCGCCGGAGACCCGGGCAACGACATGTACATGGTGATGTCGGGAGTCCTCGAGGTGCGGGCGCGTGGTCATGTGATCGAGACCTTGGGCAAGGGACAGATGTTCGGCGAGATGTCGTTCTTGAGCAGGCGCCCGCGTACCGCGGACGTCGCCGCCGTGACCGACGCCGAGGTGCTGCTGCTCACCCGCGAATTCCTCGAGCGCCTGACGCGCGGCGCGCCCGCGGTCGCCAGCCGGTTGCTCATGAACTTGTCGATGTACCTTGTCGACCGCCTGCAGAACACGACGCGCAGCCTGGTCGACGCGATGGGCCGCGAGTCGCAGGCCGCTGCGGTGACGAATTGAGCCGCCCACCACCCACGCCCTCGGCGCTGTTGCTGGTGATCCTTGCGGCGCTCATCGCCGCGGGTCCTGCCGCAACGCAGCTGATGCTGCCGGCCCTGCCAGCGGTGCAGGAGACGTTCGGCGCGGGCGTATCGGCCGTGCAGCTCGCCGTCAGCTTGTCGTTCTTTGCCATGGCGGTGGCCACGCTCGCGTGGGGGCCGGTCTCCGATCGCCTCGGCCGCCGGCCTGTGGCCCTTGTCGGCCTCGGCATCTTCATCGCCGGCAGCATCGTCTGCTGGCTGGCGCCAACGTTGCCCATTCTGATTCTGGGGCGCGTCGTGCAGGCGGTGGGAGCGGCGTCGGGTGGGATCGCCCGCGCCATCGTCCAGGATGTGTACGGGACTGGCGGCGCGGCGCGGGCGCTGTCCCTGATCGGCATGGCGATGGCGCTCGCACCGATGGTCGCGGCCATTGCCGGTGGAATCATCACCGAAGCGTTCGGCTGGCGCGCCAACTTCGTCGGCATCGCTGCGATCGGCGCGCTGATGCTGGCGCTGACGCTGACGTCGCTGCGCGAAAGCAGGCCGGCGGCGGCGTCCGCGCGTGGCAATGCGTGGACACCGCAGCGCCGGTCGATGTTTCACCTCTATGCCGCGCAGTCGGCCCTCAGCATGGGGGCGTTCTTCGCATTCATCGCCGGGGCGCCGTACATGATCGTCACGGCGCTGAAGTTGCCGGCCAGCAGCTACGGCCTCGTGTTCGTGGTCGGCGGCGTCGGCTACGCCTTGGGCGGGTTGCTCTCGGCGCGACTGGGCGGCCGCCACGGCATCGACCGCATGGTGCTAACGGGAGCATCCATCGCCGCCCTTGCTGGCCTCGCCATGGCGCTGCTGCTGTTCGCCGGCTGGTGGACACTATGGGCGGTCGCCGTGCCGTGCGCCTTTGTCGGACTGGGGATCGGCGTGGTGCAGCCCAACGCCCAAGCCGGCGCGCTCGCGGCTGTGCCGGATGCCGCCGGCGCAGGCAGCAGCACGCTAGGCTTCCTGCAACTGCTCACCGGCGCCGCGGTCGCTCAGGCGGTGGGCGTCCTTATGACGCATACGGCCCTGGCCATGCCGTTGGCGATCGCACTGCTCGGCGCCGCGACGTGGCTGATCTGCGTGCCACGGGCCCTCGGCCGCCGGCCCGTTTCCGCACTGGAGCACCCCGCGCCCCCGCGTTGAACCGGCGGACCTCTTTGCTATAGTGCCGCCTCTTTTGGCGGGGCTGGCGGCGGCCGAGACCTGCCCTTTTCCAGGAGTGAGGGTTTTGGCTGCATCGCTCAAAGTAGCGATTCCGAAAGAGCGACGGCCACAGGAGCACCGCGTCGCCGCGACCGCGGAGACGGTGAAGAAGCTCGTCGGCCTCGGCTTCGCAGTGACCGTCGAGCAGGGCGCCGGCGCGGGCGCCAGCATCAGCGACGAGTCCTATCGCACGGCGGGCGCGACCATCGCGAACGACACGGCTGCGACCTACAAGGACGCAGGGTTGGTGCTGAAGGTGCAGCGCCCGCTCGAGAAGTCCGAGGGCAGCGACGAGCTGGCCCTGGTGCCGCGTGGCGCGATCCTGCTCGGCCTGCTCGATCCGCTCAGCCACCCCTCGCAGGCCGCGTCCTACGCCAGCGCCGGAGTGACGGCGATGGCCATGGAGATGATCCCGCGCATCAGCCGCGCCCAAAGCATGGATGCGCTGTCGTCGCAGTCGAACCTCGCCGGCTACAAGGCAGTGCTCGACGCCACCGCCGAGTTCGGGCGCGCCATCCCGCTGATGATGACGGCGGCAGGCACCATCGCACCTGCGAAGATTTTTATCCTCGGCGCCGGCGTTGCCGGCCTGCAGGCGATCGCCACGGCGCGGCGCCTGGGCGCGGTCGTGTCGGCGACCGACGTGCGCGCCGCCACCAAGGAACAGGTCGAAAGCCTCGGCGCGACGTTCCTCTTGCCGGAGGGCGTAGCCGACGCCGCCGCCAAGACCGGCTACGCCAAGGAGCTCGACAAGGACCAAGCGGCCAAGCAGGCCGCGGTGGTGAGCGAGCACCTGAAGAAGCAAGACATCGCCATCACGACCGCCCTCATTCCGGGGCGCAAGGCGCCGATCCTGATCACCGCAGACATGATCGCCGGCATGCGGCTGGGCTCGGTGATCGTCGACCTCGCCGTCGAGCACGGCGGTAACGTCGTCGGCTCGAAGGCGGGCGAGGTCGTGACGGTGAACGGCGTACGTATCGTCGGGCACATCAACGTGCCGAGCCGGTTGGCCGTGGATGCCTCCGCCCTGTACGCACGCAACCTGCTGAACTTCCTGACGCCGCTCGCCGACAAGGCCGGCGGACTCAAGATCAACTGGGACGACGAGATCGTGAAGGGCGCGCTGCTCACCCGCGACGGCGCCATCGTTCACGACTCGCTCAAGAAGGCCTAAGCCATGGAAGTCGATCCGCTCATCTGGCAGCTCTCGATCTTCGTGCTGGCGATCTTCGTCGGCTACTACGTCATCTGGAGCGTGACGCCCGCGCTGCACACGCCGCTGATGGCGATCACCAACGCCATCTCGAGCGTCATCGTCGTCGGCGCTTTGATGGCCGCCGGCCCTGCCGATTTCAGCGCCGCCAAGGTGCTCGGCCTCGCCGCCATCACTCTCGCTGCGGTCAACATCTTCGGCGGCTTCGTCGTGACCCAGCGCATGCTCAGCATGTTCCGCGGGCGCGGACGCGCCCCCAACAAGAAGTAGAAGAAGTACGTGTCCGCGAACCTCACCGCCCTCGCCTACCTCGTCGCCTCGGTCCTCTTCATCCTGGCGCTGCGCGGGCTGTCGTCGCCTGGTGCGGCGCGGCGCGGCAACATGATGGGCATCGCCGGCATGGCGATCGCCATCGGCACCACCGTGCTCGATCCGAGCATCGTCTCTTATGGTGGCATCCTCGCCGCCATCGCGGTCGGCGGCGTCATCGGCACGATCATCGCGCGCCGGATTCAGATGACGGCGATGCCGGAGTTGATCGCCGGCTTTCACAGCCTGGTGGGCATGGCGGCGGTGCTGGTCGCCAGCGCCGCGTTCCTGAGCCCGGAGTCGTTCGGCATTCTCGATGCCAGCGGCACCATCTTCGTCGCCAGCCGCATCGAGATGGCGCTCGGCGTCGTCATCGGCGCCATCACCTTCTCGGGCTCGATCGTCGCCTTCGCCAAGCTGGCTGGCCTGATGTCGGGCGATCCGGTGATGTTCCCGGCCCAGCACTGGCTGAATCTCGCCATCGGCGTGGTCATCGCGGTGCTGATCGCGATGTTCGCCCAGACGCCCGACCCGCAGTGGTTCTGGATCTTCACCGGGCTCGCCTTCGCCATCGGCGTGCTGTTGATTATCCCGATCGGCGGCGCCGACATGCCGGTAGTCATCTCGATGCTCAACTCCTATTCGGGTTGGGCCGCGGCCGGCATCGGCTTCACGCTGGGAAATTCGGCGCTGATCGTCACGGGCGCACTGGTCGGCTCGTCGGGCGCGATCCTCAGCTACATCATGTGCAAGGCGATGAACCGGTCGTTCTTCTCGGTCATCCTCGGCGGATTCGGCGCCGTGGCGACGACGGCCAGATCGAAGACCGACAAGCCGCACAAGGAAGGCTCGGCCGAGGACGCCGCCTTCCTGCTGAAGAACGCGGGCTCCGTGATCATCGTGCCCGGCTACGGCATGGCGGTGGCGCAGGCCCAGCACGTGCTCGCTGAGGTGTCCGCGAAGCTGAAGGCCCAGGGCGTCAAGGTGCGCTACGGCATCCATCCGGTGGCGGGGCGCATGCCCGGGCACATGAACGTGCTGCTGGCCGAAGCGAACGTGCCCTACGAGGACGTCCACGAGCTGGAAGAGATCAACCCGGACTTCTCCAACACCGACGTCGCCATCGTCATCGGCGCCAACGACGTGACCAATCCGGCGGCGAAGAACGACCCCAAGAGCCCGATCTTCGGCATGCCGATCCTGGAGGTCGACAAGGCGAAGACGGTATTGTTCATCAAGCGCTCGATGAAGGGCGTCGGCTATGCCGGAATCGACAACGAGCTGTTCTATTCGCCCAATACGATGATGCTGCTCGCCGACGCCAAGAAGATGATGCAGGACATCGGCAAGGAGCTCTGAGGCGCCCATGGCCATCCTCAAGATCGCGCGGATGGGGCACCCGGTGCTGATGCGGCCGGCGGAGACGGTCACTGACCCGACCGCGCCGGAGATCAAGCGCCTGGTCGCCGACATGATCGAGACCATGGATGACGCCGACGGCCGCGGCCTTGCCGCGACCCAGGTGCACATCAACAAGCGCATCGTCGTGTTCCGGCCGCCGCCGGACGATCCCAAGCAGCCGGAAGAGGCCAACGCGCCGGTGCTGGCGCTCATCAATCCCGAGATCACGGTGCTCGGCGAGGAGATGGACGAAGGCTGGGAGGGCTGCCTGTCGGTGCCCGGCCTGCGCGGCGTCGTACCGCGCTACACCAAGATCCGCTATCGCGGCACCACACCGAGCGGCGAGAAGATCGACCGTACGGTGTCGGGCTATCACGCACGCGTCGTACAGCACGAGGTCGATCACCTCGACGGCGTGCTCTATCCGCAGCGCATGAAGGACCTCGGTCTGCTGGTGTTCGAGTCGGAATTCGAGCGCTTCCTCAGCCAAGACCCTGAGGAGCGCGACGAGGCGCACGCCGAATGACACCGGCCGCATCGATTTCGATGCGGCCGTTGCCGCAACTGGCCAGGGGCCAGGTGTGAAGCACGTGTCCGCGGACCGGCTGGAGGCTGCACGCGACGCGATCGTCGCTGCGGCCGTTGCCGAGGCCGGGGAACATGGCTGGACCGACGCGGTCCTCGACCGCGCCATCGCAGCCGCCGGTGTCGATCGGCCGCTCGCCGCTCGCGCCTTCCCGCGCGGCGTCCACGACCTCGTCAAAGAGTTTCATCGCGCGTGCGACCGGCGCATGGTCGAGGGCCTGGACCGCAACGACTTGCCCGAGCTGCGCGTCGGCCAGCGCGTCGCGCTCGCCGTGCGTCTGCGCATCGAGGCAATGGCCGATGCGAACGGCCGCCGCGCCGCCGCGCGCGCGGTCGCGCTGCAGGCTCTGCCGGAACACATGATCTCGGGTGCGCGCAGCTTGGTGCGCACCACGGATGCGATCTGGCGCGCGGTCGGCGATCAGTCGCTCGACTTCAGCTGGTACACCAAGCGCGCCAGTCTCGGCGCGATCTACGCTGCGACGGTGCTGGTGTGGCTCCAGGATGAGAGCGAGGGGTCCGCAGAGACGTGGGCATTCCTCGGCCGGCGCCTGAAGGACATCGCCACCTTCGGCAAGACCAAGGCGCGCGCCCAGGCGGCCACCCAATCCCTGGCCACCAACGGCTTCAGCGTGGCGCGCGCGGTGATCCGCGGCGCCGGGGCCGTTGCTACGCAGGGTCCTGGGGCGTTTCCGATGCGTTGGACTGCTTGGCGCGGAATTCGTTCAGGCTGGCTGCGACCTTCGGATCGCTGAGCGCGAGAATTGCCGCCGCCAGCAGGGCGGCGTTGATGGCTCCGGCGCGACCGACGGCAAGGGTTCCAACGGGGATGCCGGCGGGCATCTGCACCATCGACAGGAGACTATCGAGTCCGTCGAGTTTGCTTTCCATCGGAACGCCCAGCACAGGGAGGCGCGTCCTGGCAGCAACCACACCGGGCAATGCGGCGGCCATGCCGGCGCCGGCGATGATCACCTTGAAGCCGCGCTCCTCGGCGCCGGTCACCCACTTCTCGAGGGCCACCGGTTGGCGATGGGCGGACAGCACCTTAGCCTCGCTGGCGATGCCGAGGTTCTTCAGGGTCTCTTGGGTATGCTTCAGGGTGGGCCAGTCGGACTGGCTGCCCATGACGATGCCGACGACAGGATTGGTCATTCTCGATGGTCCCCCAGGCGTTGGGGCGCGCAGTATAGGGATGCCCGCCCGCCTCGCAAGCCGGGCCGGAGGCTATGCGATGTCGCGCCTACGGCGCGCTCAGGCAATAATGTCCGGCAGGAGCGCGCTTTCGAGCTGCGCGATCTGGTCCTTGAGGGCGAGCTTGCGCTTCTTGAGACGTTGGACGCGAACCTGGTTGGCGCTATCGCCGCCCGGCTCGTTCATGACCGCGATGGCCAGGTCGAGGTCGCGATGCTCTTCGCGCAACTCGATGAGCCTGCGTTGCAGCTCCTTGCGGCCGGACGCGTTGCTGTCCGACGGCGTCATCATGTGTGCAGGATACACCCCATGACGATGCGGCCCAATCCATTCTGGGAATACTCGGTGCTCCTGTACGGAGACAGCCGTGTGGCTGCCGCGTGCCTGGCGATCCAGGAGCGCCACCGCGCCAGGACCGACATCGACGTCAACATCCTGCTGCTGTGCACCTGGGCGGCGGCAACCGGCGCGGGCGAGCTCGACAACGACAAGCTGTTGCGCGCTGTGGCTGCCGTCGGGCCGTGGCGACGCGACGTCGTGCTGCCGCTGCGCGCCGCGCGCCAGACTCTCGAACGCGGGGTCGAGCCGGTGCCCAAGGACCTGAGCGAGGCGGTACGCGCCGACACCATGAAGGCCGAGCTCGAGGCCGAGAGCATCGAGCAGATGATGCTGGTCGAGGTCATCGGACGGCCGGCGTCGCGAGCGGTCAATTCCGAAGCAGCGATTGCCCAAGCCGCGACCAGCTTTGCTCGGTATTTCACCCTACTCCGCGTCGATCCTTCACCTGAGGACGACCGGGATTTGGCCCGCATCCTGTCCGTTGCCTTTCCCGGCAGCCGGCACGGAAACGAAGCTGGTGGCGGATAGGATTTCGGAGGCGTACCTTAATTAGGTCTGCAACTCTGGAGGTTGTGCACGATGGAGAACAAAGGCATCGATGCGCTACGGTTCGAGCATCGCCGGATCGATTCGGAAATCCAGCACGAGTACGCGAAGAACGACCCGGACGATGCCCGGATCAACGAGTTGAAGCGACTGAAGCTTCGGCTGAAAGACCAGATTAGCGGCGTCGCAGGCTCTGCCTAGCGGCGCTTTTTTATTCCCTGCGCACGGGCGTCCCGCCTAGCGGGCCACGCCCGGCGCCCGCCCGGGACTAAGCCCCGTCAACGTCCGGCGAAGGTTCCTCGGCCGGCACGGCGGCGACTGCCGCTTCGCCCGGAACCGCGCCACCTTCGGAAGCCTTCTGGGCGCGCGACTGCTCGCGGCGCGTACGGTCGGCCTTGCGCCGCTCGCGCTTGCGCGCACGGTGCAGTGCGTCGTCGAGATCCTGCTGGGAGCACAGACCGAGGCTGACCGGATCGTTCGGCTTCAGCTGCTGAATGTTCCAGTGCGTGCGCTCGCGCACCGAGACGATGGTCGGCTTGGTGGTGCCGACCAGGCGCGAGACTTGTGCGTCGGAAAGCTCGGGGTGGTAGCGCAGCAGCCACAGGATGGCGGCGGGGCGATCCTGGCGCTTGGACACCGGCGTGTAGCGCTGACCCTTGGTGCGCGCCTTGGGCGCGGGCACGCTGGTGACGACGATGTTGAGGCGGCCCGACGGGTCGGCCTCGCAGCGGCGGATGTCTTCCATGGTGACCTGGCCCGACAGGCTTGGGTCGACGCCCTGCAGTCCGACGGCGACCTCGCCGTCGGCAATGCCCTTGACCTCGAGCGGATGCAGCCCGGTGAAGTCGGCGACCTGATCGAAGGTCAGCGACGTGTTGTCGACCAACCAGACGGCGGTGGCTTTGGGCATCAGCGGCAGGGTCATGGATTCTCTCCTTGGGGGCGGGCGAAGCGATGCGGGCCCCGGGGCCGGGCTTAGGTGCCCGGTTCGTAAACTAAGGTGTGTGGGCAGGGCTCGGGGGTCAACCGAAACGGTCACCCTTTTCCTCGCCCATACACAAGCTCTAGGGGGTCGGCGGGTCCCGCGTCAATACCACTTTGCCAATGTGGCCGCCCTCCTCAAGGCGGGCGTGGGCCTTGGCCGCCTCGGCCAGGGGATATGTCGAATCGACCACCGGCCGGATGCGCCGGGACGCCAGCAGGGGCCATACCCGGGCCTCCAGGCGGGCGGCGATCGATGCCTTCTCGGCGGCGGGGCGTGGCCGCATCAGCGAGCCGGTGACTACCAGGTGCTTCTGCAGGATCGGCAGGAGGTCGACCTCGGTCTTGCTGCCGCCGAGAAAGGCAATGAACGCCAAACGCCCCCCGGCGCGCAGCACGCGCAGGTTCTGCGCCAGGTAGGCGCCGCCCACCATGTCGAGGACAACGTCGACGCCCTCGCCGCCCGTCGCCGCCAGCACAGCGTCGGCAAACGGGCCCGCGCGATAGTTGAACGCCTGGGTGGCGCCGAGGCGCAGGCAGGCGTCGACCTTGGTGTCGCTGCCGGCGGTGGCGAAGACCATCGCACCCAGGGCAGCGCCGAGTTGGATGGTGGTCGTGCCGATGCCGCTGGTGCCGCCGTGTACCAGAAGCCGCTCGCCGGGCAGCAGCCTCGCGTCATCGAAGACGTTGGCCCACACGGTGAAGAAGGTTTCGGGCAGCGCCGCCGCCTCGACGTCGGAGAGGCCAGCGGGCACCGGCAAGACCTGGCCTTCGGGCACCACGCACAGCTCGGCGTAGCCGCCGCCGTTGGCCAACGCACAGACGCGCTCGCCGACGCGGAAGCGGTGGGCGCCGGGGCCGGAGGCGACGACGGTGCCGGCCACTTCGAGGCCGAGGATGTCGGAGGCGCCGCGCGGCGGCGGGTACTTGCCCTGGCGCTGCAGGAGGTCCGGGCGGTTCACGCCGGCCGCGCTCACGCGGATCAGCACGTCACCGACGCCAGGGACGGGCACCGGGCGGCGCTCGGGCACCAGGACCTCGGGGCCGCCCGGCGCGCGGACGCCGATGGCGAGCATGGTGTCGTCGCTCATGGGGGCTCTTAAGGTCCCTTTAACCTTTGGCGCCTAGGGTACTGGCCATCGAACGACGGCCGAGTATTTGGCTGATCCTTTGGTAGCGAGCGTAGTACGCGAGCTTAGTTAGCGGGACGAGCCTCCCTCTACAAAAAACTCGGGCCGCCTTCTTAATGAAGGCGGCCCGTTTGTTTTTCCGCTTAGGCCCAGAGGGAGGGAGAGGACCTTTAGGCGGCCTTGGCGTCGAGCGCCGGGGCGCCGCCGATGTTGATGCGGCGCGGCTTCAAGGCCTCGGGCACCTCGCGGACGAGGTCGATCGAGAGGACGCCGTTGGCGAGCTTGGCGCCCGCGACGCGGACGTTCTCACCGAGTGCGAAGCGGCTCTCGAACTCGCCCGTGCCGATGGCCCGGCGCACATAGGTGACGCCCTCCGTCGTGGCGCCAGCTTTGCCGGTGACGATCAGGTCCTGGGCTTCCTGGGTAATGCCAAGCTCGTTCTCGGCGTAGCCGGGAACGGCGATGTCGACGCGGAAGTGATCTTCGTCCTGCTGCGCCACGTCGTAGGCGGGGCCGTTGCCGGCGCGGGCGAGCGGCGCGAACAGGCGATCGAAGGTCTCGTAGGCGTCCAAGCCCCAGGGGTTTGCCACGTGGGCTGGAACGCCGGAATTCACGGTGTAGAGACGCATGTACAAATCCTCCAATGAGCGATTCGAGTGCGCTTGCCTGAGTGGGCCAAGCTACTAGCAGCCCGCTGAAACCAGCACCGCTGCACGTACGCTCATGTGGGGATGGCCCCTGGCAGTTCAAGAGCCCAAGTGCCGGGAAATAACAAAGGCCGCCCAATCACTTGGGCGGCCTTTGAAGTGGCGCCGCGTCGCCCCGGAGGGGCGCTAAGCGTGAGC
>CAMDPO010000036.1 GCA_945904955.1 Rhizobium sp. Q54
GCAGGGCCTCATCCCAAAGGACGAAGTCAGATTGCTGGGGTTTGGCGGCCGTGACGGTTCGGATGGTCAACTTCGTCATGTGACGACGGCTCTCAGTTTGCCAGTCAGGTAAGCACGGGGTAAGCAAAGGTAAGCAACCGGCAGCGTAGCGCATCGCTGAACGGCACAGCAACGCGATGTCGAGAAGGTCGCTAGATCAATCGCGTAACAAAATTTGGCGAAGGCGAGCGCGATCCATCTAAACTGTCGGCCCAAGACTGGGGGTCTGGGGGTCGGCGGTTCAAATCCGCCCACTCCGACCAGTTTTTCAAGTACTTAGTACGGACATCTGGGGTGCCGAATCCGGCTAGCAAGCCCCTAGTAAGGATCGTCGGGAGGGGAGCCTGGCCCGTGGACCTCACGAAGTTTCAGACGATCGTTGCCGCGTTCGTCGCGTTGTCTGGAGTGCTCGCGTGGTGATTGGGGGCGATGGTGCCGCCGGCGCGCTGGCACAGAACGGCCACGCGGTGGAGTTCCTGAAGAACCAGTACCGGCACTGCAAGCCGATCCTGCTATTGGGGGCGGCGCGGGATCTCCTCGAGCGGGCCGGCATACCAGGCACGTTGCCCTCGGGCGCGGATGACGCCGGCCTCCTACTGCACCATGCCGACGACACCGGACGCCGGGGTGCGGGCATTATCGCGGCGGTCGCCAAGCACCGCCATTTCGAACGCGAAATCGATCCCCCTCTGGTCTAGGACCTACAGGTTCACCTGATAGGCCATGGTCGCAGGGTCCATGTATTCGTAGGGCAGGAAGCGTCCGCGGTTGCGCTCGGCCACCGTGCGCGAGATGCCGCGCATCGCCTCCTGCAGCCGCAGCGCCGCGGCGCGGTGTGGCGCTGGCATCGCCGCAAGGTGACTCTCGGCGAAGTGGGTGATCGGCACCGGCGTCGGCCGCGCCAGGACCCATGCCGGGCCGATCTGCTTGCAGGCGGTTTCCCGGTCGGGCAGCAGGCGCAGGAAGGTCGTCTCGTCGCTCGATCCCTTGCGCGTCGGCGGGTCCTGATACAGCCCCGCCGGCGTGTGTGGCACATAGCCGTACGCCTCGAGCTGGCCGGCGTTCATGGCGCTGTGCAGAGGCCCCGCCTTGAAGATGATGTCGGTGAGGAAGTCGATGAGCGCGGCGCGGGCCGTCACGTCCGGCAGGCCCTTCATCGCCCCGCCCTCGGCGTCGCGCAGCTCGGCCAGCCACTGCGCGATCTCCTGGTCCTCGGCGACCGCCGCATCCGATCGATAGTGCGCGTCGATGATCTCCCGAACGTAGGCGTGGATGGCGTCCCAGATCAGGCTCGCGTCGTCGCGGAATGCGTACACCGGCAGGGTCGCTGCCGTGACACCGCGCGCTACAAGGTCGCCGTGGAAGGTGTGCTCGTCCCAGCGGTACAGCGACCAGGCGCGCGCGCAGCCCTCGAGCACGCCCTTGGCGCCGCCCGATAGCGAACGGTCGATGATGCCGTCTCGGCTCACCAAGAGCTTGCGTGCGATCTCATTGATGCCCAGGCACTTGCCGAGGAACGGCGTCAGCAGGGCATAGAGGGGGCTCTGCGGCGGCACATTGCGGTGGAAGGCGACCGTGATGACCTCGGTGACGAGGTGGCAGCCGAAGTAATGAAAGATGCCCTGGTGGGTGTGGTTGCTGGCGTTCTGCACGAACGCCTTCGCCGTCAGCCAATCCCATTTGCTGTCGGCCGGCGTGAACACCGGCGTCTGCTCGCGGGCCAAGTCGCGCCGCGCTTGAATGGCGATCGGCGTCAGCATGTTCTCGGCGTTGCGATGGAACAGGCAGAACGGCTCGGTCATGATCCGGCCCGGCCGGCGGTGCAGTCCTGCCAGCACGCCGTAGTCGCCATAGAAAATACGATCCGCCGCCATCTCGTCGGCAAGCGACCGGCCCTTGGGCAGCACCGTGGCAACGTCGGCGTCGGTGACGTGGAACCCCTCGGGGATCTTCTTGCACAACCGGATCTGGTGCGGGTTGACGCCCGCCAGTTGCAGCCAGCCGAACCAAGCGTCGTCCTGCCAATTGCGCGCCGGCGCCGGTGGCTTCGGAACGATGTGGTAGTAGTCGTCGAACCCGCGCAGAGTGCCGTTGTGGCGGGACAAGCGGCGATAGATCTTGTCGTACATGCGATTGGCGAGCGCCAGGTACAGGCGCACGTGGATCGCGATGTTGTAAAGTGTCGGCAGGCGCTGCCAGCGCGGCAGGTCGCGGATCCACGGTGGCAGATCCGGGCTGTGGCGGAAGCGGTAGGCGTCGCGCGCCTGGCGCAGGGCCTCGGCCCGTGCAGCGGACTCGGCCGGCTCGTGGGTCGCAGTGCTCAACTGTTGGTCCATGCTCAGTTGGCGATGCTTTCGCTCACCCGCATCGGGTCGAGGCTACGGTAGGGATTGGGCCGCGTCCGGTTGCGCACGTCGATCTGCCGCGAGATACCCTGCATCTCGGTGGCAAACGCGGCGCGGCGCGCGCGCGCCGCCGGATGGTCGCGCCAATAGTTCGGATTGGGCGTGCCGAGGTAATGCACCGGCTCACTCGTCGCGACATGGACGATGAAGACCTGATGGATGGCTTGGTCGCGGCCGGGCAGGGCGGCCATCACGAAGGCCTCGTCCACCGTATTGATGTCCTTCGGCAACGGCCGGTACAGCGCAAACGGCAGGTTCGGGACGCACGTCATCTCGTCCGCCTGCTCGTCGCTAATCGCCGCGTGGTACGCCGAGGCGCGGAAAATCAGATCGGTGCAGATCGCCCGCAGCTGGTCGAGGCTCGTGATGCGCCCGCCACCGGGCAGGCCCTTGATGCCGCCGTACTTCGGATCGACCAGTTCCGCCACCCACGCCTGCAGCTCGGCATCGTCGAGAAGGTCCTGCGGCGACGTGTAGAACAGCGCCAGCATGTCCGCGACGTAGCGGTCGATGGACGCGTGCAGCAGCAGCCCGTCGTCGCGGTACGGATAGTCCGGCAGCACCTCGGCCGAGGCGACGCCGCGCCGCGCCAGGTCGGCAGAAAACCCCTGTTCGGAAAAGCGCCAGGTGCGCGCCGCCTGCCGCATGATCGCCATGCTGCCGCCGAGCCCGGTCGCCTTCAGGCGGGGGAAGCTGCCCTCGGCGCTGCACACCACGTCGCGCGCGCCCTCATCGAAGTACATCGTGTAGCGGAAGTGCGGCGCAAGCAACTCGCGCACCGGGTGGCTGGGCGCCAGCTGCCGGTTCGCCGCGACCCAGAATGGCTCCATGAAGTAGTGGCACGGCAGCAGATGCGCGAGCATCTGTTGATGATGATGATGCGCGCTCTGCGCCGCCGTCTTGGCGAACAGCCACGCCCACTTGCCATCGTTGGGCGTCACCACCGGATGCACCGATGGATTCTGGCCGAGCTGGATGGCGATCGGGCGCAGGGCTGCACCCACCGGCTTGTGGAACAGCACGATCGGCGCCGCCAGGTAGCGTCCGGGCACGCACGCCGCATTGTCGAACGCAACGTAGTCGCAGACAAACACGCGGCGCGCACCAATCTCACCGGCAAGGCTCGCGCCCTCCGGCAACAGACGGGCGAGCCGCCCCTCGGCGATGCGGAAGTTGTCGGGCAGGGCGTCGCAGCGCGCGATCACAATCGGGTTGATCCCGGCAACGCGCTGGCGCGCGAACTCGCTGTCCTGCTGCCACGCGCCCAGCATCTTCGGACGCGGCGCCAGCGGGAAGAGGCCGCCGAACGTTTCCACCGAGTCCCACTTGAGGAGCCGGCTGGTCGCCTGGGCGGCGAACCGATTGGCGAAGGCGTGCGCGACCCGCGGCAGAAACGACTTCTTGCGCCGGCCGTCGAGTCGCTCTTCAGGCGGCAGCTGCAGGGCATGGGGAGGCAGACCGGTGTCGGCCGCCCACTGATAGTCGTCGCGGGCACGCGCCAATGCCTGATGGCGCAGCTCAAGCTGAGACGCGCTCGCGCGCTGTGGCAATTCGAACGCTGGCATCTCCGACTTCCCGCCGCCCCGGGACCCTCTGCGCGGCGGCCGCGGATCGTAGCGGAGGCCCGACGACACTTCTATATGCGTCCCGCCGCGGGCACCGGGTTGTCCACAGGTCCCTATGGTTGTGAAGATTTGTGCTGGCCGTCCCCGCGGGCGCCGCTGGCAGTTTGACGCTCGGATTCCCGCGGGGGAATCGCTAGGTTCCCCCGCAGTGGGGAATGCCAGCGCCATCGTCACGCTCGCGCCAGGGGGTCGGCACGAAGCGGCGGTTGATCTGCGCGACGCGATCGAGCGCGTCCGCGAACCGTTGAGTCTCAGCACCGGCAGCGATGGCCGCATCGCGGTGGCGCGCGCGGGGACCCACGTTCTGCCCCCGCTATTTCCCGAGTGGCTGGGCGACCGTAGCTTTGCCGCCGCCCACGGCTGCCGCTTTCCCTATGTGGTCGGTGAGATGGCGCGCGGCCTGGCGACCGTCGAAATGGTCGTCGCCGCGGTCCAGGCAGGGTTGGTCGGCTTCTTCGGCGCTGCTGGCCTGGCGCCGCGCGAGATCGAAGACGCGATGCGCTTCATTGTCGCGGCGGTCGGCGCCGAGGCGCCGGCGTGGGGCTCCAACCTCATTCACACCGTCCACGACCGTGCCTACGAGGATGCCGTCGTCGACGTCTACCTGCGCGCCGGGGTGCGCCGTGTCTCCACGTCCGCCTTCATGGCGCTGGCGCCCTCGATCGCGCGCTACGCCGCGACCGGACTCACACGCGCCCCGGACGGCAGCATCCGCCGCCGCAACTTCGTCTTCGCCAAGATCTCGCGGCCAGAGGTAGCGGCGCAGTTCCTCGCGCCACCGCCCGCGGCGATGCTCGAGTCCCTGGTCGCCGCCGGTGCCCTGCGCGCCGACGAAGCGCAGCTCGCCGCTGAGATATCCGTCGCCACGGACCTCACCGTCGAGGCCGACTCCGGCGGCCACACCGACAACCGCCCGCTCGCCGCACTGTTCCCGGCCATCGCCGCCGTCCGCGACGACCTCGGCCGGCGCTACCGCTATGCCGAGCCGGTGCGCCTTGGCGCCGCCGGCAGCCTCGGCACCCCGGCGGCCGTTGCATCGGCGTTCGCCCTGGGCGCGGCGTATGTACTGACCGGCTCGATCAACCAGTCGGCGATCGAGTCCGGCCTGTCCGACATCGGCCGTACCATGCTTTGTGACGCCGGCATCGCCGACGTGGCGATGGCGCCCGCCGCCGACATGTTCGAACTCGGCGTAAAGGTGCAGGTGCTGAGGCGCGGAACCTTCTTCGCGGCCCGTGCACAGCGCCTGTACGACCTGTACGTGGCCCACGCCGGGCTCGATGACTTGGCGCCCGAGGATCGTGCCCGCCTCGAGGCGGAGATGTTCCGCGCTCCCCTCGATGAGATCTGGTCGGCGACGCGCGCGCATTTCCTGCGCGCCAATCCCGCCGACGTCGAGCGCGCCGAGCGCGACCCCAAGCACCGCATGGCGCTGGTGTTCCGCTGGTACCTGTTCCACGCCTCGCGTTGGGCGGCCGAAGGCATCGCCGACCGGCGCGCTGATTTCCAGATTTGGTGCGGCCCGGCGATGGGCGCCTTCAACAGCTGGGTCGCCGGCTCATTCCTTGAGGCTCCAGAGAACCGCACCGTGGCGCAGATCGCGCGCAACATGCTCGAAGGCGCCGCCGTGATCACGCGCGCCCAGCAGTTGCGTAGCTTCGGCGTCGATGTCCCGCACGATCTTTTTGATTTTCGGCCGCGCCCGCTCGGCTGACAAAACGGATAGGCAATGCACGCGTCAAATCCCACTCGTCGTCCTCCGATCGCCATCGTTGGAGTCAGTGCGTTGTTCGCCGGCTCGCTGGGCGCGGCTCCTTTCTGGCGCAACATCTTCGCCGGCACCGATCTGATCACCGATGTGCCGCCGACGCACTGGCGCATCGACGACTACTACGATCCCAATCCGGCGGCGCCCGATAAGACGTATGCAAAGCGCGGCGCGTTCCTGCCGCCGGTGCCGTTCGATCCGCTCGCGTTCGGCATTCCGCCGTCGACGCTGTCCGCCACCGACACCGCCCAGCTCCTCGCGCTGATCGTCGCCAAGCAGGTGCTCGCCGACGCTGCGCGCGGCGAATTCCAGGCGGTCGATCGCCGCCGCATCAGCGTCATCCTCGGCGTCGCCTCGGCGACCGAGCTCGTCGTCGAGCTTGGCAGCCGGATCCAGCGCCCCGTCTGGACCAACGCCATGCGCGGCGCCGGTTTGTCCGAGGCGCAGATTACCGACGTCTGCGACCGCATCGCCGGTCACTACGTTCCGTGGCAAGAGGCGTCGTTCCCTGGCCTGCTCGGCAATGTGGTGGCCGGGCGCATTGCCAACCGCCTCGATCTCGGCGGCACCAACGCCGTCACCGACGCTGCGTGCGCGAGCTCCTTCGCCGCGCTCGAGATGTCCCTGAACGAGCTCTACCTCGGGCAATCCGATCTCGTCATCGCCGGCGGCGTCGACGCGATCAACGACATCTTCATGTACATGTGCTTTTCGAAGACGCCGGCGCTGTCCGCCACTGGCGACTGCCGCCCGCTCAGCGCCGCCGCCGATGGAACGCTGCTCGGCGAGGGCCTCGGCATGTTCGCCCTGCGCCGCCTCGAGGATGCCGAGCGCGACGGCAATCCGATCTACGCAGTAATCCGCGGCCTCGGTTCGTCGTCGGACGGCCGCGCCACCAGCATCTACGGCCCGAAGTCCGAGGGCCAGGCGCTCGCGCTGTCGCGCGCCTACGAGGCCGCGGGCTACAGCCCGGCCACCGTCGGCCTCGTCGAGGCGCACGGCACCGGCACCAAGGCCGGCGATACCGCCGAAGTGGCCGCGCTCACCCAGGTGTTCGGCGCCGCCAACAGCGACCAGGCGCGCTGGTGCGCCCTCGGCTCCATCAAATCGCAGATCGGCCACACCAAGGCCGCTGCCGGCGCCGCTGGTCTGTTCAAGGTCGTGATGGCGCTGCGCCACAAGGTGCTGCCGCCCACCATCAAGGTCGATCGCCCCGCCGCGGCAATTGCCGCCGACGATTCGCCGTTCTATGTCAGTGGCCGCGCCCGCCCATGGATCGCATCGGCCGCCCACCCGCGCCGCGCCTCCGTCAGCTCGTTCGGCTTCGGCGGCAGCAACTTCCACGTCACCGTCGAGGAATACGCCGGCGCACGGGTCGCCGATCGGCTGCCGACTCACGGAACTGCACTCTTTCTCTTGTCCGCAGCAACGCGTCCGGCACTTGCCACTGCCGGTGAGGCGCTGGCCAAGCGCGTTGTCGCCGGCACCTTCTTCGCCGAGGCTCATGCCAGCCAGCTGGCGTTCGCATCGTCCTCGCCGGCGCGCGCGGCGATCGTCGCCGATTCCGCCGACGACCTCGGCAAGAAGCTCGCCGGCCTGCGTAAGGCACTCGCTTCCGACGCCGGCCCGGCCCCATCCGCCGGCATCCACGTCGCGTTCGGCCCAGCAACCGCGGGCGATCTTGCCTTCGTGTTTCCGGGCCAGGGCAGCCA
The DNA here is from genome assembly GCA_945904955.1 of Rhizobium sp. Q54. GTDB lineage: Bacteria > Pseudomonadota > Alphaproteobacteria > UBA2966 > CAIVPW01 > CAIVPW01. The sequence continues at coordinate 7,550 of CAMDPO010000036.1, forward strand.
GTACGTCGGCATGGGCGCCGACCTCGCCATGGCGTTCGATGCCGCGCGCGACGTATGGGACGCCGCGGCAGGCGAGGGGGGACCGCCTTTGCATGACGTCGTGTTCCCGCCGCCCGCGTTCGATGCCGACGCAACGACCCGCCAGCACGACGCGCTGGTCGCTGCGGCGCAGCCGGCCATCGCCGCCGTCTCGCTCGCGCAACTCGCGTTGTTGCGCGCCGCCGGTCTGACGCCGAGCTTCGTCGCTGGCCATAGCTTCGGCGAAGTAATGGCGCTGCATTGCGCCGGTGCGTTCGACGCGACCACCGCAGTGCGCATTGCTCGCCAGCGCAGCGACGTCATGCGCACCGCTGCCGCCGACTCCGACGGCGCCATGACCGCCGTCGCCGCTGGCCGCGCCCAGGTCGAGGCCTTGCTCAAGGCCGAGGCTCTCGACGTCCTCATCGCTAACGACAACGCCCCCGACCAGGTGGTGCTATCCGGCGGCTCCGCTACCGTCGCCGAATGCGAGCGCGTTCTGAGCGCGGCCGGCATGCGCGTCACGCGTCTGCCGGTCGCGTCCGCCTTCCACTCGCCCATGGTGAGCGGCGCCAGCGTTCCATTCGCGCAGTTCCTCGCGACCCAAGCCGTCGCCTCGCCGGCCATCCCGGTCTACGGCACAGCCGCCGCCGTTCCGTATCCCAGCGAACCCGACTCGATCCGCGCCACCCTTGCGACCCAGCTTGCCGTCCCGGTGCGCTTCCGCGAGCAGATCGAGGCGTTGTACGCCGCCGGTGCGCGCACCTTCATCGAGGTTGGTCCCGCCGCCGTTCTCTCGGGCCTGATCGAGCGATGCCTCGGTGCGCGCCGCGCCGAGGTCATCGCCCTCGACCGCAAAGGCCGCGACGGCGTGTCCACGTTCTGGGAAGCCCTTGGCCGCCTCGCCGTCACCGGCTGCCCGATCTCGTTCGCACCCCTATGGGCGGGTGTGCGTGCGGACGAGCCCATTGAACCCACCACGCCCGCCACGGTTCAGATTCTCGGCAGCAACTTCGGCAAGCCGTATCCCGCCAACATCGAGCGCGCCCGCCCGGCGACTACGCCAGCGCCCGTTCCGGCCGCCGTGCCGGCACTCGCGGTTGCGCCCGCGGCCGCGACACCCGATCGCATGGCCGCCTTCGCCGCATTCCAGGCGCAGATCGCCGACTCCCAGCGCGCGTTCCAGAATGCGCTCGCCGAGAGTCACCGCGCCTTCCTCGCCACGACCGAGAAGGCTATGCACGCTCTGTCCGGCACGGCCGGCTCGTTGCCGATTGCAGCGCCCATTGTCCAGGCGATGGCGCCGCCACCTCCCGCGCCGATCGCTATGGCGCTGGTGCCCGCACCCGCTGCCGCACCGCCGGTCTGGACGCCGCCGCGCGTTGCGACGCCCACCCCCGTTGCGCCGCCCGCTGATCCGGCAACCATTCTGCTGGAGGTGGTCGCTGCAAAGACCGGCTACCCGGTCGAGATGTTGAACCTGTCGATGTCGCTCGAGTCGGACCTCGGCGTCGATTCCATCAAGCAGGTCGAAATCCTCGCCGCCCTGCGCGAGCGGGCACCGGGACTGCCCGAAGTCGATTCCGCCGAGCTCGCGCGCCTGCGCACCCTCGGCGCTCTCGTCGAGTTCCTTGGCGCGCGCCCGGCTCCGGTCGCGGCTCCGGCGCGTACCGCCGCCGTCGCCCCGCAAGCCGACATCGAGGCGATACTGCTGGCTGTAGTCGCCGAGAAGACCGGCTACCCCGCCGAGATGCTCAACCTCTCCATGTCGGTCGAGGGCGACCTCGGCGTCGACTCGATCAAGCAGGTCGAGATTCTTTCCGCGCTGCGCGATCGCGCCTCCGGTGTGCGCGCCATGGAACCCGGTGACCTTGCGCGCCTGCGCACCCTGGGTGCCATCGTCGAATTCCTGCGCGGCGGATCGGACAGCGCCGCGACGCCGCAGGTTGCGACCTCTGCCGTTCCCCGCGCTGTCGTGACCGAGGTGGATGCTCCGCGCGCGTCCGCCGCGCCCGCACGAACGCACCGGCGGTTCTGCATCGTTCCTGATCGCGGCGGCATCGCTACGGCTCTCGCGGCAGCCCTGACCGAGCGTGGCCGCGCCGCCACCGTAGCGGCCGATGCGCCACAGGACTGCGATGCAGTCGTCTACCTGGCGGGTCTCGACGCCGGCGAAAGCGTTTCGCGTCATCGCGACGCCCTCCTGGCTGCCAAGGCGGTTGCGCCTCGCCTGGCCCGCGACGGCGGTCTGTTCGTCACCGTCGGCGATTCAAGCGCCGGCGTGATCGGCTTCTCCGGACTGGTGAAGTGCGCCGCCCACGAGTGGCCCGCTGCGACCGTGAAAGCCATCGACATCGCCACCGCCGGCCGCACCGTCGCGGATATTGCCGCCGTGCTAGCAGAAGAGCTCGTCCACGGCGGCACTGAGCATGAGGTGAGACTGCCCGACGCATCGCGCCGTCTGACGTTCGCCCATCGCTCCATTGAGCTTTCCGCGGTGCCGACAAAGCGCCTCGACGACGACTCCGTCGTCGTCGTCTCGGGTGGCGCGCGCGGCGTGACAGCCGCCGCCGCGATCGCGCTGGCGCGCGAGCACCACTGCCGCCTCCTTCTCCTTGGCCGCACGCCGCTCGAAACCGAGCCGCCACAGACGGCGGCGGCTTCCGGCGTCGCCGACATCCAACGTGCCCTCGCCGCCAAGGGTGGCGCGATCGCGGATATCCGCGGCCAGGCCGAACGCATCCTCGCGAGCCGCGAGGTTCGCGCGACGTTGGCCGAGATCGAACGCACCGGCGGCACCGCCCGCTACATAACCGCGGACGTGCGCGACGCCCAAGCCGTAGCGGTGGCCCTCGACGACGTGCGCCGCGCCTGGGGCCCGATCACCGGCCTCATCCACGGCGCCGGCGTCATCGCCGACAAGCGCATCGCCGACAAGACCGTGGCCCAATTCGACACCGTGTTCGGCACCAAGGTCGTCGGCCTGCAGGTCCTGCTCGAAGCGCTGCGCAACGACCCGCTGCGCGTGCTGTGCGTGTTCTCCTCGGTGGCGGCGCGCAGCGGCAATGCCGGCCAAAGCGACTACGCGATGGCCAACGCGGCCATCACGCAGATGGCGCACGCCGAGAAGCGTCGCCGCGGCGCCGCCTGCCTGGTCAAGGCTATCCACTGGGGCCCGTGGGCTGGTGGCATGGTGACGCCGGCGCTCGCCGCGCGCTTCGTCGGTGCCGGGGTGCCGCTGGTGCCGTTGGACGCGGGTGCCGAATTCCTGGTGCGCGAGCTTGCCGACGCAATCGACGGCGCGCTCGAAGTGGTCGCCGGCGGCCCCTTGCCGGGTGCGCCCGTGCCGCAACCCACGCTGTCCGTCACCGGTCCCGCGTAGCGACCCATGGCTTCCGGTTTCGAGGCGGTCGCCATTGTCGGCCGCGCCTGTCTGCTGCCCGGCGCGTCGTCGCCGGATCAGCTGTGGCGCGCGCTCGTCGAAGGGCGCGACCTCGTTGGCAAAGTCCCCGACGGCTACTGGCGCCTCGACCCCCGCCGCGTCCTAAGTCTCGCTGCCAGCGCCGATAACACGCACCCCCTCGCCAGCGACCGCGGCGGCTACGTGCGCGACTTCCGCTTGGATGCCGACGGCTTCGCCTTGCCCGCCGACCAGCTGCGCTCCGCCGATGTCGCCGTGCAGTGGCTCGCCCACGTCGGTCGCGCCGCCCTCCGCGACGCAGGATTTGCGAAGGGGGCGCCGCCGCGCACCGCGGTTATTGCCGGCAACCTTGCGTATCCAAGCCACGGCCTGTCGCAGTTCGCCGAGCGCGCATGGCTCGAGCAGCAGGACGATGAGTTCCTCCGCACGCGCGCCGCTGACCTCGCTGGCCTGCCGCCATCGCACCCCGACCTGCGGTTCGCTACCGGACTGCCGGCGCAGCTGCTGGCGCGCGCGGTCGGCGCGGATGGCAGGGCATTCTGCCTCGACGCGGCCTGCGCCTCGTCGCTCTACGCCCTCAAGCTCGCCTGCGACCAGCTCCACGACGGCGATGCGGACGTCGTCCTGTGCGGCGCCGTCAACCGCGCCGACGACCTGTTTCTGCACGGCGGCTTTACGGCGCTGCGGGCGCTGAGCCGCACCGGCCGCTCGCGCCCGCTCCACCGCGACGCCGACGGCCTGCTACCGGCCGAAGGCGCCGCCATGGTCGTGCTCAAGCGCCTCGCCGACGCCGAGCGCGACGGCAATCGCATCCTCGGCGTCATCCGCGCCGTCGGCCTGTCCAACGACGGCCGCTCGGGCGGCCTCCTCGTGCCGTCGGCCGCCGGCCAAGTGCGCGCTCTCGAGTCGGCCTACGCGCAGAGCGGCATCGATCCCGCCGACATTTCCCTCGTCGAGTGCCACGCCACCGGCACCGCGGTAGGCGACCGCGAGGAGATCATCAGCATGGCGCGCGTGTTCGGCGGCGGCCACGCCCTGCCGATCGGATCGCACAAGTCCAACATGGGCCACCTGATCACGGCGGCTGGTATGGCCGGGTTGCTCAAGGTGCTCGGCGCCATCGAGCACGGCGTGCGGCCGCCCACCATCCATGCCGAGGAGCCGATCCCCGAGTTGGTCGGCTCGCGCGACTTCCGCCTGCTCGCTGCGCCGGAGCCGTGGACGTCGGCCACGCCACGCCGCGCCGCCGTCAATGCTTTCGGCTTCGGCGGCAACAACGCCCACCTTGTCGTTGAGGAATGGCAGCCGCGTCGTTCCGCCGCACCTGCCGTGCGTGCACCCAAGTCCGCCGAACGCATCGCCATCGTCGGCCTCGGCGTCGTCGCTGGCGACGCGTCCGATGCGGGAGCATTTGCCCGCGTCCTGCTCGACGGTGCGCCGCATCGCAAGCAGACGACCAGCGTCGATCTCCCCCTCAGCGAGGTGCGCTTCCCGCCGGCCGACCTGCAGCACGCGCTCGCCCAACAGACGGCGTTCCTGCGCGCCGCCCTCGAGGCGACACACGATGCGGGCGGCATCGACGGTCGCCGTGCCGGCGTGTTCGTCGGCATGCAATGCGACGCCGAGATCGCTCGCCACGGCCTGCAGTGGCGCCTGCCCGAGTGGGTGAGCGCGTGGCAAAAAGTCGGCGCGCGCGTCGATGAAGCTTGGCTCGACGAGGCACGGCGCGCCAATGCGCTGCCGCTCGAACCGGCCACCGTCCTCGGCACCATGCCGAACATGCCGGCCAATCGCCTCAACAGCCAACTCGATCTGCGCGGCCTCGGCTTCACGGTGGCGAGCGAAGAGTCGTCCGGCATCGACGCGTTGCACCTGGCCGCGCGCGCCTTGCGCCGCGGCGAACTCGACGTCGCGCTGATCGGCGCCGTCGACCTGTGCTGTGAGCCGGTGCACCGCTCCGCGATGCCGTCGGACGCACCGGAACCGGGTGACGCCGCGGTCGCGCTGGTGTTGAAGCGCGAGAGCGATGCGCGCCGCGACGGCAACGCAATCTATGCCGTACTCGACGAGTCTGCGGCCGATGCGCTGCCGCTCCCCCTGTTCGGCGCAGGTGGAACTTCGACTCGCTTCGGACATGCCAAGGCGGCGAGCGGCCTCCTCGCGGTGGTCGCTGCCACGACGGCGCTCGCCGCGCGCCGCGACGTATTCACCGGCGCGCCATGGCTGGCTAGGTCCGGCGAACGTCGCATTGCCGTGCAGGTGCATCCTTCGGCGCGCGTTGTCCTGCGCGATCCCCCCGATGCGCCGCCCGTACGCATCGCCACCTCGTGGCCCGCGCCTCGGCCGCCGACCGCGAAACCCGTGCGCGGCGAGGTCGCCCTGGTCTTCACCGGTGCCGCGGCCGCGTATCGCGGCATGGGTCGCGACCTGGTCCAGGCGATGCCCGAACTAGTCGATCGCATGGCCGAGCGCTGCGCCATTGACCCGGCGGTGGCCCACTGGATGTTCGACCCGTCCGACGCACCGCCGACCCCGTTCGACCAGCTCAAGGGCTCGACAGTCCTGTGTCAGGTCCACGCCGAGCTGGCGCTATCGGTACTGGGACTGCGCCCCACCGCCGTGCTCGGCATGTCGTCCGGCGAGACCAACGCGTTGTTCGCGTTCGGCGCGTGGCGCGACATGGGCGCGATGTTCGCCGAAATCGCCTCATCCGGCATGTACGACGTGCACCTCGGTGGCCGCTTCGAAAGCGCGCGCCAGGCGTGGGGTGTGTCAGGGGCCGTGCAGTGGCGCGCCTGGCGCGTGCGCGCACCGATCACCGAGGTCGAACGCGAGCTCCAGGGATTCCCCAAGGTCCGCGTCACGATCGTCAACGCCCCCACCGATTGCGTCGTCGCCGGCGACGCCGGGCAGTGCGAGCTGGTCGTCGCGCGCCTCGGCGCACCACGCTGCGCTCCTCTGGAGCACGACTTCATCGCCCACGCGCCCGAGCTCGCGCCGTTCGCGGACGAATGGCGCCGCATCCATCGGCGCACGACCCATCCGGTCGACGGCGTGCGCTTCTACACCAATGCCACCAACCGCTCGTACCAGCCGGAGGCCGATGCCTGCGCCGACGCGCTGCTCGCCCAGGCCGTGCGCGGCGTCGATTTCCGCCCGACGGTCGAGGCGGCATGGAACGACGGCGTGCGCATATTCGTGGAGGTCGGCCCGCGCAATGCGATGTCTCGCGCCATCGGCGCCATTTTGCGCGGGCGCGAGCACCTATGCGTCTCCTTCGACCGCGCCGGCCGGCCGGCGCTCGAACAGATCGCCGAGGCCGTCGGAAATCTCGCGGCGGCCGGTGTCGCGGTGGACGCCGAGGCCTTCGCCGCCGCGGTGCGCGGCAAGCACCGGTTCGGCGACGGCGCAGCAGGGTGGGCCGACGCGCGCATGCTGACCTTGCCGGGTCACCCGGCCCCGGTCGTCCTGCCCCCGCTGCGCAAGGAGCGGGCCAGTCCGCCGCGACCGCAACCGGCGTACGGCCCGCTGCAAATTATGGGGGCTGCGCCCGCGCAGCCCGCGTTGGCCGCGTTGGCGAGGCCGATCGTGGCCGCCGATACAGTCAGCGCGGTGTTCGCCGCCGCGGCTGCCGTGCATCACGAGTTCCTCGACCACCAGACGCGCCTGCATGCCGAGTCCCTCGCCCTGCAACGCCGCGTATTCGAGGTGATCATCGGTGATGCCGCGCTGCCGGCCGCTGCACCGCTGTCCGCGCCGCCGCCCAAGTTCAGCCGCGCCGACCTCGAAGCGCTGGCCACCGGGCGCATCTCCGACCGCTTTGGCGCGTTGTTCCAGCAGCAGGACGCATTCCGCCGTCAGGTGCGCATGCCCGCGCCGCCTCTGTTGCTCGCTGACCGCGTCACCGCGATCGAAGGCGAGCCCGGCGCCATGGGCCTCGGCACCGTGTGGACCGAGACCGACGTCACCGAAGGCGCCTGGTACCTGCATCAGGGCCGCATGTCGCCGGGCGTCGTGATCGAGTCCGGCCAGGCCGACCTCTTGCTCATCTCCTGGCTCGGCGTCGACTTCCTCAATCGTGGCGAGCGCGTCTACCGCCTGCTCGGCTGCGAGCTTGAGTTCCACGGCGCCCTGCCGCGCGCCGGCGAGACGCTGCGCTTCGACATCCACGTCGATGGCCACGCCAACCACGGTGACGTGCGGCTGTTCTTCTTCCACTACGACTGCCACATCGGCGATCGCTTGCTGTTGTCGGTGCGCGAGGGCCAGGCGGGTTTTTTCACCGACGCCGAGCTGGCGAGTTCCGCCGGCGTTCTGTGGGACGCGGCCGCCGACACGCCCAAGGCCGATGCACGTCTCGACAGGCCGCCGCAGCCCAGCGCCCGCCGCACGTTCACCGCCGAGCAGCTGCGCGCTTTCACGGCCGGCGATGCCTTCGCGTGCTTCGGTGCGGGCTTCGAGTTCGCCGCTTCGCACCAGCGCGCTCCTGCGACCCCGAGCGGCCGCCTGCAGTTGCTCGACAGCGTCAGCGCCTTCGAGCCGAGCGGCGGGCCGTGGGGTAGGGGCTACCTGCGGGCCGACGCCGCCGTGGCAATCGACCACTGGTTCTACGACGGCCACTTCCACAACGACCCGTGCATGCCGGGCACGCTCATGGCCGACGCTGCCGTGCAGGCCCTGTCGTTCCACATGGCCGCACTCGGCTTCACCATCGGTAAGGACGGCTGGCGCTTCGAGCCGGTGCCGGACGAGCGCTTCAAGTTCGTCTGCCGCGGTCAGGTCGTGCCCGATCGCGCTCACCACCTCACCTACGAAATCTTCGTGGAAGAGGTGATCGCCGGGCCCGCTCCCACCGTCTACGCCGCGCTGTTGTGCACTGCCGACGGCCTCAAGGTGTTCCATTGCCGGCGCTTCGGCGTGCGCCTGGTACCGGACTGGCCACTCTCGACTCGTCCGCAGCTGCTGGCCGGCTTGCCGCCACCGCGTCTCGTGCGCCCCGACAGCGACATCCGCGGTGACTACGCGGCACTGCTCGCATGCGCCTGGGGCGCGCCATCTGCCGCGTTCGGCGAGATGTACCGCCCCTACGACGGCCGCCGCGTCCCGCGGCTGCCGGGCCCGCCGTATCACTTCATGACGCGCGTCGTCGCCATCGACTGCCCGCCGGGCGCGCCCAAGGTCGGCGCCACCATGCAGTGCGAGTACGACGTGCCGCCGGACGCTTGGTACTTCGGCGAAGGCGGCAACGGCCGCATGCCGTATGCCGCGCTGCTGGAGACGTTGCTGCAGCCGTGCGGCTGGATGGCGTCCTACATGGGCGCCGGTCTCGGCGAGGGCGAGCTGTTGTTCCGCAATCTCGACGGCGACCATGCCACGCCCACGGCCGAGGTCGGCCCGAACGCCGGGATGATCTCGCTGCGCGTCACCGTGCTCAACGCGGCCAACTCGGCAACGATGCGCCTGGTATTCTTCCGCGTCGAAAGCTTCATCGGCGACAAGCCTCTGCTCTCGTTCGAGACCTCGTTCGGATTTTTCGCGCCGGAGTCCTTCCGCAAGCAGGCCGGCCTGCCGATCTCCCCCGAGCAAGCCAAGTGGCGCGACGCGCCGAGCGACTACCGCGTCGATATGAACAAGCCGCCGGCGAGCTTCTCCGCGGCTCCGTACCTCGGGCACGCGCGCCTGCGCGTCCTCGATACGCTCACCGGCTACTGGCCGGAGGCGGGTGCCGCCGGGCTGGGCCGCATGCGTGCATCCAAAGCGGTCGATCCGGGCGCTTGGTACTTCCAGGCGCACTTCTATCAGGACCCCGTGCAGCCAGGCTCCCTCGGCGTCGAAGCGCTCCTGCAGCTCTTGCAATGCTATTGCATCGAGCGCGGGCTGGCGGATGGCATCGCGCAGCCGCGCTTCCAGTCGCCTGCGCTCGGCATCGAGCAACGCTGGAAGTATCGCGGCCAGGTCTTGCCCACCAACCGTGAGGTCCTCGCCGATATCGAGGTGATGCGCATCGAGCGCGAATCCGGCGGCGTGCTCGTCGTGGCGGAAGCCAGCCTGTGGGTCGATGGCCTGCGCATCTACGAGGTCGGAAACCTCGCCGTGCGCATCGTCGGCGCCCGCGCAGCGCCCGAGGGCGACACCATCGTTGACCTGGCCGGTTCTCCCTGGCTGCTCGACCACGCGCCGACGTTTTCAGTCCCGGCCCTCCCGATGATGATGATGGTGGAAGCGATGTCGCGCGCCGTCGTCGAACAGCATCCGGGGCTGGTGGTCGCGCTCGAGAACGTCGAGGCGGCGCGGTGGATTCCAGTCAACCCCGCGGTACACCTCCGCACGAACATTGCCGTGGCCGCGCCGGGCCTCTACCGCGTGACGCTCTCGACGGGCAAGAACGGTGCGTTCGAGCTTGCTGCCCGCGCGGACGTTCGGATCGGCGAGGTATATCCTCCGCGACCGCCTGCGCTCGCGCCGCTGGTCGCGGCCCGGCCGATGCCGGACCCTTACGCCACGCATGCGACGTTCCACGGACCGGCATTCCAATTGCTGCGCACTCTCGTTTGGGGTGAGGGCGGCGCCTCCGCGACTCTCGATCCCGCGGCAGGGCGCGTGCCGACTGGTCTGCTGCACCCGGCCCTGCTCGATGCGGCGTTGCACGGCGTTCCGCACGATCAGCCCGAGGTGTGGTTCGCGGACACGCGGCCCGGCATGGTTGCGTTCCCGCACTTGCTGCGCCGCATCACCTTCCACGGCCCCGTCCCGACCGGGGTGGTGCGCGCCGAGGTGCGCGCCATTCCCAACTCATCGCGACCCGCGCTGCACGTGCAGATTCTGTCGGGCGATGCCGTCTGGGCCGACTTCAGCCTGGCCGAGGCGCTGTTGCCCAAAGGTCCGCTCGGGGCGCTGCCCGCGCTGCAGCGCCATGCGTTCATGGCGCAACGCAGGTTCGTCGCCGGCGCAGCCCTGTCGAGCGCCGATGGCGTTGCCACGGTCCTCGAGGAAGCGGCGGTTGCTGCCAGCAACTGGCTGCCGGGCACCGTGGAGTCCGTCTACCGCGCCGACGCCGCTTCGCTTGCCACCGACGTCGCGGTCAAGGACCACGTCGCACGCCACGAGCACATCCATCCCGGTTTCGTCACCGTCGAGGACACGCACGCGCGCGCGACGACTCAACCCTTTGCGCGCATGGCGCTCGACGTGCAGAGGGCAGCGGGACGCATCACCGTACGCGGAGTTGGCCTCCCGGCGCTCGACCTGAGCCCCGCGATCAACTTCTGGCGTGAGTGCTTGCGCACCGATGCGTGGCCGGGGGAGGAGATCTTGTTCAGCCTGGCCGAGCGCTTCGTCGGCAAGGTGGTCCTCGCACATCCGGAATTGCTCGAGCAGTTGCAGTCGCAGCGTGTCCTGTTCCTCGCCAACCATCAGGTCGGCATCGAATCGCCGCTCTTCTCGCTTCTAGGCGCGGCGCTCAATCGGCGGCCGGTCGTCGCCATCGCCAAACGCGAGCACGAAGCAAGCTGGCTCGGGCGCCTGGTCGGCCTCGTCCAGCGCTATCCCGGTGTCACGCCACCGCCCATGCTGCGCTTCTTCGATCGCGACAACCAAGGCAGCATGCTCGACCTGCTGCAGGCGCTCGCCCGCGACATGGTGCGCGACGACTTTTCCGTACTGGTGCATGCGCAAGGCACCCGCGCGCTGCAGGCGCGCGAGCCGGTAACCCGCCTGAGCGGCGCGTTCCTCGACTTCGCCGTTGCCGCCAACCTTCCGATCGTTCCTGTACGCTTTGCCGGTGCGCTCCCGGTGAACACGCTCGAAGCGCGACTCGAGTTCCCTGTCGGCTACGGGCGCCAGGATGTCTACATCGGTGCGCTGATCGACCCGGCTGTGATCGCTGCCATCTCCTTGCGCGACCGCAAGGACCATGTGCTGATGGCCATCAACTCGTTGGGGCCGCCCCTGGCTGAAGAGACGCCGCTGGGTGGCGACCGCTCCTTCGCCACGGCCGTGGAGCGCTGGGCGGCAGAGCGGGGACTCGCTCCTCCGCAGGCCGCAGTGTTGCAGGCATTGCTTGCCGGGAACCGGATGGGAGCGCTGCTCTTGCGCGCCACCGACGCAGTCCTCCAACAGCGGGTCGTGGCGGGATCGGACCCCGAGGCCGCGTGGACCGAAGACCTCCGCCGTTGGTTTACTGAGAGAAGCGCATGACGATCGCATCGATGGAGTTCGGCCGGAACCGCCTCGGCAAGGGCGACCGCATCGCAATCGTCGGGGCCGGGCCGGCTGGCGTCCATCTCGCCCACCTGCTCAAGCGGCGCGGCTATCGGAGCGTGACGCTATTCGAGCGGGAGCCTGGCGTTGGCGGGCGTGCCATGTCGGTGCGACACGATGGGTTCGTGCACGAGATGGGCGCTTGCTACATCCCGGAGCACTACCACGAGTTTCGCCGTCTCGTGCGGGAGTACGACGTCGGCGCCTTCGACACCCCCAAAGGCCATGATCGCAGCATCTACACGTCCGAGTTTGACGGCACGATGCGGGAATATCCGATTGCTGCGTACGGCGAGCGTCTCATGGAAGGATTGGTGCGTAGCGGCGAGTTGGGTCGCGCGTCCAAGGTCAGCCGCCTGGTGCAGCTGCTCGCCGCAATTCGCCGCTACTTCCGGCTCCGCACGCGGTTGCTCGGCGACAGCGGCTATCCGCTCGGCGTGACGCCGTCCACGGCAGCAGCAGCCGAGCTGGCGCGGCCGTTCCTCGACGTCGCGCGGGAACATCGGCTCCAAGTCATGCTTCCGTATTTCCGGTTGGCGCAGTCAGCGCAAGGGTACGGCATCCTCGAGACCATCCCGACGTTGTACGTCCTGTTGTGGAACGTGCCCGACCTGGTGACGGCATTCATCAAGAACCGCCTCGGCATTGCCCGCCGCCCCGTCTTCCGGATGCTTGACGTCGGAATTCAATCGGTTTTTGCGCGCGTTGCCACCGCTGATGGCGTCGATGTGCGCGCGAACACTGCGGTCGCGTCCGTCCATCGCGAGGACGACCGTGTTCGCATCAATACCGTCAGTGCCGGGAGAACCGAGGTACACGACGTCGATCAGGTCATCTTTACGATTGATCTGCCCGATACGGTCCGCCTGATCGGAAAGCCAACGGCAATGGAGCGCGACACCGCATCTGCAATCACGGGATCGACGTTCGTCACTACCTTGTTCGAGGCGGACCGATGGCCGGTGGCGGCCGGTATCGCCTACGTCATCGATCCGTTCCGGCCCGGCTCGACCTTCGGTGTGTCAGGCCTGCGCGACGTCCGCTACCGCTTTCCCGAAGCGAGCGCCGCGCGCTGCGCGGCTGTCGCCTACCAGTACGCCGACCGTCTGCCCGATCCTGCAGGCGAGACAGCCTTCGCGGCCCGCTTTGACTCGGAGATGGCGACGCTCGGCTTCACCGGCGTGCACGCAATCCAGCGGAAGGAGTGGCCGTACTTCCTGCGCTTCACGGGCGAGTCGATCGCGCGCGGCGTGCCATGGCGGCTCTTCGAAAGTCAGGGGACGCAGCGCACTTGGTACGCGGGCAGCTCGGCGTGCTTCGAGTCCCTCAACGACGTCATGCGCTACAACCTGTTGCTGCTGGAGCGCTACGCGGAGTAGGGACCCCTACACGAAGAGGGGCGCTGACACCGCCGCCGAGGCGGCAGGGTTGGCCACGTACTGCCCGAGGCGGCTCTCGCGGTCGAGCGCCTCGATCCGCTCCATGGCGTGGCGGTAGCCGACCTCGATCAACTGGTCGAGGGCGGTGAACTCGACGATGCCGAATTGGCCGATGGGCGGCGCCAGCACCAGGTCGGCGAACCCGTAGTTCAGCTTCGTCATGCGGTCGCTCGACAGGGTCGCGGTGCGGTACAGCACCTCGACCATGCTCGGCACCTCCGAGCGTTTCCCGAACGGATTCAGCCGTTGCCACAGGATCGACCACCCTGACGGCGGATCTTCCAGCGAGTCGGGCACGTTGACGCGCCCGTGCGGGGAGACGTCCACCACGATGGTCATGCCGCCGAAGCGCTCGCGCAGGATGTCGCCGGGCAGGTTGTTGAGCACACCGCCGTCTACCAGGATCTCGCCCTTGTAGAACATCGGCGGGCCCCAGCCCGGAATGGAGCCCGAGGCGCGGACGCCTGGCCACAGCAGACCCTTGTCGTGCAGCGCTAGATCGGCGGCACTCAGGTTGCCGGACACGCAAAAGTACCGCAGCGGCAGGTCCTCGATCTCGATCGCGCCGAGTTCGTTCTTGATGAGGTTCTGCAGACGCCGCCCGCGCACCAGGGCGATCGCCGGGAAGGTGTAGTCGGACAGCGGCTTGCCTTCGATCCACAGGCGATGGTGACGCATGCGCATCTCGTCGACCGGCATGCCCATGGCGACTTGAGCGCCGATCAACGAGCCGATGCTGGTGCCGGCGACGCGATCGATGGGAATGCCGACCTCGCGCAATGCCCGCACGACGCCGATCTGTGAGAAGCCGCGCGCGCCGCCGCCGCCGAGCGCCAGCCCGACCGCGGTGCCGCGGATGATGCGTCCCAGGCGCGCGAAGTCCTCGGAATTCCACTGACGCACGTGGTGGTGCTCGGTGACGTGGCGTGGTGCAAGCCAGCGCGCCGCGCCGGGGCCCACCCGCCATTGGTCGCCATGCATCAACACCAAGTCGCAGCGCGGCGCGAGCAGCGGGTCGAGGCGCATCACCAGCGATTGCTCGACCTCGCTCACGCCTGGGTCCGCCGCCAGGTCGCCGACCAGCAGCACGAGGTCGGCGTGGAAGATGCATGCGCGCGTCCAGGCGGTCGCCTTCGGATGCGCGAGGTAGAGAAGCGTCTTGCCCGTCGCGTCGAAGGTGGCGAGCTGTGCCGATACTCGGCGTTGCTGCTCCTCGAAGGCGCTCTGATCGGCGTAGTCGGCTTGGGTCCCGGCGAATGCGGCATCGCGCGCGACGATCTGGGTACCCGCCCCAAGTTGACCGGCCAACTCGCGCGCGAACCGCGAGAGGTCCACGCTCGGTCCGAGCGGCAGGATGGCAATGCGCTGGTAGGACAGCTGATTGTGTTGGCGCGCGATGCCGCGGCGCAAGCGGGTGATCACCGTGCGCGCAACGGTCATCAGGACGTTCGGCGTCTTTTCGGCGAGGCGCAAGAAGGCGGCGCGCGAGAACGCAATCACCTCGCTGTCGTGCATCGCACGAACGGTGGCCGAGGTGGTCTCTCCGGTGAGCAGCGACAT
>CAMDPO010000037.1 GCA_945904955.1 Rhizobium sp. Q54
TTGGTGTGCCGTCGAACGAAAGCTCTGACCAGCGCGCACCGCGCGCTTCGCCACTGCGAACGCAGGTTAGGATCGTGAACCGCAGCGCGAGCGGTGCGAGCCCGGGCATGCCCTTTAACGCGCGCATGAACCCGGCCATCTGCACCCACGATAGGGCAGGGTGCTTTCGGCCACCCTTCAGTGCCGGAAGTCCAGCGTGACGCAGTATCCTCAAGTCTGCCGGGTTGTCGTTGGCGCGCCACCCATGCGCGGCGGCGAAACGTAGGACAGCCGCAATCCGGCGAAGGACTTTCCGGGCCGTGGCTGGGCGAGACGCCCAAACACCCCTGATGCACTTGAGCACGGCAGCGCGGTCGATGTCGCTGACTGGCATGTCGCCGAGCTGGGGATAGGCATAGCTGGCCAGCGCCGCTCGCCACTGTGGGTCGGTGCGGGCATTCTTCCATCCGGGGGCGGCGGCCTTGATGCATGCGTCGGAAACGGACCTGAAGGTTCGTTCTTCAGCCTCGGCGCGCGCCGTGAGTTCCGCCTTTCGTGATGCCGACGCATCACGACGTTCCTTGATCGGGTCGACTCCGGCTTTTGCTTGCCGACGTGCTTCTGACGCGGACCCGCGCGCATCAGCCAGGGAGACCCCCGGATAGCCGCCCAGCCCCATATCGCGCCGCTTGCCATTGGTGGTTAGGCGGCAGACCCAGACCTTTGCGCCGGTTGGACGGATCTCAAGCATCAGCCCTCCGCCATCGGACACGCGGTACGTGCGGTCACGCGGCTTGAGCGCGTTTACCGACTTCGCGTCGAGCGACTTTCCGTTGCGCTTCATTTGGGAGATGTCCAACCCAAAGGCATCCACCCCCCACAATAGTCCCCACATATTTCCTGCGCTAGCCAGGAACACTGTGGAACATGTATGGATGAAAAGTGTTTATAAGCAATGTGATGACCGTGTGAGGCGATCCAGCCAGAAACGGCCTGACACGGAAAATGGTGTCCCTAGGGGACGCCAATACTTCCAATGAGCGGCGGACGTGGCGCGGGCCGCGTACCGCCAGCGTACGGCGAAGACGCGACCCTTCCGGTGATCCTTTCGCAGAGAACTCGATGATCGCCGCTCTCGTCGTCTTCGCCCTCGTGCTGATCGGTGCCGCTATTCTGGGTGGCCGCATATCGGCGACCCTTGCGTCACCGGCCGCACGGCTCACGCTCTTTGGCCTTGGCGCGGCATGCCTGCTTGCAGCAGGAACGTCTGTGATGCTGACGCTGGTGCAGGCGCCGGCCCAATCAACGGCAGCGGTTCCCGCGACCCAAACGCCGCGCATCCCGCGCGTATTGTTGGTCGGCGATGATGGCCCCGAGGGATCGATCCGGCGATCGGACCCATCCTTCGCAGCGGCATTCGCGGCGTTCGAGGAGCAGCTTCGCCGCAACGGCTTCGCCGTCTCCGACGGCCGCGCGCTTTCGACCGTCAACGAGCTCGACGGGGTGCGCCGCCCCGACACGGAAATTGTCCAGATGGCACGCCGTCAGCAGCGCGAACCACTCGACGCCATCGTGGTGTTCTCGCTGTTCGTGCGCCTGGAGTTCGGCCAGGGCGGACCAACCTTGGCGGGCCGCAGCAACACGGTCCTGTCGGGCCGCGGCGTCGCGACATTGCTCCGGGCAGCGGACTCCGCCAGCATCGGCGTATTCGAAGCGATTTCTCCGTCTCGCTGGCCCATCGGGTTCGAATGTGCGCGCACGTGCCAGGTCGAGGCGACGGGGGCCGAGGCGCCCCTCGTCGCCGAAGCCATTGCGGACCAAGTCGTCGCCACCCTAAAGAACGCGCGCTGAGGCGGCTCCGACGCTTCTCGAGCGGGCGAGGGTGGCTCAAGCGGCTCTTCCATTTTAGCGATGATCCGGCGATCAGCACGTTCGTGCCGCGCCCCGTGCGCGTCCCGGCGCCACGTCCCGGCGGCCGCGAATGGCTGAACGGTCCCTTGGTGTGGGCGATCGATGAGACGCATCAGCCGATGTATCTGCTTCCGCGCGACTGTCCGCGCATCCTGGTGTGGCCTACCGCAATGACGACCGCAGCGGACCGCGAGCAGTGGTTCGCGGGCACGAGTTGCCGCATGCGCGCGTTCATCGAGGCGGCATGGCGCGATCGCCTCGCATCAGCGACCTTGCACCGCTACGAGTTCGCCGATGCCGCCTTCGCGGACCTCGCCGATGCCGGCATGTGGGTGTCGCGTACGCCCGTCGCGCCCATCGCGCACACCGAGGTGCGCGACTTGGTCGGCGAGCTGCGCGCCCAAGACGTCGACTTGGTTGTGCTCGATAGCCTGGTGCCGCTTCGCGAGCTGTGGTCCACGTCCTTGCAAACGAGCGGCATCCGCCTGCGCAACGCCGCGGGCTGGGCCGCCTGGCCAACTGTGGCCCCAGTCGCTTTCCGGTGATTTGCGCCGTTGGCGCTACGGGCGCACACTGGCGCATGCTTTTGCCTCGGGCCTGTCGCGCTCTGCTCGCCGCCGTCGTGCTCGGCCTCGCCGCCCCGGCGATCGCCCAGCAAGCGGACCCCGCCGTCGTCGAAGCGGGCATGCGCCTCTTCAAGTCCGACGCGGCGGATTGCGAGTTCTGTCACGGCTGGCAAGGCATGGGCCGCCAACACACGGTCTTCTTCAGCGACACGGTCGCGTTTGGCACATCGCTGAAGGACAGCAAGATGACGCGCGAGGAGATGATTGCCGTCGTCTCGTGCGGCAAGCGCGGTGGCGGACTCATGCCACGCTATCGCGGTGACTCCTGGTCGGCGGCCTATCGTTGCGACGGCAAGGTCGCCGCCGACATCACCGCCGCCGATCCACCCCTGCCGTTGAACGGCCAACGCCAGCTGACCCCTGCCCAGATCGAGGCCGTCGTCACCTACATCCAAGCCGTATACCAGGGCACCGGCATGAACGTGGAGAGCTGCCTCAAGTATTGGGGCGCCACCAACCGCGCCTGCGACGTCATCGCGGGGCGCTAGCCCAAGGCCAAGCTCCGCTTCAAGAATCGGTGAGCCGGCTCCCGTCCGGGCAGCGGGGCTGGATGCTCGCCTGACCCGCGCTATACAGCTATTCTGATGGTCATCAATATCGGCCGGGGCCGCGGGGCCCGGTCCTGAAATCGGGCACTTTCGATGGCAAGTCGGGCATTTCTCGTCTCCAACGTCGTCTTGTGGGTCGGTGCAGCCGCCGTCCTGGGCTACGTCTACCTGCAGAACCGGCCGCCCAGCACCGAAGGCGAGCCGATGGTGGTCGCGGCGAACGGCAGGCCGACCGCAGCGGCGCCCGCAGCGCAGCGCGCGGGTGGTGGTGGTGGTGGCGCGCCGGTCGTGCCGCGGGTGGTGCCCCAGGTCGACGAGCGCGGCTTCTTCATCGAGGACTTCTACAAGCCCCAGGCCTACGACCTGCAGGCCGACCTCGCGGCGGCGACGGCCGACGGCAAGGTGCTGCTCGTCATGTGGGAGCGCGAGTTCTGCGAGTACTGCCAGCAACTGCACGAGACGATCCTGCTGGATCCCAAGCTGCACGACTATCTCGCCAACACGTTCTACGTGGTGCGCTACGACTTCTATGCGCGCAGCGGCAAGAAGGTGAAGGACTTCGACGGCACCGAGTGGCGAGAGGATGACCTTGCGCGCCGCCATCGCGTGCTCGGCACGCCGGCGCTCGAGTTCCGCACCGACGGCGGCAAGGAAGTTCTGCGCATTCCGGGCCTGGTTCCCGCCGACGTGTTGCTGGTCGCCTTCCAGTTCGTCGATAACCGGATCTACGAGACCGGCAAGAACATCAATCAGTACCTGATCGACATCGGCGCCGTCGGCGAGCCCGGGGGACGCACCGCTCCGTGATCGTTCGCGTGCGCACGCTCATCGCCGCCGCGGCGTTCGCGGCGGCCGCGTCGCTGCCGTTTGGCGCCTTCGTGGCGGCCCAGGAGCCGGACTTCGACGCTCCGCCCCCGCCGCAGCTGTTCGGCATCGACCTCGGCATCTCGGTCTACCGGCCCGAGCTCGGCAACTGCCAGCTCTGCCATGGTTGGAACGGCCTCGGCGGCAACGCGTTTGAGGACAACGCCGGCAGGCAATGGGATCCCGGCCCGTCGCTCGTCGACTCGAAGATGACGGCCGAGGAGATGATCGAGATGATCTCGTGCGGCAAGCTCGGCCACAGCATCATGCCGCAGTACCTGGAAGACGCGTGGAAGCCCGAGCGTCCGTGTTGGGGCAAGACCACGGCCGACGTGCCGGACACCGAACGCGCCGGTCTGTGGGGCGCTCCGCTCTACCCCGACGAGATCGAGGCGGTGGTGCTGTGGATTCAGACGGCATACCAGGGCAAGGTTTTCTCGCTGGAGCACTGCCTGCTCTACTTCGGCGCGCCCGACGCACTCGGCTGCAACTACCTGCGCTGAGCATGACACCGCGGCCGCGCCCCATCGCGCTGCTCGCCCTTTGCTCCCTGATGGCGGCGCCGGCACTCGCCCAGCAGGTCGATCCGGCGCAAGTCGAGGCCGGCATGACCGTCTACAAGCCGCCGATCGCCAACTGCGAGCCGTGTCACGGCTACGGCGGCAACGGTGCGCTCGCCCTCGATGAGTACGGCGGCAAGGGCACCGCCGCTGGCCCGCCGCTGACCACCTCCAAAATGACGCGCGCGGAGATGATCGAAGCTGTCTCGTGCGGCTTTCGCAACGACTGGCTGACCATGCCGCAATACCTGCAAAAGGCGTGGACGCCCGATCGTCCCTGTGGGGGCAAGATCCGCGCCGACATGAAGACTGAGGAGAGTCCCATCTTGGCGGGGCGCCCCTTGACGGAGGCGCAGATCGAGGCTGTGGTGACGTACGTGCAGGCGTTCTATCAGGGCAGCCCGATGAATCGCGAGAAGTGCTTGAGGTACTGGGGCGACCGCTCGCCGGCCTGCAATATTTTCACGCAATGATGCGCGCCGCTCTCTTCGCTGCGACGTTCGCCGCGTGCGGCGTGTCCGGCTCCGCGGTTGGCCAAGCGGCCGACCCCGCCGTGATCAACGCCGGCATCCAGATCTACAAGGTCGCCGCCAACTGCTGGGAATGCCACGGCTGGAGCGGGCAGGGTGGCCTGCCGTTCGTCATCGGCGAACTCGCCGGCCAGAATCCCGGCCCGGCGCTGGTCGATACCAAGCTCGACCGCGCCGGCCTCCTCGAGGCCATCACGTGCGGCAAGCCGGGCAGCATCCACCCGGTGTTCTCGCGCGAGGCGTGGACGCCCGCGCTCAGGTGCTATGGCAAGACTCGCGCGGACCTCGGGCCGGACGAAAAGCTGCCCGACATCCAGACCACGCTGACCGAGGGCCAGCTGCAGACCGTCACCACGCTCGTGCAGCAGTTCTATCAGGGCAAGACGATGACGAAGGCCAAGTGCCTGCAGTACTTCTCGGTCGCCCAGTCGATCGTCTGCGACCCGTTCCCCTAAAGCGCAAATGGCCGGGCTTTCGCCCGGCCATCGGCAGTCGTTTGCTCGCTACTCCGCGGGCATCGGCGACGGAACACCAATTCCGATACCGGCCTCGGTGCGCTGATCCTTGCGCTTCTTGCGCGCGATGAGCGGCGGGCACTTCTCGTCGTCGTAGTAGTCGACCTGGCAGTCGAGGCACTGCAGGCACTCGTTCATGTTGATTTGGCCGGATGGCTCGATGGCGCCGACCGGGCAATCGGTCTCGCAGATGCGGCACTGGGTGCCGCACTGCGGCTTGCGCTTCAGCCACTTGAACATGCGGATGCGGCCGAACACCGACAGCGCGCCGCCCAGCGGGCACAGGAAGCGGCAGTAGAAGCGCTCGATGAACAGGCCGGCGGCGAGCAGCGCCACCGCGTACAGCACATACGGCAGCTCGCGGATGAAGTAGACGTTGATGGCCGTCTTGAACGGTTCGACTTCCTCGAGCGCGTTGGCCATGTCGACCGAGTAGAAGCCGATGCCGATGATGGCGATGGCCAGTACGTACTTCACCGCCCACAGGCGCTCCTGCAACGAGGGCGGGATCTTGATCTGCGGCACGCGCAACAGGATGGCCGCCTTGTTGCTGAGCTCCTGCAACGCGCCGAACGGGCACAGCCAGCCGCAGAACACGCCGCGGCCGAGCAGGAACAGCGTGATCGCGATGTAGATGCCCAGGATGAAGAACAGCGGATCGAGCAGGAACGTCTCGAGCCCGGTGCCGGTGAACGGCGCCGTCATGTAGGTAAGGATGTTGATGATCGAGAACTGCGCGCCGACCGTCCATCCGAGCCAGACCAGCGTGAAGCCCAGGATGCCTACGCGCACGACGTTGTACGCCATGCGGTTCTTCACCAGCACGTCCTGCAGCAGGAAGACGAGCGTCACCGCCACCAGCAGCGCCGCCAGGATGCCGATATTGACGAGCTCGTTCTGCCAGATATCGATGTAGGCGGGCACGAACACCGGCACCGGCAGCAGCTTGTGCATGTCGGGCAGGTCGTAGGTGAGCGGGATCTCGATGGTCATGGGCGCGCCGGCCTTGGTGAAGCCCGGCTGGATCAGCACCACCTTATACGGCTTGAGCGGGTCGAGGCCGAGCGTGGGCGGAATTGCGAACACCATGCTCTCGCGTGACGGCAGCAGGTCGCCGGCGAACGCGGCGCGCACGAGGATGCGCGCCGACTGAGGTGCGGTGACGAGGAACGACGTGCCACCCTGCTCGATGCGAACCTGGTCGAACACGTTGCCGGTGGAGCTGCGTAGGTGGCTGTTGCTGACGAAGGACGAATAGCCCTTGTCGGCCATCCAGATGCTGAGGCCGTTGGCAGCTTCGCGCGCCACGATCTCGCGATAGCGCTCGTCGCCAAACATGTTCTGGCCGATCGACGGCGGCGAGAGCAGCGCGGTGTTGAATTGGATGAAGAGCTCGTCGAGCCGTTCCATCTGTTGCGGGCTGATGTCCGGCCACGCGCCGACGCCACCCTTGGTCTCGAACAGCTTGATGGCGTCGCGCACGGTCAACGTCATGCCGATGATCGAGCCGCGCTCGATGAGCTCCTGCGCGGTGTAGAGAGCGAAGCCCTTGCGGTCGAGTGCGGGCTCGGTGACGACGACCTCTGCCTCGCCGACGATGTGAGTCGTGAACACGCGTGTCGCGGCGTTCTGCATGCCCGCTTTCATCGCGCGGCCCGAGATGCTCGCGCCGGCCAACAGGTCCGGGTTGACTGTGCCCCAGCGCTGAATCGTCACGGCCGCGAATCCGGCCAGGAACTCATCCATGCGCTGCTGCGGCACGCCGCGGCCGATGATGGTTTCGCTGTGGTTCTGCAGCACGACGCCGGTCAGCTTGCCGTCCAGCGTCAATCCGCCGAAGAAGTCGAACGGCTTGCCGGCGTAGCCGGTGGCGTTGACTACATCCATCGTCGAGAAGATGTAGCCCTTCAGTACGCCCCCGACGTGCACTTCCAGCGCGGGATTGCGGCCCTCTGTGCTCTTCAGCACGACGTCCTTGTCGGGGAATAGGTCCTTGACCGTCTCCGGCTTGATGCGATGGATGATGTCGCCCGTTACGAACGCCGTCGCGCCGGGCCGCATTTGCACCTGTGCCCAAGCTTCCGACGTCGCGCCGATGCCGACGCCTGCCGCAACGAGCAAGGCGCACAGCCCTGCGATCCGCCGAAACGCGTGCAACAAACCTGTCACGTGACCACTCCCCAGCCGCCCTGCCCGCGGCGGCGGCTAGAGTACCAATTTCAGGAACGACTTGGTGTAGTTCTGAAACCGCAGTTTTGCTGGGGTTGATGGCTCGCTGGTGGTTGTTGGGCGGCTTGTGGACGTTTGGCGCCTGTGGTCAATATCAAACCCAAACGTGGAGCCCGCTGGAATGGCGGCGCTCCCTTAGCGGTATGCAGGGAGGCAGCCGTGAACCTCATGATCGGGCGCATGCGCCGTGTATTTGCCGTTGCCGCCGTCGTCATCGGCGCCTTGCTGGCGCCTGCTGCGGCGCAAGAGCCCATGTTCACCAAGCCGGTGCACATCGGCGTGCTGCTGCCCGAAGAGAAGCCGGAGGCGGGACCCTTCTGGGCGGAGATCGCCAAGGCCGCGCGGGAAGGGACGATCATCACCGAGGAGGATTTCGCCTTCAATGCCGAGCTCGTCGGCATGGACTTCAAGGTCCTCACCGAGGCGCCCGTGCGCGGCGACGTCACCGCGGCGGCGCAGAAGCTGCTCGATGCGGGCGCCTTCGCCATCATGGGCGGCTACACCAATGCCGAGACCCGGGCGCTGGGCGTCTGGGCCGAGCAGAAGGGCATTCCCTTCATCAACCTTGGCGCGTCAGCGGACAACCTTCGCAACGATTTGTGCTCGGCCACCACCTTCCACCTCGAGCCGAGCGCGGCGATGTACCTCGACTCGATCGTCGGCTGGTATGTGCGCTCAGGCCTGCGCCAGTGGTACTTCGTCGTCGAGGACACCGAGGAGGGCCGCGCCCAGTACGAGCGCGTGCGCTGGTCCATGCAGGAACGCCATTTCGGCGCCCGCGAGGTCGGTCGCATGAATCTGGCGCCCGGCCGTCCCGGCGGCGCCAACCTAGCTGCCGCCGTCCGGCGCTCCAACGCGGACGTCGTCATCCTGCTGCAGGGTGCCGCCGATCAGCTTGTGGCGCTGAAGGACCTGGAGAGCGGCGGCGTTCCCGCCACGGTGCAGGTCACCGGCTACCCCCACACCGAGGCGCAGACGCGGGCGTTCTACGCGGCGTCGCGTGCTGCGGCTCCCACTCTCGGCGTCGGCCACCGCGGTGCGGCGTGGGAGGCAACCATCGATGCTTACGGTGCGCGCGAATACAACGCGCGCTACCGCGAGCGGTGGGGCGTGCCCATGGAAGCGACCGCTTGGGCGATCTACCACGCCATGCGCGCGTTCTATGAGGCGGCGTTCTTCAATGAGGGCAAGACCGATCCGAAATCGGTCATGAACTACATGATGAATCCTGCCAGCGTGTTCGACCTGCACAAGGGCGTCGCGACGTCGTTCCGTCCTTGGGATCGGCAGCAGCGCCAGTCCCTGTTCCTGATCAAGATCAACTCGGCCGAGCGCGCCAACTCCCTGCTGAACCAGGCGCTCCTGGTCGGTGAGCTGCCGGCCATCTACATGCCGGGCACGGACCTGGTCGAACGCCTCGACCAGATCGGCGATCTCGCCAACCGGAGCCGCTGCCGCAAGCCCACGCCCCTGCGTTAAGGGCCGTCTCCTGCCTTGGTGGTTGATAACAACCACCAAGGCGCCGAGCGCGCGCGCCGGCTGCGGCGATCTCTCTTGAAATTCCAGGATTCCCGCCATTTCTGGCGGTAGCGAAGGCTGGCACGCTGCTTGCCTTATGGAAGCCATTGGAAAAGCAAATGGCTGCGCGGCCCCTGGGGATTGAGGGTCGCAAGGTCGCCGACAAGGCGACGGGAGCCACAGGGAGGAAGCGGATGAAGTATGTGCCCGTCAGGCACGCGGCCGTTGGGCTCGCGTTCGCCGCAGGTTTGTTTGTTGGAAGTCCGGCGCTGGCGCAAACCACCCAGACGATGCTGGATGCCACCAAGCCCGGCGACAAATACCGGGTCTATGTCGCCAACGAATATAACGCCGACATCACCGTGATCGATGCGACCACGGACGCGGTCATCGGCACGATCCCGATCTCGGGTCGGCCGGGCCTGGTGCGCCCGCGCGGCATGGCGCTCTCGCCGGACGGCACGATCATCTATGTCTCGATCAGCGACTTCCATCCGGAGTTCGAGGTGACGGAAGACAAGATCGTCGCCATCGACGTGCGCACCAACCAGATCCTGCAAGAGTTCCGCGCCGGTGGTAACCCCGAGCGCATCGCCCTCAGCCCGGACGGCAAGCAGGTGTGGGCGTCCCTCGAGGCGCTCGCCCAGGGCGGCGGCTACGACATCGCCACCGGCACCCAGTTCGTCCAGTTCCGCGTCGGCATCGAGGCCGAAGGCGTCGCAGTCAGCCCGGACGGCAAGTGGGTCTACGTCACCGCCGAGGCGACGCACACCACGACCGTCTACGACGTCGAGAACAAGAAGATCCTGAAGCACATCCTGGTCGGCAACCGCCCGCGCGCGGTGGCCTTCTCCCTCGATGGCAGCAAGGCGTACGTCTCCGCAGAGATCGGCGGCACCATCTCGGTGATCGACGTCAACAAGAACCACACGCTGGTTGCCAGCATCAACCTCGGCCTGGACTCGCGCCCGGTCGAGCTCGTCGTCGATCCCTCCGGCAAGTACGTCTATGTCGCCGGTGGCGGCACCAGCGCGATCTACGTGATCGACATGGCGACCAACAAGGTCGTCAACACCATCAAGGAAAAGATGGGCCGGCGCCCGTGGGGCGTCACCATCACCTTGGACGGCAAGAAGGTCTATACGGCCAACGGCCTGTCCGACAGCGTCTCGGTGATCGATCCGGATTGCATGTGCGTCATCAAGAATATTGCGGTCGGCCGCGGCGCCCACTCGGTGCAGATCGGCCGCATCCCCGCCGGCGTGTAAGGGAGGATACGTCCATGCAGCTCCAACACGTGAAGCACTGGCTCGCTGCCGGCGCGATGGCCGTCACGCTAGTGGCCGGCTCGGCCGCCCTGTCCCAGCGCGCCGCGCACAAGTTCGAGCCGTACTACGAGCACATGCTGCCGATCAGCCAGGCGTTCGGCATCGAGATGCTCGATGCCCGTCTGCGCGTCGTCGAGGCGTACACCACGCCGATCAACGCCGACCTCAAGCAGCAGCTTGCCAATATGGCGACCAAGGACCTTGGCCGCTTCTACGGCACCCTGCAGCAGAAGAACGCCGCCCTCGCTACCGAGCTCAAGACGGCGGTCGATGCGGTCACCAAGGCGGTCAATGACGGCCAACCCGCCTCGGCTCTCGCGGCGCGCGCCCGGCCCCTGGTCGCCAACGCCTACACGGTCGTCATCGACCCGGCGCTGCGCAACAACCTGCAGTTCAAGACGGCGCTGACGGCATCATTGCTGGTCGCCGAGGACGGTGTCTCCGAAGGCTTCGAGGAAGCGGTCAAGTACAACAACCGCCAGCAATATCCGGCCGGTTGGGGCGCATGGGAGCGCGTCGAGGTCCTGTGGAAGGAGCTCACCGCGGCCACGACGCCGGCGCTCGCCTCCGAAGGCACGCTACTGATGGACAATATGCGGCCGTTCTACAAGACCAAGCACTTGCCGCCGGATCCGTTCCCGATGGAGGACCAGGAGGAGCTCGAGGCCTTGTCTCACGGCATGGCGACCGTGCTGGAGAACCTCGCCGACTCCAGCCTCTACGTCGGTCGCGACATGATCCGCCTCGCCCAGACGTTGTCTGAAGTTCTGACTCCGGCCTGCGCCGACTACGCCGCTGGCCGCGATGCCATCGCGACGGAGCGCGTCTATGCGGTGCTTGAGCACTTCGTCTCGGAGGCGAGCGGTCTCAGCGGTGCGGTCAGCATCATGGCGCCCGACGCCGAAACCCGGGCGCGGTCGCTTTTCCCGCGGCTCGTCACCACGCGCTATCAGCCGCTGACCGGCGCCGTCAACACGACCATTTCGGCCGCCGACGCTTGCCGCGGTCTGGTGACGGTGATGGGCGAGGCAAAAAAGGCGGTTGGTGGCTGACAGCAGCCCCAGCGATCCAGAGCCCTCCCAGGGGACAATCGGCCGTCGCAGCAATGCGACGGCCGATAGCGCTTTGCGGGGCGTTCTGGCAGATTTGACCAGGGGTCGGGAGAACTATCGTGTCATTAGCGGCTGAAACCGCGGCGAAGCCGGCAACGTCGGCGCACGCCATCGAGGCAGTCTCACTCGGCCGCCGCTACGGAGACGTAGTCGCGGCCGAAAGCGTGTCGTTCAGCGTCGCCAAGGGCGAGTTCTTCGCTCTGTTGGGACCGAACGGCGCCGGCAAGACCACTGTCATGCATATGCTCACCACGCTGGTGCAGCCCACCTCGGGCAGTGCCTCAGTGATGGGTCACGACGTGGTGCGCGACGCCGAGAAGGTGCGCCGCCAGCTCGGCATGGTGTTCCAGGACCCGGCCCTCGACGAGCGCCTCACCGCCAAGGAAAACCTCGACATCCACGCTGTGCTGTACGGCATCCCGCGCGCCCAGCGCGCGCCTGCGGTGCAGCAGGCCCTGACGTGGGCTTCGCTTGCCGAGGTTGGTCAGCGCCGCGTGCGCGCCTTCTCGGGTGGCATGAAGCGTCGTCTCGAACTGTCCCGCGCCATCATGCACGGCCCGCGCGTGCTGTTCCTCGACGAGCCGACCATCGGCCTCGATCCGCAGGGCCGCCGCCACTTGTGGGAGCGCATCGCGGCGCTGCGCGAGGACGGCATGACGGTGCTGATGACGACTCACTACATGCCCGAAGCCGAGGCGTGCGATCGGGTCGGCATCATCGACAAGGGCAAGCTCGTGGAGATCGGCGCGCCGCGGGAGATCATCGCCAAGCACCCCGGCGCCAAGACTCTCGAAGACGCATTCCTCAAGCTGACCGGCCGCGCGTTCCGTGACGAGGAAGCGACCGCCCACGAGCTCGTCGTCAATTTCGGTAAGCGCGGCGGAGAGCACACCCGATGACCAACACCGGCGGCGTCCTGCCGGGACGCGCGACTTCCGAGGCGACCGGCCTGTCCACGATCTTCGGCATTGCCCCTGCCGTCGTCTACGTCATGTGGCGGCGCGAGATGGTGCGCTACCTGCGCGACCGCTCACAGCTGTGGGGCGGCCTGTCGCGCACCCTCCTGTGGCTCGTCGTGCTCGGGTTCGGCCTCGGCGCAGCGTTGCGCGAGATCGAGGGCTACACCTACGGCCAGTACATCCTGCCGGGCGTCATCACGCTCAACGTGCTGTTTGCTTCGCTGCAGTGCGCCATCGCGCTGGTATGGGACCGCGAGGTCGGCCTCCTGCGCGAGGTGATGGTGTCACCGGCGCCGATCCTGTCGGTGACCCTCGGCAAGCTCTTGGGCGGCGCCAGTATCTCCGTCATCCAGGGCACCATCCCGCTTCTGTTCCTGCCGATCGTTTTCATTCCGCCCGGTGCCAGCCCGTTTGATCCGGGCGTCCTCGTCACGGCCTTCCAAGTTAGCGTCGACGCCGTGGCGATCCTCCAGGCGTGGGTGGTGATGTTCTTCATGGGCATCTTCATGACCGCGCTCGGCGTCATCATCGCCTCGCGGCTCAAGACCTACGAGGGCTTCGGCGCCATCTCCAATGGCGTCATCCAGCCGCTCTACTTCCTGTCTGGCTCGATCTTCCCGTTGCGCGGCGTCATCGGCGGCGTCGGCTTCATGGAGATCCCCGAAGCGATCCGTGACGAGCTGCGCCGCATCGGCATCTTCGCCATCGGCGGTGGTTGGGTTGTCCAGCTGCCCACCTGGCTGCAGGCGATCGTGTACTCCAACCCGGTGACCTACCAGCTCGACATGCTGCGCTTCGTGCTGCTCGACTTCGAGCAGATGCCGCTCACCGCGGATCTCCTGGTGACGTTCGCGCTGCCACCCGTTGCGGCGGTGATCGCTGCCTGGTCGATGGCCAACATGCTCAAGAGCAAATAGCGCCGCGCTCGCGCGCGCAAAGAAAAAGGGCCTCACGGATCGCTCCGTGAGGCCCTTTTCCATTGGTACTGCTAAGCCGGCAAGCGGCAGGTGGTGTCGGTCGGCCCGTCGCCGAACAGGTCTAGGCGCTGGGTGAGATTCTGGCCCGCAGTGCTGGCGCCAGGCTGGACCTCGCCCTTGGCCTTGCCGAGCGCGACCCATGTCGTCCAGTCGATGCGAATCCACTCGCTGTTCTGGTCGATGTCGACCGCATAGAGGGGCTGGCGCAGCTGATGATCCCACGGGCGGAAGTTGACGCCCGGGCCCTTGCCGATGTCGAAGGTCACGTCCTGGCGCTCGAAGTAGCGCACTAGGTCGGGGCCTGCGGTCGACTGGGTCGCCTCCACGGCCTGGAAGATCATCTTCATCGAAGCGAATGAGGCCCAACCGGTTGGATCGACCGGCTCGGCCCACCGCTGCATGTAAGTCTCGTTGAACGCCTTGGCGCCGTGCTCGGTGAGCGTCGACTCCCACGTGCTGACGCGCGTACGCGGATTGTACTTGGGTGCCAGCTCGCGCACGGTGGCGAGGTAGTCGCGGGTCTGGCTGATCGGATCGGGGAACGTGATCACCGGAGTCTGCAGCGTGGAGTTCTCCAGCTGCGCCAGGATCGCGATCTGATCGACCGAATAGGTCAGCAGCATGATGATGTCGGCGTTGGCGCGCTGCACCTGATTGAACTCGTTGTAGTAGACCGGCGCCTCGCGCTCGACCGCAGCAGTTCCTACGACCTGGCCGCCGGCCCCGTGCTTGGCGATCGCCTTGATCGCGCGTGCCTGCAATGCACGGCCGTTGTCCGAGTTCTCGTGGAGGATGAACCAGCGGCGGCGGTTCTGGGCCGCGCCCATGCTCGCCATCGCGTCGAGGAACATCGCGGCGCTTGCCTCGATGTGGAAGGTGTAGCGGCCGCAGCCGGCGCCGCGGGTCGCGTCCGCCGACTCACCGACATTGAAGAACGGAAGACTCGCGCTCTCGCAGATCTTGGCGATCGTGGCGGCCTGGCCGTCGCCGATGCCGCCGATGAGGGCGCACAGGTTGCCTGTCTCGACCATGCGCCGCACGGCGCGCTCGGCCGCAGTAGGGATTGGCACGTTGGCGTGCAAGAGCTCGAGCTTCATGCCGGCGACGCTGATCTGCTCGCCGACGAGCGCCTCGCCCAGCACCGCGCCCATGCGTGCCGCCTCGCCAACATAGTCGTTGATCGAGGTCGCCACGGTGGAGAGGCCGGTCTTGGCCGGAGCGATGACGCCGATGCGCAGCGGACGGGCCTCTGCGCCGCCGCCCAGCACGCCGCGCTGGCGGAGTTGCTCGAGCGTCTGGCCGTGCGCCGCCGGAATCATCGCGGTCAGCGCCGCGGCGCCGCCCAGAGTGAGAAGTTCACGTCGCGTGGTACGGCGCATGACTAGCGACCCTCAATGTTGAGCATCGGTTCCGCCAGGAACATCAGCGGGATGTGCAGGTCCGCCAGGACCTCCTGGATCTCGCCCCAGCGCTTGACGATGGCGATGTCGAACAGGTCGCGGACCGATTCCTCACCGCGACGGAAGCCGATGACCATGTTGAGGAACATCGGCGTGAACGGCGGCTCGAACTCCGGCGTCACCGGCAGGACGACGAGCGGCACCTCCGACAGCGCCGCGTAGTATCCGGCGGCGGGGCCCCAGGTGACAGCTATGTCGTGTTTCTCGTTGATCACGTCGTCGATGACTGTCTTGAGGTCGTATTCGTAGAACTCGACGATCGCCTTGCCGATCTTGCGCACCTCAAACGCGTCCTGCGTCGGGCCCATTGGGGGTTGCATCCCGACCTTCAGGGTGGGCAGCAGCGGATCGTCGAACATCTCGATGCGATAGGGACGGTCGGCGCGCTGGATGAACACGTACGGGCTGCGGAAGTAGGCCAGCGTGCCGGTCAGAGTCGGGTGACCGTCCTCGATCGCCATGATCACATCGCACTCGCCGGTGCGCAGGTAGTTGTCGATCATCGCCGCGGATGCCGGAAACCAGAAGTAGGTGAGCTCGGCGCCCATCTCGTCGGCGAGGATCTTGGCGATGCGGTTCTCGAAACCGGCGCCGTCGCTGCGGGAGAAGGGCATGCGGTCCGGATCGGCACAGACCCTCATCTCCCAGGCGCTCGCCGTGCCTGCCGTTGCTCCGAGGGCTGTCGCGGCCAAACCAGCCGCCAGCGCCACGCGCATCCCCCACGCCGTCAAACGATCGAACGTACGCATGCGAAAATACCTACCGTCCTGCGCCCCGTGAGAAGCGCGATTCGCCCCAGAATTGAAGGAGGCCCGCAGGTCACATTCTACACCCGCCCCGCTGGGCCCTCGGAGCGTCTTTTATTCACGAAAGCGAGGGGATGCAACGGTCTCCAACCACCACCAGGCCGGCCTGACCGGCGCCCTCCGCCAAAAGAAAGGGGGAAGGCCCATAGGCCTTCCCCCCGGTGTCGAGAACCGGGCGGGCCTAGTACCCGCCCGGCCCTATCGAGTGCCGATTAGCCCGGCAGTGCGAACACGTACAGCGTGGAGCCAGAGCGGCGATAGCGGCTCGGCGCCGTCGCCGCCGCATTGGCAGCCACGGCCGTGTTGGCGGCAGCCGAACTCGCGATGACGGCGATGTACTGCTTGCCGCCAAAGCGGTAGCTGATGGGCGACTGCCGGAAGCTCGCGCCGGCGCGGAACTCCCACACCGTGTCGCCGGTGCGGGCGTTCATGGCGCGCATGACACCCGTGTCGGTGCCGCCCTGGAACAGGAGGTCGCCGGCCGTCGCCATGACCGGGTTGCGGTTGGCGTCGGTGGTGAACTCCTTGGCCCAGGCGCGCTTGCGTGCGATGGGATCGGACGCGATCAGCTGGCCCTGGACGTTGGTGGGCTGGCCGTTGAGGCCAAGTTGCGGGGAGCCAGAGAGCGAAGTACGCAGACGCCAGCCGCCGGTGAGGGCGTTACCCGGCGTGTAGTCGCCCTTGACCATGCGCAGTGCGCCGCAGCTGTTGTCAGTTGCGGTGTACACTAGGCCGGTCTTCGGGCTGAACGCGTCGTTCTCCCAGTTGCGGGCCGCGGTGCCGGGGCAGAAGACCACCTCGGTGCCGGTGTAGTCGGCCGGCTTGTTGGCCGCCACCGGGTCGGCCTGCGTGTAACGACGACGATCCGCCAGATCGGTGAACATGATCTTCGTGATGTCGTACATCGGCAGACCGGTGACCGTGTCGACGCCCTTCATGATGTCCTGGTAGGTGTGCATCCAGGGCTCAGAGACGAGCTTGCCGTTCGCACGATCCCACACATAGAACATGCCGTTGCGCGCGGCCTTGACCGCGACCTTGCGGGCCTGTCCATCGATGGTCAGGTCGAGGAGTGGCGTGATCAGCGGCTCGTCGAGGTCCCACATGTCGGTGGGTGTGATGTTGTAGGCCCAGACCAGCTCGCCGGTGGTCGCGTCACGCGCCATCTGCGAAGCGCAGAAGTTGTTGTGGTAGCTGGTCAGCGTGCCGTTCGGCGCCGTGTCGAACTTGCCCCACTCGCGGCGATAGTCCGGGTTCCACGGACCGCAGTTGCCGGTCGAGTAGTAGAACATGTTCAGGTCGGGATCGAAGGTGAAGTAGCCCCAGCTGGTGCCACCGCCACGCTTCCACGAATCGCCGAACCAGCTGTCGAGCGCCGGGTTGGCGCCGGCCAGGTACGGATAGTTCTTGTTGAAGCGGGCGCCGATGCCGACTTCGTTGTTCGGGCCCATGTTGTACATGGTCCACTGGTTGCGGCCGGTGTCGATGTTGTAGGCATGCACCTTGCCGCGCACGCCGAACTCGCCACCTTCGTTGCCGCCGATGAACAGCTTGCCGGCAACGATGTTGTTGCCCGCCATGCCTTCGCCGCGCGTGATGTCCACGCCGACGGTGCGCCACAGCTGCTCACCCGACTTGGCGTCGAGGCCGATGTTCTGGCCGTCGAGGGTCGAGTAGAAGATCTTGCCTTCGGCGTAGTACAGGCCGCGCGTCTGCGCGCCGCAGCAGGTCTGCGCGGTGGCGAGAGCCACGTCCATGGTGGGACGGAATTCCCACTTGATGACGCCTTGCTTGGTGAGGTCGAGCGCGTAGACATAGTTGGGCTTCGGCGAGGCGATGTACATCGTGTCGCCGATGACCAGCGGCGAGGCCTCATGCTGGTCGAGGATGCCGATCTGCATCGTCCAGGCGACCGTCAAGTTCTTGACGTTGGTCAGGTTGATCTGGTCGAGAGCGCTGTAGTTCCAGCCGTTGTACGTGATGCTCGGCATCACGACGTTGGCGGGGTCGCGCGACAGGCGCAACACGTCCTCATTGGCGACGGCGGTGCCGGACACGCCGGCAGCGGCGCAGAGCGCCAGCGCGGATGTCGTTACCTTCCACGATTTCGTCATTCATAACCTCCCCTAGGGGCCTGAAAGTGCGCTCAGGCGGCGCGGATCGTCTGCGGGCCGGCGTTGCCGCCGCCCGCATCTGACTGCCTTCGATTGTGGTCAAAAAGCCCCGAAGGGGGAAGCCCCGCGTGGTGGCTCTTGCCACCGGAGCAGCCGCCACTTTTGCCCCGGCCTACTAGGGCTGGTTGGCTCGCCCGGGCGGGCGCATACGCCGCTCCGGTGGCCCCGTGCAACGGAAGCGGGGGGAAGGTTGCCCTTCCCCCCGCAACTTTATGCCTGGACTGCCGTATTAGCCGGGCAGCTTGAACACATAGAGCGTGGTGCCCGAACGACGGTAGCGGTTGGCGTCGTTGGCAGCCGCGGTCGCAGCGACGGCAGTGTTCGCCGCCGCCGAGCTGGCGATGACGGCGACGTACTGCTTGTTCTGGAACATGTAGGTGATCGGCGACTGGTTCCAGCGCGAGCCGGTGCGGAACTCCCACACCGTCTCCAGGGTGCGAGCGTTCATCGCGCGCAGCACGCCCTGGTCGTTGCCGCCCTGGAGCAGGAAGCCACCAGCGGTGGCGCTGACCGGGGTCTGGTTGGCGACGGCCCAATCGCGCTGGACGGCGACCTTGCGACCCACCGGGTCGATCGCCTTCAAGCTGCCGGGCACCGTGGTCTCGGCGCCGGTCAGGTCACGGGCCGGCTCGCCAGCGCCACCGGCGCCGCGACGCAGCGTGTAGCCCTGGCCCGGAACGTAATCGCCCTTGATCACGACCTGGGTCTGGCAGGAGTTGTTGGTCGACACGTAGTTCCAGCCGGTCTGCGGGCTGAACGCGTCGTTCTGCCAGTTGCGGGCGTCGATGCCCGGGCACCATACGTGCTCCGTGCCGGTGTAGTTGTCCGGCTTCGGGTTGGCGCGCGGATCGATCTGGGTGTACTTGCGGCGATCATCGACGTCGGTGAACGCCATGCGATCGATGTCATACAGCGGCGTGCCGCGTTCCCAGTCGTAGCCCTTAATGTTGTTGGTGAACGAGTGCATGAAGGGCTCGTTGATCAGCTTGCCGGTGGCGCGATCCCACACGTGCACCCAGCCGTTGCGCGCGGACTTCAGTGCGGCCTTGCGCGGCTGACCGTTGACGGTGATGTCGATCAGCGGCGTGTTGAGCGGCTCGTCGAGGTCCCACTGGTCCTGCGGCGTGATGTTGTACGCCCAGATCAGTTCGCCAGTGGTGGCGTCGCGGGCCATCTGCGAGGCGCAGAAGTTGCTCTGATAGGTCATCAGAGCGCCCTTGGCGTCGAGCTCGACCTTGCCCCACTCGCGGCGATAGTCCGGGTTCCACGGACCGCAGTTGCCGGTCGAGTAGTAGAAGATGTTCAGGTCGGGATCGAAGGTGAAGTAGCCCCAAGAGGTGCCACCGCCACGCTTCCAAGAGTCACCGATCCACGTGTCCAGAGCCGGGCTGGCTTGGCTGTGGCCGAAGTAGTTCTTGTTGAAGCGCGGGCCGATGCCGACTTCGTTGTTGGGGCCCATGTTGTACATGACCCACTGCTGCTTGCCGGTGTCGATGTTGTAGGCGTGCACCTTACCGCGGGCGCCGCCTTCACCACCTTCGTTGCCACCGATGAACAGCTTGCCGGCGACGATCGCGTTGCCCGCCATGCCCTCATAGCGAGTGATGTCGGTGCCGACCGAGCGCCACAGCTGCTCGCCCGACTTCGCGTCGAGGCCGATCACCTGGCCGTCGAGGGTCGCGTAGAAGATCTTGCCTTCGGCGTAGTACAGCGCGCGCGTCTGGGCGCCGCAGCAGGTCTGCGACGTGGCGAGCGCGACGTCCATGGTCGGACGGAACTCCCACTTGATGACGCCTTCCTTGGCGAGATCGAGGGCGTAGACGTAGTTCGGCTTCGGGCTGGCGATGTACATCGTGTCGCCGATGACGAGCGGCGAGGCCTCATGGCTGTCCAAGATGCCGATCTGCAGCGTCCAAGCGACACCCAGGTTCTTCACGTTGGTCAGGTTGATCTGGTCGAGGGCCGAGAAGTTGTGGCCGTTGTAGGTGTAGTTCGGCATCACAACGTTCGCCGGGTCCTTCGACTTGGCAATCACGTCGGCGTTGCCGAATGCGGTGCCGGACGCGCCCGCGACGGCAGCGAACGCCAACGCAGACGTCGTTACATTCCACGTTTTGTTCATGATCCCTCCCCAGGGTGATTGTGGGTACGCGTACGAAGCGGAACTGACCGCCTGCCTCCTCGTTGGCGCGGTCAGCCTAATCCACGGTGACCCGTGTGGCCAATCGCTAGATCGTCAAGAATCCCGCGCAGCCACCGCCGCGCGCGCAATCAAATTGCGCGTCACCAGGGAATCTGCGGGTTCGCGCCCGACGCACTGAATGCAGAGGGGGGCACAAAAGAAGAGGGGGAAGACTTTCGTCTTCCCCCTCTGTCTCAGGCGCTCCCTACACCGTAGGCAGCGTGTCTTTGCTGACCGTTAGCCGGGCAGCTTGAAGACGTACAGGGTCGAGCCCGAACGGCGGTAGCGGTTCGAGTCGTTCGCGGCTGCGTTCGCAGCGACGGCCGTGTTGGCCGCGGCCGAGGACGCGATCACTGCAACGAACTGCTTGCCACCGAACGTGTAGGTGATCGGCGACTGGCGGCAGCGTGAGCCCCACTTGAAGGACCACACCTCGGCGCCCGTTGCCGCGTTCATGGCGCGGAAGGAGCCGTTGTCGTTACCGCAGGTGAAGAGCAGGTCGCCAGCGGTAGCCATCACCGGAACCTGGTTCGAGAAGCGGTAGTTGACCGTGAACGCAGTCTTGTTGTTCACGACGTCGATCGCGAGCAGCTGGCTGGTGTTCGGCGTGTCGGTGCCATCGACCAACTTGTTCGGCAGGCCGCCGGGCAAGGTGATGCTCTGACGCAGCGTGTAGCCCTGACCAGGGACGTAGTCGCCCTTGATCATGCGCTGGCAGCCGCCGTCGAGGCTGTTGCTGAAGTACAGGAAGCCCGTCTTCGGCGAGTAGGCGTCGTTGTCCCAGTTACGGGCGTTGGTGCCGGGGTAGTAGCAAGCCTCGGTGCCCGTGTAGCCAGCGATCGTGTTGGGCAAGGTGGCCTGGGAGTACTTCTTGCGGTCGGCCACGTCCGTGAAGAACGCGGTATCGATGTTCATGTTGTGGCGGCCGGTGGTGCGGTTGATCCACTTCCCCGCGGCATCCTTCTTCCACATGTCCTGGAAGGTGTGCATGAACGGATCGTTCAGCATCTCGCCGGTGGCGCGATCCCAGATGTAGAACAGACCGTCGCGCGCGGCCTTGATGGCCGTCTTGCGGACGGTGCCACCGATGTTGACGTCAACCAGCGGCGTGATCAGCGGATGGTCGATGTCCCAATGATCTTGCGGCGTGATGTTGAACGCCCAGATCAGCTCGCCGGTGGTGCCGTCGCGGGCCATCTGCGAAGCGCAGTAGTTCGAGCGCCAGTCGGCGAGGCCGCCGTTGGCGTCGAGATCAAACTTGCCCCACTCGCGGCGATAGTCCGGGTTCCACGGACCGCAGTTGCCGGTCGAGTAGTGGAAAATGTTGATGTCCGGATCCCACGTGAAGTAGCCCCACGAGGTGCCGCCGCCGCGCTTCCACGAGTCGCCCCACCAGCTGTCGAGCGCCGGGTTCGGCTTCTTGTCGTCGACGTAGAAGGGCTTGAACTTCGGGCCGATGCCGACCTCGTTGTTCGGGCCCATGTTGTACATGACCCACTGCTGACGGCCGGTGTCGATGTTGTAGGCCTGCACCTTACCGCGGGCGCCGCCTTCACCACCTTCGTTGCCGCCGATGAACAGCTTGCCGATGACGATGTTGTTGCCGGC
>CAMDPO010000038.1 GCA_945904955.1 Rhizobium sp. Q54
GCGCGCCTTACGGCGCGACGGCGACGGCATGGTCGCCAATCCCGCCGAGGCTTTCCTGGCCCACGTGCGCGCCCAGGTGCTGGCGCGGCAGACGGCGCCTGATTCCGGATATGGGCTCGAAGCACCGGCGCAGCCGGCAACGCCGGAGCTGCTGTGCGCCGCGGAGGATCTGGAACGCACGCTGCTGTCGTTGGCCGCCCCGCTCAAGGAGCTGGCGCGCATTCTGGCGCAGCGTCTCGACGACGAAAGCGAGACCATGGAGACGGAGATGCGCGCGCGCATCGAGGCGGTGTGCCGCGGCTTGCTGCGCCGGGCGAACACCGTCGACTCGTGGGCGGCGATGCTGCATGCGCTGGAGGACGGCACGCCGCCGGCGTTCGTCGACTGGCTGACCCTGGATCGCATCGACGGGCGCGAGATCGACGTCGGCATGCATCGCCACTGGATCGATCCGACCCAGCCGTTCGCCGAAGTGGTGCTGTCGCGCCTGCATGGGGCGCTGATCACGTCGGCCAGCCTGCGCGACGTCGCGCCGAAGGCGCGCGTCGTGCGGACCAGCACGCTAGGCGTGCCGGAGGCACGCCTCCGGCGTGACGCGCGCGCAGCGCCCGTTCCGGGCGACAGCACCAGCACGGAGAGCGACGAGGCGGACGACTGGCGCACGGCCGAGGTGCGCACCGGCGCCCACCACCTGGCGGTGCCGCCGCGCCGGGTCAGCCTGGCGTCACCGTTCGACTATCCGGCGCGCACGCGCATCCTGCTGGTGTCGGACGTGCGCCGCGACGAGCCCGACCTGATCGCGGCGGCGTATCGCGAGCTGTTCCTGGCGGCGGGCGGCGGCGGGCTGGGCCTGTTCACCGCCATCTCGCGATTGCGCATGGTCCACAAGCGCATCCTGGAGCCGCTCGAGCAGGCCGGCATCCCGCTGCTCGCCCAGCACGTCGATGCAATGGACACGGCAACCCTGGTCGACATCTTCCGCGCCGAGATGGATACGTGCCTGTTGGGTACGGACGCCGTGCGCGACGGCGTTGACGTGCCCGGCGATTCGTTGCGGCTGATCG
The DNA here is from genome assembly GCA_945904955.1 of Rhizobium sp. Q54. GTDB lineage: Bacteria > Pseudomonadota > Alphaproteobacteria > UBA2966 > CAIVPW01 > CAIVPW01. The sequence goes on from CAMDPO010000038.1 coordinate 1,065, forward strand.
TGTTCGACCGCGTACCGTGGCCGCGGCCCGATATCCTGCACCGGGCGCGCAAGGACGCGTTCGGCGGCGCGCGCTACGACGACATGATCGCGCGGCTGCGGCTGCGCCAGGCCTACGGACGGCTGGTGCGCAAGGCGACCGATCGCGGCGTCTTCGTGCTGTTGGACCCGCGCACACCCTCGCGGCTGTTCAGCGCCTTCCCGCCAGGGGTGGCGTGCGAGCGAATGGGATTGGCGGAGGCCGTGGCGGCGATTCGCTCGTTTTTGCCGCGCCCTAGCCCGCTAGCGCTGGCGGTCGGTCCTGGCTGAGCCCTTGCCGGGGGCGGGGGCTGCCCCTATGGTCCCGCGACCGAATTTTGGCCTGCGCGCTCTCCGCTCGACGCGACCGCATCCCGAGGATCCGATGGAACACACCGCGCTGATCTACACCATGGTGATCATGTCGGCCGCCGATTCCGATATGGCCGACGTCGAGCTCGGCATCATCGGCGAGATGGTGCGCACCCTGCCGGCGTTCAAAGACTTCGACGGCGACCTGCTGCCCAAGATCGCCGAGGACTGCGCCGGGCTGATCGGCACCGACGGCGGCCTCGACACGATCATCGCGCTGGTCAAGCAGTCGCTGCCGGCGCGCCTGCGCGAGACGGCGTATGCGCTGGCGTGCGACGTGGCTGCGGCCGACGGTAAGGTCAGCGATGAAGAAGTGCGGCTCCTCGAAATGATCCGCGACGGGCTCGAGCTCGATCGCCTGGTCGCCGCCGCCATCGAACGCGGCGCGCGGGCGCACTTCCAGAACCTGTAACTCCCGAGCGTGAAGATGGCCGGGTCAAGCGGTCAAGCCCGGCCATGACGACTCCCCCTAAAGCGCCCGCGGGTTGTCGATCAGGTCGTCGACAAACCTTACGACGGTCGCAATCGCTTCGGCGACGTTTTGCTTCTCGGTGCGGCCGGAGATCTTCTTGCGCGGCTTGAAGTTGTGGTTGCCGTCCGCCAGCCAGTGGACGGTGACGGCCTTGGAGAGCGCGTAGCCCGGCACTTCTTCTGCGGTACCGAACTCATCGCGGGCGCCCTGCACGATGAGGGTCGGCGTGGTCAGCGTCGCGAGGTGGTTGAGGCGCGCCGGCGTGGCGGGCCTGCCGGGCGGATGGAACGGGTAGCCGAGGCAGACCAAGCCGAGCACGCCTTCGTCGTCGGCGACCATGCTGGCCATGCGGCCGCCCATCGACTTGCCGCCGATGACGATGGCCCGGCGTGAGACGCCCTGCGCGTCGATGGCGGCAATGACCTGGCGCCAAGTCTCTAACAGCACGAGAGCAGGATTGGGGCCGCCGCCGCGCTTGCCTTCGCGCCGTGCGTGCATGTAGGGAAACTCGAAGCGAGCGGCGGCGAAACCGGCTGCCACCAGCCCGGCCGCAACGTCGTTCATGAAGGCGGAGTCCATCGGCGCGCCGGCGCCGTGGGCGAGGACGACAGTCGCCCGAGCGCGCTCGGGCGAGCCGTCCCACAGGAGCGGCGGCGCCGCACGCATGCGACGCCGGCCGGGTTCGTGCTTAGCGAGCCGGGGCCGGAACCGGGAACGGTGTCCCCATCGCGGGCTCCGCACCGATCGGGGTGCCGTCGAAGTTGAAGCGCTGCACTTCGACGCCGGCGACGAGGTCCTCGTAGAACTCGTCGACGAGGCGGCGGCCGAGATCGGCGCGGAGCTGGTCCTGCACCTGCTCGAACGGCGGCGGCGGCGTGATACGGCGGTCGGTCACCAGAATGACGTGGAAGCCGAACTCGCTCTGCACCGGCGTGGTGGTGTACTCGCCGGTGCGCATCTTGAATGCCGCTGCGGCGAACGCCTCAAGGATCTCGTCGCGCTTGAAGTGCTCCATGGGGCCACCGCGGCCGATGCCCTGCTCGGTGACGCGGGCCAGGATGGCGTCGAAGTTGCCACCGGCGTCGAGTTCCTTGACGACGGCGATCGCCGCTTCGGGATTGTCGAACAGGATGTGCTTGACGGCGACTTCTTCCTGGCCGGCCTCTCGGGTGAGCAGATCGGCGTACGCCTTCTGCAGCGCCTCGGGGGTCAGGGCGCGTTCGACCGCCTCGTTCAGCATCGTCTCCTCGAGGACGCGCTCGTGCCAAAACTGGAAGCGCTTTTGGACGTCGGCGCGCTGATCGATCTTCGCGGCGGTTGCCTTCTGCGCAGCGATCTTGCGCTCGACCGCGCTTTGGACGAGCTGCGGATAGAGCAGGTCGAAGGACATCTGGCGGACGCTCTCACCGAGCGTCTGGTAGAGGTAGATCACGTCGGACGCGCGGATCATCTCGCCGTTGACGATCGCCACCACCGGATCGGCGTCGACCGGCGCAGCAGCGGCTGGGCCGGCCGCTACGGGAGCGGCCGGAGCGGCGGGCGGGGTCTGCGCCGCCGCGCTGCCGATCACGGCCGCCATGGCCAAGGCGGCAAGAAAGCGTGCGCGAATCATGACGTGTCCCTTTCCTCGAAACTGGTGATTTGCGCCGGATGCCGCGGGCGCCCTAGCGGCAGCCCTCAAGTTCTGGCGTACATCCTGGCGTACAGAAGGCGCCACCCTACCCTCGCCGCCCGGCCTCGGCAAGTTGGCGGCGGTAACGGTTTTTTGCAGCCCAGCAGCCGCTCCCGGCCTAGGCCGCGCCTAAAAAACCCAGGCCACGAACAGGGTGAAGAAGACAAAGAACAAGAAAAAGCCGGCGATCAGGTACTGGACCTCGCCGACCAGGCCGTCGCCCGCCACCACGGCGAGGACGACGAGCAGTACCACCGAGGCGATGACGCCAGCGATGGCGGCGGTCTTCAGGCTGATGCCCTCGTTGAGGCCGGCCAGCATAGACGCCGGCGCGCCGCCGCTGAAAACGAGGAACGCCAACGCGACCGCGGCAGCAACGAGGATGCCGCCGGCGCCGACCCAGGCGAGGCCGTTCATGCTGGGCGCGCTTTCATCGCGGACCGCACCTTAGGAATGCTGGTCGACGAGATCGCGGATGCGCTGCGGGTGCGGCAGTCCTTTGACGACGAGCTCGGGCTGGTCGCCGGAGGTGAAGATCGACACGGTGCCGGTGTCGAAGATGCGCTGGGTCACCGACTGGTGCACGCGCACCGAACGGATGCCGGACGTGTGCAGCTCCGTGGTGGTGCGCGCCAAGAGTCCGTGACGCCACACGACCTCGCCGCGCGTGATGGTGAGGCGGTCGGTGAGACACTTCAGCCACCACACCAACAGGATGACGACGCCGATGCCGGCGAGCGGGACGAGGATCAGCGCGCCGACGAACGCGAACGGCGCATTGCGAAACATGCGCGGACGTTCGTCGTAGAGGACGTTCGGGTCGGCGGCGACGTCGGTGCGGGTGGCGTTCATGCGCCCCTATATGGGCAGGCAGCGTAGCGGTTGCTAGGCCGCGGCAAGGATATCTCCTACGTCTTCCGCTTGACCGAGCTCGCGCCACCGGGCGCCAGCTCCTGCAGGTGCGGGGCTACGGCGCCGGAAATGAACGGCTTGATGATGTAGTCGGCGGCCCCGAGCGCCTTGGCGCGCTCGATGTCGCCCTTGCTGTGGCGGGCGCTGAGCAGCACGACGGCGATCTTGCTGGTCTCGGGATTGGCCTAGATTGAGGAACGCGAGCGCGACGACGGCGTCGTCGGCGATGACCAACCGCTTCATGCCATGCGCCCCCTCGGCACGCGGCAACGCTACCGACGCCAGGATCCGTCCGGCGCAGATTGGAGCGGGTGAAGGGAATCGAACCCTCGTCGTAAGCTTGGGAAGCTTCTGCTCTGCCATTGAGCTACACCCGCGTCCCGGCGCCCATAATGGCCGTGCCGGACGGGCCGCGTAAAGGCGCGCCTACCTCGTTTGGCCCAGGACGCCTAACCACTTGGGCGGGTTCTCAGGCGAATCCCCTATCCCTATGTCTGCTCTCCTACGGCAGTCTCGCCCCAAGGCGCGCCCCGCCGGCGTGGCATTCGGAGTGGTGAGCAGTGCGCACTGCGGACATGAGCGTCGCGACCAACGCCGAAGCGGTCACCGACCGCAACCGGAGCCCGCTTGAGGCGTCCGAGGCGCGTCTCGAGCTGATGGCGTCCGAGGTCGACCATCGCGCCAAGAACATCCTGGCGGTGGTGCAGGCGGTGGTGCGGCTGACGCGCGGCGACGACGTGGATGCGTTCCGCACGGCAGTGACCGGACGTATAGACGCCCTGGCGCGCGCCCACACGGCGCTCGCCAACAGCCGATGGACCGGTGCCGACCTGCAGGAGTTGATCGACGAGGAGCTGGCGCCGTTCACGGCCGGGGGCGGCGACCGCATCAAAGCGCACGGTCCCCCCGTGATGCTGCGGCCGGCGGCGGCGCAATCGGTCGGCTTGGCGCTGCATGAGCTCGCCACCAACGCCACCAAGTATGGCGCCCTGTCGAGCGCACACGGCCGGCTGCGCGTGGTGTGGTCGTTCGATGCCATCAAAGGCATGAGCCTGCGCTGGACCGAACGCGGCGGACCGGGGGTGGGCGCGCCCGGGCGCGCGGGCATCGGCACCAACTTGATCGAGCGCATGATCCGCCAGCATGGCGGCGCGACGCGTTTCGCCTGGCGCGCAGACGGACTCGTATTCGAGATGACGCTGGCGGCCGACCAGGTGCGCGCCGGCGCCGCCGAGCCTGTTGCAGCGGCGGTTGCCTGACGTCCTAGTGCTCTAGCGCGGGATCGATGCCGAGCACGTGCAGGAGCGGCACGAGCTCCTCGATGCGATACGGCTTGCCGAGGAAGCGCACCTGCTCGTGCTGGCCGAAGCAGGCGCGCAGCATGTCGTGCCGGTAGGCGCTGACGATGACGACCGGCAACTCGGGCAGGATGGTGCGCAGCTCGTTGGTGAGCACGTCGCCTTTGCGATCCGGCAGGTTGAAGTCGATGATCGCGACTTGGATCACCCCGGCCGCGCGATCCAGTTTCTGAAGGGCCTCGGTCGCGGACCCGGCGTCGGCGACATCGAATCCCAGGGCCGTAAGCTCTTCGCTCAACGCGAGGCGCACCAAGGTCTCGTCCTCGACGAGCAGGATGCGCGGCAGCGGTGTGGCTTCGGTCTGGGTGACTGGCATCTGCCGGCGGCACCGTTGCCGCTCCGTCGTCCGATTCCGTCTACAGCGATAACCGTAGGGGGCGCCGAACGGCCAAGCCTACCGTGCATGTGCGGTACCGAGCCTTCCCAAGGCGGTAGGCGCCGCTTGACGGGGTGTCCCCTTGGGCCGTATTTAAGCGGCGAACCGGCGCCTGGTGGGTGCCGGCTCCGTGGACATTTGGGCCGGCCGCCTTGCAACCACGTTAAACTCCCGGGAGGGAGGCGCGCTCCGCGCAAGTCGCTAAGAAGCCGGGCGCGTGACCCGGCCGTTGGCCGGGTTTTTTGTTGGGAACGCGACATGGCGCGACACGAATCCGGCCCGCCCAAGCGCACGCCGCACGCCTGGCGGCCGCGCACACAGATGGTGCATGGCGGCACCATCCGCTCCGGTTTTGGCGAGACCAGCGAGGCGCTGTTCCTCACCTCGGGCTACGTCTACGACGCGCCCGAGCAGGCCGAGGCACGCTTCAAGGGCGAGGACCCCGGCTACATCTACTCGCGCTTCGGCAACCCGACCGTCACCATGTTCGAGCAGCGCATGTGCGCGCTGGAAGGCGCCGAGGCGGCGTGGGGCACGGCGACCGGCATGGCGGCAGTCAATGCCGCGCTGCTGTGCCAGCTGCAGAGCGGCGATCGCGTCGTCGCGGCGCGCGCGCTGTTCGGCTCTAACCGCTATTTGCTCGATGAAATCCTGCCGCGCTTCGGCATCAAGGTGACGCTGGTCGAGGGCACCGACCTCGACCATTGGCGGCGCGCGCTGAAGCAAAAAGCGAAGGTGGTGTTCCTGGAGACGCCGTCCAATCCCGGGCTCGAGATCGTCGACCTGGCAGCCGTCGCCAAGCTGGCGCACGCCGCCGGCGCACAGGTGATCGTCGACAACGTGTTCGCGACACCGATTCTGCAGCGGCCGATGGAGTTCGGTGCCGACGTCGTCGTCTACTCGGCGACCAAGCACCTCGACGGTCAAGGCCGTGTGCTTGGCGGCGTGGTGCTCGGGCCGAAGAAGTTCTGCGACGAGAAGGTGATGCCGTTCATCCGGCACACCGGACCGAGTCTCAGCCCTTTCAACGCCTGGGTACTGCTGAAGGGACTCGAGACGCTCGACCTGCGCGTGCGCTCGGCATCCGAGACGGCCGCGGCGCTCGCCGATTTCCTGGGCGGGCAGGACGCCGTCGCGCGCGTGCTGTACCCCGGGCGCACGGATCATCCGCAGCACGCGCTGGCGATGCGGCAGATGGAGATGGGCGGCACGCTGATCAGCTTCGACGTCGGCAGCAAAGACGCGGCGTTCGCGCTGCTGCGCCGCCTGCGGCTGATCGTCATCTCCAACAACCTCGGCGATTCGAAGTCGATGGTCACCCACCCGGCGACGACGACGCACCAGCGCCTCGCGCCGGAGGAACGCGCGCATCTCGGCATCGGCGACGGAATGGTGCGTCTGTCGGTGGGGCTCGAGGACGTCGAAGATCTGAAGGAAGACCTCGCGCACGCGTTGCGTGGCACGCGCACGCGCGCGCCGGGGCGCGCCTCCGGCACGACGGCGGGCGTGAAATCCAAGGGCAAGACGAAGGGCCGCGTCGCTTTACACGCCCGGGGCCGGGCGCGATAGTTGTGCGTGTTCTCTGAGTTCCACGGGAAATTCGCAGAGAATCCATGTATCGCCGCACCACGCGCTCCATCGAAATCACCGTGAAGCCGATGTACCTCGAGGAACAATCGGAGCCGGCGAGCGACCACTATGTGTGGGCGTATTGGGTGCGGATTGAGAACCATGGCGCCGAGACGGTGCAGGTGCGCGCCCGCCATATGCGGGTGACCGACGCGACCGGCCGCCACCAGGAGGACCACGGCGAAGGCATCTGCGGGGAGCAGCCGGTGCTGGAGCCCGGCAAGGCGTTCGAGTACACCTCGCTGCGGCCGTTGAAGACGCCGTCGGGTATCATGGCAGGCAGCTACGAGATGGACACCGCGACCACCGGCGAGCGATTTGCGGTGGAGATTCCGGCGTTCTCCCTCGACAGCCCCTACCAGGAACGCCGCCTGCACTAAACCCAGGTTACCGTTAGAATTCCCCCGTGATGAGCGCGCGCCAATATCGCCGTACGACCCGTTCGATCCAGGTGATCGTGACGCCGACCTACCTTGAGGACGCGTCGGAGCCGGCGCGCCACGCCTACGTGTGGCAGTACCAAATCCGTATCGAGAACCTAGGCGCGGAGACGGTGTGCCTGCGCAGCCGCCACTGGCGCATCACCGATGCCGCCGGCCGCCAGCAAGAGGTGACCGGCGAGGGCGTGGTCGGCGAGCAGCCGGTGCTGGGCCCCGGCCAGTGGTTCCAGTACGAGTCCCACTCCGGCTACCTGGCGACGCCGTCGGGCGGCATGGTCGGCGTCTACGAGATGGTAACCGAGGGCGGCGAATGCTTCGACGTGCACATCCCCGGCTTCCTGCTCGAGAGCCCCCACGAAGCGCGGGAGCTGCGTCCCAACTAGGCGCGGCAATGGGGCATTGCCCTCGCAGCGTCACGATCTAGCTCACACCCTCACGAAACACGAAGGAGACACGGAATGGCAGCGCCGCGACGCAAGGCGAGCAAGGCCGCCGCACCAAAACGTTCCGCGCCGGCGCCCCTGGCGAAGCCGAGCCGCGACGAGGTGCACGAAGCGATCCGCACGATGATCCGCTGGGCGGGCGATGACCCGCGCCGCGAGGGACTGCTGGAGACGCCGGACCGCGTGGCGCGCGCCTGGGAGGAGTTGTTCCAGGGCTACAACGAGGACCCGGTCGAGTTCCTGAAGGGCGGCTTCGAGGAGATCGAGGGCTACGACGAGATGGTGGTCCTGCGCGACATCCGCATGGAGTCGCACTGCGAGCACCACATGATGCCGTTCGTCGGCAGGGTGCACGTCGCCTACCTGCCGACGAAACGAGTGGTCGGCATCTCCAAGCTCGCGCGTCTCGTCGACGTGTACGCCAAGCGCCTGCAGATCCAGGAGAAGCTCACAGCGCAGATCGCCAACAGCCTGAACGACGTGCTACGCCCGCGCGGCGTCGGCGTGATCGTGCAGGCGGTGCATCACTGCATGACGACGCGCGGCGTGCACAAGTCGGGCGTGGAAATGGTGACCAGCCAGATGCTGGGCGCGTTCCGCGACGACGCGCGTACGCGCCGCGAGTTCCTGTCGATCGTCAGCGGCCCTCAGGGACGCGCCAGCGAGTCGTGACGCCGCGCGCGATGCTGGAGCGGCTGGTGGCGTTCGATACGACGAGCGCCTACAGCAACCTGCCGCTCCTCGACTTCGTCATCGCGCACCTTGCCGACCACGGCATCGAGTCGACGCTGGTCCACGACGAGACCGGCAAGAAGGCGAACCTGTGGGCGACCATCGGGCCGGAGCGTGACGGCGGCGTCGTGCTGTCTGGCCACACCGACGTCGTACCGGTGGCCGGCCAGGACTGGGCCACCGACCCATTCCAGGTGGCCGAGCGTGACGGACGCCTGTACGGCCGCGGCACGGCGGACATGAAGTCCTTTCTGGCCGTGGCCCTGGCGCTGGTGCCGGAGTTCCGCGCCGCGCCGTTGAAGAAGCCGGTGCACTTCGCGTTCTCGTACGACGAAGAGGTCGGCTGCATCGGCGTGCGCCGGCTGATCCCGTTGCTGACCGAGCGCGGCGTGCGGCCAGCGGCGGTTATCGTCGGGGAGCCGACGTCGATGCAGGTGGTGACGGCGCACAAGGGCATCCGCACCTTCAGGACGACGGTGACCGGCGTCGAGGCCCATTCGAGCCGCAGCGAGCTCGGCCTCAACGCCATCATGTACGCCGCCAAGCTCATCGCATTCCTGCGCAAGGCGGCCAGCGACTTCAAGCAGAACGCCGACCCGGCGTCCGGCTACGAGCCGCCCTACCCGACCGTCAACGTCGGCGTCATCGCGGGCGGTACCGCCCTCAACATCGTGCCGAAGACGTGCAGCTTCCAATGGGAAGTGCGCACGCTGCCGGGCGGCGACGACAGCGATCTGCTGCGCCGGTTCGAAGCCTTCGCCCGCGACGAGGTGCTGCCGGCCATGCGCGCCGAGGCGGAGCAAGCCGGCATCGTCACGACGCACTCCCATAGCGTGCCGGCGCTCGCCGACGAGCCGCATTCGGCCGCGACGACCTTGGCGCTGGCATTGGCCGGCAAGAACGAGGCGCGGCGGGTCTCCTATGGCAGCGAGGCGGGCTTGTTCCGCGGCGCCGGACTGTCCACCGTGCTGTGCGGTCCCGGTGACATCGCCGACGCGCACCGGCCGAACGAGTCGGTCGCCGTCGCGCAGATAGAAGCCTGCCTGCGTTTCCAGCGCGGACTGGTGCACCACCTGGCGTCATGAAGGACGGCGAGCACACGCCCAAGCCCGAAGAGGTGGGCGAGGCCGAAGAGGCGGGCGCCTTCGCCGCCGTGCCGTGCTTGGCCGCCCTGATCGAGACGATCCTGCGCCTGCTGCCGTTTGATCCGGCTGCGAGCTTTGCGGTGCTCGAGCTGGGCGGCGGTACCGGCATCCTGGCGGCCGCGCTGCTGGCACGGTTTCCGAATGCCTGGCTGACAATGCTCGAAGAGTCGAGCCCACTGCGCACGGCCGCCGAGCGTCGCCTCAGCGCCGCCGGCGCACGCGCCGAAGTGCTGGGACGTTCGTTCGCGCGCGACGAGATGCCGCGCGGCTTCGATGTCGTTGTGTCGCTGCTGCGGCTGCATGCCCTGGAAGAGATCGCCCGGCGCAGCGTCTACCGCAGCGTCTACGCCGCGCTGGTGCCCAACGGAATGGTTCTGATCGGCGATCACACGCGGCCGGCGAGCACCGGCGTGCAGGAGCTGTACGCGCGCACTCTGCCGCCGATAGAGGGGTCGCGGCGCGGGCTATTGCTCGCCAACGAGCTGCCGTGGCTCGGCACGGTCGGCTTCCGCGACATCGACATCCACTACAAGAATCTCGACTACGCCGTGTATGGCGGGCGGCGCCCGACGGCGGTCGATTTCCGGTTGGTTGTCGAAGAGATCGAGGAGAAGAAGGCGCCGCCGCTGCCACCGCGGCGACGGTAGCGACGCCTACTGGATGGCCGCCTGCATGTACTGGCGGATGGCCGCGGCCAGCTGCTGATCGAGGTCGTCCATCATGCCGCGCAGCAGGTTGAAGTACACCGTGCTGCGCTGGTTGAGGGTGGAGCTCTCCAGCATGGTCTGGGTACGCACGGCCCGGGCGCGCGCCTGGGACGGACCAGCCGTGGTGCCCGCGCGCGGAATGAAATCGATCGTGACCTCGATGGCGCCGTCGTAGCGAATGTTCTCTTCGTTGAAGAACATGCCACCGACGCCTTCGCGGGTCGGCAGGCGCACTTCGACGACGCTGGCTTCGACGACCGTGACGCGGACGATGCCGGCCGTACCGGCCGCGGCAATGCGAGCGCGGGCCCAGTCGCGCACCGCCGCTGCCGGCGTCTGCGGGTACTGGTGCTCGACGTTGGGCGGCGCGAGCGTCGGACGGTAGTTATCGACGAACTGCACCTCGGTCGCGTTGAAGCGAATCGGCTGCAGGTGCGTGAAGCTGAGGTTCGCATTGCCGCCGGCCGGCGTACCGGCGCACGCCGACAACGCGAGCGCCAGTAGCCCAAGGAGAGCCGGCCCGAAGAGGGCGGGCAACCATGCGGCGGGGGTGACGCGGCGATCGACTGCCATTGCCGCCATCCCTAGCAGGGACCGGCCTGCTACTCAATCGGGTGGAAGACGGATTGCGCTAAAGGTTCAGTTCGATGGGCGCAAAGCGGTAGTGGCTGTTGCAGAACTCGCAGGTCACGGTGACCTCGCCGTCCACCACCATGTCGGCGATTTCGCTGGCCGGGAACGAGCGCAGCACCATGTCGACCCGCTCGCGGCTGCAGCGGCAGCGCGCCTCGACCTGGATCGGCTGGTAGGCACGCACGTCGTCCTCGGGGAAGAGGTCGCGCAGCATGTCGCGCGCCGTCACCTTGGGATCGAGCAGCTCGAGGCGGCCGGAGCTGCCGACCAGGGCCAGCACACGGCGCCACTCCTCATCGTCGCGTTCGGGATAGTCGCGCGACGGCATGCGCTGGATGAGCACGCCGCCGGCGCGCCAGACGCTGTTGCTGCCGGTACCGTTGGAGATGCGGGCGACGCGGCCGACATCGACGCGGATGGCGGCGTCGAGCTGGTCCGACTGGCGAAAATAGGCGTGCACGCTTTCGACAATGGTCGGACCTTCGAGCGCCGTGATGCCCTGGTAGCGCTCGGCACCCGGCGACGGCTCGACCGTGAACGCGAGCGAGCCTTTGCCGACTAGGCGCTCCATGGCGCTCTGCTTCGGGTCGCCATCGCGCAGGGCGGCGGCGACCAGGGTGGCGTCGTAGCGGGCGTAGCCGCGCAGGCGCCCCGGCGCGATCGGGCCGTCCTCGGCGGGCGCGGCGCGATACTCGGCAATCATCAACGGCACGGCGCCGTCGGACGATGTCTGCAGGCTGAGCATGCCTTGGAACTTGAAGGCGCCGGCCGTGGCCACGGCCACCACCAGGAGTTCGCCGAGCAGCGAGGCGACGGCGTCCGGGTAGCCATGGCCGGAGAGCACGCTGTCGAGGGCCGGGCCGAGGCGCACGAGGCGGCCGCGTACGTCGGCACGGTCGATCTGGAACGGCTGGACGACGTCGTCTACGGCGACGTGTGTGAGGGACTCACCCGGCATGCAACACCACCTGCATTCATCTACGCGAGGCACCACGCAAGGATCGCCTTTTGCGCATGCACCCGATTCTCCGCCTCGTCCCACACGGCCGATTGCGGTCCGTCGATGACCGCCGCCTCGACCTCTTCGCCACGGTGGGCCGGCAAACAGTGGAGAAAGATAGCGCCCGGGTTCGCGGTTGCCAGTAGGGCAGCCGTCACTTGATAGCCGGCGAGCAGCTTCTTGCGCCGCTCGCCGTCGTTGTCGCTCATCGACACCCAGGTGTCGGTCGTGACGCAGTCGGCGCCGCGCGCGGCCGCGGCGGCGTCGGTCGTGGCGGCGACTTTGCCGCCGTGCTCGCGCGCCCAAGCGACTGCCTGGGCAGGGGCAAGCTCCGCCGGACAGGCAAGACGCAGCTCGAAGCCGAAGCGCACGGCGGCGTGGATCCACGAGTGCGCCACGTTGTTGCCGGCGCCGCACCAGGCCACGACCTTACCGCGGATCGAGCCCAGGCGTTCCTCGATGGTGAGGATGTCGGCCATGACCTGGCAGGGGTGGCTGCGGTCGGTGAGGCCGTTGATCACCGGCACCGAGGCGTGCTCCGCCATCTCGGTGAGGTGGGCGTGGTTGGACGCGCGCACCATCACGGCGTCGACGTAGCGCGATAGCACCCGCGCCGTGTCGGCGACCGTCTCGCCGCGCCCGAGCTGCAGCTCCTCGCCGCGCAGCAGGAGCGTGTCGCCGCCGAGCTGGCGCATGGCGATCTGGAACGAGACGCGCGTGCGCGTCGATGGACGCTCAAAGAGCATGGCCAACACGCGGCCGGCCAGCAGCGGCGAAGGGTCGGGCGTGATGCGTCCAGCGAGGGCGGCGCGGGCACGCTTCATGGCGCGCGCGTGATCCAAGATCGCGCGCAGCGTCGCGCCATCGAGCTGGTCGATGTCGAGGAAATGGCGTGGCGCGGTTCCTTGTTCGCGCAGGCGAGCGGTAGCGGCGCCCTTCACGACACCAACCTCTTGCAGACGCGATCGAGGATGACGCCGGCTTCTTCGATGTGCGTCTCGTCGATGGTGAGCGGCGGCACCAGGCGCACGACGTTGTCGCCGGCGGGAGCCACGAGAAGGCCGTCGTCGCGCAGGGCGGTGATGAGCGCTGCCTGGGACGACGCCGCACCCTGAGCGCGCAGTCCAATCAGCAGGCCAGTGCCGCGCAACTCGGCAATGACACTCGGATACTCGGCGGCAAGCGGCGCCAGACGCTGGTTGAGCGCGCCCGCGGTGCGGCGCACCTGCTCGAGGAACCCTTCGCCCAGTACGACGTCGAGCACGGCGTTGCCGACCGCAACAGCAAGTGGATTGCCGCCGAAGGTCGAGCCGTGCGATCCGGCGGTCATCACCGCTGCGAGCGGCTCGATGGCAAGACAGGCGCCGATCGGGAAGCCACCGCCCAGGCCCTTGGCGACGGCCATGAGGTCGGGGCGGACGTTTTCCCATTCATGGGCGAACAGGCGGCCGGTGCGACCGATGCCGGTTTGCACCTCGTCCAGGAACAGCACCAGATTGTGCTCGTCGCACAGCTTGCGTAAGGCCCGCAGGAAGCCGGGCGGCGGCACGCGCGCGCCGGCCTCCCCTTGCAGCGGCTCCACCAGGATGGCAGCGGTCTCGTCGGTGATGGCGCGGCGCGTCGCGTCGAGGTCGCCGTACGGAACCTGATCGAATCCTTCGACACGCGGGTCGTAGCCCGCGAGGTGCTTCTCCTGGCCGCCGGCCGCGAGCGTCGCCAACGTGCGGCCGTGAAACGCGCCGGCGAAGGTGATGACGCGGTAGCGGTGCGGGCGGCCGGAGAGATCCTGGTAGCGGCGCACGATCTTCAGGCCGCACTCGACCGCTTCGGCGCCCGAGTTGCAGAAGAACACCTGGTCGGCGAACGAATGCTCGACGAGGCGCGTCGCCAGGCGCTCTTGCGCCGGAATGCGATAAAGATTCGACGTGTGCCAGAGCGTCTCGGCCTGCTTGGTCAACGCAGCAACGAGATGCGGGTGGCAATGCCCGAGCGAGACGACCGCGACACCCGCTGCGAAGTCGAGATAGCGCCGCCCGTTGGTGTCGAACAGGTAGGCGCCCGCGCCCCGCTCGAACGCAATCGGCGCCCGGGCATAGGTCGGCATCAACGCTGGGTACACGTGTGCAGAAGACACGGGGCCTCGCCTCGGCGGCCTGTGGAAAAGTTGTACGGACGACGTCCCTAGGCTCGGCCGCCATCGGGAAGCGGCGAAGTATGGGTAGCGCCTCCCGCCCTGTCAACGGCGGGAGGCCTTGGAAAACCTTGCTTTTCGCCCCCCAAGGGTCGCTTGGGGGGGGGCGGGAGGGCTACATGCCCGGCATGGGCAGGAACTCGTGCACCTGAATCCAGGCGCCCTTTATCATCAGGTGGGGGTGGCCGGCCAGGGTCTTGGTCACCGTGTCGATCGACTTGCCCTGCAGGATCGAATAGCCGCCGAGGGTGCCCTTGCCCTTGGTGACCTTGGCGCCCTTGGCGTGCTGGCTGTCGCCGAGCGGCACACCGAGGTCGACGATGTTCTTGCTGGCCTTCTTGGCCCACTTCATCCAGGCGTCCATGCCGGCCTTGGCCTGCTCTGGAGTGGCCTTGGCCATCTGCTTTTTGGCCGAAATCGGCGCGTGATACAGCACCAGGAACTTCTTCATCGTGATCCCCCGTTGGCTTGATTGCGGCCGGTCTCCGCCCCAGATTCGGCCGAGACCAAGCCCATGAACGTGACGATTTACCACAATCCGCACTGCGGCAAGTCGCGGGCCGCCCTCCGCTTGTTGCTCGACAATGGCGTCGAGCCGCGCGTCGTGGAGTACCTCAAGAAGCCGCCCTCGGCGGCCGAGCTCGATCGCATCCTGAAGGCGCTGGGCCGCGAGCCCCGGGAGGTGCTGCGAACCCAGGAAGAGCCCTACCGGGAACTGGGCTTGGCCGACCCGGCCACCAGCCGGAAGGCCCTGCTCGCGGCCATGGCCGCCCATCCGATCCTCATCGAACGACCGATCGTGGTGGCCGGTAACAAGGCTGTGGTGGGGCGGCCGCCGGAAGCGGTGCTAAGCCTGCTGGCCGGTAAGGCCAGCCGAAACAGCCGGGCTTAAGCCACATTTCGACACACGGTGAGACGTACGGGACACGGCCGGGGGGCTATTTGTTAACCACCCATTAACCAGTTTCCGGCCTACTCGGACGGGGGTTCGAGGGTTTGGTTCTGTGGTCGAGTCGGACCCCCAAGCATTTGATCCGTCGGCCTGATCCGCTCGCCCACGGCGAACGGGCGGGCCGATTTTTGAGGCCGATCTTTTGAGGCCGATCTTTGAGAGATGACGGGCAGGGCTGTTGGGCCCACCCGAACCGGCGGACAGATGGCTGACTCAAAGCAAAAAGAGCAGCGCGCGTGGATCTGGACGGTCATTCGGCCCCTCATGCCGATGTACCGCGAGGTCATCATCTCGTCGTTGTTCATCAACATCCTCGCGCTGGCCGTGCCGGTCTTCACCATGCAGGTGTACGACCGCGTCATTTTCACCGCCGGCCTGACCACCCTGCAGGGCCTTGGCATCGGCATGATGGTGGCGCTCGGCTTCGACTTCTTCTTGCGCCAGACGCGCAGCCGCATCATGCAACGCGCCGCGCTCCGCATCGACGTCAACGTCGGCCAGAAGATTTTCAACAAGGTGATGGCGCTGCCGCTCTCGGAGCTCGAGGGCAAGCAAGCCGCGTTCTGGCACGCGCTGTTCCGCGACGTCGATACGGTGCGCAATACGCTGTCCGGCCCATCCGCGCTGCTGCTCGTCGACCTGCCGTTCGCGCTTCTGTTCCTCGGGCTGATCATCGTCATCGCCGCGCCGGTGGCGTGGGTGCAGGCGATCATCCTGCCGACCTTCGTATTCCTGGCTTGGCGCTCGGCCACCGACCTCGGCGCCTCGGCCGCGGCGGAGAAGGAGTCCGGCTACGGCCGCGACGTCATGCTGGCCGAGCTGATTGCTGGCCGCACCACAGTCAAGGCGCTGGCCCTCGACGACGACCTCCGCCCGCTGTGGGAATCCAAGCAGGCCGAGACCATCAAGAAGTCCGTGCAGCGCGGCGCCAAGGCCGACACCTACCAGAATTGGGGCGCCGAACTGGCGACGTTCTCGACGGTCGCCATGACCACGGTCGGCGCGCTCGCCATCATCGATTTGTCGCTCACCATGGGCGCGCTGATTTCGGCCAACATGCTGACGGGCCGCATTCTCGGCCCGTTCAACCAGCTGGTCGGCAGCTGGCGCAACTTCTCGTCGTACTTGGCAGCGCTGGAGCGCCTCGGCGACGTGCTGGCGATGCCGCAAGAGCGCCAGGCAGTCACCATCAAGCTCGACCGCCCGCACGGCGAGATCACGCTCGACCAAGTTTCCTACAACTACGGCCCCGGCACGCCGAAGGTACTGGACGCGGTGCGCCTGCACATCGAGCCGGGCAAGCTGATCGCCATCGTCGGCGCCAACGGTTCCGGCAAGACGACGCTGATGAAGGTCGTCCAAGGCCTGTACAAGCCGACGTCGGGCCGCGTGCTGCTCGACGGCGCCGACATCAACCAGTTCACGCGGCGCGAGATGGCGTCGTGGGTCGGCTACGTGCCGCAGGATGCGTTCCTGTTCTCGACCACGATTCGCGACAACATCATCAAGGGCCACCCGGAGGCGACCGACGCTGACATCGTCGCGGCGGCGAAGCTGTCCGGTCTGCACGCCTTCGTCATCGACTATCCGGACGGCTACGGCACCAATATCGGCGAAGGTGGCCGCACGCTGTCGGGCGGTTTGCGCCAGCGCCTGACCATCACGCGCGCTCTTCTGGGCGACCCGCCGATCCTCATCTTGGATGAGCCGTCGTCGAATCTGGACCGCGACGGCGAACAGGAATTGGTGGGCACGCTCAAGAGCTTAGCGGTTGACCATACCGTCATTGTGATATCGCACAGCCCAAGCCTACTATCGTCGTGCGATCTGGTTCTGGTGATGCAGAGGGGCCGCGTGGTGCGTTCCGGCCGGCCGGACGACGTCCTGCCGCCGCAGATGCTCACCCGCCCACTGGTGGCAACGCCGCTTCCGGGATGGCGGTGTCCTCGGCGCCGGTCACAGCGCCAACCGTGACGGTCGGGACGTCGGCAACGCCCGTCACTGTCACCGGCAGCGTGGCGACCGTCGAGGTCGCGCTGGTGCCGTTCTCGGTCGCCGTGACGGAGACCGAGAGGGTGAAGTCGGCGACCGAGTTGGCGGCCGGAGTGATCGTCAGGCCTTCCAGCTCGTCCGGGGTCAAAGTCCAGACGCCGCCGTTGTTGGTGCCCGCCGAGAGCGTGGCGCCCGAAGGCAGACCGGTGATCGTGATCGCCGAAATCTCGGCATCGCCACCCACATCCACGCCGGCGATGGCCGGGGTGATGTCGAGGGCAATGGCGGAGTCTTCGGCACCGACGGCCGCCGTCACCGTCACCGTCGGCGTGTCGACAACGCCCGTGACTGCGACGGCAAGGGTCGCGACGGTCGTCGCGGTGGCGCCGTCCGCCTCGGTCGAGGTTGCGGTGACCGTCAGGGTGAAGTCGTCCGTCGCGTTGGCCGGCGGCGTGATCGTGAGACCGTTGAGCTCTGCAGGCGTCAGGGTCCACGTCCCGTTGCCGTTGTCGCTACCGGCAGACAGCGTGGCGCCGGCGGGCACGCCGGAGATGACGATGGCACCGAGCGTCTCGGAGCCATCGGTGTCGGCCAGGGCCGCCCCGATGCCGAGGGCGATGGCGCCGTCTTCGAGGGTCTCCAGAGTGGTGTCGGCGATGGTGACGATCGGCTTGTCGGCAACCGCGCTCACCGCGACGTCGAGGGTCGCGACGGTCGTGGCAGTGCCACCGGCCGCTTCGGTCGAGGTGGCGGTCACCGTCAGGGTGAAGTCCTGATCGGAGTTCACGGCCGGCGTAACGGTCAGGCCGTTGAGCTCTGCAGGCGTCAGGGTCCACGTGCCGTTGCCGTTGTCGCTACCGGCAGACAGCGTGGCGCCGGCGGGCACGCCGGAGATGACGATGGCACCGAGCGTCTCGGAACCGTCGGTGTCGGCCAGGGCCGCCCCGATGCCGAGGGCGATGGCGCCGTCCTCGAGGGTCTCCAGAGTGGTGTCGGCGATGGTGACGATCGGCTTGTCGGCAACCGCGCTCACCGCGACGTCGAGGGTGGCGACGGTCGTGGCAGTGTCGCCGTCATCCTCGGTCGATGTGGCGCTGACGGTCAGCGTGAAGTCGTCAGAAGAGTCGGCCGGCGGCGTGATGGTCAGGCCCGACAGTTCTGCAGGTGTCAGGGTCCACGTGCCGTCGCCGTTGTCGGTACCGGCAGAAAGCTCTGCACCCTCCGGCACACCGGAGATGGTGACGTCCGTGATCGTCTCAGAGCTGTCAATGTCCTCGAGGGCCGCGCTGATGGAGAGTGGGATCTCCGAGTCCTCGGCGCCGGAGGCATTCGCCACCGTGACCTTTGGCTCGTCGGCGACGCCGGTGACCTTCACATCGAGGGTCGCGACGGTCGTAGCGGTATCGCCGTCATCTTCGGTCGACGTCGCGCTGACGGTCAGCGTGAAGTCGTCGGATGAGTTGGCCGACGGCGTGATGGTGAGGCCGCTGAGCTGACCCGGCGTCAGAGTCCAAGTGCCGTCGCCGTTGTCGGTACCGGCGGAGAGTTCCGCACCGGCCGGCACGCCGGAGATGGTGACGTTGGTGATGGTTTCGGAGCCGTCGATGTCATCGAGGGCCGCCGTGATAGCGAGCGGAATCTCGGAGTCCTCGGCGCCAGCGGCGTTCGCCACCGTGACCTTCGGCTCATCTGCAACGCCGGTGACCGCGACCGTCAGAACGACGGGCGCCGACGTGGCGGTCGTGCCGTCCTCGGCAGTGGTCGCCGTGACCGTCAACTCGAAGTCGTCGGACGAATCGGCCGGCGGCGTAATCGTCAGCCCTTCGAGGTCGGCAACCGTGAGGGTCCAAGTGCCGTCGCCATTGTTGGTGCCGGCGGAAAGCTCGGCGCCTTCGGGCACGCCGCCGATCGAGACGGTCATCGTCTCGGAGCCGTCGAGGTCGGCGAAGACCGGCGCAATCTCGAGTGGGATCGCGATGTCTTCGGCGCCCGCCGCGGCTTCCACCGTCACAGTCGGGACGTCGGCGACGCCCGTCACCGTCACGGTGAGCAACACGTCGTCGGAGAACGCGATGGTGCCGTCCTCAGCCGTAACCGCGGTCACCGTCAGGGCAAAGTCTTCCGACGAATCGGCCGGCGGCTTGATCGCCAGACCGGCGAGATCGGTCGTCGGCACGAGCCACACGCCGCCACCGGAGTCCGTGCCGGCCGACAGCACGGCGCCTTGCGGAACGCCACTGATGGCGACGACGGACATCTCGGAGCCGTCCATGTCGGGCAGGTGCACCCCGATGTCGAGCGGGATGAAGGTGTCTTCCGCGCCGGTCGTGTCGGTAACGGTCACCGTCGCCTGATCGGCAACGCCGGTGACGACGACGCCGAGCGTCGCGATGGTGGTGGCGCTGTCGCCGTCGGTCTCGCTCGAAGTCGCGCTGACCGTCAGCTCCATGTCATCGGACGAATTGGCCGGCGGCGTGATCGTCAGGCCTTCCAGCTGGGCCACACTCAGGGTCCAAGTGCCGTCGCCGTTGTCGGTACCGGCCGAGAGCGCAGCGCCAACCGGCACGCCGGAAACGGTGATGTCGGTGATGGACTCGGAGCCGTCGAGGTCCGCGAGCTGCACGTCGATGTTGAGCGGGATCGCGCTGTCTTCTTCGCCGCCGATGCTGGAGGCGACGACCTGCGGGCCGCCGGCGACGCCGCTGACGTTCACCTCGAACGTGGCGATCGTAGCGGCGGTGCCGCCCGCGCCTTCCGCCGCAACCGCGGTCACCGTGAGCGTGAAGTCTTCGTCCGAGCCCGGCGGAGGCGTGATCTGCAGGC
>CAMDPO010000039.1 GCA_945904955.1 Rhizobium sp. Q54
ATCTGCAGGCCGACCAGCTGGGCCGGGGTCAGGGTCCAGGTGCCGTCGCCGTTGTCGGTGCCGGCAGACAGGAGCGCGCCCGCGGGCACGCCGCTGATCAGGATGGTGTCGATCTGCTCGGAGCCATCGACGTCCTCGAGCGCGACGGCGAGGTCGAGCTCGATCGGCTCGCCCTCGCTACCAGTGACGTCATCCACGTCGACGCGCGGCGCGTCGGCGACGCCGGTGACCGTAACGGCAAGCGTCTTGAACGCCGACGCGCCGGCCCCACCCACCGCCTCGCCGCTCATCGCGGTGACGGTCAGGGTGAGGTCGGCGTCCGAATCGTCGGGCGGCGTGATGGTCAGGCCGGTGAGTTGCTGCGGCGTCAGCGACCAGGTGCCGTCGCCGTTGTCGGTACCGGCGGAAAGCGTGGCGCCGGCGGGCACCCCCGCGACAGTGATGCCCGTGATGGTTTCAGACCCGTCGGTATCGTTGAGCGCGACAGCGATGTTGAGCGAGATCGAGTTGTCTTCCAGACCTGTGGACGGCGTGACGGTGACGGTCGGCGCGTCGGCGACCGACTTCACGTCCACTACGAATCCGGCAACGGTGCTGGCCGCGGTGCCGCCCTCGCTGGAAGTGACACGCACCACCAGCGCGATGTCGGCGTCGGAGTTCGGCGGCGGCGTGATGGTGAGGCCGTTCAGCTGCGCCTGAGTCAGAGTCCAGGTGCCATTGCCGTTGTCGGTGCCGGCCGACAGCACGGCGCCCGCCGGCACGCCGGCGATGATGATCTCGCTGATCGTCTCGGTGACGTCGGAGACGACCGCGCCGAAGTTCAGCAGGATCGCCGTGTCCTCGTTGCCGCTGGCGGGCGCGCCGAACACCATGACCGGCGTATCGGCGACCGGGTTCACCACGACGCTCAGGTTGATGCTGTTGGTGGCGGTGGCGCCGGTAGAAATCTCAGTGGCCGTCGCCGTGACGGTCAGCGTGAAGTCCGCGTCCGAGTCCTTCGGCGGCGTGATGGTCAGATTGACGAGTTGCGCGGGCGTCAGCGTCCACGTGCCGTTGCCGTTGTCGGTACCGGCAGACAGGACCGCGCCCAGCGGCACGCCCGAGATCAAGATGGTGCTGATCGACTCGGAGCCGTCGAGGTCGGTCACCGCGGCGTCGATGTTGAGGGCGATGGCGGTGTCTTCGTTGCCGGTCGCCGGCGTGCGCGCTGAGATCTCGGGCGACGACGCCGTCAGGTCGGGCGGCGGGCCAACCGGCGCTTCGAATGTCACCCGCGTCGTCGTGTCGGAGACGAAAGATGTCGTGGCGGTGAGGCCAGTGATGATCTGAGCGCCGGTGTCGAACGTGCCTTGGCCGAGGACGCTGTTGGTACCTATCCCCGCGCCGAAGTCGGGGGGCGGCAACGCCTCAATGCCAGCAAAGCCCTCGCCACCTGCAGCAGTGGCGATCAGATCGTCGAGAACGACGTTGCCGCCGGCCGCGATCTGGGCGGCAGCCGCAGCGAGGGCGGCCTGAATCGGATCGACGGGGGCGGCAGCTGCGGGAGTTGCCGGCGCCGCGGCGGCGACCGCACCCACCGTCAAGTCGTCGGCGGCAGGCGCCTCAGCTCGCGCCTCGGCTGCAGCGGCTGCCGGCGTGCCCGCAGCCGCCGGGGCGGCTTCCGCCGCGACCTCGGTCGGGGCGGCCGCTGCCGGACCCTCGGCGCGCTCTTCGGCGCGGCCCTCGGTCTCGGCGCGGTTGCCGCCGGTGCGCTGGTTGATCTGATTCTGCAACTGGTCGATCGCATTGCCGAACATCTGCCGCACTTGCGCTTCCGGCATGATGATCGGGCGCGACGGCGCCTCGAAGAAGCTGGCGATGCTCGTAGTCTGGAACGGCTGGTTCAGCACCTGGCTGCCGGCCGAGTTGGTGATGACGATCTCGCCGGTGATGCCGCCCCGCTCCTGCAGCAGGGTGATGACGTTGTTCTCGCCTTCGGCGGCGGCCTGGATCGCGACCTCGGTGCCGCGGATGCCGATGGTGGCCACCGGCGTGCGGACGGTCATGGCGTCGGAGCCGGTCTTGGCGATCTGGCCCGACACGAAGCTGAACACGCCCTGGACGACGGAGAATGCCGACGTGCCGGTCTTGGTGCCCGGGTCATAGACGAGCTCGTCGAGCACCATGCGGGCGTTCTCGCCGACAGTGAACGTCGAGTCGTCGACGAAGGTGACGGCGAGCGAGCCGCCGCGGGCCGAGCTGATGGTGTCGCCCTGATAGACCGGGTCGCCGGTGTTCAGCGTCACGCGCTCGCCGTTGGCGCGAACTGCCGTGACGGTGCCGGTGACGGTGTTGACGGTGCCGATCGGCTGCGCGCCGGCGAGGGCCGCGCCACCGTCCTGGGCGATCTGCATGCCGGCGCCACCGCCGGCGAGCTTGGTGACGATGTCCGGCGGCAGGCTGGCGCCACCGGCCGTGCGCAGAGCCGGCGGATCCGCGTCGGTGAAGTAATTCTGGACGACGACCCGTTCGCCGCCGGTGCCCGCGATGACGAGATCGGGGCCAGCACGGCTGAAGTCCGCGGTCAGCAGCATCGCACCGCCCGGAACGGTGAGGCTGTTGCCTGCGGTCTCCGCGTCGAGGACCGTGGTCTGGCCCTGCGAGGAACTGAGAGATTTCAGGTCCTGCGTGGTCAGACCGAAAGACGGATTGCCGGCAGCCATGGGGGTCCTCGTTGGTGGTACTTCGTCCGGGGTAGCGGGGCGGAGAATGCTTTACTGGACCTGACGCGGCAAGCCGAAAATGGCAAAAAGTCTAATCTTTTCCGATACTTAGTCCACACTCGCCATCCCATAGCTTACCAATGGTTATTAACCGGTATCTTGCGCTAAGGCATTGGGAAGACTTGATATTTGGCGGAGGAGGCGAACTGGACCGGACCGACCGTTCGCTTATTAGGGATAACGTATCCCCGAATAGAACTGCCGGTGTTAGCGCGTCACACCCGGCGCCGGGAGGCCTTATCGGAACGTTCCGAGGGTGGCCGCGACGCGCACGAGGGCCTGGGAGCGCGCCCAAGGATCCGTGATGCCCCTTGCCTCGTTAAGGGCGCGCCCAAACGCCTGCGAGGCTCCCACGGTGTCGCCGGCCCGCGCACTCGCGCCGGTGGCGCCGCACAGGACCCAGGTGCGATCGAGTGCGCTCGTGATCGCCGCGGTGTCGACCAGCGCCTGTTCGCGGACGGCTTCGGCGCCACGCACGTCTTGCATGGTCGCCAGGGCTGCGCCGATCGCCCAGCGTGCTTCGGCGCGCAGGCGAACGTCGGCGATGTCTTCGGCGGCAGTGCGCGCGCGGTCGGGCAGCCCAAGCTGCGCCATCGTGATGGCGAGCGTCCGCAACGCATACGAGCGCGCGAACGAGGGCCGCTCGTCGAGCGCACGCGCCTGCTCGACCGCGGTGGCGAGCAGGTCGCCGGCGCCGCCGTGCGCACTGGCAAGCGCCGCAACTTCGGTCAGGACTGCAACGCGGTAGCGCGCTTCGCCGATCTGCTCGGCGAAGGCGCGCGCCTCGGCGACATCGCCGCGCTGAGCGCTGGCGACCGCGAGCGCTGCAAGAATCGGCCGCTGGCTCGCGGACGGCAGAGCCGCCAAGAGCGCACGCGTTTCGGTCTCCTGGCCCGCAGCGACCAGGGCCGCGGCCACGGTGGCGAGCTCGTTGTCGCGATCCGCGGCGGCGCTCGCCTGCTCGCGCGCCAGCACCAGCAGGCGTTGCGCAGGACCTTGCGCGCCGGCGCGCGCCAGCAGCAACGCCGCCTCGGCAACCACGGCAGACGGTGCGCGGTCGGCAGGTATGCGCCGCGCCAACAACTCGATGTCGGCAACGACGGCATCGATCGACGCGCCCCGCCCGGCGCGCATCTGGGCAACCGCCGCAGCGGTCAGCGCCTTGATGCGCGTCGCTTCGTCGGGAATGACCGAGGCGACTGCAAGGGCCTGCTCGACCTGGCCGAGCTCGGCGCGTGCCAGCGCGATGTCGCGCAGCGCCACAACAATAAGACGCGGATCCGTGAGACGGCCGGCGGTGTCGAACGCGGCGTCGGGCTGGCCACCGCGCGCCAGCCCCGCGACGATCTCGCCCAACACCCAGTCGCGGAAGCGTGTGTTGAACACCGCCTTGGCGCTCTCGCTCGCTTCGTGCAGGAGGCACGCGGCGGTCGGCGCGGCGAAGCACGCGCCGGCGTCGCGGGTGATGTCAGCGGTCTCCTCGGCCGGGCGGCGCGCTACCAGGGCGCGCGTCTCCGGCTGCGCCAGCAAAGCCTGCTCCGCGGCGTGCATCTGCTCGGTGCGCACGACATCGAGGCGCTGGCCGAGCTCGATGGCGCGGCTGGTGAACTCGATGTGGGTCGCCAGCTCTTCGGTGGGGCGGCCGTCGTCGTCGAGGCCGGCGCGCGCCTGGTAGGTGCGGATGGCGGTGACAGTGTCGTCGTCGAGACGGCCGTGCTGCTCGCCGCGGTACTGACCGAGGGCGTTCAGGAGCTCCTGGATGCGCCGCACCAAGGCGCTCGGCGGCAAGGCGTCGCGTGTCGGCAGTGTGGTCCACTCGCCGAGCGGTGGCAGGGCGACGCGAACCAGGAGCGAATCACGGTGCGGCACGACGAGCGGCCACGCATTCGCCTGCACCGCGACGCTCAGAGCGAGCGCGACGCTCGTCCACACGTTGATGTTCGTGCGCCGCATGCTGCCGCCGGGTTGGAGTCGACGGCTGAGTATTGCTGTCTGACCGGTGCCGGGCAACGCCGGGCTGGTCACGAAGCGGCGCGCAGGTCCGGAATGGCCTCGATGTTGGCGAGAAACTGACGCACGGACTCGTCCCAGCTGAAGCGCAATGCGTGAGCGCGGCACTTGTCGGCGGGGATCGTGAGCGCCTTGCGCACCGCCTCGCCGAGGTCCTCGTGCAGTACGCCGGCGTCCGCCGTGCCGATGACGTCGATCGGACCGGCCACCGGATAGGCCGCCACCGGCAAGCCGCAAGCGAGCGCCTCAAGCAAGACCAACCCGAACGTATCGGTGCGGCTAGGAAAGACGAAGACGTCGGCGCTCGCGTAGAGACGTATCAGGTCGGCGTCGGATTTAGGACCGAGGAATTGCGCGTCGGGATATGCGCGCTCGAGCGCCTTGCGCGACGGACCGTCGCCGACGACTACCTTGGTGCCCGGCACGTCGAGCTTGAGGAACGCCTCGATGTTCTTCTCGATGGCGACGCGGCCGACGTACAGCTGCACGGGCCGCGTCCACGGCAGGTCGGCGCGCGCGCCGGGGTGGAACATCTCCGTGTCGACGCCGCGCGTCCAGCGCGCGATGTTGCGGAAGCCGCGCAAGGCCAGCGACTGCTCGATGCTGTCGGTCGCCACCATGATGCGTTGTGCCGGTCCGTGGAACCAACGCAGCATGGCGTAGCTCCAGGAGATCGGCACACCGAAGCGCGGTTGCACGTATTCCGGGAAGCGCGTGTGGTAAGCGGTGGTGAACGGATAGCCGCGCGTCAGGCAATACTTGCGTGTGGCGAATCCGAGCGGACCTTCGGTCGCGATGTGGATGGCGGCCGGGTGGGCGGCATCGATGACGCGACCCAGCTTGCGCCCCGGCGCAATGGCCAGCCGGATTTCCGGATAGGACGGCATCGGCAGCGTGCGGAAGTCGGCCGGGCCAATCATCGTCACTTCGTGGCCGAGCAGGCGCAGGCGGCGCGCCAGCTCGCCGAGGGTGCGGACGACGCCGTTGACCTGGGGTGGCCCGGCGTCCGAGACGATGACGATGCGCACTAGGCGAGCGCTTCGACGAGGGACTGGCGCTCGCGCGCGGTGATGCCGCGGCGCAAACCGCGCAACTCGCACCAGTCGAGGATCTCGAGGCGGCCGTCGGTGTGCTCGACCAGCGCAGTGCAGCTCTCCACCCAGTCGCCGTCGTTGCAGTACAGCACCCCGTTCAGGTTGCGCATCGCCGCATGGTGGATGTGGCCGCAGATGACGCCGTCGAAGCCGCGCTTCTTCGCCTCTGCGGAAAGCAGGTGCTCGAAGTTGGAGATGTAGGAAACCGCATTCTTGGTCTGGTTCTTGAGGAACGCGGCGAGCGACCAGTAGGGGAAGCCGAGCTTGCGGCGGGCGCGGTTGAGCCACTGATTAACGGCGAGCAGCGCCTGGTAGGCGTCGTCGCCGATGTGGGCGAGCCACTTCTGGTGGCGCACCACCGCATCGAACTGATCGCCGTGAATCACCAAGAAGCGCCGGCCATCGGCGCCGACGTGGACCGCTTCTTCGAGGGTGGCGACGTTGCCAAAGGTCTGCGTGCCGAACTCGCGCAGCTTCTCGTCGTGGTTGCCGGAGATCAGGTGCACGCGGGTGCCCTTGCGCGCCTTGCGCAGGAGCTTCTGGATGACGTCGTTGTGCGACTGCTCCCAGTACCAGGCGCGCTTCAGCCGCCAGATGTCGATGATGTCGCCGACCAGGTAGAGGTCGTCGCACTCGGTGCAGCGCAGGAAGTCGAGCAGGTACTCCGCCTGACATCCCTTGGTGCCGAGATGGATGTCGGAGATCCAGACCGACCGGAATTGGAACTGCGGGGCAGAGGCGAGCTGATTCATCGGTAACTAGCGTGATTCATCCACAAGTTTGCGTTGGCAAAGTTCCACAACAAGATGTAGGTAACAATGCGTTGGACGCAGTATTTGCGATACTTCATGAAATCTTCACGGCGGCTTCATGCGCATGTCATCGATAAGTAATAAAACTGTAATAGTGGTAAACGCGCGGTGACGCCGCGCCGCCTTTTGATCATCCACAACCCCATCGCGGGGCGCCGCCATCGCTGGCGCTACCGCGCCACGGTGGCGATCCTGCGCAGCCACGGCTGCACGGTGGTCGAGCGCGACACGCGCGGGCCCGGCGACGCCGAAGTCATCGCGCGCGAAGAACGCGACAACTTCGACGTGGTGGTCGCCGCGGGCGGCGACGGCACCATCAACGAAGTCGCCAACGGCATCGCCGGCAGCAGCGTCCTGCTCGGCATCATTCCTCTTGGCACCGCCAACGTGCTGGCCGCCGAAGTCGGATTGCCGCTCAGCGCGCGCCGGGTTGCTGCCGTGCTTGCGCATGGGGCGCCGCGCACGATCTACGCGGGTCTCGTCAACGGCCGCCGTTTCTTGATGATGGCCGGCATCGGCTTCGATGCGCGTACCGTGACGCGCGTCGTACCCGCGCTGAAGCGCCTGCTCGGCAAGGGAGCGTACGCCGTCGCTGCGCTGTCGGAATGGTGGGCCAACACCCTGCCGCGCTACTTCGTGGCGCTCGACGGTATGGAGACTGAGGTCGCATCGATCGTCATCGCCAAGGGACGCTCTTACGGCGGCAAGTTCGTGCTCGCCCCTGGCGCCGACCTTGCCGCGCCGCGCTTCGAGGCATGCTGGTTGCCGCACGCTTCGCGCGGCGGCCTCGTCACCGTCGCTGGATCGTTGGCGTTGCGCGCCGGCCTGCATCGCAACGCCGTGCGCTTTGCGCGAACTTCGACGGTGCGCATTGACGGGCCAGTCGGAGAGCCCGTGCAGGCCGACGGCGACATCGTTGCGCACCTGCCGGTGGACATCACGATCGCAGCGGAACCGCTGCGCCTGCTGGCGCCGTAAGTCCGGAGAGATTGCCGCGCCAAGGATGCGCGCTGGCGGCATTCCTTTCGGCCGAAGGTTGTGCGTCCCGCTTCCTATCGCGGCCATAGCTGGACGCGGGGTCTGCAGCCGCTACCCTCGCCGCGCCCCCGACAATTGCGACGATCTTCTTGGGAATGAGGGCCATGGCCCGGCGAGACGACGACGAGGCACTGCCCGCGGAGGCGGCGACAGCGCGCCAGCCGCGACGGTCATTTGTGCGCATCAGCGGGGACGGCATTGATCGCCGCAGCTTCCTGCAGTCAGCGGCGACCCAGGGCGCGATGGCCGCGGCGGCGTTTGTCGCCGCAGCACACCCCGCAGGCGAAGCACAGGCCCAAGCGGTCCGCACGCCGCCGCGCGCGCTGGCCGTGACACGTGAGTTCGATGACCCGTACATCGAGCTGCTGCGCCTGTTGCGCGAGGCTTCGGAGGTCGAGCACGCGCTGATGCTGCAGTATCTGTACGGCGCGTTCTCACTCAAACCGACCTACGCCGGCCTACGCGGCACCGGCGCACCCGGCTCCAACGACCTGTTGGGGATCGCGGTTCAGGAAATGATGCATCTTGGCTCAGTGAACAAGCTGCTGGTGGCCCTCGGCGCGGCCCCCAATCTGATGCCGCAGGATTTTCCCTACGAAGCGGATATCTATCCGTTCGAGTTCACCTTGGAGCCGCTGAGCCGGCACAGCTTGGCGAAGTACATCTATGCCGAGGCCCCGGCGGGCGCCTTCAACGATTTCCGGCCGCCAGAACTCGGTATGCAGATCGAACGCGCGCTCGGCCGAGGCGTGCGGCCCAACCATGTCGGCAGTTTGTATGACGCGGTGCTTTCTGCGCTGGCGCAAGTGGAGGCAGAGAATCGCCGACAGCCGCTCCCGCGCGAGGTGGATTTCACCTACTGGAAGAGCCAACTCACGCGCATCAAGACGGAGGGCGAAGCGGACCACTTCCGCTTCTTCCGCAACGCATTCACCGGAGCGCACCCGGCCTTCGGGCTGCGCTCCGATGTGTGGCTCCTGCCACCCACGGATCCTGCCTATCCGGCGCTGCAACTGCCGCACAATCCCAGCGCGTTCGCGGGTCATCCCAATCAGATTGCCGAGCCGCGCGCGCTGCGCCTGGCGTGGCTTGGCAACCTGCAGTACTGGACCGTGCTGACGTTGCTGACGCATGGCTACAAGTCCGAGACGCCGGCGTACCTCCGCCTGGCGCAGTCGCACATGCAGGGACCGATCCTGTCGTTGTCGACGGCGCTCGCGGCGCGGGGCGCCGGGATGCCGTTCGAACAATTGAGCCTCGGCTACTCACCGGCGCTCGACGAGCAGCAATCGCTGTATTTCTTGCTGCGTATGTTGCGCGAGACGCGCTCCGAGGAGGTCGCGGCGAAGGGCGACCTGCCTGGCGACTATCCCGCCGGCGTCACGCAGTCCAGCCTCGACGAGCTCACCGACATCTGGAACGCCACCGTCAAGGTCCGAGACTTCCGCCGTCGCGGGTGACGTCGCAAGCCTCGGACCCATTCGGTGTCGCCGCCGTCGCGCGAGAACCTCTCGCGCTGCTCGCGCCCTAGGTCTAGGCTGCCCGGCGCGCCGAGCGCAGGTTGCTCGCCCGCGCCAGGAGGCCGAGGTTCATACGGCTGCGCGGCTTCGCTTGCACGCGCTCCTGAGCGAGTTGCTCGGCGAGGTCGCGCTCGCCGGCGCGCAGGGCCGCCTCGGTCAGCGTCCAGGCGATGACGTCGCGCTGGGCGTTGCTGCCGCCGAGCCGGTCGGTGATGCGGCGCAGCCCCGTGAGACGGACGATCGCCGTGTCGTACTCGCCGCGCCAGAATGCGGTGAACCCTTCGATCAACGGCACCGCCAGCTCGCGTCCCCAGGCCGCTGCATCGGTCGCATCCGTATTGTCGCGGAAGCGAGCGAGCAGGCGCTCGACATCGGCAAGACGATCGGCGCCGAGGTACACCATCGCGGCGTGCCAGTCGTTGAACGGATAGAGGCGCGCGTCCGCGTGCGCGTCCCAGGCCTGGGCAACTTCGATCCAACGATCGCCCACGTCGTGGCCGCCGAGGTGGACGCGCCAGAGCAACGCGGACGCGTCGACCAGATCGAGCGCGGTTGGGCTGCGGCCCGATCGGATCGGACCGTCGTAGAGCGTCAGCACGTCGCCGATCTGTTCCGCGTCGAGGTGGAACAGCGCGCGATGCCACCAGTTGTGGCCGCGGAAGAAGTTGTCGTCGCCGGACCAGTACGGATAGCGCGCGATCATCCAGTCGATGCCGTCGATGCGGCGACCCTGCATCTCGAAGACGTGGGTGACCGCGTGGTGCGCCCAAACGTCGAGCGGCTGCAGCGCCACGGCGCGGCGGCCGGTTTCCTCGGCGCGGGCGAAGTCGCGAGTCTCTTCCAGGCCGAATGCGTGCATGCCGAGCAGCAGCGAATAGCCGGGCACGTCCTCGCTCCAGTGCACGAGGGCGCGGCCGACGCGGTCGCGCAGGCTGGTGGCGTTGGCGCGGTAGAAGTCGAGCAGATGGCCGACATGCAGCGCGATGAAATCGCGCGTGTACACCAAGCTGTGCTGCGCCAGCGCGTCGGCGGCTTGAGTCCACTGCCCGTCCAACAACAGGCGCAATGCGGCGGCGTGCGACGAGGTCCGTTCGTCGCGGGGCATTGCACGCAGCTGGTCGAGAACGTCGCGTGCGCCGGCCGCGGCGGCCGGCTCGGTCGCCAACGCCAGGAGGTAGCCCTTGAACACCATCGCCAGGGTGAAATCCGGTGCGGCCGCAATGGCCAGGTCGGTCAGCGTCATCGGGTCGCCCCGATATAGAGAGAATGCCGACACCGCCTCGTCCAACAGCTCCGCCGCCTCGGCGCTGGCGCCGGGTAACGCATTCTCTTGCCGATCCTTTTGCATGGCTTTGCCTTCTCGAAAGATTGGGGACGCGCTGGCGCGGCGCCCGTTGCGCGCTACTCTACGCACGCAGCCTTCACGGACAATGCGCGGGCCGCCGGATCTCTTGATCGATCCGCCTGCTTGGCTAGGAATCGGCGCCATGGATTCGATGCTCGAGTTGTTGCGCGGCATGCGCCTGACCAGCGGCGTGTTCCTGGACGCCGAGTTCAGCGCGCCGTGGCACGTCGTCTCCAAGGTCGGTCCCGAGGATTGCCGGCCGCCCGCGAAGGACGAGCATCACATCATCGCCTACCACTACATCTGTGACGGCACGCTCAGCGTGCGTGTCGAAGGCAAGGAAGTGACGCAGGCGGGTCCGGGCGACATCGTCGTCGTACCGCGCAACGAAAAACATTTCATGGGCAGCTCGCTCAGCGCCGCTGCCGTCAGCGTCGAACACATGATCAAACCCGGCACCGGCGGCGAGCCGGCGCGACTCGTGTTCGGCGGCGGTGGCTCGCGCACGCGCATGCTGTGCGGGTTCCTGGGACACGACACGCCGCACCATCCGATCCTCGCGCTGCTGCCGAGCGTGATGAAGATCGGCGCGGCCAATACAACGGGCCAATGGATCGAGAGCTCGTTCCGCATGGCGGCAACCGACATCGCCCGCGGCAAGGCGCACTCGCCTGCCATGGCCGCCAAACTCGCCGAGCTGCTGTTCATGGAAGCGGTGCGCGGCTATCTCGAAGCGCGGGCGCTCCCCGACGAGGCGCCGGCCGGCAGCATCGACGATCCGCTGATCGCCAAGGCGCTGGCGCTGGTGCAGGGGCGCGCGACGGAGCGGTGGACCACCGATGCACTCGCGCACGAGTGCGGGCTATCGCGCTCGGCGTTCGCGGCGCGATTCGCGCGCGCCCTCGGCGAGCCGCCCATGCGCTACCTGGCGCGCTATCGCCTGGAGTCGGCGGCAACACAGCTGCGCGGCTCGACTCTGTCGGTCGCGCAGATCGCCTTTGACGCGGGCTACGAGTCCGAGGCAGGCTTCAACCGCGCCTTCCGCCGCGAGTACGGCATGCCGCCGGCGACGTGGCGGCGCGAGCAGCGCGGCTGAACATGACCGACGAGTTCGAGCGCGCTGTTCAGATTCGCTTGCGCGCCCTCGCCGACGCGCAGCGCAAGCGCCTGCCGCGCAATGCACCGAGCATCACGAAGCGACAACTGCTCGACATTGCGGTGAAGCTGGAATGGGTGCGCATCACCGCGCTCGCGGATCGCGAACAGGCCGCAGGGAATGAAGGCGCAGCGACGACCTACCGCACGTTGGCGGAGGTCATTCCCGAGGTCGCGAGAACGATGACCCCGTAGGTTTGTGTCCGCCTTGAGAAAGAATGGCGCGCCCGGAGAGATTCGAACTCCCGACCCCCAGATTCGTAGTTGGGGGATGGCCTTTTTACGGGGTCCTACTGAATTTTAGTAAGGCGCTAGAACCGGCCTCAGGCTTGATGTTCTGACGGTTTGAGTTTTAGGTTCTCCTACGGAAGGGGGTCCAACGGACCTTACTACCGGCCTTACTAGCGGGAGGACCACAGCATCATGGCCAAGAGTTCGGCGGTTCGTTCGGGGGTTTCAAACAAGGTCCACCTTACTCAAGCGGTCGTGGACCATATCCCACTGACAGACGCGGGGCAGCGCCTCTACTGGGACGTCAAGTTGCCCGGGTTCGGCGTCGTTGTTGGCACGTCCGTGAAGTCCTTCGTCGTGCAGGCGGACATAGCCGGGCGCAGCGTGCGCATGAAGGTCGGCCGTGCTGGCGAGCCACCCAACTGGCGCGCCCCGGAAGCGCGCGCCCAGGCCGTGCAGCTACTGGCCAAGATGAAGCGCGGCACAAACCCGCTCAAGGAGAAGCGGGCGGCAGCGGCGCGCGGCATCACGCTGCGGCAGGCGTGGGAGGGCTACAAGGCGACTCTCAAGAACCGGCATCGGTCCGAGCGCACCATCGCCGCCTATTGGGAGTCGCTGGACAGGCACCTAAAGGACTGGCTGGACCGGCCCCTGACAGACATAGACCGCGCAGCGGTGAGGACGCGCCACGCCAACATCGCCAAGAGTGTGCGCACGGATAAGGCGAACAAGAACCGGTCGAGACTGCACGGCGAGGGCGCGGCCAACGGCGCTATGCGTGCATTCCGCGCAGTCTGGAATCGCGCTATGCGCGAGCACGAGGGCTTGCCGCCGTGTCCCACAACAAACATCGACTGGTACCAGCTCACGCCGCGTAAGGAAGCCGTACCTACAACTGACCTTGCCGCGGTCTACACGCGCATCAAAGCAATCAAGAACGGTATCAGGCGCGACCTCTTCTTGTTCTTCGCTTTCACCGGCATGCGGGAGGCGGCAGCGGTTAGTGTGCGCTGGGATGACGTGGACCTGGAACAAGCGATGTTGCACGTGCCGTCGCCCAAGGGCGGCAAGTTGCGCGCGTTTGATCTGCCGCTGTCCAAGCACCTGGTGAAAATCCTGCGCGCTCGGAAGGCGGAGAATGAAAAGGAGTTCAAAGGCTCGCCGTGGGTCTTTCCGGCTTACAGCAAGAAGGGCCATACGACCGAGTCCAGGGTGGACGGCATTCCATCGTCGCACCGGTGGCGCTCTACGTACCTCACGTGCGCAACGAACGTCGGCGTGAATCCGTACGCGATGAAGCTGCTGGTGAATCATCGGTTGCCGAACACCGGGGACGTAACCGGGACCTACGTGGCCAGCATTGGAGAAGACCTGCGAGACGCGCAGGAGAAGATAACGGCGCGCCTACTGGAATTGTTTGCGGCAAACAAAAGCAGCAAGAAGGGCAGCAAGGTGCGCCCGCTGCGGCGGCGTACTAGCCATTAGGCTAGGTTGCAGCGGCCTTCCAAGGCGTATAGAAGGGCATTGGATACCTGCGCTGTTAGCGTAGGCCGTTCGGCGGTGGTGGCCCTAGCGGGGTCGCGTGCGCTGACGCCATAGAACGTAAAACGAAGAACAAGGAACAAGGACCGATGTTTCTCCCGCAATAGCGCGGGGCGTCGGCGTTCTTATGCCCGCGCTCCGCCCAGGAGTCGCAGGGCCATGGCCCAAACTTCAATCAAGCAACGCTCGCGGGAGCCGCGGGCGAATGACGCATCACCTGCTGCGGAATACCTGAACACGCAACAAGCAGCCGCGTACGTCGGCCTGTCTGCCGAGTTTCTCGAAATCGCACGGTGCAGGCGCTCTGACGGGCCCGCGTGGCACAAGTTGTCTCGCGCGGTTCGCTACCGGCGCAGCGACCTCGACGCGTGGATGGCGTCGCACCGTCGCGGAGGTGGGGAATGAAAACCGCCGCTGCCGGGGTGGAGCCCGGAGCGGCGGCGAGTAGCAACGCGGGTACAGAAGACCAAGACGTTGCCATCGCCTGGCCGCTGGTGCAAGCGCATGCGGCGCTGCTGCACGAACGCGCCCACGGAATTGTTGGGAAGCTTGTTGTTGCCGGATTCGGTGAGAACCCCCAGACGGGGAAGGCACTGAAGCCGCAGGTGTATGCGTTCGAGGTTGGCGACGTGCGCGGAACAATGACGCGCATCGAGATGATGACGCTCACGCCCCACCTCAACATCTACATGCCGCCCGCAGTCATGCGCCCGAATCTTCCACCGCATCACAAAGGGAAGGAGTCGGACGTTATCGCTGTGCTCGCCGCCGTGGCGGACTTCGACTCGTACACTGAGGAGGAGGGACCAGACGGCAAGCCACGTAGATTTCACCAGGACGTGTCTCGGTGGAGCGCCGATGTACCCGTGCAGCCGTCGTTCGTGCTTCGCACGTCCACGCTGCCGCTTCCGTCGTATCAAGCTTTCTTCTTGTACGACCACCCACTGACAGACCTGGCCGAAGCGAAGGCGCGGGCAGTGGGACTCGCGCAACACACCAAATGCGATCCCACGGTCAAAGATGTCTCACACGTGTTTCGCATCCCGGGCACGCCCAACTGGCCGAAGGCCGACAAGGTCGCCGCTGGTCGGCCGATGGAACCGCAGCAGGTGTGCTTTGAGGTGCCGTACGCGTCGGTGCTGATCAACCCGATGCTGATGCCACTGCCACGTGCTGGCGTGTCGGCCCGCACAGTTGCCTCCGCCTCGGAGGCTAACGCCGTACCGATACCGGAGCGGTTCGAACAAGACCTTCGGTCCGACCAACCCCTGCGCCTCCGGTGGGAAGGGGACGCAACCAAGCTGAGGGACACCAGCGGCAGCGGGCGCGACATGAGTCTGGCATCCATGCTGTTCCGCCGCGGTTACTCGCGCGCCGAGATCGCCGCCATCGTGATGGCGTTCTCGCACGGCAAGAAAAAGAAGGACGCGGCCTACGTCGAGCGCACGCTAGACAAGTTGGAGAACCCAGACCTTGCCGAGATGAACGAGAAACACGCCGTCATTAACGACGGAGGCAAGACCCGCGTCATCAACTTCGACTACGACGAAGACCTGAGCCGCCAAACGCTGACGCGCTCGGAGTTCCTTGACATCACGAAGCGCTACATCCGGCCAATCTTTGTGGGCATGAACAAGAAAACTGGCGAACCGAAGTACCGCGGCCTTGGAGACTGGTGGCTCGATCACCCTCAGCGCCTCCAGTACGACAAGGTGATCTTTGCGCCCGGGCGCGAAGTCCCTGACGCCTTGAACCTCTGGCGCGGTTTCGCTGTGCAGCCGAAGCCGGGTGATTGGTCCAAGTTTGCAGACCACACCCGCGACGTGATCTGCGCTGGGAACGAGAGCGCCTTCAACTACGTCCTCAACTGGATGGCACTCACCGTGCAGCAGCCCGGCCTCGTGATGGAGGTCGCCATCGTCCTGCGCGGTGGCCAAGGCACGGGAAAGGGTGTGTGGGCGCGTGGCTTCGGGTCGCTGGTGGGCGATCACTTCGTGCAGGTCACGCAGAGCCGTCACCTTGTCGGCAACTTCAACGCACACCTGGAGGATTGCCTGGTGCTGTTTGTAGATGAAGCGCTGTGGGCCGGCGACAAGCAGGGAGCGGGGGTGTTGAAGGCCCTGGTAACCGAGGAGAAGCAGGCCATCGAACGCAAGGGCGTCGATGTGAAAATGACAACAAATCACCTGCACATAATCATGGCGACCAACGCCCGCTGGGCGGTGCCTGCCGAGCGCGACGACCGGCGGTTTCTGGTTCTGGACGTGTCCGACAGGTTCCAGGGTCAGCCGTCCTACTTCGCCGAGATTCAACAGCAGCTCGACAACGGCGGCAGGGCGGCAATGCTGCACGACCTCATGCAGCGGGACATTTCGGGTTGGAATCGGCGCAAGGTCCCTCAGACGCAGGCGCTCGCCGACCAGAAGCTTGAGACGGAGGACGCAACCACAAAGTGGTGGCACGACCGCCTAATGGCGGGGCACATCCTCGACAGTGACGACGACTGGGAAACCCAGGTCGACGGTGACGCGCTGCACAAGGCCTACGCTGCTGCCGCGCTCATGACCGGGACTGTGCATCGCGCGAGCCAGACGCAACTTGGTACGGAACTGAAACTCCTGTTGCCCGAGGGCTATCCAACGAAGCGGCGGCCGGAGGAGTGGGATGAGCTGACAAAGCGGTACCGGAAGCGCAGCGTATGGGTCTTCCCTCCCCTGGAAGAATGCCGGGCGGCGTTTCAGGCGTACATGCGGGTGGACAAGATCGACTGGCCTGGCGAGGAGCCGCCCACAGAGGGGCCAGACATACTGGCCAAACCTACGCACTGGTAGTTGGTGAGGTATGGGGGACCCCAGGCGCGCGGCCAGAGCCAGTCCCCCATACCTCCCATACCTTCCATACCGTCTTGTGGATTTGGAATGCGGGATAGACAGAGCCGCCGCGACGCCGACGCTGCCGTCTTCCCCACCGTGCAGGCCCGCCGCCGGTACGGTGGGTGTGGGTGGTGTGGCAAATGCCCGGTTTCCGTGGGGAGGACCGCCGCCACACCTCCCTAGGCCGGTATGGCGCCCGCGCGGCCTTCCAGACCCCACACCCCCAAATCCCTGGTTGTGGGGCCTTTGGCCGGACTATCTCTAAAGAAGCGTTGTGATACAGGCACTTACGAGTCTAGCGTGGCCGTACTGGTACGGCTAGCAAGGGCACAAGTAAGGTCTGATGGCACGCAACCGGCGCGATCTCGGCACCACGTTGCGGCGCACCCGGCTCCAGGTTCTCGACGGTCGGTCGAGGCTCGGCCGCCTTTGGTGCGACAGCCAGCGGCAGTTGATCGAGGACCTTGGCGGCGAGGACCAGCTGAGCCCGGCACAGGCGCACATGATCGCGTGCGCTGCGGACCATGTTGTGAAGATCGCGTCTCTCCTCCCCCGCGCCCTCGGCGGCGACACCATTGCCAGCCGTGCGTTGGACCAGGCCAATGAAGACCTGCGCCGCGCTCTGGCAGCGCTGGGCATCAAGAGCAAGACCAACGGACGCAGCGAACACTTGGGCGATCACTTGGCGCGCCACTATGGCAAGCCGGAGCGCGCGGCGTGATGGCACTGCCAACAATCCTGCAGGCGCTGGCCGACCCGCTGCTGTTGGGCGCGGCGTGTCCGGAGCGCGGGCCTTGGCGGACCTGGGACGTGTTCAACGCCGCCGTCTACGCGCTGCCTATGAACGCGGAACAGACGGCGCTCTACCGGGAATGCACGCACCGGAGCGCGCCACCTGCAAGCCCCCCGCGCGAAGTCTGGGCCATCATTGGTCGCCGCGGAGGCAAGTCCGCCAATGCCGCGCGCCTGGCTGTGCACATTGCGGCGCTGACTCCGCATCCGTATCTCGCGGCAGGCGAGCGCGGCATCGTCGCAGTCCTTGCAACTGATCGCGCGCAGGCAGGCATCATCCTCGGCTACACGCGTGCAGCATTCGAGGCGAGCCCGCTGTTGGAGCGCATGGTGCGGCGCTACACGCGCGAAAGCATCGAGTTGCACAACGGCTGCGCAATCGAAGTCACAACGGCAAGCTTCCGTACTTCGCGCGGCCGAACATTACTTGCGGTGATCGCGGACGAAGTCGCGTTCTGGCGCGACGAAGAAACGGGCGCCAACCCGGCAGCCGAAGTGTTCCGCGCGTTGCGCCCCGGCCTAGCAACGACGCGAGGCCCGTTGATTGCCGTAACGACTCCGTTCGCGAAGGCCGGTCCTGCGTACGATGCGTACCAAAGGCACTTCGGTCAGGACAGCGACGTGCTGGTCTGGGCTGCAGCAACGCACGTGATGAATCCAACGCTGGACCGGGCCGTCATTGAAGCAGCCTACCGCGACGATCCAGCCGCCGCCGAATCGGAATTCGGCGCTGCGTTCCGCGCCGACATTGGCAGCTTCTTGGACCACGAACAGATCGCGGCCGCGGTCAACCCATCGCGCCCCTCAGAGTTGCCGCCGCGCCCGAACACTCTCTATCACTCGTACGACGACGCTTCAGGCGGCAGGCACGATGCGTTTACGTTCGCAATAGCGCACGCAGAAGGGTCGCGCTTGGTCCTGGACGTCGTACGGCACCGGCGGCCTCCGTTCGATCCGGGTGAGGTTGTGCGGGAGTACGCGGCGCTCGCGCGCCAGTACGGTTGCAGCATCGTCCGCGGCGACAGGTACGCAGCCGAATGGTGCGCGGCCGCGTACCGGGAAGCAGGCATCGTCCGGGAAGCGTCCGCGCTCACCGCAAGCGACACCTTCCTCGAAACATTGCCGCTGTTCGCGCAAGGCCGCGTCGAGCTTCCGGAGGACCGTACCTTGCTGGCCGAACTGCGCGCCCTGATTCGCCGCGTGCGCACCGGCGCGCGCGACCTGGTTTCGCATCCACCGCGTGGGCACGACGACCTGGCCAACGCTGCTTGCGGCGCGCTCGTCGCTGCCGCGCAGCAGGGCGTTGCCGAATGCCTGGACGATGCACGTGTCGTCGGCGAGAGCGCCGTTGAAGAATTCACAAGCCCATTCCGCGGCGTCGACCACGACGCGGCCTGGGCCGAATCACCGTGGTCGGACAACTAAGGAGCCCACGATGGCCCACATGACCGCAGAATCATTGCGGACCTACGCACTCAAAATCGACGCAACGACCGGTCGCCTGCTCGGCTACACAGCCGAGAACAACGGCGGCAACGTCCACGTGCAGGCGATCGACGCGCACCGCCCCGTACCTCCGCCCGCCCGCCACACCGAGCGCCACCAGGGCGGCGACCCCGGCGCGCGTGTGCACGCTGCGGTTACTGCAAGGTGCAGGGCGCTCGGCGAGCCCGTGCATGGGCCGAAGTACGCGCAGCTGCTGCGCGAAGTCCTCGCCGACGATCCGGAACTCAAGCTGCAGTACGCCACCTGGGGGGCCGCGTGATGGCCAAGACCGCGTTCGCCACTGCACTGGATGCGGCCGCGCTGGCCGCGTGGGAATTGGCCGCGCTCGACACGCCCAAGGCGCGCAAACAGAGCGCAAAAGGCTTTCTCGACGAGGTGCAGAAGATTCACCGCGGGTCGCGGGAGCGCGCCATCATTTTGCGCGCAGACATCGCCGCGCGCCCGGACCTGGAGGCAATCGCGTCGTTCGTCCGCGGATTGTCGCGCGCGCTGGCGACGGATCATTACCCGAACTTGCCGCGTGACTTGAGCCGCCTGGCGCGCACATTCGGCACCGAGGTCCTGCGCGGCGTGCTGGCCGACGCGCACGTGACGCTGGCTGACGCGGTTGTCGTCGCAATCGAGGATGCCATTGAGCGCACGCCGGAAGCGTTCGGCACCGCGACGGACTTTTACACGCATCAACGCAAAGTGGATGCTGCCCGCGCCAAGCTCGACGACGCGAAAGGCCGCATGGCCGCCGCACTGACCATGGCGGACGTCACGACAGACACCACGACCCTTTCGCCGGGCGAACGTGCACGCGGGTTGGTGCGCATGACCTTGCGCTCCGTTCCGTCCATCGCAGTTGGCCCGGGTTGGGAAGACCAGCTCATCGCGCACCAACTCCGCGCGCAACGCGCCGCAGCATGACGAACCCCCGGCCATATTCCTGCGGGCGCGCTGCTCGTGGCCGGGTCCGCATCTGGCAGCGCGCCAAACAGAGGCACCCGGAGGGAACCTTGAACCCTCCGGGTGATTCCTAGCCGTGCACACCGAAGCTGAACGCCGAAAGTTCACCGCGTACCACGAAGCCGGGCACGCCGTCGTGGCGTGGACGCTTGGCCATTCGATCAAGCGGATGACGGTCATCCCCGGAAAGGACGAACACTTCGCCTACGCCGGTTACACGCAACACGGTCCCGTGGGCGCGGTTCTGCCGCAGCATGTGGCGGACACCGAGTTCTGTGTCCTGATGGCGGGTGCCATCGTGGACAGGATCACCTGCCCGGATGGCGCGCGCGATGATGCGAGCGGGCGCGACTTGGAGATTGCTGACGCATTGCTGGCGACGGGCCAAGTCACGCTCAGCCCGCGCACGCTGTGGAACCAGACGGAAGACCTGATCCACGAGCAATGGGAGCGTATCGACCGGCTCGCGATGGTGTTGCTGCAAGTCGGCGAGCTGGACGCGGAGAACGTGGCCAGCGTGCTGGAGGCGCGCTAATCCTTTTTCGTTTTGTCGCGTTGCTCGATCCCTTTGCGCGCACCCTCTGGCAAGCCGTCGAACATTGCACTGACGTGCTTCGGCTGACTGATCATGATTTCCGCAATGAGGTTGACTAGGTCGAACAGCTTGTGCGCGACCTCACCATTGTCCCCAAGGTCGATTTGGCCGGGATGAACCGCGTTGTTCCCGACGACTCGGACTACGTCGAGAGCCTGCTGAACGCGCTTGTCGAGTCCGCGCGCTACTAGGGAACCAATGTCGTCGTTTAGGTTGGCTCCTTTCTCCCCGAGGAACATGCACAGGCGCTGGATTGCGAGCCGCAAAAGGGCGGCCGCACCCCGCGGCGACAGAGCGAGAATCGCGCTCGCTTCCTCGTAGTCGCGACGCGCTTCGTCGGGAATGTCAGGGTTTGGGAGCGGCCCCCCACCGATCCGAGGCCAGGCGAGATGGTCGCGAATCCATATCGCGGGAGCGTCGCAGTTGTAGCACTGCGACACGCTCACGTTGAGGAGGTTGTAATAGCAACTCTCGGACTCGCGGCGCCTCTCAATGACGGGCGCGCCTTTGACGACCGTCTTGAGTAACGCGATTACGCGCGCGTGTTCCTTTCGCTCGTCCTCGTCACCACCCTTCTTGGCCTGCTCGGCAAATTTCATGACGTCCTCG
>CAMDPO010000040.1 GCA_945904955.1 Rhizobium sp. Q54
CTCGACCAGGACGATGGCGATCGGCCCGGCGATGCTGGCGATGAGGTCGACCATGCGGCGGCCCTCGTCGATGCCAAGACCGGCGAGCGGCTCGTCGAGTAGCAGCACTTTGGGTGTGGTGGACAGGGCGATGGCGATCTCGAGCTGGCGCTGCTCGCCGTGGCTGAGCACGGCGGCATCCACGCCGCTGCGCCCGGACAAGCCGACCCGGCGCAGGATCGCAGCGGCCGCTTCGCCAAGCTCGCCGCCGGTGCCGGCGGCGCGCCAGAAGCGGCTGGAGGTGCGCCGGCGCGCACGCAGGCCGAACGCGACGTTCTCGAGCACGGTGAAGCCTGGGAAGACGCTGGTCACCTGGTAGGAACGGCTGAGGCCGCGCAGGACGCGGTCGGGCACCGGCAGGTCGGTTATGTCGGCGCCGGTGAGCGTGATGGTGCCGGCGTCGGATTCGATCTCGCCCATCAGCTGGCCGAGGAGCGTCGTCTTGCCGCCGCCGTTGGGTCCGATCACGGCGTGGACCTCGCGCGGCCGCAGGTCGAAATCGATGCCGGCATTGGCAACAAGGCCGCCGTAGCGCTTGGTCAGGCCATTTGCCACGAGCAGCGGCTCGGCGAGAACGGCGGCCTTATCCATGGTGCGGCTCAGTCATTGCTTTGCCGCCCCAGCAATCCGGCGATGCCGCCCGGCGCGGCGAGCACGATCAGCAGCAGCAGAGGCCCGAACACGATGCGCCAGTGC
This sequence comes from Rhizobium sp. Q54, assembly GCA_945904955.1. GTDB lineage: Bacteria > Pseudomonadota > Alphaproteobacteria > UBA2966 > CAIVPW01 > CAIVPW01. The sequence goes on from CAMDPO010000040.1 coordinate 736, forward strand.
TCGCTCACCCCGGAGAACACCTCCTCCAGGAGCACGAACGCCGCAGCGCCGAACAGCGGGCCGAACAGCGTTCCGGCACCACCGAGCAGCACCATCACGGCGAGCTCGACCGAGCGCGTCCAAGCGAGCGTCGCCGGACTGATGAAGGCGGTGTGGTTGGCGAGCAGTACGCCGGCGATGCCGCAGAGCGCGCCACTCGCGGCAAACGCGCCGATGCGGTAGCGGTGGACCGCGATGCCGACCGCCTGCATGCGCCGCTCGTTGGCGGCGGCGCCGCGCAGCACGGCACCGAACGGTGAACGCATCAGGCGGAACGAGACGTAGAGCGCCACGGCCAGAACTACGACGGCGATGGCGTAGGACAGCACGCCGCGCGACAGGTCCTGCTCGCCCAGGCGCGAGGGGGCAGCCAGGATCATGCCGTCGTCGCCGCCGTAGCGCTCCAGTGCAACGGCCGCGAAGTAGAGCATCTGGCCGAAGGCGAGGGTGATCATCAGGAACGCGACACCGCGCGTGCGCAACGACACCGCGCCGATGAGGGCGGCGACGACGCCGGCGAGGACGGCCGCCAGGGGGAGCTGCAGCCACGCGCTGGTGAACAGGGTGCCGGGCAATTCGGCCGCCAGGATGCCGACCGTGTAGGCGCCGATGCCGACAAACGCCGCGTGTCCGAACGCGGGCAGCCCGGCGTAGCCGAGCACCAGGTTGAGACCGACCGCAGCGGTGGCGAGGATCGCCAGCTGCTGGAACACGAACAGCAGGTAAGGCGCGTCGAGGAGGAGCGCCACCGGCGCGGCGGCAAGCAGGGCGACGAACAGGGCCGCGGCGAGCAGCAGGACCGCGCGACTCATGGCGCGCTAGACGGCGACGTCGGTGCGGGCGCTGGTCGGGAACAATCCGCGCGGGCGCACTACCAGGACCACCGCCATGGCGATGTAGATGAGCATCGACGACAGCGCCGGCCCGACGGCGTCGGCGACCGGGCCAGCAAACGCGAACCGCAGCGCGCCCGGAAGGTAGGCGCGGCCGAGGGTATCGATGACGCCGATCAGCAGCGCCGCGACGAGCGCGCCGCGGATCGAGCCGATGCCGCCGATGACGACGACGACGAAGGCGAGCAGTAGCACTTCCTCCCCCATGCCGACGCGCACCGTCAGCAACGGCGCGGCGAGGATGCCGGCTAGGCCGGACAGCGCCGCGCCGAGGGCGAACACCGCGAGGAATAGCAGGCGGCTGTTGACGCCGAGCGCCTCCGCCATGTTGCGGTTGGCGGCGGCAGCGCGCAGCAGCATGCCGGCGCGCGTGCGCGCGACCAGCCAGTACAGGCCGGCAGCGGACGCAATGCCGGCGACCAGCACGGCGAGGCGATAGCTCGGATAGACGATGCCGGGCAGCAGCGTCACCTGGCCCGACAACCACGCGGGCGGCGCCAGCGAGAGACCCGCCGGCCCGAACACGAGGCGCGTACCTTCGTTGAAGAACAGGATCAGGCCGAAGGTGCCGAGCACCTGTTCGAGATGCGGGCGGTTGTAGAGGCCGCGGATGGCGACGCGTTCCAGCACGACACCGACCAGCACGGTCGCAAGCAGCGCCCCCATCGCGCCGAGCACGAACGAGCCGGTCCAGGCGGTGAACGTCACCGCGAAATAGGCGCCCAGCATGTACAGCGAGCCATGGGCGAGATTGACGATGCCCATGACGCCGAACACGAGGGTCAGTCCGGCCGATAGCAGGAACAGCAGCACACCGAGCTGGAGTCCGTTGAGCGCCTGCTCCAGGAATAGAGTCATGGCGCTGGCCCGGTCGCGCTCTTAGCGCGCTGCTTGCGCCATCGGGCATTCGCCGACGTAGGGATCGGCGTGCGCGGCGAAGATGCGTTCGCCGAGCTTCAGCGAGTAGGCGCCGTCGGCGGCGCGCACCACCTCGAACAGGTGGAAGTCCTGTACCGGGTAGTGGTTGCCGCCGAAGCGGAACGTGCCGCGCACGGACTCGAAGTTGGCGCGCTCGAGCGCGGCGCGCAGGGCGTCGCGGTCTTCGAGATTGCCGCGCGTCGCGTCCACCGCACTTTTGATCAGCATGGCGGAATCATAGGCCTGGGCGGCGTAGAACGACGGCGTGCGGCCGTACTTGGTGCGGAAGTCGTCGACGAAGCGCTTGTTGGCGGCGACCGGCAGGTCGGCGCCCCAATGCTGGGTGAGCTGCGAGCCAGCGACCAGTTCACCGATCTGGGCGAGGTTGAGCGCGTCGATGCTGAAGGTCGAGTAGAGTGGAATCTGGCCGAGCAATCCGGCCTGGGCGTACTGCTTGAAGAACTGCGTGCCGTAGTTGCCGGGGAAGAAGAACCATACGGCGCTGGGATTGGCGGCGCGGATCTTGGCGAGCTCGGCGGCGAAGTCGAGCTGGTCCGGCCACTGGGTGTATTCCTCGGCGACGATCGTGCCTTTGAACGAGCGCTTGAAGCCCGCCGCCATGTTGCGGCCGGCGGCGTAGTTCGGCGCCAGCACGTAGACGTTGCTGAGGTTGCGGCGGTTCATCACCTCGGCCATCGCCATCGGCGTCTGGTCGTTCTGCCACGACGTCGAGAAGAAGTTCGGCTGGCACTGGGCGCCGGCGAGCTCGGAGGGGCCCGCGTTGGCGCTGATGACGAAGGCGCCGCCGTCGATGCCGGCGCGGTACGACGCGAGCAACACGTTCGACCAGATGTAGCCGGTGAGGAACTGCACGCCCTCGAGCTGGACGAGGCGCTGGGTCTTCTGCAGCCCGGTGTCGGGGTTCTGTGCGTCGTCCTCGTAGACAACCGTGACTGGGCGGCCGCCCATTTCGCGGCCCATGTGGTCGAGGGCAAGCTCGAAGGCGTCGCGCATGTCAGCGCCGATGGCCGCCGAACCGCCGCTGAGGGTGGTGACAAAACCGATGCGTACGCCTTCCCCACGCTCCCGCGTCAGGTTGAAGACGAGCGCCGCCAAAATGACGGCGAGCACGGCGAGGCCGGCCAGCGCGCGAACGTTCATGGGGTCTGTGCTCCGGACTAGGCTCCCTGGGAAGGGCGCGGATACTATCTCATGGATCGCGCGGCCGCACCGCGCGCCGTGTCGCGGCCCTATGGTAGAATCGAGGCTGCGGAGGATCGAGATGTGCATATGCGTGTGTTGCCGAGCGTCATGTGTCTCGCGGTAGCGGCCGGCATGGCCGCGGCGGCTGTCGCCCAGCAGGCGCCGATCCCGAAGCGGCCGCTGGCCGAGCGCGCCAATCCCGACGACAAGGTCGGGACGATGACCGCGCGCTTCATCGACGGCGCCTGGGACGGCATCACCGTCCCGGCCAGCCAGGTGTGCAAGAAGTTCGGCGGCGTTGGGTCGACGCCGCGCCTGGCGTTGGACGGCTATCACACCGGCACCCAGGTGATTCTGCTCGCCTTCAACGACGAGACCTATGATCCGATGAACAATGGCGGTCACGGCATCGTCGGCTTCCGCATCAACGGCAAGTACGCGAGCACGGGCGCCATGGCGGCCGAGGTCAACATCGTCAGCCAGGGCAACTTCATCGTCGCCGACAACCGCGGCGGCGAAGTGCCGGGCTACCTGCCACCGTGCTCGGGCGGACGCGGCAATGTGTATTCCGTGACCGTCATGGCGGTGACCTGGGCCGACACCAATCCGCCCAGCTATCGTGTGCTCAACCAGACACGGGTCGAGCTCGGCCGGTACTAGCGCATGCCCGCGAGCAGGGCCGCCGGGTCGTAGACGACGCCAGCACGTACGACACGCCAAATCTGTGTGGTGTTGCGGATGTCGGCGAGGGGATCGGCGTCCAAGAGCAATAGGTCGGCGACCTTGCCGGGGGCGATGACGCCGATGTCCTCGTTGCGCAGGAGGAGGGCGCCGTTGCGGGTGGCGGCGACGATCGCCTCCATGGGTGTGAGGCCGGCCTGCACCATCAGCTCGAGCTCGCGATGCAAGCCCGGGCCGTGCAGGGTGCCGATGTTGCCGGCGTCCGATCCGGCGGCGATGCGCACGCCGGCGTCGCGCAGGCGGCGCAGGTTGGCGGCGCTCTCAGGATCGATGGGCGGGACCGGCGCGGGGAAGACGCCGCGCGGCCGGATGCGCAGCTGGGTGAGCTGCAGGATGCTCTCGATGGCGGCGGGATCGCCGGCGCGGTCCTCCATACTGGTGGGGCGGAAGGTGAGGCCGAGGGCGCGGGCGTAGCCTTCGACCACGGCGAAGGTGGGCGTGTAGACAACGCCTTGGGCCAGCAGCTGGAACAGGAACGGCGCGTCGACCACCAGGTCGTCCACGCCGTGGACGAGGGCGTCGGCGCCGGCCTCCACGGCGGCGCGCGCCAGGCGCAGCTCGGTGGCGTGCACCGCGACGCGCAGGCCGGCGGTATGGGCTTCGTCGATGACGGCGCGGATCCACGCCACCTGGGGCGAGAGGTCCGGGCCGGCACGGACAAACCAAATCTTGATGAGGTCGGGACGTTGGGCCGCCAATCGCCGCACCTCGGCCCGCGCCTGGTCGGGCGTCGCAATCTGGATCATCGGCGGGTCGGCGACCGCCACCTCCGGCGGCAGGTAGGGCGTGAGCAGCGGGCCGCTCACCGCGACACGCGGCGCCGCGGGCGTGCGCGCGGCAAGGTCACGCACGCCGAACGTCCACAGGGGGCCGCCGACGTCCACGACCGTGGTGATGCCGCTCGCCAGGGTGCGCGCGAGGGTGGCGGGGATCGCCGCGCGCACCGCAGCGACCTCGTCGGTGTAGGGGCGGATGGCACGCAGGTCGATCACGTCGGGCCGCGCGAAGGCGCCGCCGGACTGGAAGAAGTGCATGTGCGAATCGATGAGCCCGGGCAGCAGCCACTTGCCGCGCACGTCGAAGCGCGTGGCGCCCGCCGGCACCGCAACCGTCGCGGCGGGGCCCACGGCGACGATGCGGTCGCCGTCGATGACTACGGTTGCGTCAACGAGGGGCGGCGCCCCGGTGCCGTCGAGGACGGTGGCGCCAACGAAGGCGATGGGTGCCGCCGCGGCCGCGGACCCCAGCAACAGGCCGAACGCGGCCGCGAAAAAACAAAGCCGCTGGCGTGCAGGTCGCACGCCAGCGGCTGAGTTCAGGCGCCTGCGCGAACCGCGCGGCGCGAAGAAATTAGTGGTGGCCGTGTCCGCCGTGGCTCTGGGTCGGGTTGCCCATCACGGCGTCCCGCTTGGCCATCCAGCCCTTGAAGATGAACATCAGACCGGCGAGGACGACGAGGGTTCCCGCCATAAACGCCCACAGAATGAATACTTCCGGCATGTCCTACCCCTTGGTTGACCTCGCCGGGGTCTCCCCCGGGTCGGCGCCCTGCGGGCGGCCGACGCGGCCATACAATCGTTCAAGAAGGCGGCGAAATCAACGGACTTTCAGCCGCGGGCGAGCGCCGCAACGCCCCCTAGCAGGGGTACTTTTGCGCCATGGCGGTGAGGACCAGGCTGGCCGAGGTGTGGATCGGCAGCTGGTCGAGGTGCTCGCCGAGGTACTTGAGCAGGTTCAGGCGCCATTCAGCCAGGGTGCTGGCCTCGGGCAAGCAGACGAACTTCCCGGGAATGACTTGCCAATCGACCAAGGTCTGGTGGGCGTCGAGCACTGCGAACAGAATCGGCTCGCACAGCGCGAAGTTGGTGCACTGGGTGGCGAGGTCGACGCCGTCGCGGGGTGCGAAGAGCGAGGTCGTGGGAGCCGCCACGGTGCCACAGCGATAGGCGACCTGTATCGCGTCGATGGTGAGGCTGCCGGCGCTGGCCGGCAGACGATCGGGTCGCGCGTTCAAGGTGGTGGCAATCGTACGCCACACCACCACGGGATCCTGCGGCTGGGCGACGCAGACGCGCGAGCGCACGCTGGTCCAAATGAGCAAGGTGTCGTACGCATCGACGAGCGAGCGTAAGTACAGCTCGCACAGCGTAGCGTTCGCACAATTCCGGAGCAGGTCCGCGCCCGAGTAACCGCGCGGCAAGGCGGCGCTATCGCGCGGAGCAAAGGTGACGGCCGCGGCCATAAGGGCGGCGGCAAACAGAAACGCTCGCATTTGGTGTCGATCTCCCTAGAGCACCCTAGCGGGTCGGTCCGGGCGCTGCAACAATATGGCAGGAACGAGTCCCGCTGGGAGTTTGCATGGGCCAGATCGTGATCCGGCCGGCGGCGGAGCTCGGCACCAAGTCGCGCCAGACGCGCAGTCATTTCCAGAACACGCTGCGGCGCAACATCGGGTTCGCGTTGAAGCGCGCCGGCGCCTCGTGCCGACTGGAGCAGGACTTCGGCCGCATGTACCTCGAGACCGACGCGCCCGCTGACGCGCGTGTTCGGCATTGGCAATTTCTCCGTCGTCGAAGCCGACTGCGCGCCGAGCCTCGACGCCATCGTCGCGGCCGCAACGGCGACGTTTGGGCCGCGCATCGGCGGTCGCCACTTTGCGGTACGCGCCAAACGCGTGCGCGCCTTCGACCTCTCGACCCAGACCATCAACGAACGCGTTGGCGCAGCGCTGCGTGACGCAGGCGGCATCGTCGAGCTCGACCACCCGGAGATCACCGTGGGTGTCGAGGTGTCACCCGAGGGCTGCAAGCTGTTCGCCGATCGCGTGCCTGGTGCACGCGGCTTGCCGGTGGGAGTCGGTGGACACGTCATCGTGCTGCTGTCGGGTGGATTCGACTCCGCGGTCGCGGCGTGGCGCCTGATGCGGCGCGGCGTGTGCGTCGACTACGTGTTCTGCAACCTGGGCGGCGCCGCCTACGAGCGCATGGTGTTGCACGTCGCCAAGGCGCTGCACGACACCTGGGGACATGGACACCTGGCGCGCCTGCACGTCGTCGAGTTCGCCGAGCCGCTCAAGGCGCTGCAAGCGACCGTGCCCAAGCAGTTCTGGCAGGTGGTGCTGAAGCGGCAGATGTATCGCGCCGCCTCGACGATCGCGATGGCGGAAGGGGCGAGCGCCATCGTCACCGGCGAGTCGCTCGGCCAGGTGTCGTCACAGACCCTCGCCAACCTGTGCGCGATCGAACCGGCCGCGACGGTGCCGGTGCTGCGCCCCCTGCTCGGGTTCGACAAGCAGGAAGTCATCGACGAGGCACAGCACATCGGCACAGCTCCGCTGTCGCGGCGCATCAAGGAGTACTGCGACATCGTCCCGAGCCACCCGGTCACCGCAACCACGCGTGCTCGCGTCGATACGGCCGAGATCAACCTCGATGGCGCGGTGCTCGCCGCGGCGGTTGCGGCGCGGCGTGAGATTGCGTTGCACCACGTCAAGCCCGCCGACCTGCGCGCGCCCTACCTGTTCACCGAGCGCATCCCGGGCGATGCCGCGATCATCGACTGCCAGCCCGAGTCCGCCTTCACGCGTTGGCATGTGCCGGGCGCCGCGCATTGGGATCCCGCCGCGCTGCTCGATAATCTCGGCGAGTTGAGCAAGGACCGCACCTACGTCGTCTATTGCGCGCACGGCGTGCAGTCGGCGGGTGTGGTCGAGATGATGCAGCAGGCCGGCTTCGAGGCGTACGCCTTTCAGGGCGGGGTCGCGGAGCTGCGCCGGCATCTGGCCGACGCTGCGGCATAGCCAAAGGCAGTTGGCACAAAGGGTAGTATCCCGACGCTCTTCCTACACTAGAATGTGGGACGAGGTGCTGCCATGCTTAGGCTCGCTTTCGTCCTGGTGCTTGGCCTATCGACGCCTGCCGTTGCTCAAGAAGCGCGGCCCCCTGAGGCGCGGCCCAACGTGATCGATGGGCATACCCTCGAAATAGATGGCGCCCTCGTGCGCCTGTTCGGCATCGAGGCGCCGGAGCGGGACGAGACCTGCCGCGTGCCGCAGGGCCGCTGGTCGTGCGGCGAGTTCTCCCGCGCCGCCCTGCATGACCTGATCCGCAACAAGCCGGTCACGTGCACCCCGGTGGATTCCGGCCGCTACTTCGGCATCGCCGTGGCGCGTTGCACTGTCGGCGGCCGCGACATCGGCGCGGCTATGGTGTCGGGCGGCTGGGCCCTGGCCCAGCACAGCGCCTCGCCGGACTACGTGCCGCTCGAGACGCGCGCACGCACCACCGGCGCCGGCGTGTGGCGCGGGGAGGCCACCGGGTTCGGCTACCGCTAGCTCGTCGTCGCCTCCGAAGGCGCGACGGCGCCGCGTCCATAGCGCGGCAAGGCGACGTCGGCACTGCGGCGCTGTCGCCCCAACACCATCAACGGCCGCTCGATCAATACGTAGAACGCGCAGCCGAGCGCGAGCGCGAGCAGCGCCATGGCGACGGTAACGAGCGGCGACGCCTCGATTTCTCCCGCCCCCAGCAGGCGCACCGCGTCGATCGTCAGCAGGTGGGTGAGGTACAGGGAGTAGGAAGCAGCACCCAGGAACAGCAGCGGGCGCAGCGCGGCTTCCCGCAAGTAGCGCTCGATGCCCAGTGCGCCTGCCACCAGGAAAACGGATGGAATGCCCCAGCGTACCGTGCGCGGCCAATGCTCGGTAACAGTGGCGGCCGCGGCGAAACCGACCACCGCCAGCACGATCAGCGCGAGTGCGCCGGCGAGGGGTAGCGAGCGCAGGCGCGGCCACAAGATCGCCAGCGCCATGCCGCCGAGGAACTCGAACAGCAGCGGGCTGGTGAAGCGGTCGGCTGCCGCGCCCCAGTGGCCCACCCAGCCGTGCGCTACGACCAGCAACGCGAAGGCGCCGACGAGAACGGCAAGCTGCCGCGTGGCCGTCCCGAGGAACAGTGTCGCTCCGAACGCAAGATAGAAGAACATCTCGTAGTTCAGCGTCCAGCCCGGCACCAGGTACGGCGCCGGCAGGCCGTTGCGCGGATTCGTGTACGGAATGAACAGGTACGACTGCAGGATCTCGCGCCACTCCGGGAACGCGCCGAACTCAGCGCGGATGAGGAGCGCTGCGAGCAGCAGCGTGATCCAGTAGATGGGCACGATGCGCCAGATCCGCGCCCGCATGAACGATGCGAACGTGTGCTTGCGGCCCTGGGTGGCGTGGACCATCACGAAGCCGCTGATGACGAAGAAGACATCGACGCCACCGGCGAGCACGGCGAAGGAATGCTGTATCTGCGCTGGCAACAAGAAGGTCGCGGCCGCGTGGAAGATCAGCACTGCGGTTGCTGCGAGGCCGCGCAGCACCTGGATGGACAACACCGTGGGCTCGGTGTCGCGCGGCGTGTCTGGTCCACGCGCGGGCGCGCCGGCGGCGGGTGAATCGACGGCCGGTGCGGAACTCTGCATGGCCAAGGGTTCTTGTTGTTGGCCGGTAGGATGCCCCGGCTCGACAACGCTAGGGGGCAGCGCCGCGCGTGGGAATGCGGCGATGGAGGTAGGCGGCGAAGCCGAGGCTTAGCGGGCCAAGCGCGCGGACGTCGTCGTTGTCACGCCGGCCGCGGCCAATTCCGTACGCGCCGCGGCTGCCGACCCGTTGAGATCGATGGCGCGCGTCGCGTCCTCGATCACCGTGGCTTCGAACCCTTCGCGGCGCGCATCGAGCGCCGACCACTTCACGCAGAAGTCGTACGCCAGCCCGCACAGGTAGACGTGCTGGAAGCCGCGGTCGCGCAGGTAGCCGGTCAGGCCGGTGCGGGTGCGCTGGTCGTTCTCGTAGAACGCGGAATAGGAGTCGATGCCGGGGCGGAAGCCCTTGCGCACGATCATCTCGGCGCACGTGCGATCGAGGTCGCGGTGAAACTCGGCGCCCGTGGTGCCTTGCACGCAATGGTCGGGCCATAGCACTTGGTCGCCGTAGGGCAGCGCGGTGGTTTCGAACGGTTGCTTGCCCTTGTGGGCGGAGGCAAACGACGCGTGGCGCGGCGAATGCCAGTCCTGGGTGAAGACGACGTGGGCGAATTGGCCCGCCAGGCGATTGACCAGAGGCACGATGCGGTCGCCTTCGGGCACCGGCAGGGCGCCACCCGGACAAAAGTCATTCTGGACGTCGACGACGAGCAGCACGTCCTGCTCGCTGGGGCGAAAGGGCATGGCCCGGATGCTAGCGCATCCCGCGACGCACCCGGAAATTCAGAGACCGTTCCGCCTCACCCTTCGACAAGCTCAGGGTGAGGTCGCGCTTGTATCGCCCTAGTGGACGGCGCGGCGGGCCGGCAGGGGCTCGGCGCGCTTGTGCTCCGAGCGCTGCGGCGCCGGCGCCTCGTGGAGGTGCGGGGCATGCTCGCGCGGCGTGCGACCGGAGGTCGCGGCTGCCGGCTTGGCGGGCTCGCGGGGGGTGTGGCCGAGCTGGTGGTGGGAATCGGCGACACCGGGATCGGCGAGCGCCTGGCTCAGGTCGACGAACGCCAGATCGGCATCGGCGAGCTTGGCGCCCTGGATGTTGGTAGGCGCGAGCTTGCCCGTCAGGTGGCCTTTGCCGTCGCGCAGCTCGACCGGCTTGAGAATGGCGTAGCCGAGCTTGGCGCGGCGCAGGTCGGCGTTGGTAAGCAGCGCGCCGGAGATGTTGCAGCGGCGCAGATCGGCTTCGCTCAGGTTGGCGTCGCGCAGGTCGGCGAGTAGCAGCTTGGCGCCGACGAGGTTGGCGCCCGACAGGTTGACGCCGCGCAGGCCCGCGCCGCTGAGATAGATGCCAGCGAGCTGCGCGCCTTGCAGGTCGGCGCCTTCCAGCACGGCACGCGTGCCGAGGTTGCCGCCCGAGTCGAGCCACAACACGTGCTCGCGCAGGGCGGCCTGCATGTCGTCGGAAAGCTTGGCGACGCCGAGGCAGATGGTCGCCTCGCGCAGGTCGGCGGAGGTGAGGTCGACATTGGAGAGGAGAGCGCCGATCAGGCGCGCGCCGTTGAGGCGCGTCATGCCGAGCTTGGCGCCTTTGAGATTGGCGCCGCCGAGGTCGGCGCCGGTGAGCGCCGCCGACGTCAGGTCAGCGCCGCGCAAGTCAGCGCCGCGCAGATCGACCTGGTGGCCGGTGGTGTTGCGCAGGTTGACCTCCTTCATGGAGGCGTTGCGCATGTTGGCGCCGGAGATCTTGGCGTTCTCGAGATCGGACTGATCGAGCGTCGCGCCGGTCAGGTCCGCTGTCTGGGTGCGCTCGCTGCCGAGCAGTCCGCCCGGGCGCAGATCGGAGCCGGCCATGCGGGCGCTGTTGAGCTTGGCGCCGGCAAACTTCGCGCCGCGCATGTCGGCGCGCTCGAAATTGGCGCCGGTGGCGACCGCGCGCTCGAAGTTGGCGCCGTACAAGTCGGAGGAGCTGAAATCGGCGCGGGTAAGGTCGCAATTGTGGAAGTCGGCGCCGGACAAGCTGGCGTCGTGCAGGTTGACGCCCGGCAGGCGCAGCCCGGAGAGGTCCTGGCCGCGCAAGTCCGCCTTGGCGCCGCCGACTTGGCCGCGCACGAAACGGTCGTGGCGGACGAGGACGTTGACGAGTTCCTGAGGGGTCACGGCTGCTTTGCTCCTAGAACGTGACCTAGGAATGCCGCAACCGTGGGTGAGGGTCTGTGAGATGGCCCACAACCTAGGGGGGCCTGAGGACAACTACTTGCGAAGGGCCCTACAGCAGCGCGCCGACCTGATGGGCTCCCCGCCAGATCATATCCACCGCGACGAAGCCGACCACCAGAATGCCCACGTATGCGAGCCAGTGGAACCGCTCGAGGAGCCGCGCCACATAGGCCGACGCCACGCCCATCAGAGCGATAGACAACAACAGACCGACGACGAGCACCCAGGGGTGTTCATGGGCGGCGCCGGCGACCGCTAACACGTTGTCGAGCGCCATCGACGCATCCGCCACGACGATGGCGACCAGGGCCTGGCGGAAGGTCTTGGGCCGTGCGCTTGACGGGGGCGGCGCCTCGCCGCGCAGCGCGGCGGCAGCGTGCTCCGAGCGCAGCTGATGGCCGCGGCGGGTCTCGCGCCACATCTTCCACACAACCCAGAGCAGCAGGATGCCGCCGGCCAGGGTCAGGCCGATGATGGTGAGGAGCTGCACCGCGACCAGGGCAAACGCCATGCGCAGCACGGTTGCCAAGGCGATGCCGATGGCGATGGCGCGGTTGCGCTCGGCCGCGGGCAGGCCGGCCACCGCCAAGCCGATGATGATGGCGTTGTCCCCCGACAGCGCCAAATCGATAAGGATCACGGCGATCAACGCCGAGGCCCAGTCAAACTCCATCGCCTGTGCCTCCGCGAGCCGGTTCCGAACCCACACATAGGGATTTCGCAAGCCAGCGCAAGCGTGGCCGTTGCCCTGACACACGGCCGACACGCGCCGACAATTGCGGGACGAACCGGCGTCACGGGAGCCCGGACGTTCTCCCCGTGATTGCAGCGCGCAACCCATGAGCCGGACGATGAATGCCCCGCACGAGGCGAACGAAGCCCCCCTGTGGCTCCATTCCGTGGCGACCCTGGCGGTCCCGGCGATGGCTGCGATGGCGAGCGTCGGCCTCCTGATCGCGCGCTTCGTGGTCTACGGGACTCTCTGAACGGTTTGCTCGATTGCCCAACGGGGGGTTGGGGGTACGGGGGTCGGGGAAGCGGGGAGCGAGCGGGTCGTCTGGACTACCTCCCAGTGCAGGCGGCCCGTTCGCGCTTTTGGCGCCCAAATCGCGCTAGCTTGGCCTGTGCCATACCCGCGGCAATAGAACCACAGGTGGTGCAATTCAACGTTGGGTAGTAGTGTCCGCGAGCTTGTGGACCGTTTGGGGTCCAGGTCCGGCATGGGAGTGCCGAGCCAGGAAGGTCAGGGCGGGGGATGGGCCAAGAGCCCTTTTGCGAGGCGGGGAGACGCGCCCGCACGGCACTGCCGTGGCGGCGCGAGCGGCCGTGCGCTACCCTTTTTCGCCGCACTCTGTGGAAAATCGGCGGGTTATCCCACGCCGCGAACCTATGGGGCGGTGACCTCGGCCACGAACACGTAGCCGCCATTGCGCACGGTGCGGATCATGCGCGGATTGTCCGGGTCGTCGCCGAGCTTGCGGCGCAGGCGGCCGACCTTGACGTCGACACTGCGATCGAAGGCCGGCGTATCGCGATCATAGAGCAGGTCGAGCAGTTGATCGCGGCTAAGCACGCGATTGGCGTGGGTGACCAGGGTTTCCAGCAGCTTGAATTCGCCGGTGGTGAGCACGACCGGCTTGCCCTCCGGGTCCCGCAGAGTCATCCCGCCGAGATCGAGGCCGAAGCCGAGGAACGTCAGCCGGCTTCTCTGGCGTTGGTCGTCGGGCTGGGAGCGCGCGTCGAAGCGGCGCATGACGCTGCGCACGCGGGCAACGAGCTCGCGCGGCGCAAAAGGTTTGGGCAGGTAGTCGTCGGCGCCGATCTCGAGGCCGATGACGCGGTCGGTCATCTCGCTGCGGCGGCTGACGATGACGATGCCGATGTCGTAGCGCTCGCGCAGGCGCCGAGTAATGGCGAGGCCGTCCTCGTCCTGCAGGGTCAAGTCCACCATGGCGACTGCCACGTCGCCGCCCGACAGGATTTGGCTGATGCGCTTGCCATCGGGGAGCGCGGTGACGCGGAAGCCGGCGTGGGCGAGAGATGCTTCGATGATGTCGCGCACGCAGGCGTCGTCGTCGATCACCAGCACATGGCGCGCAGTGGCTGCCGGTGTGCTCAACGCCACGTCTCACGGGGCATGGGCGCTTCGTTCCACCGGCCGTTGCAGGGTCCGTCCGTCAGCAATGCGTCCCGGCAACTCGTTGGCGCCGCCCGCAGCCAACACTTGAAGGGGCGTCGGCAACAAACGGTTCTGGGATATCGCGGCGGTCAAATCTTCAAGGGCGGGGCCGAGTGATGACACTATCCGTCCGCATCACGCTGGCGATGGTCGCCGTCGTCATTCTTACCGGCGCCACCGCCGCCGCACTTTCGTACAGGGGGCTCGAGCAGCGCCTAGTCCGCGAGGGGCTGGCGTACCTGCAGGAGGACGCGCGACGCGTCGCGCGCGACCTCGAGGCATCGGCCGAGCTGGGCGCCGCAGAGCTCGGCGTACTGGCCGAGTCGGCGGTCATTCAGGATCTGCTCGACAACCCGGAGGAGGGGTATCTGCGCGTGCTGGTGGCGCAAACGCTGTCCGCCGAGCTGCGCAGCAAGCCGCGCTTCGCCCGCCTCGGGCTGATCAGCCCGGTGACCGGGCTGGAAATCGTCGGCGTCGAGCGCGATGCACGCGGCGTGATCGAGACGGTGCGCGATCGCGAGCTGGAACCGGGCGAGCGGGCCGCGCTGATCGAAGCGGTTCCCGGAAGCCGCGGCCGCTCCGCGCGCGCCACGGTGGCGCCGACGGCGGCCACCGAGGGCATGCCGCGCGGGCACCTGACGCTGTCGGCGACCGGCGGCGGCAACTCCAACGATGGCCTCGTCACCGCGGACCTCGACCTGAGCGCGTTGCTGGCGGGGCGCGCCGCCGATCCGAACGTCTTCATCATCTCGGTGCAGGGCACCCTTCTGCATCCGCTGACTCTGGTGGATGCGGCGCCGAATTGGGACGTGGGGCGCGTGGTCGACGCGCTCGGTACGAAGGATCGCATCGGGTTTTCGGCGCGTGCCGAGTCGGGCGTGCGCGAAGCGGTGGGTGCGGCGACGGCCACCATCGCCGGCTACCGCATCGCGGTGGTTACGACGCGGCCGGTGGCGTCCTTCCTCGGCGACGCCAATTCGATGTTGCGTTCGACTCTGCTGGCCGCGGCGATCGCCGCGGTGGTCGCCGTTGGGCTGTCGATTCCGCTGGCGCGTTCGATCTCCGAGCCGCTGTCGCGCATGACGCTCGCCGTGGCTCCGGGCGCCCACCGCCGCGCGGTCAAGCTGCCGGTAGAAGCGGCGGGCGAAGTGGGCGTACTGGCGCGTGCGTTCCAGCTTTCCCTCGACCAGGAGCGGCTGTTTAGCGCCGTTGCCGAAAACGTCGGCGACGCGATCATGACCATTAACGATCGCTCCGAGATCGAGACCGCCAACTCTGCCGCGACGCAAATGTATGGATACGACGATGGTGAATTGATCGGCTTGCCGCTCAACGCCCTCTCCGGGGAGTTGCCGGGGCGCCAGCCGGGCGACCTCATTGCGGCTCACGCGTTGCGCCCGAGCCCGCGGCCGGGAGAGGACGGCGCCCAAGAGACGCTCGGCCGGCGCAAGGACGGCTCGCTCTTCCCCCTCGAAATGATCGTCAGCCACACCGTGGTCAACGGGCGGCTCTTCTTCATTGCGGCGACCCGCGACATCACCCAGCGCAAGCGCGCCGAGGCGGAACGGCAGGAGTCCGAGCGGCGCTTCGCCACCATGTTCCAGACCAGCCCGGCGCTGGTGACGATCACCAATCTCGACGACGGGCGCGTCTACGAGGTCAACAAGAGCTGGCTCGCTGCGTTCGGCCTCGAGCGCGACGCGGTCATCGGTCATTCCATCGAGGAGCTCGGCATCGAGCTCCACTTCGACGATCGCCGCCAGCTGCGCAACGCCCTCGCCATCTCCGGCTCCGTGCGCGACCTCGAGTTGCGCATGAATCTGCGCGACGGCAAGGCGCTGGTGCTGTTGATGTCGGCCGAGGTGGTGCAGATCGACGGGCGTGCGCGCGTCATCAACACCAGCATCGACGTCACCGAGTACCGCAAGAAAGAGGATCAGCTGCAACAGGCGCATCGCATGGACGCGGTCGGTCAGCTTGCCGGCGGCATCGCCCACGATTTCAACAACCTGCTGACGGTGATCCTCGGCACGTCCGAGTCCATGCGCGAGATGCTGCCGGCGCGCAACCAGCGCCTGCGCGAGATGACCGACATCGTCATCAGCGCAGCCGACCGCGGCGCCGATTTGACCCGGCGCCTGCTGGCCTTCTCGCGCCGCCAGACCCTCGACCCCGAGGTCATCGACCCAAGCGACGCGATCCGCAGCTCCGAGAGCATCCTGCGGCGCACCATGGGTGAGGATGTCACCATCCGGCTGTCGCTGTCGCCCACGGTCAGCCGCGTCCATGTCGACCGCAGCCAGCTCGAGTCGGCGCTTCTCAATCTTGCGGTTAACGCGCGTGACGCCATGCCCCACGGCGGAACCCTTTCCCTCGAGGCCGACGACAGCGTGGTCGACGCGACCAACGCGGCGCAGTACGGCGGGCTGAAGCCGGGTGCCTACGTGCGCATCTCGGTCGGCGACACCGGTACCGGCATGCCTCCCGAAGTCGCGGCGCGCGCCTTCGAGCCCTTCTTCACGACCAAGGGGCCGGGCAAGGGCACCGGCCTTGGCCTCAGCATGGTGTACGGGTTCGTGACGCAGTCCGGCGGCACGGTGCGCATCTTCAGCGAGCCGGGACGCGGCACGCGCGTGACGATGTTCCTGCCACTGGCATCGCCGGCTCTCGCCCGCGATGCGAAAGCGCCGGAAGGACCCGTCACGGCCGGCCCAGGGCAGATCACCGCAAACGGCGTGACCGCGCGGGTGCTGGTCGTCGAGGACGAGCCCAACGTGCGCGACCTAGTGCTGATGCAACTTACGGCGCTCGGCTACACTGCCGACGCGGTGGAAGACGCTGCGACGGCGCTCGCCGCGATCCGCCTCGCCGACTACGACGTGCTGCTGACCGACGTGATCCTGCCTGGCGGCATGAACGGGCGCGAACTCGCCGACGTCATGACGGATACACACCCAGACTTGCGGGTGATGTTCACCTCGGGCTTCTCGCAGCAGGCGATCGAGATTCAGGGAATGCTGATGCCGGGTGCGACGCTTCTGCACAAGCCGTTCCGCAAGGTCGAGCTTGGCCGCAAGTTGCGCGAAGTGACGGAAGGTGAGCCGTACGCCCGCTTTCGCAACGCAAGCGCGCTGGCCGCCAACGAACGTCCGAGCGCCGTGGACGACGCCGCCGCAGCCGCCGACTAGCGTCAGCGGAAGAACAGCCAGATCACCAACAGAACCGGGATCGGCACGCCGAGCAGCCAGAGCAACGCGTAGCGCATGATTCACTCCTTGCGACGACGCCGCACTTGGTGGCGTCGTTGCGGGGTTTGTCGTCAGTCACCATATAGGTGACGAGACGTATGCGGGGCTGCTTCGGAAGGAGCCCTGCGCTTTCGGGTAGCGCGAGATACACCGCACCCAAACGCCACACTGAGATACCTCAGCCGGGCAGTTCATCTTCGTGCGCTTGTGCGAGAGGGTGACGGGCGCCGCGCTTTGCGCGCTCGTCGTCGGCCACATGCGATCCGCATGCTCGCACGGATCTTCGTGGCGTAAGCGGCGCCGGGCGATTCCTGAGTAGTTGCCATCGTGGCAACGCGACACGCGTTTCACAGGAAGACGCGAAGCATCGACGTAAGTGGAGGTATGCGCGCGAGGTTGCGCGTTCCTCCCGTAGTGAGGATGTGGTCATAGGAGTACGCACACATGGCACCTGATCGGAACCAAGGGGGAAGTTCGGAGCGCGGCGGCGGAACGTCAGCTCGCGGCTTCGCCTCGATGGACGAAGAGCGGCAGCGCGAAATCGCGAGCAAGGGCGGCCAGAGCGTTCCCGACGAGAAGCGCAGCTTCTCCCAAGACCGTGCGCTCGCCGCGCAAGCGGGGCGCAAAGGCGGCCAAAGCGTTCCGGACGAGAAGCGTAGCTTCTCGCAAGATCGCCGCTTGGCGGCCGAGGCCGGCCGCAAAGGCGGCGAGGCGCGCGGACGCAAGGCGAGCTTGGCGGCTCAGCGCCGCGACGAGGTCGTCGCCAACGCGCCGCCGAGGACAGACACCGACGACGATGCCGAAGAGTCGCCGACCGTAAGCGACTCACAGAGCGACGCTCCGAGCCGCCACTAGGCGCAACGTTTCCTGGAGCGGCGCGCCGCGCCCTCCAGGATCCGCGCCGCCGGCCGTCAGGTCGTCGGCGTTTTTTCTTTCGCGAGCGGCCTCACGGCCTGTCCGTGCAGCACCGCGCCGTCGCGATCGAAGCGCGAGCCGTGGCAGCCGCAAAGCCACGAACGATCGACCGGA
>CAMDPO010000041.1 GCA_945904955.1 Rhizobium sp. Q54
TGATCGTGCTGGACGAGCCGACCTCGGCGCTCGACCGCACGGTGCAGGTGCAGATTCTCGATCTGCTGCGCGGCCTGCGTGAACGCCATGGGCTGACGTACCTGTTCATTTCGCACGACCTCAAGGTGGTGCGCTCGATTGCCGACCACGTCATCGTCATGCGCGACGGCGTCATCGTCGAGCAAGGCGCCACGGAAGATGTGCTCGAGCATCCGAAGACTGCCTACGCGGCGGCACTGGTCAAAGCGTCGTTCGACCTCGTGGCGGACGAATCGGGGGCCGTGCGCGGCTGATGCGCGCGCTGGCGGGGTATCCGAACTAGCAGGGCATCGATGCGGGCTGGCGTGGTGCTGGTCGGCGCGGCCGTGGCCGCGGAGGCCGCGACGGTCGCTACGACCATTGGCGAGCGGCTGGCGGCGAGGCTGCGCGAGGCGCGCTAGCCGACGCGGCTGGGCTAGTGGTATCGGTAGCGAGATGCGTTCGGCAGTAGTCATCGGCGCCGCGGTAGCGCTGGTCGTGGTGGGGTACGTGGGCGCGCGCCTGCTGGAGCCGCGCGTGCCGGCGCCGCCACAAGCGCCAGCGGCTGCTGCGGCGACGGCGAGCATCGCCAATGTCATGGTGATTGCCGACGGCGCGTTGCCGGGCGGCATCGCGCGCGGCAACCGGGTGTTCGAGGCGGCGCTGACGGCGTTCGAGGCGCAGCTGCGCACGGCCGGATTCACGGTGCACGACGGGCGCGCGGTATCGGTGACCAACCCGGCGCTCGACAACGAGAAGCGCGCCGATACCGAAGTCCTGCAGCTGGCGCGCCGGCAGCAGACGCGCCTCGACGCGGTGATCGTGTTCTCGCTGTTGACGCCGATCGATTCGACCATGCAGGCGCAGAATGCGGCGATCCGCGGCGCGGCCCGGATGTTCCGCGCCGACGGGCGCAGCATCGGCACTGCGGAATGGACGTCGCCGATGCGCTGGTCGCTGCCCTACGCGTGCGACCGCACCTGCCTGATCGATACGGTGGCGGTGGAAGCGGCGACGGTCGTCAGCGCGATGAGCGAACGGGTCGTCGCGGCCCTGCGTTAGGACCGGCCCGCCTGCGGGCGGTCCCTTGGGCCGCCTACTCCTTGGCGGGAGTAGCGGGCGACGCGGCTTCGCCGCTCGCCTCGGATGAGCCGGGCGCCGCCGGGTTCGCAGCGGCGCGGCGCTCCTGCTTCTCTTTGAGCTTCTCTTCCTTCTTTTGCGCCTTGCGTTTGTCGCGCTGCTGACGCTCGAAGGAATAGTTCGGTCCGCGACTCATGGGGCGCCCCATCCTTGTTTCCAGGCCGTTGCCGACTGGCAACGCTTGCAGATGCGCTCACCGCTCCACTGGCTCTCGAATTGCGTGTGGCAGCACAGACACTTGCGCGCCCGCGGCACGTCGCTGGGACGCCGCTTGGACTGCCAATCGGCCAAGGGCTCAGACACAGCTTCGGGTGCGGGGCGGTTCTGCATGGATACTCGTGCCAACGAAAGAAATCCCGTCCCGGCGCGGCACTACCGCGAGCTCGAGCCCCTGCAACAGTGATGTCGGGAAGCGCCCGCTACTATGCCCGGGCGCGCGCAAATTAACAAAACGATTCGTGTGAGGGCAGGCGGACGGCCGTCCTCCGAGCCTCAGGCGCGGCCGTACTCTACGAAGGAGTCGTCTTGCGCAGGCGGCGGGTGAGCGATTTCACCATGGCGCGCACCAGGGGGTCCGACTTGGCGAGGCGCGTACCGAAGTCGCCGGCGGTGATGGTGATGCACGTCGTGGTCTGCTTGGCGACCGCGGTCGCCGAGCGCGGCTGGGCGTCTACGAGCGCCATCTCGCCGAGCAGATCACCGGCCACCAGGGTCGTGACGAGGGCATGGTCCTCGCGGCCCGAGACGATGTTCACCGCGCCGGACTGAATCAGGTAGGCGCAGCGCGGCACCTCGCCGGCCTTGAAGATGACGTCGCCGCCGCTGAAGACCTGGCGGTTGAGAAGTTCCACAGTCATGGCACGGCCCCACAAATCCCTGTTTGCGTCGCGTACGGGGGGCTTGGCGCCCCTCTGTGCATAACTCAACAGTCGCCCATGGCGCGGCGGCCTGGAAAGCCGATTCCCGCACCGGTTGTGACAGGCTGACAGCGATAGAAGCGGGGCAGGCCGAGGTTTTCCGCCGTTTTCGGCGGACGTGTCAGGCGCTATGGAGGGCGATCGCCTCTTCCAAGCCCCGGCGCAACTCGGCTGCGCTGAAGGGCTTATGCAACAGCAGGTTGTGGCTGAGATCCGGTCGCAGGGTCTGGGCGCCGTAGCCGGTGGCGAAGACGAAGGGAACGCCACGCGCCAACAGAGCATCCGCGACGGGGAACACCTCGCGGCCGGCGACGTTGACGTCGAACCGGGCGACGTCGAGGGGGAGCGAGCGCGCCGCGCCGGGCGCGTCGCCGACGTGGAAGGCGAGCGCGGCGATGGTTGGGCAGGAGCTTCGCGGTTAGCGCCTGCGCTTGGCCTTCTTCGGCTTGCCGGAGAACTCCTGCTGGATCAGGCGGTAGACGGCGCGCATCGATTGGGGCTCGGCGCCCTCGGGGCGACCAGGGCGCGGCTTCGGGCTCCAGCCGTAGAGATCGACGTGGAGCCAGCGATCGGCGCGGGTAACGAAACGCTGCAGGAACAGGGCTGCAGTGATCGAGCCGGCGAAGCCACCACCGCCGACGTTGTTCATGTCGGCGATCTTGCTGTCGAGCATCTCGTCGTAAGGGCCCCAGAGCGGCATGCGCCAGGCGGGGTCGGCTTCGGCCGCACCGGCAGCGAGCAGGGCGTCGGCAGTCGCATCGTCATTGCCGTACAGCGCCGGCAGGTCGGGACCCAAGGCGACCCGCGCAGCGCCGGTCAGGGTGGCGAAGTCGATCAGCAGGTCGGGGTTCTCGCGGTCGGCTTCGGCGAGGGCGTCGGCGAGGATGAGGCGGCCTTCGGCGTCGGTGTTACCGACCTCGACGGTGAGGCCCTTGCGCGACGCGAGCACGTCGCCGGGGTGGTAGCTCTCGGACGAGATCGAGTTCTCGACCATGGGCAGCAGGACGCGCAGGCCGACGTCGAGGCCCGACGCGGCGATCATGTGCAGCAGGCCGATGCAGATGGCGGCGCCGGACATGTCTTTCTTCTGCAACAGCATGTTGTCGGGCGGCTTGATGTCGAGGCCGCCGGTGTCGAAGCACACGCCTTTGCCGACCAACGTGACGCGCGGCACCTTGCTCTTGGCCTCGCCCCAGCGGATGTCGACGAGGCGCGGCTCCTGGCGGCCGGCCTTGCCGACGGCGTGGACCATTGGGTACCCCGACGTGAGCAGCTCGGAGCCAACGATGGTCTCGACGGTGGCGCCGAGGTCGGTGGCGACGTTGAGAGCCACCGCGGCGAGGTCGGCGGGGCCGAGGTCGCCGGCGGGCGTGTTGATGAGGTTGCGCACGATGGTGCTGGCGGCGGCGGCGATGGCGACGTAGTCACGATCGGCGCGCTCGGGCCACACAAGAGCCGCACCCGCGTCGCCCTTCGGCGCTTTGCGATAGCGAGCAAACGTGTAGCCGCCGTAGGCCCAGCCCAAGGCCGCGTGGGTGGCGACACTGGCGTCGAAGCGGCGCAGCGGCTCGATACGGTAACGGCCGGCGGGCAGGCCCTGGGTGAGCGGCGCGAAGTTCCACAGCGTCGGCGTGGCGTCGACGCCGAGCACGACGCCGGCGACGCGGCCGTTCTTGCCGGGAACGGTGAGGAAGCGTCCGGGTTTGGCGGCGAAGCGATGGGCGGTGAGCCATTGGCTGACCGGGGCGGGTTGCTGGGCGAGCCAGCCGGCGAAGTCGGCCGCAGCGACGGGCCAGATGGGAACGGCGTCGTCTGCCTGCTCGATCAAGCCAAGGTCCGCGCCAATGTCCGCGTTCGTCACGATGTGCTCCGGAAGGGCCGAGACGAACGCCCGGCGAGGGCGCGAGTATAGACGCGGGCCGCGGCACCGCTAAAGGGCGCCGAAGGCAGGCGATCCGCGGGTTCAGCGGCCGGCGGCGCGCACCTCGGCGGCGTAGGCGGTGAGCCCGGCGCTGACCTCGACGGGGTAGCGCGCCATGGCGAGGCCACGCAGCGCGGGCGGCAGGCGCGCGATCTCGCGTTGGGCGTGCGCGGCAATGTCGGCGAGCGACGGGCGGGCGCCGACGCGCGCGCCGGCTTGCATGACCGGCTGCAGGAGGGCGCGGCCGGCGTTGTGTTCTTCGGCGCGGCCCATGACGTCGCGGCGCGCGACGCCGCCTTCCTCGACGCGCCAGATCTGCTTCTGGCCGGGCAGCAGGTTCTTGCCGGGCGAAAGCTTGACGCGGCCGCGCCCGGCGAGGGCCGTCAGCTTGTAGACGACGTCGAGGGCCGGCACGTCCTCGGAGGTGCCCATGCGCGTGCCGACGCCGAACGCATCGATGGGAGCGCCGGCAGCGACGAGGGCGGCGATGACGTGCTCATCGAGGCCGCCGCTAGCGAAGATGCGCACGTTGCTCAGTCCGGCGTCGTCGAGCATTTCGCGCGACGTGCGGGCGAGCGCGGTGAGGTCGCCGGAGTCGAGGCGGATGGATTGCACGCGGAACGCTGACCCGAGCTCGCGCGCCAGATCGATGACGCGGCGCACGCCGTCCAGGGTGTCATACGTGTCGACCAGGAGCGTGGTGTCGGGATAGTGGCGGGCGAAGGCGCGGAATGCTTCGGCCTCGCTGGCGAAGGACTGTACGTAGGCGTGCGCCATGGTGCCGACCACGGGCAACCCCCAAGCGCGACCGGCGAGCAAGTTGGAGGTGGCGCTGACGCCGGCGATGGCGAAGGCGCGCGCGCCGTTCACCGCGGCATCGATGCCGTGGATGCGGCGCGCGCCGAAATCGACGACGCGGCGGCCCTGGGCGGCGCCGACGATGCGCACGGCTTTGGACGCGAGCATGGTCTGCAGATGCAGCTCGTTGATGAGCAGCGTCTCGACGAGCTGGGCCTGGGCGAGCGGGCCGGTGACCTCAAGGATGGGCTCGCCGGCAAACATGGGCGTGCCTTCCGGAACCGCGACGACGCTGCACTGGAAGCGGAAGGCGCGCAGCCAATCGAGGAACGCCGGCGTGAAGCGGCCGAGAGAGCGGATGTAGTCGATGTCGGCGGTCTCGAAGCGGAACGATTCGAGCGCCGCGAGCGCCGTGTCGATGCCGGCGGCGAGCAGGAAGTTGCGGGCAGCGGGCAGCGTGCGCACGAACAGGCTGAACGTCGCGGGCACGTCGGCCATGGCGTCGGCCACGTAAGCCTGCGCCATGGTCAGCTCGTAGAGATCGGTGAACAGCGCCGGGCGGGAGCCGGCGGAAGGAATGGGGGTCAAGCGCGCTACCGGCTCCACGCCACCGCGGCGATGGGCGGCAGGTGGGCCGACACATGCGTCCAGCGCGAACCTTGGCGATCGCCGATCCACAGGTTGCCGGTGGTCGAGCCCATGACGAGATGCTCGCCTTCCGCATCGACATCGAGGCCATGGCGATAGACGAGGTCGTAGCAATCCTTGCGCGGCAGGCCCGAGGTGATGGCGTCGAACGTCTTGCCGCCGTCGCGGGTGCGCGTGACGACGAGGCGGCCATCGACGGGAATGCGCTGCGCGTCCACCACGCCGGGCACGAACCAGGCGGTCTTCGGATCGTGGGGGTGCGCGGCCACGGCGAAGCCGAACACCGACGGCTTGACCTTCTTGATCTCCTTGAAGTTCGCGGCGCCATCGGTGGAGCGGAAGATGCCGTTGTGGTGCTGCACCCAGACGACGTCGGGATCGGCGAGCGGCGCGGCCAGGCGGTGGACGTCTTGGGTGGCCGGATCGCCGGCCTTGTCGGGTGGCATGTAGGCGTTGCGCATGCCGTTGCCGGTTTGCGCCCAGGTCGAACCCGCGTCGTCGGAACGCCAGACGCCGCCGATGGAGATGCCGATCGAGATGTGCTTCGCATCGCGCGGATCGATCAGCACCGAATGGATGCCGGGAACGTCGTAGCCGCCGCCGAACCATTTGGCGCGGGCGGGGTCGTTCCACAGGCTTGAGAGGAGCTGCCAGGATTCGCCGCCGTCGGTGGAGCGGAACAAGCCGCCGGGGGTGGTGCCGGCCCAGATCGTCTCGGGCTCCTCGGCGCCGCCGGGAACCAGCGTCCAGATCATGTCGACGGACGGGCCCTTCTTCTCAACCGTGCGCGGATCAACGTTGGGGTCCATCTTCTTCTCGTCCTTCGAGAAGGCGGAAGCGTTCATCTCGCGCCAGGTCGCGCCGTTGTCGTCGGAGCGGTGCAGCTTCACGCCGAAGTGGCCGAGGCGGAGCGCGGCAAAGATGCGGCCGGTGCGTGGGTCGTGCAGGACGGCGGAGACGGGCTCGCCGAGGAAGGCGGGCTCGCCCGCGAGGGCCCAGTGCAGGCCGCGGCGGCGGAAGGCGAACAGGCCTTTGCGCGTGCCCGCGAACGCGGTCTGTTTCATCGGCTTGGTGCGCGCCACGGCTCGCTAGCCCCCTGACAGTGCCTGGAAGATGAAAATCTCGTCCGTGGGTCCAAGTGTATCGCCAAGGCCAGTACGGTCGCGCACGGATTCGTCGTTGACGAAGACGTTGACGTGCTGGCGCAGGGCGCCTTGGTCATCCAACACATAGCCGCGCAGGCGCGGGACACGGACGAACAGGTCGTCGAGGGCGGCGCGTACCGTGGCGCCCTTCACCGTGGTGGTGGGGCACGGCACATGGCGCGTCAGGTTGGGCGTGACGAAGACGGTCGGCATGGCGCGCAGTGTGGCGGCTGGGGCCCGATTGCAGCAAGCCGCAAGCTGCGTACAATTTCGTCCAGGAGCATCCGTATGCCTCTTGTCGACGCAAGCGACCTCAATACGCATGCCCGCAGCCAGGGCTACGAGCTGTGCCGGTTCGCGGTTCGCGACCTGGACGACCTGCACGCCGTGATGACTGCCGCCGAGGCCGAGTTGGCGCCAGTGTGTTTCGTGGTCGCCGAGGATTGGCGGGCGCAGTACCTGCTGCCGGCCATCGAACGGCGCGCGCGGTCGACGCGCGTTCCGGCGGTGCTGCAGCTCGTTGCGGCGACGGCCGCGGGAGCGATCGAAGGCATGCGCTTGGGCTGCAACAGCATCGTTGCGCAGCAGGCCGACGCGGGCGCGATTGTACGCGCGTGCGGGGTACCGGTGAGCGACGCCACCGCCGCGGAGGTGCTGCAAGAAGGCACTGTCGCGGAGAAGGCGGACGCGGTGACGGCACGGCTGCGCCGCAGCCGCAGCGCCGGAACAGCAACCGACGCGGACGCGCACTGCAAGCGTTGGGAGGCTGTCGAGCACTGCATCGTCTACAACTACGCGGGCAGCGAGGAGGACGCGCGCGCCATGATGGCGCGCGGCAAGGCGGAGCTCGCCGCCATCCCGGGCGTCACCGACGTGTTCGTCGGCAAGGCGGTCGAAGCAGCGGCGCGCTGTCGCTACGTCTGGCTGGTGCGGTTCGCGAGCCGGGCGGTCATCGACCGCTACCGCACGCACCCAAGCCACGTCGCGTTTGCCGACGGCGCGTTCCGGCCGTTCGCCAAGGATCGGCTGAGCATCGACTTCGAAGGCAGCTAACGGGCGATCAGCGCGACGTTGGAGCCGCCACCGATCCAATCGTGGGCGATGTGCAAGGTCGCGGTGCGCAGGCCGGTTCCTCCGGTGGGCCGGAACTCGATCTGCACGGCGCACGATTGCTGCGGTGCGAGCACGGCGCGGGGCTCGCAATCCGTCCCCTGGAGGGCGAAGTCTGCGGCGGCAGGGCCGTCGAGGAACGGGGCGGCGCCGAGCTGCAGCGCCAGTGCGCCGGCGTTGGTGAGGCGCACCGAAGAGGTGCCGGCGCGCGCGAACTCGAGGCGCTCGGATGTGTACGGAGAGGCAGCCGGGCCGACGGTGGTCAGCTGCACGCCGGGGCTCGCCACCGTGGGGTTGGCGACGTAGGCGGCGAGGTCTGCCATGTCAGCGTCGGTGACGCGGCCGCGCAGCGGAGTCATCTGTTGGACGGCGCCGATGGCGTAGGCGATCGCGTTCGGATTGCCGGCGACTTTCTCCAGGCCGTGCAGCGCGCCGGGGATGCCGCCGTGGCAGTCGACGCACGAGACGCCGGTGCCGCGCACGCGGCCGATGTCGTGATAGAGGAGCTTGCCGCGCAGCGCATCCTGGCCGAGGGCCGGATGCGCTGCGCCGAGAAGCAAGAAAAGCGCGAGGGCTGAGTCCCGCACCGACACCCCCACCCTACCCTCCCCCGCCGTTCTTGTTTGCGCGCCGTAGCGCGACGGGGGAGGGGGATGAGAGAGTTCGTCTTAGACGCCGACTACGCCGCCGTCGTTCTTGGTGATGACGATGGTGGCCGAGCGCGGACGCGACATGCCGCCGTCCGGCCAATGGCTGAGGAACTTGCTCGGGTCGCCAATGCTGGCGGCCGGAGAGCCCTCGCCGGGGTGCTGGATGTTGACGAACAGCGTCTTGCCGTCCGGCGTCTCGGTGATGCCGGTGATCTCGCAGTCGTACGGACCGACCAGGAAGCGGCGGACCTTGTCGCCGGCGGGAGCGCCGACGATGGTCGCCATTTCGCGGGTTTGTCCATCGGCGTTGGTGCTGGTCACCGTGCGGCGGGCCTGGGCGCCGCCGTCACCGACGCCGCCCGGCAAGGCGGCGAGCAGCATGCAGTTGGTGACGTCGGTGTAGGCGCCGTCGTCGGTCTGGATCCAGCACACGCCGGTGGCGTTGGAGAACCACAGGCCGTCCGGGCTGGAGAAATCATTCTCCGCGGTGAGGCCCGAGAGGTTGACGTTCTGCGGATCGGTGCCGGCGCGGGCGCCGAACAGGTAGATGTCCCAGCGCAGGGTGGTCGAGGCGGCGTTGTCGTTGGCTTCCTGCCAGCGGATGATGTGGCCGTTGGAGTTGCCGTACTGGTTGGTGCCGTTGACGCGCTTATCGTTGTAGTGGCGCGGATTGGCGGCATCGAGCGCCGCCAGCGAACGCACCGAGGCGTTGTTGTTGGTGAGGGTCATGTAGACCTGGCCGTTGACCGGGTCGACCGCGCCCCACTCGGGGCGGTCCATCTTGGTGGCGCCGACCGCGTCCGCCGCGAGGCGGGCGTGGATCAGCACATCGGCCTGGTCGGTGAAGGCGTAGCCCGGCGTGGTGGCGTTGATCTGGGGCGAGCCGAAGCGCAGCTCGATCCACTCACCGGTGCCGTCGGCATTGAACTTGGCGACGTAGAGCTTGCCGGAGTCGAGGTACTTGTCGCCGGCCGCAGCACCACGGTTGGCGTCCGCCGGATCCCAGTTGGCGGTGGTGACGTACTTGTAGATGTACTCACCACGGCTATCGTCGCCCGAGTACCACACCAGCGGACGGCCGGCGACGACCGGGCCGAGCCACGAGCCTTCATGGGCGAAGCGGCCCATGGCGGTGCGCTTCTTGGGCATGGCGTCCGGGGTGAACGGATCGATCTCGACGGTCCACAGGTAGGTGTTGGGAGCGTTGCGATAGTCGTCCGCAGCGGTGGCGCCGGTCACTTCCGCATTCCAGCGGCCGTGGATGTTGTCGGCGGTATCCGGAGCCATGGTCGCCCACAGCTCGCGGCCGGTGCCGGCGACGCCGTAGCGGGCGAGCGCGCGCTTCTCCTTGTCGGAGCGCTTGGGATCGTCGGTGGCGACGATGCGACGGAAGTAGCCAGCGGTGTTCTCTTCGCAGGTCAGGTAGGTGTTCCACGGCGTGTAGCCGTTGGCGCAGTTGTTGAGCGTGCCGCGCGTCTGGGTGCCCTGGGGCGAGAACTTGGTCACCATCATCGGCGAGCCGGCGGCGGGGCCGGACAGCGCGATCGGGGTGAGCGTGGTGACGCGGCGGTTGAAGCGCGAGTCCTGCTTGTAGCTCCAGCCGCCGTTGGCGGCCTTCTCGACTTCGACCACGGCGACGCCGTGCGCGTAATACTCCTTCATCACCTCGTCGGCGACGGTGCGCTTCTGGTCGGCGCCGGTGCCCGTGAGCGTCGGGCCGGTCGGGTGCAGGAACGCGGGCGTGATGGCTTCATGGTTCATGGCGAGCAGGCCGCGGGTGCTGCTGGTGGAATAGCGGCCATTGGCGTCCATGCCGAAGTAGGTGATCGCGTCGTGGTGGTCGCCGGCGCGCATGGCGTAGGTCGCCGCCGCGTCGGTGCCGTCATTTTTGTATGCGGGAATGTTGGCGGCCATCGGGTCGCCCAGGCGGAACAAAGGGCTGGCGGAATAGCCCTCCGCAACGCTGACGGTGTCGGCGAGGCTCTTGGCGACGGCGCGGAAGCCGAGCTGAGTGGGACGCTTGAGCGCGCCCGCAGCGGGGGCGGCCGCCGGAGCGGCGCCCTGGGCGACGGCGTCGCGCGAGAGCAGGGGCGCGCCGACGAAGGTCAAGGCCGCGGCTGCGGCCGTACCCATCAGCATGCCGCGGCGCGAGAGCTCGACGCGCTGTGCGACGACGTCGCCGATGCTGGGATTGTTGCTCGGGTTGATGGACACGTCGTCGGGATCGACGTGCGCCGGCACGTTGTTGTCGAGAGCCGTCATGGAAACCTCGTGATGCGGAAATCATGGACGCCCTACGGCGCCCCCGCTGACGGGATACGGAGGCCGCATGGCAGCCGGGTTACGGGGAGATGAACGCTTTGTGACAAGCGCTGCAGCACGCGCGGACATCGCGAAGCGCTCTTGTCGACTTTGCGCAGGCCTACCTCGGTCGGGAAATTGCCGGTCGCACCGCCGCGAAGTATTTGATTCCACGGTCGTTGCGCCGCAGATGTGAAATCGTCACACCCTGTTGCCTGCGACACGCATCTCCGGTGCCGTTCTGCACCGAGGAGATACGGCGGGGTAAACCCAGAGGTAGTCCTTGGGGGCTGGAACCTGCACCTCGGCGATACGCCGAGGGGGCAGTACGTACTTCACCGTATAGTGGCATTCGCCTCCGAAATCTTACTTTTGGGCCATCGGCTACTCGGACGTCGGGAGGCTGCCATGACCGAACACTGGGCGATCGACATTGGAAGTCGGAGTCGGGCCAGGCGGTCTGCTGACCGGACTGAAAACCCTGGCCGCAGCGGACGCTTGCGCGTCCTCTTCGTCTCCTCGGAGATCTTTCCGCTGGCCAAGACCGGCGGACTTGCCGACGTCAGCGCGGCGCTGCCCGGCGCCCTCGCCAGCCAGGGCATCGAGCCGCTGCTGCTGATGCCCGGCTATCCGTGCGCGCTCGACACCGCGGTCAACAAGCGCGTCGTCTACGAGTTGCGCGAGTTCAGCCACCTGGGCGACGCGCGCATCGTCGCCGGATGGACGCCGGATAGCGGGCTGCCGGTTTGGCTGTTCGATTGCCCGGCGCTGTTCGATCGCCAGGGCGGCATCTACCAGGACGAGCAAGGCCGCGACTGGCCTGACAACGCGCTGCGCTTCGGCACGTTCTGCCGCGCCGTGGCGGCGATGGCGACCAATTGGTTGCCGGACGTCGTGCACCTGAACGACTGGCAGACGGGTCTCGCCGCGCTGTACCTCGCGCACGCGCAGGGGCCGCCGCCCTCGACGCTGTTCACCATCCACAACATGGCATTCCAGGGCATCTTCCCGCGCGAGGCAACCGCGCAGCTCGACCTGCCGGAGAGCGCCTGTGGGGCGGACGGCATCGAGTACTTCGGCAAGGTCTCGTTCCTGAAGGCGGGACTGCGCTATGCCGACCGGCTGACGACGGTGAGCTCGACCTATGCGCGCGAGATCCTGACGCCCGAGTTCGGCTTCGGATTGCAAGGACTGCTGCAAGCGCGCCAGGGAGACCTATCCGGCGTCCTCAACGGCATCGACGACAGTCTGTGGAATCCGCAGACCGATCCGTACCTGCCGCGCACGTTCACGGCGCGCGACCTGTCCGGCAAGCACATGTGCAAGGCGGCCCTGCAGCGCGAGCTCGGGCTCAAGCCGAACGTCGAAGTGCCGCTGGTGGCATTCGCCAGCCGCTTCACGGACCAGAAGATGGTCGATTGCATCCCCAAGCTGGTGCCGACGCTGATGGCGGAAGGCGCGCAGCTCGCGGTGGTCGGCGAGGGTGATCGGGCCGTGGAGGCGGAGCTCGCAGCACTCGCCCACGAATATCCAGGCCGCGTCGCCGTGCGCATCGGCCACGACGAGGGCATGGCGCACCGCGTCCATGCGGGCGCCGACATCGTGCTGGCGCCGGCGCGGTTCGAGCCGTGCGGATTGGTGCAGATGTACGCCATGCGCTACGGCGCGCTGCCGGTGGTGCGCGCGGTCGGCGGTCTCGCGGACACGGTGGTCGACGCTACCGCGGCCAACATCGAGAACGGCACGGCGTGCGGCTTCGCGTTTGCGGAAGCGAGCGCCGAGGCAATGACCGCGTGCGTCGTGCGGGCGCTCGGCATGTGGCGCCAGTCGATCACCTGGCGGCGCCTGCAGAGCCGGGCCATGGCGCGGGAGTTCGGCTGGGCACGCTCGGCGCCGAACTACATCGAGCTCTACCGCGCCCTGACCAACATTCCTGCCGAGACGCCGCGCGAAGAGCCGGTCCAGGCAGATCCGGCGCAGATGCTCTACGAACCCTGTAACCCGGATTTGTGAGCACCTTATGAATTGGCGTGAAGCTGCGAAGCGCAACTTGTTCGTACACTGCTTCAGTGGCGACATGCCGCGCGACGGTGCGCGCGTCGGCGGCGCGCGCGTCGGCGGCGCGCTGAAGGCGTACGAGACCGTGACGCTGGCGCCCGGCACCTGGTTCGCGCGCACGAGCGCGGGCGTCAACCGAGTGCTGTCGGACTTACGCGCGGCGCTGGGCAATGACAGCGCGGCACGCATCCTGATCGTCGACGCGACGGAGGACCAGTGGGTGAGCTGGCCGACGCGCGACGAATCCTGGCCGGAGCTCGATGACCTCAAGGTCCGCTACGGCTGGAGCCAGGTCGATGCGCACGGACGGCGCATGACCTTCGAGCGCCTGACGCCGGTGCTGGCGAGCAAGCCGGCGGCGCGCCTCGGCAGAGTCGCACACACGCCGGACTAGTCTTCGCTGCACGGGACTAGGGCCTTGCGCGTGGATGGCCGGGGCAACCCCTCCGGGGCGGCCATAGCGCGACCAAACCAGCAATGAAGAGATGGTCGGGTCAAGCCCGGCCATAACCGCGCTACGTTCGTAGCGCGGTCACTTCGAGATTTCGACGCCACGCTGCAGGGCGCGCCCTGCCGCGCCCATCGTGGCGCTGAGCAACTCCCATTCGGCGCTGAGCAGGCGGACGGTGCGGTACCACGCCTCGTCGACCTCGGCCACCGGGCGCAAGGGGTGCGCCACCATCGACTCGTAAGCCGTCAGGGCGCGGTCGGCACAGCGCTCGAGGGAAAGCTGCGACGCGGTCTGGTGGGCGTTGATCGCGAGCTGGCGGCGCATCGCGACGGGCAGCGACGTGATCGAGGCGATGCCGGCGCAGAAGCCCTCGACGTTGGCGTCAGCGTCGGCGAGTAGACGGCCGTTGACCCGGTCCTGAATGATCTCGCGTGCGCCGGGCGCGTCCAGCGCCACCACCGGCGTGCCGGCGGCCATCGCCTCCGCCAGGACAAGGCCCTGGGTCTCGCTGGTGGAAGCGAAGGCGAACACGTCCATCGCCTTGTAGGCACTGGCAAGCAGCAGGGACTGCAGCGCGCCGGTGAAGCGCACGCGATCGGCGACGCCGGCCGCAGCGAAAATCGCCTGCATGCCCTCGCGCATCGGTCCCTCGCCGACGACCAGGGCGTAGGCCGCCGGCGTCTCGAGCAGGAACCGCGCCATCGCGTCGGCCAGGAAGCGCAGGTTCTTCTCTTCGGCGAGGCGGCCGAGGTAGCCGACCACCATGGCATCTTCGGGGATGCCGAGGGCGGCGCGCATGCCGCCGCCGTGGCCGGAGGCAAAATCGGACATACGCACGCCGGTCGGCACGACGCTCATGGGCGCCTGCACCTCGCGCTCGCGCAACGTGCGCGCCGTGCTGTGCGAGGGCGCGAAGACGCGTGCGCACAGGTTGGCGTAGTTGGTGGACAGGCGGACGATGAAGCGCTTGAGCGCCGACGAGTCGCCCGGCACGTAGTGGGTGTAGCGCTCGTACAGCGTGTGGTGCGTGAACACCAACGCGATGCGCCGGCTGCGCGCCAGGCGCAGCGCCGTTGAGCCAAGCAGGAACGGGTGATGGGAGTGGATGATGTCCGGCCGGAAGGCGTCGACGGCGCGGGCGAGGTGCAGCGGCGGCTTGAGCACCACCGAGAAGTCGCTGCCGTTGAAGTTCTGAAACGCCTTGATGCGGATGACGTCTTCCTCGTCATCGGGCGTGCCCGGGAACTCGGGCGCCACCACGACGACGCGATGGCCGCGGCGGCGATATTCTTCCGTGAACGCGGTCACCGATCGCGCCACACCACCGACATGCGGCGCGAATGTGTTGGTGACCATCAGGATGCGCATCGCTACGCCTGGTCTGCGAAGGCGCGCGCGGCGGCCTGGGCACGCAGGGTGACGGCCTCGAGGGCGGCGCCCACCTCGGCGCGGCCGGCGGCAAGTCCTTGCTCGTCCAGATCGGGCGGAATGCGGATCGGTTCGCCGACGGCAACGTAGACGCGACTGAACAGCTTGGGTGTCTCCATGAGGTCCCAGCGATCGGCGTTGACGTGCGTGCGATCGGCGGCGACGGACACCGGCACCAGGACGAAGCCGAGCGACGAGGCGAACTCGATGGCGCCGGCCTTGACGGCATGGAAGGGCCCCTGGGGACCATCGACCGCGACGGCGCCGGCCTGGTAGGGGGCGAGGCCCGCGCGCATCAACTCGCGCGCGCGGCGGCCACCGCGATCCGGCAGCAAAACCGTCTCGTAGCCGAAGCGGCGGCAGATCTCGGCGATGACACGACCGCGAAAGGAGTCGCTGGCGAACACGCAGGCACGCCGGCCGCTGAGCAGCGAGAACAGCGGCACGTAGTTGCCGTGCCAGAACACCGCCATCACGCGCTCACCGGAGGCGAGCAGCGCGTCGAGCTTGGCGAGCTCGCGCGTGTCCTTGCGCCATGTGCCGTGACGCAGGCGCAGGAACCACGCGAAGGCTGTGCCGATGGCGCGCGACAACGGAGTGCCCCGCTCGGTAGCGGGCACACGGACGTCGTGCGGCGCGCGCGCCCCGGCGCTCTCGCGCGCCTTCGGCGCGACATCGATCCGAAGAGCTGGGTCGGTGGTCATGGTCCGGAAACGTCGCGGGCCGCAGGCGGTAACACGTTCGGTACATATGGGGACCCGCCGCGCCCACGCCAGCCCCCAGGCACAATTCTAGCGCGAACCGAAAGCCGCCCGCAGCCTGTCGTTGTCGGCGCGGTGCGACCACGGACGGCAAAAGTGGCTGATTCGTTCAGGGCTGCGCCCAGTGGGCGCGCCCCTCGTGGATGTCGGTGATGGCGGCCCCGTCGGCGGACGCGCCGCTGGCGTGCCAGAAACGGACGCCGCAGTCGGGACAGACGATCCAGACCGGATCGGCGCCCGGCGGGCCGACGCCGAACTCAAGGGTGCAGCGGTCGCACCGCACGCGTTCGCGTGGCGGGCGGCCGCTGACTCCGATGCGCTTGGACGGCAACGTCACTAGTCGTTGGCGCGCAGGGCGCCATAGGCCGCGCCGGCAGCGCCGCCGATGAGGGCGCCGGCGATGATGGTAGGTCCGAAGATGAGGCCCGCAAGGGCGCCGATCACCGCTCCGCCAGCGCCCGTATTCGCCATCGCCTGTTGCTCGCGGGTCATGTTGCTGCAGCCGGTCAGCCCGCTGACCATGGCCAAGACCAAGCCGATCTTAAGTGCGTTCCGCATACAATTTTTTCCTCCTGGTGGGCGCTCCGACGAGCGCCGGAACACAAAAACGGCGGACCGCGCGCGCTGGCGGCACACCGAGCCGACGGATGAGGTTCTACTGGAGGCGCGAGGCGCGCCATCGGGCCATCACCGGAGGCGGAGATGGCGAAGGACCCGGCAGGGGGACGCGGTGGGAGCGGCCCAAAGGCGCGCTCCCGCGCGACGAGTTCAGGAAGAAGACTGTTCCTGGTTAGGAGTCTGGCTGCGGATCTCCTGGGTCGCCATGAGCGCGGCCATGGTGCGGTTCTTGGCGCCGAGCTTGCGGAACACGGACTTGACGTGAACCTTCACGGTGCCCTCGAAGATGCCGAGCGTGCGGGCGATCTCCTTGTTGGACATGCCTTCTCCCAAGTAGCTGAGGACGCGCGATTCTTGCGCCGTCAGCTTGGGGTGATGGCGTGCGGCCGAGGCGGAGTGACTCGGCTGCGAAGAGGTGTCGTTCATGATGTCGAGCGGCAGCGGCGCCACGCGCTGACCGGTCATGACCAGGTTGATCGAGTGGACCAGCACCTCGGCCGAGGATGACTTGACGACGTAGCCGTCCGCACCCGCGCCGAGAGCTTCGCGCACATCGCCGACGGATTCCGAAGCCGACAGCACGATCACGGGCATCTCGATGGTGCGCTGCTTGATCTTGGCAAGAGTCTCGAGGCCGCTTTCGCCGCGCAACTTGAGGTCCAGCAGCGTCAGGTCGACCGGCCGCTTGTCGAGCACCGCGAGCGCTTCGGCGCCGCTCGAGGCGGTAATGACCTCGCGGCATACGTCGAGGTCTTCCAGCAGCATGCGGAAGGCCTCGCGCACCAGCGCGTGGTCATCGACCACCAAGATCGTCAACGACTTGGGGACCGGCTTGTCTCGGCGAGAGGAGCGCGGTGCGATTTCCGAAGTCTCCTGTGAAGTGACCGCGCTTTTCCGGCCACCGTTGCGAACACCAGACATCAAAGACTCTTCCTTTTTAACCATGCGCAGCCCTTGAAACGTACGAGGGGGCAGTAATCGCGCCCATCGGGATATCACCCTATGACGATAGCCGAGACGCGGGTGGTAGCCAGGCTGCGCCACTGACTGGGCGCCGGATTCCGACAGTGGAAGCAGCGCAATTTCCACGGCGGCGCTCTTGAACGTGGCCTTCACCGTGCCGCCACTGTGTACAGCCAGGGCGGCTTTTTTGTGACGGGGTCTCCGTCGCGGCGGTGTCAGCGTGAGCGCACATCGTGTTGACGCAATCTTGGCCTGTGATGGCGTCGGCGGAGCTGTGACATAGGCGTGACATCGCGCCTTGTGGCTCGAGCGTGACAGGAATGCGCGCCGCGCCACCAACGAAATACCCCGCTTGGGCGGCATCCTTCGCCATCTGCGCGGCTACGGCACAGCAGACCGGTCCCTAGAATGACGTATCGCCACAAACAAGAAAGCAAGGACGGTACACGTCCCGCATGACGGCAATCGTTCTACTCGTGACCTCCCCCAGCCTCCCCTCCCGGACAGGGCCGCGCCCGTCGCGGCACGCCATGAGCTACGCATGACCAATCGCACGTCTCCGAACAGTGTCCTGATCATCGTCGAGAATCTGCCCGTGCCGTTCGACCGGCGCGTCTGGCAAGAAGCGCGCACGCTCCGCCAAGCGGGCTGGACGGTGAGCGTCATCTGCCCAAAGAACGCCAACTACACCAAGTCGTACGAGTGCATCGAAGGCATCCACGTCTATCGCCACCCGCTGCCGATTCAGGCGTCGGGACTGGCCGGCTTCGCGCTCGAGTATGGCACCGCGCTGTTCTGGGAGTTCGCGCTCTCGCTGAAGGTTCTCTACAAGCACGGCTTCGACGTCGTGCAGGCGTGCAATCCGCCGGACCTCATCTTCCTGATCGCCGGCTTCTACAAGTTCCTGCTCGGCAAGCGCTTCGTGTTCGATCACCACGACATCTCGCCGGAGCTGTACGAAGCGAAGTTCGGCAAGCGCGGCTTCATGCACAAGGTGCTGCTGTGGCTGGAGCGCATGACGTTCCGCACCGCCGACGCGTCGATCGCCACCAACGACTCGTTCCGC
>CAMDPO010000042.1 GCA_945904955.1 Rhizobium sp. Q54
CCCGCAGATCCACCGAGTAGTACTTACCCATCCCGCACCCCAATGCCGGAGCGCCTGCACGTCAGTTGAATCACAAAAGACCGCAGCCGTGAATCCCCCACGATTCACGGAAAGATGAAACCGCTCTAGGCGCGGGGACCCGCATCAACCTTTACCGAACGCGATTTCGGCATCCGTAGCTTGCCAGCATCCACAACTGTCTCAACTTGCAGCTAACCCAAGGCGTCCAAGTGCCGCTGAATCTCTGCAAAATTCAGCCTCAACAGTGCTTGCCGGACCGACCAGTCAATGAATGTTGCCAGAATCGGTCCACGGAATTTCGGGGCGCTGGACGAGTGGCAATCCTAAACGCTCCTTGCGCCGCAACGATGGAGTCTCACGACAGGGCCGGCGCGCCGAGGCGGCGAAGTTCGGCGAGCGCGCAATCGTAGGCATAGGACCAATTGTTGCCCTCGGCCACGACGCGCCGGAAGTTTGCCGCGGCCGAGTCACGGTCGCCCCGCAAGAGGTGAAACTCTCCTGCGAAGAAGGCGCCGTCGCGATCGCCGGGCGGCGCAGCTGCGATCGCCTTCGCGGCGTCAATCTCGCCGCGGAACATGGCGGCAAGGTGCGCCGGCCAAGGTCCGGTAGCTCTGCCAGCCGGCAGCGGCACATTGGAACCGCCCGCGCGTAGCTGCGCAACGTAACGCCACAGCTGCCAGGGCCCGTTGGGATCGAGCCGCGCGGCGTGTTCGAAATCCGCGGCGGCCTCGGCGAACATAGCGCTGGAGAAGTTGAGCACGCCGCGCTCGGCGCGCGCAGCCAGATATCTGTCGTCGAGCTCGAGAGCGCGGCCGACGTCGGCGCGGGCACCCGCCGCGTCGCCGGCACGGCCGCGCGCCATGCCGCGGTTGAAGTAGGCACGGGCGTTGTTCGGGTCGAGGCCCAGGGCCGTCTCGAACACCGCCATTCCGTCGACATGGCGTCCGGCGGCGCACAGAATCAGCGCGCGGTTGTTGAGCACCCCCGCGTCGGACGGCGCCAGCTCCGCCGCGCGCTGGGAATCCTCGATCGCCTCGTCGATGCGGCCGAGCTGCATCAACGACAAGGCGCGCGCGTCATGCGCGGCGAACAGCTTCGCATCCTTGGCCGTCGCCTGGGAGAACTCGGCGACCGCGCGCACGTGGTCGCCCTGGGCGGCGGCCGCCAGGCCGCGGCTGAGGTGCGCGTCGGCGACATCCTTGTCGCTACGCCCGGTGAGGCTGGCCGCATCGGTCCAACCGGGATCACCGGGTGCGACCACGACAGCGTCCAGCACGGCGTTGCCGACCGGGTCGCGCAGGGAGCGGAACGCGATCTGGTGATCCGCCGGCACCTTGCCGAGGGACTTGTCACCGCGCGGCAGCAGGACGATCGCGTTGGCACCCTCCCAGACGATCACCCTGCCCTCGCCGGTCTGTGCCGCGCGCGAGGCCCAGGCGCGAATCTGGGCGTGATAGGGATCCTTGCGCCACGCGTCCGGCCGGCTTGGATCGACGTGGACGCCGATGACGCCGCCCTCGGACGTCAGCACCATGCGCGAGCGCGACGGCTTCCACTCCTCGCCGATGCTTTCGTCCATCAGCCAGG
This sequence comes from Rhizobium sp. Q54, assembly GCA_945904955.1. Taxonomy (GTDB): domain Bacteria; phylum Pseudomonadota; class Alphaproteobacteria; order UBA2966; family CAIVPW01; genus CAIVPW01. The sequence continues at coordinate 1,609 of CAMDPO010000042.1, forward strand.
CGCAGTTGAACTCGCGGCACTCGTCCGGGCGCTGCTCGTAGATGCGGCACCCCTGACCGATGGCGCAGTGCTTGCACCACTCGAGCTGCGGCTTGTTCAGCGCACGGATGTCGAACAGCTTGCAGCACAGGGTGCAGGTGCCGCACGAGCGCGTCGCACCCGTGGGCGCGCCGTCGACGACATCCGCGCCCGCCGCGACCGTCTCGCCGGGCCGCGCTTCTTGCGCGCTCATCGGCTCATGCGGTCAGGTGGTGGCGCGCCTATCCCTGGCCGGGCGACGGGGACGGGCGCCTACCGGAACTGGGCGCACGCCGGTGCGTTGGTGTTGCCGCTGTAGAACGCCGCACACGCCGCGCGCGTGATGTTGACAACACCGACCACGTTCTTGACGAGGAAATCGACCAGGGAATCGATCTCCGCCGAGGTAAGCGGCGAACCCTGGTTGGCGCCGGCCGGCCCGGGGATGGGAATGCCGTAACACGCGACCGTCGTGTAGGCGCCCTCTTGGTGGAACGGCATGTCGCCGCGCCCGCAAGCAACGATTTCCTTGATATCGGCCGGAGTAAGCCGTGTCCGGCGAATGTTCGGACCCGCTGGCATCTCGCCGCCGCCGCCACCCTGAGCAAGGCCGCCGTGACAGGCGAAGCATCCGCCCTTGCCCCACGCTACCGCGCCGCCTTCCTGGGCCTCGCTTGGCGTCGCCAGCGTCATGAGCGCCGCAGCGACAAGGCCGATGAGCGCCGGACGGACGTAGGCCCGGGCGCGGACGGACGGGTGTTTGTTGGCGAGTTCCTGTTTCACCTTGCCCTCCTTGGGGCTAAGCACAACCACGAACGAGGGGTGCCCCGGCCCCCCAGACGGCCCAGCCCAGGCCGTTCTTGGCAAAGTACACGATACACGATGGCCCTCGTACCGTCACCACCGCGACGGTGACGCTCCGGGCCGGCGCCACTACCTATTGAGACCCGCGCCGGGGGCGTATAATGGCGCTCCATGTCATTGCTGCGTCCATCCATAACACGTGTCGTCTTCGGCCTGGCGCTGGCCTGGGCTGTGTCGGCGTGCGATGGCAGCGACAAGGAGCGGGCGGCGGCCGAGACCAGGCCTGAGGATCGTCCTGGTCCCATGGTGGTCCGGGAGCGTGAAGCCACGCCGCAGCCTCCCGCCGCGACCAACGCCGCCGCTGCAGAAGCCGAGGTCGCAGCCGCAGCCGAGGCAGCGGGCGCCACCGCGCGCAAGCTGCAACTGGCCAACTGCGCCGAGGGAATCGTCCTCTTGCAGACAAGGGCGAATGCGTTCCGCGGCCCGGCGGCCGAACGCAATGCGCGGCGCGCAGAAGTTGACACCGCGTTGGCGGCCTATCGGACAGGCGAACCGGGCGATTGCCTGCGTTCCCTCAGCGGCGCATTCGCGGCGTTGGGGTACTCGTTCGCGCCCCACACCGAAGAGGTCGCCTGCGCCAACGGGCTCATCGGAACCATCTCGCAGCTGACGCGACTGCGCCGCGACTTCGAGCGCCAGGAGGTGCAAGTCTTGATCGACGCAGCCGCGGCCGCGCTGGAGGCGGGTGACCTCGAGGGGTGTTACAGAAGCTCGTCGGCCGCGTTCGTGCGCGCCCGGGAATTCCTGGAGCAGCAATGATCGGTGGTAGAGTCATTGGTGGGAGGTGCGCAGCCATGGCCCGGATGTCGTCTCGGATGCTTGCCGCAATGACCCTCGCGGCCGCGTGCTGGACCGCAGCGGCGTCGGCGCAGACGGCAGAAGCGTTCCTCGCCGGCCAGACTCTCAGTTGCCCGCGCTGCGACCTCACCGACGCAGACCTAAAGATGCGCAACCTGGCGGGCGCGGATCTCTCCGGCGCCATCCTCACCGGCGTCGTCTTCCACCGCACCAACCTGGAGGGCGCCGACCTGTCGGGCGCCACCATCGACGAGGCCAACCTCAACAAGTCGATCTTGCGCCGCGCCAACTTGAGCGGCGCCAACCTGCACGGATCGTTCCTTTATGAAGCGGACCTGAGCGGCGCCAACCTCACCGGCGCCAAGCTGACCGAGGTCCGCGCCATGCGCTCCCGCATGATCGCGACACGCCTCCAGAATGCCGACTTAACGCTGGCGGACTTCGAGAACGCGGTGCTGAACAATGCAATTCTCTCCGGCACGAACCTGAACGGCGCCTTCTTCCAAGGCGCCAGCATGAACCGTGTCGACCTGTCCGGCGCCAAGGGTCAGCAAGCCTACTTCAACCATGCGGACCTCTTGTCGGCCAACTTGAGGGGTGCGGTCCTGATCCTGTCGAACCTGGCGAGCGCCAACTTCACGCGCGCGAACCTGGCGGGAGCGGACTTGTCTCGATCCTATCTGGTCGGTGCCAACCTCTTCGAGGCCGACACCGCGGGGACCATCTTCCTCGGCGCGACCATGCCGGACAACTCGGTCGGGCGGTAACGGGCACGCCTTGCTCTCACGCTAACGTGCCGGCACGGTCTTGCCGGCGAGATCGACGGCGATCACCTCGGCCCAGACACTGATCTCGAATTCGTTCGGACCCGGAGTGCCGCCTGCTCTGTCCGCCATCTGGCCGGGCTTCAAGAACCGATGCACGCGGATGGTGATGGAGCGGCCACCATCGACCTTCCCGCACACCCTCTTGATGAACGTGCCACCGATCGGCTCCTCTCCCGGCGCCCTGGGAAGCTCGTCACAGGTCCAGCCGTCGATGCCGAAGGCAAAAGCGGCGAGGGATTCCAGCATGTCGGCATCGAAGCGCACCAAGGGATCTTCGCGCGGGTCCGAAGCGATCCGATACCCTTGAACGCGGCCCAGGTCGTCGAACAGAAGTGAAAACACGACCAGCAAGTCGAACAGCTGGTTGGCGCGGTTGGTCATGATCTGATGCGTGGGCGCGCGCGCAGCTCGCAGCCAATACTCGAACTCGTCGTCGTAGCTGAACCACACCTCGTGCAGGCCGGTCCCCGCCTCGGGGCGGCATTTGGCGAACTCGTGGAAACCCTGCAGGGGGATCGACGGGGGGCCGCCGTTGGTGCCGCAGGCCGTGATCGCGAACGCCGGCGGCAGCGCCGACGCGGGAGTTCCCAGCGCAATGTCCCAAATCTTTACCGCGCGGATGCTCGGAGCCCGCTCCGGAGTCTGCGCCAGCGCAACGGCGGTGACGCCGCCGAGAAGGGCCACGACCAACGCGGTGCGGGCGAGGAAGCGCATCGGCCGGATCATGGTGCACCAGCGGCGCAAAGAAAAGGGGGAGCCCAAGATTTGGGCTCCCCCAGTCTGTTTCCCCTTTTGTACGAACCGTTCAACTACTCACGCAGGCCGAACACCCACAGGTTTGGAGTGCCGCCGAGCTGAGCGCCCGGTGCGGGAGCCGCACTGACGTCGCCGCGGCCGCCACCGGCGACGATGGCGAAGTACTGCCTGCCATCCACCGAATAGGTGATTGGCGCGGCCGCGATGTTCGTGCCGGTGAAGAAGTTCCACAGCTTCGTGCCGGTGTCCTTGTCGTAGACCGCGACTTCGCCGTTCGACCACGCGGACATCAACAGGCCGCCCGCCGTGCCGAGCAAGCCAGACTCGTTGTCCAGCACGGTAGAGGCATCCTTGAAGATCTTCCGCTTGGCGCCGGTTTCGAGATTGAGCCCGACGATGCCGAAGCCGCGCGGGATGTTATCGCCGGCCGTGGCCGTCATCGCCGGCATGGGGTTGCCCTGGAAGGCGCCCATGATCGGCACCGCTGTCTCGCGCACGGCGGTGACGTAGTTTCCGGTCGTGCAGCTGTCGTTGGTGACGGTGTAGGCAATGCGCCGCTCGATATCGAGCACCGACGGCGACATAGCTACGCTCTGGCTGCCCCAGTCCGGGCAGTGGTACATCGGCTTGCCGACGTTGGCGCGGCGTCCGGCGTTGTTGGCGTAGTCGAGATAGACTTGGTGGGCCTTGTTGGGATCGTATTCCACCGCCAAGCCGGTCTTCGGGTCGATACCCTTGGTCCAGGTCACCTCGTCAACGTACTGGTGAGCACGGACGAACGCGCCGATGTTGGGCATGTTGGTGCCGCCGGCTTGCGGATTGGCGCGGCCGGTCTTGATGCCCTCGTCCAGGTCAAAGACGTACCAGAAGCCGGCGCGGGCGAAGGTCGACGCCACCCGTTTGCCGCTACGATCGGTCCAGAGGTGGATATTGTTGACCGAGTCGTTGTCGTACGCCTCGTTCTGGATGTACTGGAAGTACCACTTCACCGCGCCCGTATCGACGTCGATCGCCATCGTCGAGCCGGCGAACAGGTTGTCGCCCGGACGGTACTCGGGGTCGTACGACGGCCACGCGTCACCGGTGCCGGCGAGGATGACGTTGGTGATCGGGTCGAACGCGTTGTGGGACCAGAAGCCTGAGCTGTTGGTCATCCACGCTGCGTTCTGCCAAGTCTGATGACCAGGCTCGCCCGGGGCGGGTGTCGAGTAGCGGCGCCACAGGAGCTTGCCGGTGTCGGCGTCGACGGCATCGATCGAATGGTTGCCGGCATGCACGCCACCACGGCCGCAAATGTGGACATTCTTGCCGCCGGCGGTCCGCATAACGTTTGGCGGAGCGGTCGCGCCTTGCTGCGGCATGGCAGCCATCGCCGTATTGCCGGGCTGCGGAGGAGCCATCAAGCTGGTCTCGTAGACCGGCTCTCCCGTCATCGCGTCAAGGGCGATGGCGCGCGGCTCACCCGCGCACACATAGACCTTGTCGTTCATAAGCGCGACGCCCTTGCGGTTGCGGTATTGGGTGACCTTCGGATCGTAGCGCCAGACCCACTCACCCCTTTTGCCGCTGCGCACGTCGATCTTGGACACCTTGCTCAGGCTGTCCTCGACGTACAAGAAGCCGTCCGCCACCAGCGGAATCGCCTCCTCCTTCCCGTGGCCGCCGCCGGCCGAGCGGCCGGTTGGCTTGAACAGGTTGGGCGTGCAGGACCAGCCGCAGATATCGACTGCGAACATCACCTGCATCTTGCTGACGTTGGTCTTGTTGATTTGCGTCAGCCCCGAGTTGCGGTGCTGGCTGTAGTTGCCGTCGACCATCAGCCAATTGTGCGGCTCGGCGTCGGCGTTCAACAGGCGTTGATACGATACTCCTTGCGCCGCTGCCGGCGTAGCGAGACCGGCAAGTGCCGTCCCCGCCAACGCCGCGGCAATTGCGCCCGCGCGTTTCATGGCATTCATGAAGTGCCTCCCCTCGTGAAGCAGACCCAAGCGTAGCCGGGCCGAGAAGCCCGGTCACGCCTAGGGATGCGGGTTATCTGAACCCGCAACGACAAGCGTGCCTTCCTTTGTGGAGCGTGTCAAATCGTCACAGCAGCAGTCGCGTTTCGCGGGACTAGCGCCTCTTTTGACGGCTCCCGGGCGGCTGTGGCATACCGGATTGCCCGGGATGAGGGATCGTCGAATGCGTTTGCTTGGCCGCGCAATGTTGGCATCTGTGGCGTCGCTGGCGGTGGCAAGCGCCGGCGCCCAGCCCGTCACTGTCAGCGGCCCTGCAGGCGCTGTCCAGGGCGATCAGATTGCGATCGGCGGCAAGCTGATTTCCCTGTACGGCATCGATGCGCCGGACGCGGACCAGGATCGCCAGTGCAGGGCCGGCAATGTCTTCTACGGTTGCTTCTCGAACGCCAAGCGCGCGCTGCAAATCCTGGTCGATCTCGGCCCGGCCACGTGCGCTGACACGGGCGAGCGCAATTGGCTCGACGTCCCCTACATGATTTGTACGATTCGCGGCGAGGACATCGGCTTAGAGCTGGTGCGTCAGGGCTGGGCCGTCGCCTTCCTGCCGCAAAGCGACCAGTACGAAACCGCCGAGGCCGCGGCAAGAGCGGCCAAGAAGGGTCTTTGGCAAACCGGGATCACGTTCATAAAGCCGTACGAATGGCGGGAGCGGAACGATCGACCGATCTTTGCGCCGTGACTACTAACCCGGGCACGCACTCCTGATGCGCGCACTCGTCGGCGGCATTGTCCTATTCACCGCACTGGCGATGGCGGCCGTGTTCTTCCTCCTGCGGCCTGCAGTGCAACCCGATTCGGTGCCGGTGCGCGTCGCGGCCGCACCGAAGGCCGCTGCGCCGATGCCGGTCCCGGTCGCCCCCGACAACGGGCCGGCCCAGCTTGCCGAGGCGCAACGGCTGTTCAACATCGGCGACACCGCCGCCGCTCGCAACCTCTACGTCCGCGTGCGCGCGCAGTATCGTGCACAAAGCGACGTGGCCGGCGAGGCGGCCGCAGCGCTGGGCCTCGGCATGCTGGAGCATCAGAATGGGCAGAGCGACGCCGCTCGCGCTGCCTACGCCGACGCGGCCAGGCTCTTCCAACAAGTCGGCGCGCTTGCGGCCCAAGCGCGCGTCCTCGTTGCGCTCGGCGACCTGGAAAAGGACACCTTCCATCCGCGCGAGGCGGCGCAGCACTATCACGCCGGGATGGCCATGTGGGCGCGCGCACCCGAGCCGAAGAGCGACACCCACACTCTCCTCAACGTCGATCGCGCGCCGCTCATGCCAAACGGCGAGCTCGGCGCTCGGGCCATGATCGAGCAAGCGGACAAGATATTCGACAGCATTAACGACCGGGAGGGCCGCGGCGACATAGCCATGTTGGTCGGGCAGCTGGCGTGGAACCTCGACAACGTCGCGGCCGCGCACGCAGGCTTCGAAACTGCGCGCGGCCATTTCGAGAGCACCGGCGCGCGAGATAAGCAGATCGAGGCAACGCTGCGAGTCGCCACCACCGAGGCCTTTCGCGGCTACAACATCGGCGCCAAGGAGATCCTGTACGCCGCCGAGGCCCTGATCGGCGACGACGCACTCGGCCAGGCCCGCGTGCGCTGGCGTCGCGGCGACATCGAGCGCATGCAGGGCGTCCTGCCAGCCGCAAGCAGCGAGTACGAGGGGGCGCTGGCAGCTCTGGCCGCGGCGCGGCACCCGGAGGAAGCGGATGTCCGGCTCAGGCTCGCCGAAGTCGTGGCGACACTCGGCGAGATCGACTTGGCGCGGCGCGAGGCCGAAGGAGCGCTCCAGCTCTACCGGATGCGCCGCGACGCACGCGGCGAGGCCGCTGCTGCCCTGACCGCAGGCCGTCTCGCCGCGCGAGCGGGCGACACGCCGGCAGCTGCGACACGCCTTGCGACCGCGCAGACGAAGTTTCGCGAGACGCGCGACGCCCTGGGTGAGGCGCGCGCGACACTCGCTCTCGCGGAGACCTCAGCGCCGACGGCTGCAGCTGACGCGGCAAAGGCAGGCGAGCAGTTCGTCAGGCTGCGTGTGCCCTTGGGGCAAGTACTGGCGGTGCTGGCCGATGGCGACGCGGCGCGAACCGCCGGCGACCGTGATGGCGCCGCCAACTCATACCGGCGGGCTGCCAGTCTCATGGCATCGGTGACCAATCCGGTCGTGGAGGCAGGGCGCTTGCTCGGCCTACCGGCGGTAGCGAGGCTCCTGCTCGAGGTCCCGGGCGAATTTCCGGTCGACGTCGGCGACCCGGTCGACCCGGCGATCGTGCGCTACGCCCGGGTCACACGCGCTGAGAACATCGCTGCGTATCCCAACGCGCTTGGCGAAAACCAGGCACTGGCAGACCAGACGCGAGAGCGGCTCGCCGCGGCCGCCGCGTTCGTACGCGGCAACTAGACACGGACTACTCCGCCGGCACGGGGCTCGGAAGTCCGATGCCGATGCCCGCTTCGCTGCGCGCATCCTTGCGCTTCTTACGCGCGATGAGCGGCGGGCACTTGTTGTCGTCGTAGTAGTCGACCTGGCAGTCGAGACACTGCAGGCACTCGTTCATGTTGATCCGGCCCGACGGCTCGACCGCTCCGACCGGGCAGTCTGCCTCGCAGATGCGGCATTGCGTGCCGCACTGCGGCTTGCGCTTCAGCCATTCGAACATGTGCAGCTTGCCGAGCACGGCCAGCGTGCCGCCCAGCGGGCACAGGAAGCGGCAGTAGAAGCGTTCGATGAACAGCCCCGCCGCCAGCAACGCCACCGCGTACAACACGAACGGCAGCTCGCGCATGAAGTAGACGTTGATGGCGGTCTTGAATGGCTCGACCTCTTCCATCTGATTGGCCATGTCGACCGAGTAGAGGCCGACGCCCAGGATGCCGACGGCCATGATGTATTTCACCGCCCACAGACGCTCCTGCACGGCGCGCGGCACCTTGATCTGCGGCACGCGCAGCAGGACCGCGAGCTTGTTGGACAGCTCCTGCAGCGCGCCGAACGGGCACAACCAGCCGCAGAACACGCCACGGCCCAGCAGGAACAGCGTCAGCGCGATGTAGATGCCAAGGATGAAGAACAGCGGATCGAGCAAGAACGCGTCGAGCGGCGCGTCGCTGAACGGCGCGTGCAGGTATGCAAGGATGTTGATGATGGAGAACTGTGCGCCGACCCACCACCCCAGCCACCCGAGCGTAAAGGCCAGGATGCCGACGCGCACCACGTTGTAGACGATGCGGTGGCGGGCGATCACCTCCTGCAACACGAACACCAGCGTCACCGCGGCCAACAGCCCGAGCAGGATGTAGACGTCGAGCTGCTTCTGCTCCCAGATGCCAACCCACACGGGCTGCGGTGGCACCGGCGGGAGCAACATGTGGATGTCCGGCAAGGTGTAGGGGAGCGGCACCTCAAGGGTCATCTCCGCACCGGCGGCGTCCGTGCCCGGAATCGTCAAGACTGCAGTCCACGGCCTGAGCGGATCGAGGCCGGCGGCCGCGGGCAAGTGGAACACCAAGGTGTCGCGCCGCGGCATGCCTTTCACCGCGCCGCCAACCGGCATGCGCTGGTAATCGTCGCGCGTGAAGCGAAACTCCTTACCGTCCTGCAGCACCTTGAGCTGGTCGAACAGGTAGCCGCCAGCGCGATTGAAGTGGCTGTTGGTCACGATCGAGAAGTGGCCGTCGCCGCCCATGAAGATGGCAAGGCCGTCGCCCTGGCGTGTCGCGACAGTGCTGAAGCCAGGGCCAAACAGGTTGCTGCCGATTGACGCCGGCGTCGCCAGCGCGACGGCGAAATGGACGAAGACCTCGTCGAGCGAACGCGCCATTTGCAGTGACTGCGACGGCCGCGAGCCTTTGCCGCCCTGGCTCTCGAGCAGCCTGACGACGTCGCGAATAGTGAGCTTTATCTCCGCGACCGAGCCTTTGGCGAGCAATTCCTCGCCGGTAAGGGCGACGAAGCCGCGGCGGTCTAGCATCGGCTCGGTCACCACCTGGAAGACTTCGCCCTTGACGTGGCTCACGTACACGCGCTCGGCGGCGCGTTGCATGCCATCCTTCAGCAGGCGGCCGCTGACGGAGGCGCCGCGCAATAGGTCGGGATTGACCGCACGCCAGGAGTCCAGGCTCGCCGAGGCAAAGCCGGCAACGAATTGCTCGAGGCGTTCCAGCGGCACGCCGCGCCCGATGATGGTCTCCGCGTGCCGCTTGAGCACCGCCCCCGTGATCTTGCCGTCCAGCGTCATGCCGGCGATGAAATCGAACGGCATGCCCGAGTAGCCGGTGGCGTTGACGACATCGAGCGTCGAGAAGATGTAGCCCTGGAGTTCGTCGCCGACCCATGCCTCGAGGGCCAGCGGCCGGCCTTGCGTCGGGACGAGCTTGTTTGTTCCCGGGAACAGCTGCTGAATGATTTCGGGCGAAAGGCGCGGAGTGAGCGTGTCCCTGTCTGCTTGCGGCGTAGGCGTACGCACCGGCTGCGCCTGCACGGGCGACCCGACCACTACTGCAACCGCCGCGGCCCAGCATAGACGTCGGGCGGCACCCAACAACCATCGAGCTGACGTCACCTACACCCCCTGCGTGCGTGCGCGCGCGGCGCGCAGGGTAGCACACGCGCCCGAGCCCCATGGACTGCGCCGTCAGCGATACCCGCGGCGCCAATCCTCCGGCAACAGAAAGTTCCCTTGCCACAGGCCGACGTTGTCGCGGTTGGCCTTGGTCTGCAGATCGAGGTAGCCGGGGCGCGGGTAGGCGCGGTCGGCTACCGCCCAACCGGTCGCCAGCATTTGTTCGTTCAGCGTCGGCACGTCCGTGCGCATTGCCGTGCCGCCAGGGTCCGCTTCGCCGCAAACGCCGAAATTGCGGTCATCGCCGGCGCGGCGCTCGATGGTGCAGAAGATGCGCTTGCCCATGCTCATGTTGGAGAGCATGCCGCGCACGAATATGCCGCAGGTGTAGGATCCCCGCCCCGTCCCAGCGCTGCAAGACTGCGGCCCCTCGGGCGCGTCCGTGCCGGCGAGGCGCACCAGGACACCGCCGATGCGCAGGGTGTTGCCGTCGAGGATGAACGCCGGGCCCGATACCGTCGCTGGCGCCGCGGCATCCACCGGCGGGCTGGCACCGGCCCACAGACCTCGCTTAGCGGCGCGCGCCGCTGCCTCGTCGGCGACGAGGGCATCGCTGTGCAAACGATGGGCGAACGCCCAGCCCGAGCGCACCCACGCGGCGGCGAGATCCTCACCACGGTCGGAAACGCAGGTGCCGTAGCGGCGCGCATCGCCGGGGAACTCGCGCAAGGCGCAGGTATAGCGCGCGCCCGCGGCGAGCTCGGCGAGCTGGCCCTGCGCAATCAGGCCGCACTGGTACGGCACTTGGCCCAGGTGGCAAACCTCATCGCGCTCGAAAGAGGCCGCTCCCAACAGGTGGAACCACTGGTTGAGCACCTGCACAACACCGGCGCTGCGCGCGCGAATCTCGCCGACCACGCTGTCGCCGGCGGCCTGGGCACGGGCGGTCTGCGCCGACGCGCCGGCGAGCAGCGCAAGCGCCGCCAGCCCGGCGCGCAGGCCGCGTCTAACGCTTGCCATTGCGCCATTCCGCCGGGCGGATGAATTCGCCAGCCCACAGACCGCGCTTGGCCGCGCGCGCCTCGTCCTCGGCGGCGACATAGTCGGTACTGCGGGCGCGGTCGGCGAGCGCCCAGCCCGAACGCACCATCAGCTCGTTGAAGGACGGAACGCCGGCGCGAAATTCGGAAGGGCGCTGCTCGTTGGGGATGCCGCACTTGCCCCAGCCACGATCGTCGCCCGCCGCCTGCGTGACGACGCATAGAATCCTACCCTTGCCGGTGACGATCGTTATGAGCTGCAGGTAGGCCTGCAGGCCGCACGCGTAGGGGAGGCCGTTGAGCTTGCATTGCTGGTCGAGATCCGGCGCGTCGATGCCGAGCAGGCGGATGCGTGTTTCCTCGATCTCCACCGTGTTGGCGTCGTTGATCTCGGGATTGCCGAACAGGCTGCCGGTGAGGACGCGATGCACCGCGAACGGCCCCGCCCACATGCCGACCTGCGCGTCGCGCGCGCGATCGCCGAGGGCTTGGAAGCCCGCCCCTTGCTGCTTGTTGGGCAGCGCCCATCCCGCCAACAGCAGCTGACCATTGACGGTGTCCTCGAGCTTGTCGCCGCGCACGTCCGTCGCGCGACAGACGCCCCAATTGCGGTCGTCCTTGCCAAAGCGATAGATGTCGCAGCGGAGGGACTTGCCCGCGACGATCTCGGCCAGCTTGGCGGCCGAGATCACCGTGCACTGCACGACCGCGCCGCCGACCAAGCGGCAATCCGGTTCCTCGCGCGGCCCAACCAAGCCCACGAGGTGCACGAGGTGATCGCCGACCTCGAGCACGCCGGTGACTTGCACCACCTCGCCGGTGGGCACCTTGGCGTAGCCCTGCACGGATTCGCCACGCTCACCGGAGAAGAGGAAAACGCCACCAACTAGGGCAAGCACGACGACCGCCGTTCCGAGCCCAGCGAGGAGCCACTTGCGGCGGGAATGCATCGACGGATCCCCCCCCCGTCAGATTAGAGGAATGGTGGCGCACTCCGAAGGCGTGCGATGTGTTGCGGTGGGGGCCACCTAATTCGGCTTCCAAAGGCGCGCGAGGCGTTGCGCTTCGGTGATCTGCTCCGGCGTCATCAGCACGGCGGTGATCTCGCGATTGGCGACGGCGGCGCCGACATAATTGGGATCGCGGCGCGCCACCTCGAACCACATGTAGGCCTGCACGTAGTCACGCACGGCGCCGCGGCCCCCGCCATACATGGCGCCCAGTTGTAGCGCTCCGTCGGCGAAGCCTTTGTCCGCCGCCATGCGGAAGAGGCCGACGGCCTTGGCCTCGTCGAGCGGTACGCCGCGCCCATTGGCGTACAGCTTGCCGATCTGCACGTAGCCGACGGGGCTGCCCTGGTCGGCGGCGCGCGTGTACCACGCCAGCGCTTCGGCGAAGTCTTGCGGCACGCCGCGTCCGATCTCGTAGAAGTGACCGAGCGCCGTTTGCGCGCCGACGAAGCCCTGATCGGCGGCGCGGCGGAACCAGATCGCCGCTTCGGCGTTGTCCTGGAAGACGCCCATGCCCTCCATGTAGAGGATGCCGAGGTTGTTCTGTCCTAGGGCGTACCCCTGCTCCGCCGACCTGCGGTACCACTCAGCGGCAGCATCGAAGCTCTGCCCGATGCCGGTGCCGCGCTGGTACATCAGCCCAAGTGCCCATTGGGCGACCGCGTCGCCGCCCTCGGCGAGTCCGCGGATGATCGGCAATGCAATGGCGTAGTCGCCCTTGTCGTAGGCGGCGAAGGCGTCGTCGAGCGGCGCCGCGACGGTGGCGCGCGACACGCCGAGCGCCAGCACGAGGACGAGCGCCAGGCGAACGGATCGCGTCATAGGCTCCCCTTGAACCCCCGAGGGATCGACAACGGCAGCGAACTGCCTGCTCTCGGTGATCCAGGTGCAATGTTAGCCCCAAGCACTGGAGAGGCCAAGCTGGCCGGCAGGCGCGGCGACGCCCCCTTCGCCACCAGCACCTCAACTTCACTTAGGTTCCCGATGATTTGCCCGGCCGCAAATCGCTGACAGAGGTTCCTGCAGGCCCTGATTGGGACAGCGGTCGTCACGACCGTCCCAATCGTGGTCCTTACGCTTTGACCTGAGCCCCAAGTTTCATCCAGGGATGAGTAGAGTCTGTTCGCCATTTGAGCCTTGCTGGCTCGGTGATGCAACGGGATGGGGCGCGAAGCCCCTGGCTGAGCGCAGCGCCCCATCCCGTTGCATGCCGGGTGCGCTGCCCTTCGCGTAGACCGCCGGCGGCAGATTGCCGAGGCCGCTGTGCGGCCTAACGGTGTTGTAGTCGTCCTTCCAGGCGTCCAGAACCACGCGCGCGTGAGCGAGCGACGTAAACAGCGTCTCGTTCAGCAGCTCGTCCCGCAGGCGGCCGTTGAAGCTCTCGATGAAGGCGTTCTGGGTCGGCTTGCCGGGCGCGATGTAGTGCCACTCGATGACGGCCTCCTGCGACCATTGCAGGATCGCCGTGCTGGTCAGCTCGGTGCCGTTGTCGCTGACGATGGTCTGCGGCTTGCCACAGCGGGCGATGATCGCATCCAGTTCCCGCCCGACCCGCACCCCTGACAGCGAGGTATCAGCCACCAGGCACAGGCACTCGCGCGTGAAGTCGTCGACGATCGCCAGCATGCGGAACCGACGGCCGTCGGTCAGCGTGTCGCTCACGAAGTCCAGCGACCAGCGCTGGTTCGGCCCTTGCGGCAGGGCCATTGGCGCCCTGGTGCCGAGCGCCCGCTTGCGGCCGCCACGGCGGCGTACCTGCAGGCGTTCGTCGCGGTAGAGGCGGCGTAGCTTCTTGTGGTTCATGGCAATGCCCTCGCGACCCAGCAGAATGTGCAGGCGCCGGTAGCCGAAGCGACGGCGCAGCCCAGCCAGCTCGCGCAGCCGGGCCCGCACGGCACCGTCGTCCGGACGCAGGCTTCGGTAACGGACCGAGCCTCGATCCGCGTCGATCGCGTCACACGCCCGCCGCTGGCTCACCTCAAAACTCTGGCAGAGGTGCGCCGCGGCCTCCCGTCTGGCAGCGGGCGTCACCATTTTTTTGAGGCAACGTCTTTCAGCATGGCGTTGTCCAGCATCGCCTCGGCCAGCAGCTTCTTCAGCCGCCGGTTCTCGTCCTCTAACGCCTTCAGCCGGCGAGCGTCCGAGACGTCCAGGCCGCCGTACTTCGCCTTCCACTTATAGAACGTCGCACTGCTGATGCCGTGCTTGCGGCACACCGCCGCCGTTGCCGTCCCGGCTTCCTGCTCGCGCAGGATGCCGATGATCTGTTCCTCGTTGAACCGGCTCGCCTTCATCGTCCGTCTCCTTCTCGGCGACGGACTCTACCCAAACCTGGAGGAGATTCAGGGGCTCAGGTCAGCTCAGGTCAGCTCAGGTCAAGATTCATCGCGCCGACGACGGGCGTGCCGCGCTGTTGCTGCGCGGCGACCTCGCGACGTTGTTGGCGTTTGCTGAGTCGGAGAAACAGAAACTCCCCGGTGCTGGTGCGCCGGGGAGTCTACTGTCGGTGGTTGCGGGGACAGGATTTGAACCTGTGACCTTCAGGTTATGAGCCTGACGAGCTACCGGACTGCTCCACCCCGCGATAACCGGCGATGTTGGCTTTGGAGCCTGCGCTCCAAACTTGTGGCGCTTGCGCGCCGGCATCGTGGATCTAGGTCTTGCACATTGTTTGTCGAGTGACGCTGTCGAGAGTTGCTCTCCGGGTTTAGCAGGCCTGGCAGCGACCTACTCTTCCGCACTTCCGTAGTGCAATACCATCGGCGCTGAGGGGTTTCACGTCCGAGTTCGGAATGGGATCGGGTGCAGAACCCTCGCTATAACCACCAGGCCAGCAAAGCCCGGAGAGCTGTCTCGAGCTGGCGCGCCGCGGTCAAAGCGCGCGCCAGAATTCTTGGGGTAACACAATCTTTATGAGAGACATCGTCGCGGCGCAGAGATCGTCCAGTTCGGATTGATCACTACGTACGGCAGCCCTCATTGAAGAGGAACGAATAAAGTCAATTGAGCGATTAGTACCAGTTAGCTACGTGCCTTACGGCACTTCCACACCTGGCCTATCAACGTGGTGGTCTGCCACGGCTCTATAGGGAGAAATGGTTTTGAGGCTAGTTTCCCGCTTAGATGCGTTCAGCGGTTATCTATTCCACACGTGGCTACTCGGCAATGCGGCTGGCGCCACAACCGATCCACTAGAGGTGTGTCCATCCCGGTCCTCTCGTACTAGGGACAGGCCCTCTCAATTCTCCAACACCCACGGCAGATAGGGACCGAACTGTCTCACGACGTTCTAAACCCAGCTCACGTACCACTTTAATCGGCGAACAGCCGAACCCTTGGGACCTGCTCCAGCCCCAGGATGTGATGAGCCGACATCGAGGTGCCAAAC
>CAMDPO010000043.1 GCA_945904955.1 Rhizobium sp. Q54
GTGCGCGTGGCGCTGACTGGACCATGTGCCGGGCGGTAGGCGCGTGATGTTGACGCCGAAGTCGGTGAGACCGCCGGCGTCGCCGAGGCGGTGCCGATGGCGTGCCGCGCACGGCTTGTCGAACAGCGGCGGGTAGTCCGATCCGGTGCGTTGCGGCGCGGCGGCGATGTCGACCTTGAGCATGGCTAGGTGCGCTTCTTCAACGTCAGCTCGATCTCGATCTTCATCTTCGGATCGGAGAGCGCCGCTTCCATCATGGTGATGGCCGGGCGCACGGTGCCAAGATACTTGCCCATCGTCGGCCAGCACGATTCGAAGTCGGCGGCGTTGGGCAGGATGTAGACGCAGCGCACCACGTCGGCGAACGCGAAGCCGGCCTGGTCGAGGGCGGCCTTGATGTTGACGAAGGCCTGCTCGGTTTGCGCGACGACGTTGTCGGAGATGGTCTTCTTCGCATAGTCGAAGCCGGTGGTGCCGGACATCCACATCCAGTCGCCGTCGACGACGGCGCGGCTGTAGCCGATCTTCTGCTCGAACTCGGAACCGGACGAGATGAGTTTGCGTGGCATTGGAACGTTCCCCTGGTCGCGAACGCGGACTTCGTTACGGGATCAGAGCCGCGCTCGCAAGTGCTGCCAGATAGAGGCCGACGCCGAACGCCAGGTGGGTCGCCAGGCTGCGCAGGCGCGCCTTGGTCGGATTGGGCGCGTTGGCGGCAGCGATACCGAAGCCCATCGCCGGCTGCATGAGAAAGAACGGCGCCGCCACGGTGAGCACTCCGACAGCGAGGGCCGGCAGCGGCGTCGGCCGATGGGCCCACTCCAGGCCGACGGTCGCCAGCAGCACCGCTGCGAAGAACACGCCGACGGCGTAGTGGAACGCCCAGCCGAGCACCGCCTCGCCGCGCACCGGTGTGGCCGCGCCGATCGAGCGATGTGCGAAGCGACCCCGCGGCATGTGGCCCAACCAGCGTCCCACCATTGTGTAGTACGGGGGTTGGACACGGAACGCCCGCAACAGGAACAGACCCCACAGGTCGAGGGCGGCGGTCGCGCCAACACCGATGACAACGGCGCGCACGACGAACTCGAGTTCCGTGCTCATGCCCGGAACACAATGCTCTCGGCCGAGCGCGCCGACGGGCCGTGATAGACGGCCTCGATGTTGTTGGCGTCGGGATCGAGCAGGTACGCGGCGTAGTAGCCGGGATGATATTCGCGCTCGCCGGGAGCACCGTTGTCTTTGCCGCCGGCGGCGAGGTCTGCGGCGTGAAAGCGGTCTACGGTGGCGCGGTCTTTCGCCTGAAACGCGAGGTGCACTGAGGAGCTGCGCGCGCCGGCGTCGATCCAAAGCTCGTCGGCGTTGAAATGCCAGTCGTCGCTGACAAATGGAATTCCCCGCACGGTCAGCTCCGCGGAGTAGAAGCGCTGGCTCGCCACCAGATTGGTCGCACGAAGATGCACGTGATCGACCAGTCGTCCGCGATGAAACTCCATGGCTGACTCCTCACTTGTACGAAATCTTGACGCAGCCCGCCGCGGTGCGGGCGGCGGCGCGGGCGGTGTCGGTGTCGCCGTCGGGAGCGAGCGCCAATGCCACGCCCATGCGGCGATACGGGCGCGTGGACGGCTTGCCGAAAATCCGTACATCGACGCGGATGCCCGCGGCTTGTGGGCGGAACGCGTCGCTCAATCCGGTGATCTGGAAGGTCTCTGCGGTGCGGTCGGCAAGAATGACTGCCGACGCCGATGGGCCAAGCTGCGTGATGGCCAGAATGGGCAGCCCCAGAATGGCGCGCGCGTGCAGATCGAACTCGGTCAGGTCTTGGGAAATCAGCGTCACCATGCCGGTGTCGTGCGGGCGCGGCGATAGCTCGGAGAAGATCACGGTGTCGCCGAGGACGAAGAACTCGACACCGAACAGGCCGTAGCCGCCGAGATTGTCGACCACCTGGCGCGCCATGTCCTGCGCTGACGTCAGCGCGTGCGTGGACATGGCGGTGGGTTGCCAGGATTCCTGATAGTCGCCACGCTCCTGCCGATGGCCGATGGGATCGCAGAAAATCACGCCTTCGCGTGTGCGGATCGTCAGCAGGGTGATCTCGTAGTCGAACGCGACGAAGGCCTCGACGATGACGCGCGTACGATCGCCGCGCATGCCGGCGACGGCGTAGTCCCAGGCGGCGTCGATCTTGCCGACGTCGCGCACCGTGCTCTGGCCTTTGCCGGAGGACGACATCACCGGTTTGACGACGCACGGCAGGCCGACCTTGGTGACCGCGGCGCGAAGTTCTTCCCGCGTTTCGGCGTACAGGTACTGCGAGGTCGGAAGACCGAGTTCCTTCGCGGCGACCTCGCGGATGCGGTCGCGATTCATGGTCTGCTGCGTCGCGCGCGCGGAGGGGACGACGTTGAAGCCGCGATCCTCGTAGTCCTTCAGCACTTCCGTGCGGATGGCTTCGACCTCGGGAACGATGAAGTCGGGCTTGTGCTTCTCGATGACGGCGCCCAGCGCCGGGCCGTCGAGCATGGAGAAGACTTCCGCTGCGTCGGCGACCTGCATGGCGGGCGCACCGGCATAGCTGTCGCAGGCGATGACATGACACCCAAGCCGCTTGGCGGAGATCACGAACTCGCGGCCGAGTTCGCCGGAGCCGAGCAGCAGAATCTTAGCGGTGGGGATCACTGGGCTACTCCCACTCGATGGTGCCGGGGGGCTTGGAGGTGATGTCGCAGGTGATGCGGTCGATGCCGCGCACTTCGTTGGGTGCGGGCCTAGGGCTTGAGGGTGCGAAGAATGGATTCGTGAAACGCCATCACGGGGCGTTCGTAATTGCGAGCGAGCGGGCCGCATTCGAACAGCGGTGACTGCATCGCGACCTGCAACCGCTCGGCGGCTAGCTGGTCCTCGGCCATGAGGTTCGTCCCCTCCGACGAGCCTTTGTCGTAATACGTCAGCTCTTGTTCTTCCTCGCCGTCCTCGTAGGGCAGGTAATGCATGCGAGAATCGACGATCGACGTCGTCGGACCCGTCGGGATCGATTGGACGGTCACGAACCATTTTGCCCCCGTCGCGATCCCCAGATTGGGGAAGAGCATGTGGACGTTCGACGCCTGCCATCGCGGCTCGTCGGGAAACATCACTTTCACCGGCATGTTCTTTTCGTACTCGGGCAGCAGCGTCGGCCCGAACAACGGTTCGTGCACCGTCCAGTGATCGGCGTAGAGGCTGTGTTCCTGGTTGTCGTGGTCGAGCCCGTGAATCGAATCCTTGTGCAGGTGGAACAGGTGATAGCCGTCGATGTGGTTTTCGATGAACAGCTTCCAGTTGGCGGCGACTTTGAGCGGCTCGCGTGGCGACTCGACATACTTTTCTGGGTCGAACGGTCCGAAATTCGCAGGAAAGTCGCTCATCCACTCGATCAGCGATCCCTGAGCATCGGGGTCGACATGCACGAAGACCATGCCGCGAAACGTCTCGACAGCCCCAGGTCTCAGTCCGAGCCGGTCGCGGTCGGCGCCCGGAAATTGTTCCCTCTGCGGAAAACCGCGCAGGCCGCCGTCGAGATTATAGGTCCAGAAATGGTAGAAGCAGGTCATTCCGTGCCGCACATTCCCCTTGCCCGAAAGGAACGCGGTCCCGCGATGCCGGCATAGATTATGGAATGCGCGCAGATCGCCGTTCTGGTCGCGCAGGAAGAACATGGGATAGGCGCCGACCTGAACGCAGCTGTAATCGCCGGGTTCGGGAACATCGCGCGTGAAGCCGGCGAAATACCAGTTGGCGGCAAACAGGGTTTCCATTTCGCGCCGATACCAGTCGCCGCTGAAATAGGCCTCACGAGGCAGCAGAAAACGTGCGGTCTCGGCCTCGTTGATGGGCTTGAGCAACGTCGCCATGGCAATCCTCTGAGTCCGGCGCACTGCGGACAACCGCTAGTGAATGATCGTTTACTAGTATATTCGTACGACCGTGTGTGCAAGAGGATTTCCGATGGTCGCAGATCCGAAGCCTTCGAAGCGCATCCGGATGAAGCCCGACGACCGGCGGGCCGCGATTCTCGCCGCGGCGGAGCGCTGCTTCGCCGAGCGCGGCTTCTACGCAACGACCGTGCAGGATATCGCGTCCGCCGCCGGGGTGACGGCAGGCGCGCTCTATCGCTACTTTCCCGGCAAGGACGCGATCGTCACGGCGATCATCGCGGCCTCGCACGACGATGTTCTGGCCGCCTATGCGGCTATGCCTTCGGACGGCGGCTTCATCGATGGACTGATAAACCTGTTCGATGATCTGATCGACACGCCGCCGGACAGGCAGTCGGTCGCGGTCTTCAGCGAAGTTGTCGCGGAATCCTTTCGCAATGCGGCTGTACGCGAGGCGCTTCACGCCAGCGAAAGCGAACTGGACGCGTGGATCACGCGGCGTATCGGTGAAGAGCAGGACCGCAATCGCCTTTCCGTCGATCTCGATCCGCAGGCGGTCACCTTGGTCCTGACAGCGCTTTTCGACGGCTTGATCCTTCGCGCGGGTGTGAAGGGCGCCGCCGACGCCAATGCGGTGCGCGCAGTCGTCACGCGCATGATCCGGGCAATCGAGACTGCGCAGTGACAACATCACAACCGCTTTGCTTTTTTTCGTTTCAGAGGAGACGACGATGGCGAAGCGGGTTCTTGTCCGGGCGGCATTGAGTTTGGTGCGGTGTCTTTGGATTAACGAAAAGGGGTTCGAGGCGCTTGCCGTCCGTACCGACGGATACGCTCGGATGGGCCAAAATCACTCCCACTCGATCGTGCCGGGCGGCTTCGAGGTGATGTCGTAGGTGACGCGGTTGATGCCGCGCACTTCGTTGACGATGCGGTTGGCGACGCGGCCGAGGAACTCGTGGGGGAACGGGTAGGTGTCGGCGGTCATGCCGTCGGTGGACGTCACCGCGCGGAGCGCGCAGGCGAAGTCGTAGGAGCGGCCGTCGCCCATGACGCCGACCGAGCGCACCGGCAGCAGCACGACGAAGGCCTGCCAGATGGCGTCGTAGAGGCCGGCGTTGCGGATCTCTTCCAGGTAGATGGTGTCGGCCTTGCGTAGCAGCGCGAGCTTTTCGGCCGTGACTTCGCCGGGAATACGGATGGCGAGGCCGGGGCCGGGGAACGGGTGGCGGCCGACGAAGCTCGCCGGCAGGCCGAGTTCGCGGCCCAAGGCGCGCACCTCGTCCTTGAAGAGAGCGCGCAGGGGCTCGACGAGCTTGAGCTTCATGCGGTCGGGCAGGCCGCCGACGTTGTGGTGGCTCTTGATGGTGACAGACGGGCCGCCGTGGAACGATACCGACTCGATGACGTCGGGATAGAGCGTGCCTTGGGCGAGGAACTCGGCGCCGCCGACTTTGTGCGCTTCCTCGTCGAACACGTCGATGAAGGTGGCGCCGATGATCTTGCGCTTCTTCTCGGGGTCGGTGACGCCGGCCAGGCGAGAGAGGAACAGTTCGGCTGCGTCGCGGTGGACGAGCGGGATGTTGTAGTTGCGGCGGAACAGGTCGACGACGGTCTCGGCCTCGCCGGCGCGCATCACGCCGTTGTCGACCAGGATGCAGGTGAGCTGATCGCCGATGGCCTCGTGCAGCAGGACGGCGACGACGGACGAGTCGACGCCGCCGGACAGGCCGCAGATCACTTTGCCCTTGCCGATGCGCTTGCGTAAGCCGGCGACTTCCTGGGCGCGGAAGGCGGCCATGGTCCAGTCGCCTTTGCAGCCGGCGATGGTGTGCGTGAAGTTGCGCAGGAGCTGCGCGCCGTGGGGCGTGTGCGCGACTTCCAAATGGAATTGCACGCCGTAGTACTTGCGCGCGTCGTCGGCGATGGCGGCGAACGGGGCGCCCTCGGACTGGCCGACGGCGCGGAAGCCTGTGGGCAGCGAGGTGACGCGGTCGCCGTGACTCATCCACACCTGCTCGCGGGCGCCACGCTGCCATACGTCGTGGAACAGGGCGCAGTCGTCGCGCACCTCGACATGGGCGCGGCCGAACTCGCGGTGGTGGCCGGCCTCGACGGTGCCGCCGAGCTGGGCGACCATGGTTTGCTGGCCGTAACAGATGCCGAGCACCGGCAGCTTCGAGGCGAAGATCTCGTCGGGGGCGCGCGGCGTGTTGGTGTCGAGGACAGAGGCGGGGCCGCCGGAGAGGATGACGGCTTTGGTCGGCATGGCGGCGAGTGCCGCAGCGGCCGACTGGTACGGCGCGACGTCGCAGTACACGCCGCTCTCGCGCACGCGGCGGGCGATCAACTGTGTGAATTGGGAGCCGAAGTCGACGATGAGGACGCGGTCGGACATCTACCTGCTCGAATGACCCTCACCCTTTGATACCAGTCGCACCCTCGGGGGTGCGACTGTTACCGCGAGCGGCCCTGCGGGCCGTCTCGTGACAGGCTCAGGGTGAGGGGCGTTTTTTAGCCTTTGCGATCCAGGATGGCGATGAAGAAGCCGTCGGTGTTGTTCTCTAGGGGCGTCAGCAGGAGCAGCGGCATTTCGGAGGGCGGGGTGTCGTTGATGGCCGCCCGCCAATGGTGGGCCACCGAACCGAGCTTGAAGTCGCGGTGGGACGCCAGGAAGCCGTCGACCTGGGCCTGGTTCTCGGGGCGGAACAGGGAGCAGGTGACGTAGACCAGGCTGCCGCCGGGGCGCACGGCCTGGGCGGCTGCCGCCAGGATGGCCTGCTGGCGGTCGGCGTAGTCGGCGATGGTCGCGGGCGTGGTGCGCCACTTGGCGGCGGGGTTGCGGCGCCAGGCGCCGCTGCCGCTGCAGGGGGCGTCCACCAGGACTCGGTCGGCGCCCTGCCCTAGCTGGCCAAGCACCACGGCCGCATCGTGCATGGGATGCGTCTCGATGATGCGCGCACGGGAACGCGCTATGCGGTGCTCGGCGGCCTCGAGGCGCTGGGACGCGACATCGAAGGCGATGAGGCGGCCCTGGTTCTGCATCTGGGCGGCGAGTGCCAAGGTCTTGCCGCCGCCGCCGGCGCACCAGTCGATGACGGTCTCATTGGGCTGGGCGCCGACCAGCAGGGCCATGAGCTGCGAGCCTTCGTCCTGGACCTCGACGAGGCCGTCGCGGAAGGCGGACGAGCCGGCGATGTTGGCGCGGGCGTCGAGGCGCAAGCCGACCGGCGACAGCGGTGTGGGTTGGGCGGCAATGCCCTCGCCTGCCAGCGCCGCGACGGCGGCGTCGCGATCGCCGCGCAGGGTGTTGACGCGCAGATCGACGGGCGCGCGCTGGGACAGCGCCGCGAGCTCAGTGGCCGCGTCGTCGCCAAATACCTCGCGGATCGGATCGTCGAGCAGCGGCGGATAGTTGCCGCGCACCCAATCAGGCGGTTCGTCGGCGTGGGCGCGCAGCGCGGCGACGGCGGCGCGCTCGGCATCGGTGAGCGGCGCCGGGGCATGCTCGGCGCCGGTGAAGCGTTCGACCAAAGCCGCGTCGTCGAGGGACTCGTCCTTGACGAGGGCGGCGGTCACCAGAGCGCGCGGGCCGGCATCACCGACGTCGACGTGGCCGAGCGCCCACTCGAGCTCGGCGCGGCGGCGCAGCACCGAGTAGACGACGTTCTGGATGTAGGCGCGGTCCTTGGCGCCGGCGTAGCGGCGCTGGCGGAACCAGCCGGCGACGAGGCGATCGGCCGGCTCGCTCGTATTGGACAGAATCTGGTCGAGAAGGCCGATCGCGGCTTCGGTCCGCGCCGCGGGCGTCATTAGTCTCCGGTGTGCATGCCGCCCGGATAGTTGGGCGACTCGCGCGTGATGTGCACGCCGTGGACGTGGCTCTCGCGGCGGCCGGCGCCGGTGATGCGGACGAACTGACAGTTCTTCTGCATCTCGGCGATGGTGCCGTTGCCGGTGTAGCCCATCGCGGCGCGCAGGCCACCGACGAGCTGGTGCAGCACCTGGGAGACGGGACCCTTGTAGGGCACGCGGGCCTCGACACCTTCGGGCACGAGCTTCATCTGATCGTTGATCTCGGCCTGGAAGTAGCGGTCGGCCGAACCGCGCACCATGGCGCCGAGCGAGCCCATGCCGCGATACGACTTATAGGAGCGACCCTCGTAGAAGAACGTCTCGCCGGGCGATTCTTCGGTGCCGCCCAGCAGCGAGCCGATCATGGCGCAGTCGGCGCCGGCGGCGATCGCCTTGGCGAGGTCGCCGGAGTAGCGGATGCCGCCGTCGGCGACCATCGGCACGCCGCGCTTGCGGCATGCTTCGGCGACGTCCATGACGGCGGTGAACTGCGGCACGCCGACGCCAGCGACGATGCGGGTCGTGCAGATCGAGCCGGGACCGATGCCGACCTTGACCGAGTCGGCGCCGTTGTCGATGAGGGCAAAGGCGCCATCGGCGGTCGCGACGTTGCCGGCCATGACCTGGACGTAGTTGGACTTCGCCTTGATGCGGTTGACGGTCTTCAGCACCGAGGCGCTGTGGCCGTGGGCGGTGTCGACCACGATGATGTCGCAGCCGGCCTCCACCAGGGCCTCGGCGCGGGCGAAGCCGGAGTCGCCGACCGACGTGGCGGCGGCGACGCGCAGGCGGCCCTGCTCGTCCTTGGCGGCGTCGGGATGCGCTTGGCTCTTCTCGATGTCCTTGACGGTGATCAGGCCGACGCAGCGGTAGTAGTCGTCGACGACCAGCAGCTTCTCGATGCGGTTCCTGTGCAGGAGGCGCTTGGCGTCCTCGCGGCTGACGCCGGCCTTGACCGTGACGAGCTCGTCCTTGGTCATCAGCTCGTGCACCGGCTGCTTGCGGTCGGTGGCGAAGCGCACGTCGCGATTCGTGAGAATGCCGACCAGCTTGCCGCCCGACTCCACCACCGGAATACCGGAGATGTGGTGGCGCTCCATCATCTTGAGCGCGTCGGCGAGGGTCTTGTCGGGGCCGATGGTGAGCGGATTGACCACCATGCCGGACTCGTAGCGCTTCACCATGCGCACTTCTTCGGCCTGGCGCTCGATGTCGAGGTTGCGGTGGATGACGCCGATGCCGCCGGCCTGGGCCATGGCGATGGCGAGGCGGGCCTCGGTCACCGTGTCCATGGCGGCCGAGATCAGCGGGATGTTCAGGGTGATGGAGTTGGTAAGCCGAGTCTTGGTATCGGCTTGGGCCGGCAAGATCGAGGAGGCCGCGGGCGTCAGCAGGACGTCATCGAACGTCAGCGCCTCGCGAAACTCCATGGGTCTCCTTCCGGCCGCTGCCCAGGGAAACGCGCTTGGGGCAACGAATTGGGGGCGGAATATAGGGCGTTCGCCCCGCGAATCCTAGGACCATCGGGACAGGCGGAATCGAGTTGCCGGAGGCCCCGAACGATGCCTGCCATAGGCCCGCGTCACGTCGCGCGAAGCGTGCCTACGGCCCGACGCCGCAGGAGTACAATCGGCCGCAGCAGCGCGCGGTTTCAGGGGCACCTCGATGCGGTCTTCGGACGGATTCTTCTACGAAGGCGAGGTCTTCTATCCGTTCCAGGACATGCTGTTCAACGCGCTGCTCAGCTTCACGTTCATGTTCCTGGTCGCCTTCATGCTCATCAATCCGAGCGAAGAGGCAGAGAAGACCGACCCCAAGGCCGAGTTCCTCATCACCGCGGTGTGGCCGGACAATCATCCCGACGACATCGACCTGTACGTGCAGGACCCGATGGGCGGCACCGTTTGGTACCACCAGCGCGATTCCGGGCTGATGCACCTGGACCGCGATGATCGCGGCACGTTCCGCGACAAGGTCACGGTGGCGGGCGCGACGATCGAGAACCCCATCAACCAAGAGACGGTGACCCTGCGGGGCATCATGCCGGGGCAGTACATCGTCAACATCCACCAGTACCTGGCGACGTCGCGCGACGAGCAGGTGCCGGTGTCGGTGAAGGTCGAGAAGCTCAACCCGACGGTGTCGCTGGTTTGGTACGAGACGTTCCTGATACGCGGCCGCACGGAGGAGACGATCGTGCGCTTTACCCTGGACGAGAAGGGCGAGGTCACCGCGCTCAGCGACGAGTTCAAGAGACTCGTGCGGCGGTAGCGTGGCTCCCTCTCCCGCTGTTTAGCGGGAACGAGGGTTCTTCATCGTTACCCCTTGAAGCCGGTCGCGACCACGTAGATCTCGGCCGAGTCCTGGCGGCTCGACTTCGGCTTGAAGGTGCGGACAGCGTCGAAGCGGTCGCGCAAGGAGACGACGAACTGCGTCTCCTGGCCGCTGCGCATGAGCTTCGCGGCAAACGAGCCGCCGCGGCGCAGCAGGTGTTCGGCGGTGGCGAAGGCGTCGTCGGCGAGTGACGCGGCGCGCAAGGCGTCGACGGTGCGGTTGCCGCTGGCGGCGGGCGCCATGTCGCTGAGCACGACGTCGACCGGGCCGCCGAGCAGCTCCTGCAGCGTGGGCAGCGTGTCCTGCTTGGAGACGTCGAGCATGACGGCGGTGGCGCCGGCGATGGGGTTCACTTCGAGCTGGTCGACGGCGAACACGGCGCCGCGGCCCTCGGCGGGTTCGACACGCTCGACGGCGACCTGGGTCCAGCCGCCCGGGGCCGCGCCGAGATCGAGCACGCGCTTGCCGGGGGCGAGCAGGTGGAACTTGTCGTCGATCTCGATGATCTTGAAGGCGGCGCGCGAGCGGTAGCCCTGGGCCTTGGCGTCGGCGACGAAGGGATCGCGCAGCTGGCGCGTGATCCAACGCTGGGACGAGACCGTGCGGCCGGCTTTCGGCGTCGGCGTGCGCATGTCGCCCGCGGTGCGGGCGCGGCGTTTGGGGGTGCCCGGGCCGGCCCCCTTCCCCTTCCCTGCCGGCACGCTAGCTGCGCGCCGCGCCGACGACGGCGTGTGTACCCATGAGCGAGCGCAATATGCCTTCGCGCAGGCCGCGGTCGGCGACGCGCACGCCGCCGGACGGCCAGGTGCGCAGGATTGCTTCGAGGGCGGCGCAGCCCGGCAACACGAGATCGGCGCGACCACGGCGGATGCAGGGGTGGGCGACGCGCTCGGCGTAGGTCATGGCGGCGAGGCGGCGCGACACGGCGAGCAAGTCAGTGGTCGAGACGAAGGCGCCGTCGACGAGCGAGCGGTCGTAGCGCGGCAATTCGGCGAGCACGGCGGCAAGCGTGGTGACGGTGCCGGAGATGCCGACCATGCGCGCGCCGGCGTCCTCGAAGTGCTGGCGCACCTGATTCTTGCGCTCGAACTCGACCAGGCGCGCCTGCACGTCGGCGACCATGCCTTCGTAGGCGGCGGCGTCGGGCTCGCGGCCGCCATGGGCTTCCGCCAGGGTGACAACGCCACAGGGCAGCGACGTCCACGCCAGCATCATCGGCTCCTCGCCGGCGATGAGGCGCGTCCAGATCAGCTCGGTGCTGCCGCCGCCGATGTCGAAGACGAGGGTGTACTCGGACGCGGAGTCGAGCAGCGGCGTACATCCCGACAGGGCGAGGCGCGCTTCTTCCTCGGGGGGAATGACGTCGAGGCGCAGGCCGGTCTCCTGCTCGACGCGGCCCAGGAACTCGTGGCCGTTGCGGGCGCGCCGGCATGCCTCGGTGGCAACGTGGCGCTCGCGGGTGACGTGGTGGCGGCGCATTTTCTGCGCGCATACCGAGAGCGCGGAAATGGTGCGGTCCATGGCGGCCTGGGAGAGCGCGCCGGTCTCGGCGACGCCGGCGCCCAGGCGCACGATGCGGGAGTACGAGTCCACGACCCGGAAGCCGTCACCGGCCGGTCGCGCAATCAGGAGGCGGCAGTTATTGGTGCCAAGGTCGACCGCGGCGTACGTCTCTTCGGGACGTGCGGCGCCATCGACCTCATCGTGCGCACTGCGCAAAGCGTTGTGACTTGCCGTTTCGCGCGCGGCCTGGCCCAAGCCTCCGTTTGTCGTCCGCACTACACTCATCCCTCGCGCTGCGGCGCTACGCTGCCGGCGCGGTTTGACACACTGTAACAGGTTCGTGCGGTCCGTCGAGGGAGGGGCAGAAAGCGAGGGGCGCTGCGGCGTTTAGCGTCCGCGCGCGTTGACATCGCCGGGAGCGCCACCTACTTTCCGGCCGCGTCCGACTGTCCCTGCTGGGGGATAGTTTAATGGTAGAACTTCCGGCTCTGACCCGGACAGTCTTGGTTCGAATCCAGGTCCCCCAGCCAACCACCAGCGCTAGTTCTCTACTGCCAGACCTAGCGCCCTGAGACGCGCGCTTTCTGCGCGACTCACGCGGCCCCGGACTCTCCGCCGGCGAGCCGTTGGGCACACTGGCGGCGATTTTCCCTGAATTTCTCCGCCGACTAGATGGTGCGTGGCGGAACGGGATGCTCGACCATCATCCGACTGTGATGGTTCGAATCTAGTTCGCTCATTCGCCCTATGCGAGAAAACGTTGACCACCGGGGCACCGCCCACCATTCAGCGCTGTGATCCCCCTCCCGTAGTGCGCCGGGCACTACCGCCCTAGTATTCGGTTCGCAGCCAGCAGAAGTGGTTCTGCCGCGACCCACGCCGGCTATTAGCCAGGACGGAAACATGAAGATGCTCCGAAGCAGCTTGGTCAGGGTTTGGCTCGTTTGCTTGCTGGCGTGGCCGCTGACCGCGCACGCGGCCGGCATTCCGATCGACGAGGGCCGCGGCATTCCGACGCTCGCGCCGGTGGTGAAGAAGGTGACGGCGGGGGTCGTCAGCATCACCGCGACAGGTGGCGCGCCGCTCGCGGAGACGAACCGATTCCTCGGACCGAACCAAGCGCAGCGGCAGACCACGTCCACTGGCTCTGGCGTGATCGTCGACGCGGCCAACGGCTACATTCTCACCAACCAGCATGTCGTCGCGAACCAAACACGCTTCGTGGTCCGCCTCAACGATGGCCGGCAGTTCGACGCCAAGCTGGTTGGGTCCGACTCGCCCACCGACATTGCAGTTCTGCAGATCAAGGCTCCGGCACTGACGGCAGTGCCGTTCGGCGACTCGAAGTCGATCGAAGTCGGGGACTTCGTGGTGGCAATCGGCAATCCCTTTGGCATTGGGCAGACCGTGACGCTGGGGATCGTCGGCGCCGTTGGCCGCGGCGGACTGAATATCGAGGGCTACGAGGACTTCATCCAGACCGACGCGGCGATCAATCCGGGCAACTCCGGCGGGGCTGTCGTTGACATGCGCGGTGAGGTGGTGGGCATCAGCACGGCGATCCTTGCCCCGGGCGGCGCCGGCGGCAACGTCGGGATCGGTTTCGCGGTCCCGATCGCGGTCGCCAGGGCAGTGATGGCGCAGATCGTCGAGTTCGGCGATGTGCGACGGGGTCAGATTGGCATCACGTATACGGACCTCACGCCGCAAGTCGCGAAAGCCATGGGCCTCTCTGTAACCGCCGGTGTCGTCGTGATGCGCGTCGAGCCAGGAACGGGGGCGGCGCGCGGCGGCCTTTCCGCTGGGGACGTCATTGTGGGACTGAACGGAACCGAGGTGCGCGACATGCGCGACCTCAGAAACCAGGCCGGCCTAATCCGCGCCGGCGAAACGGTTACCTTTTCGGTCCTGCATGACCAGAAACCCGCGGACGTTCGGGTGACCCTGACAGCAGCGCTGCCGACCGTCGCAGCGACCGGAGTGGTTCCTGCGCTGGCCGGCTCCGTGTTCGCCGACATCGACCCGACGCGCCCGGTCCGCGGCGCTACTACGGGGGTATCCGTGCGCTCGGTGGAGGGCAACAGCAACGCGTTCCGAAACGGATTGCGCGAGGGTGACTTGATCCTGGCGATCAACAATCGCCCCGTGGAGACGGTTGCCGAGCTGGAGCGATTGGCACGGCAAGCGGACGGCACCCTGGCGATCACCGTTTCGCGCGATGGCCAGACTCAGCTCGTGCTGGCCAGGTAACGACTCGCACGAAGGCTCCGAACCCGGCGCGGGCCGAATCACGCCGGGATGGCTGGGGGCCGGTCGGGATCGGACGGGGGCGGCTCGCGGCTCCGATAGATCAGGCCATTCGATTTGCAGCCGCCGTTGGCGCCGAGCAACTGACGGCATTGGCAGTGCAAATCGCTCTTGGACGAGCGCAGCACGCACGCGCGACCTTTGTCTTGTGCCCACCATCGATATGCAGGACGGGCAGCGATCGGTTGCAGAGGCCGTCATTTTCGGGTCGGGCCGCCCGGTACTTGTCTACCGCCCCGGCAAGGCGGATCTCCTCGGCAAGGGCATAAGCACCGTCATCGTGGCATGGGATGGAAGCCGATCCACTGCTCGTGCATTGGGCGATGCTTTGCCGCTATTGCCGCAGGCGCACCTCGTCCGAGTCCGAACAGTCTTGAAGGATAAGGTTGAGGTGCGCACTGGTATCGGGGCAGAGGTCGTTCGGCATCTCGCCGCGCATGGCGTGGACGCGGTTGCTGACGAAGTTGATGCCGATGGACGCGAGACGGGCCAAGTGCTGGCCGACTATGCGGTCCAACATCACTCGGACCTCTTGGTGATGGGTGCGTTCGGCCGCTCCGGCGTGCGCGACTTCATCTTGGGGGGCGCCACGGAACTCATGCTGGATGAACCCACCGTTCCGCTGTTGCTTTCGTACTGACTAGTACACCGAGTCGACTGCTATTCGTCCGGGTACGACTCGCGAAACGACTTCCCCACGTCAGGCAGGCTTGCCGTGGGGCGACCTTGCAACGAGGTCGCAGGGTGCCCATATCTTGGTGGCTCCATATGCCAATGGCTTGGAGGTACCGTGATCGGGCCTGTTACCCGCCTCGGAGGACGGCACCCGGCGAAACGCACGGATGCCTACATGATGCGCGCGCGTCCCTTCTCCGGGAGCGACGCCGTAGTACCGGCAGTTGACCAGATCGTGTTGAGCCCGGCCGCGCGCCGGCTGCTGGCGCAGGAGAATCCCGTTCAGCTTCACGGCGGACGGGCGCCCGGACATTCGATACCCATGACCTGCCCGGTCTGCTCCGGCGAGTTCCAACAGGTGGTCAAGGACAACGTCCTGATCGACGTTTGCACTCGGTGCAGGGGCGTGTGGCTGGACCCTGGGGAGCTCGAGGCTCTTCTCGCCGTCCCTGCGCGGGGCCATCGGTAGAAGCCCGACCGGTTTCTCAATTGCCCGCTTCCTCGCTGCCGTCGGGCTTGACGCGGCGTGGCACAGGAGGGCTGCCCGGGACCCATTCGGTAGGCAGCACCGCAGCCGAAGCCGTGGGCGCTTTCCAAAGGGAAGGCATGATCGAGCCGCCGATGAGGCAGGCGACGACAAGCAGCGCCCAGGGCGTCGGAACCAACTTGCCCCCGTAAAAGTAGTTGGCAAGCATCTTTCCGCCGATGAAGACGAGGATCAATGAGAGGCTGTACTTCAGGTAGACGAACCGCGGGACGATCTCGGCGAGCGCGAAGTACCGGGCACGGAGCCCGAGAATGGCAAACACGTTTGCAGTGAAGATGATGAACGCGTCCTGCGAGACGGCCAAAATGGCGGGAATGGAGTCGACCGCGAAGATCAAGTCGCTGAATTCTACTAGCACCAGAACCAGAAACAGCGGCGTGGCGTAAAGAATGCCGTTGCGCCGGACGAAGAAGCGGTTGTCCTCGTAACCGGTCGTGACTCGCATACGCCGACGCAACAATTGTGTGGCGCGTGTGCAAGACGCGCAAATGATGATCGGAGCATCGCACTTACCGCGTGGTCGCGGGCGCAGGTACAGCTTCTCGTGCAGCGTTGTCGAACAAACTGGGCGGGGGCGAGACCCCCAACCCGCTTCTCACGGGTCGGAGGATCGCCCGGCCTTCAAGCAGTATCTCCGGTCTGAAAGGCACTCAACCGGGGATCAACGCCTCAAGGAGCGTTCTAAAGCGGCTCATAGCCCTTCGACTTCATGATGGCGCTGGCGGCGGGTCCCACTAGAAACTGGAGGAATTCCTTTGCGGCTTTGGGTTCCGCGGCGAGCGTTGCTATGCCGCCCGGTAGGACGATGTAGTTCTGCAAGTCACGCGGGAAGGGGCCGAGGAGTTCAACGCCCTGGACGGCGAGAAGTTCAGGAACGATGTGCGCAGCGACCTCCGCTTCACCCCGAGCAACGAGCTCGGCGGGGCTACCGCTCGTCGTCAGCTTAGCCTTGGCTTTGACGGCGGCGGCGATGCCCAGGCGCTCTTGCACTTGGGTGAAGTAGACGCCGGTCAGTCCCTCCTCCGGATAAGTGACGGACTTCGCATCGAGCAGGACGCGCTTGAACCCCTCGACTGAGCTGATGTCCGGTTTGGGGGCACCGGCGCGCACCGCCAAGCCCATGCCACTGCGCGCGACATCAACCCGAGTATCCGCGACAAGCGTGCCCGCCTTGATCAACTCGTCGATGACCGGAATGGTCAGGATGGCGACGTCGAACTTCTCGCCTGCGTCGATCTGCCTCTTCAACGCATTGGCCACGTCGAATGTGATCACCAGCTTGTGCCCCGTGGCGCGCTCGAACTGCGGGCCAAGTTCCTGCATCACGGCCCTGATGCCGATGGTGCTAAGGACCTTGACCTCCGCGGCGTCGGCGGATTGCGCCGGCG
>CAMDPO010000044.1 GCA_945904955.1 Rhizobium sp. Q54
AAGATGGGGGAAGAACCAAAACTGCTTCGCCAGCGCACCGCACGTTGGGCAGTTGAACGACTTGAGGCTAATGGTGGGTGGAACAAACTTCGCGCGGACGTCTGCCAATGTTGCCCCCGGGTGGCGCTAGTTTCGCGGCGCCATCTTAACCGACAGCGAATTGCCGTCGCGGTTCCCACACGCCCGGCATCGTAGCCGCGACTTGATCCGCACCAGCCGGACGAACGGGTCGTCCGCACGCTGCAGGTGTTCGTGCCGGACGACCTCTGTGCGGCGGCAATGGAAGCAGGTTGCTTCCACGATGTGCCACTGCCTCAAGTCTTCGATGCGGAAGTCGTAGAGCGGGATGATGCGGTCGTCGTCGCGGGCCACGGAAGCACGATAGGCGCCTCCGTGAACGAATCAAGAACCGTGGACTATTGGTCCAGCCGCCAGTCGACCACGAACGCGCGAGCGAATTCGTCGATGGTTTGACGGAGGTTGGCTGCGATAGCGGAGCGGCCTGCCGATTGAATTCCTGAGCGCTCCCAAAGCACGACCCCCGCGTATCTGTTCTGGCCGGTGGCTTCGAGCACAACTTTCTGGAAAGAGCGCAGCCTCAACACGTACGCATAGACGCACAGTCCGTTTCCTTGGAAGTACAACGAGGTCAAATTGACCCACAGCGTCGCCGGAGCGAATCGATCATCGGTTATTTGCAAAGGTGTCGACGTAACAGGGTAGAGCACCCACGACCTAACTGACCGTTCATCGACGCCGCATTGCGCGTCGTCACCATCCAATTCCTCGACCATTACCCGAAGCGACTTCAGCCCCCGTAGGGCATTGTCGACTGTTTGCCCTTCGGCCCGTTGCGCGCCGAAGTGAATGGTGCCTGCTGCAAGCAGGCACGCACATATCCAACGGATGAACATCCCCAAGCCCCCAAGCCGGACGATCATTGCGAGAATAGCGGGAATAGGCGGCACCTGCACCCCGGCGGGGCCGCCTTACTAAGGCCTTGCTAGCTGAAAACCCGCCCAAGGCCCTGGAGGTTTTCCATCCGGAGATTGGCGGTTTTCCTGGATAGGAATGGCGCGCCCGGAGAGATTCGAACTCCCGACCCCCAGATTCGTAGTCTGGTGCTCTATCCAGCTGAGCTACGGGCGCTTTGTCCCTGACCACGACGGCACCGACGCAGGTACCGGGGCGCGAGAGGCCGCGAAAGTAGTGCGATTGGCCCCAACGGGCAAGGACGGCGAAGGGCCGCCTAGCGATCGCCTTGGCGCCAGCGGAACGGCTGCAGGAACTGGCCGGCCCACATGCCGCGCCGCTCGCGCTGGGCAATGCCCTCGTGGCGCGTGAAGGCCTCGGAGACGCGGCGGTCGGCCAGCGCCCAGCCGGCCAGGATCATGCGCTCGTTGAGGCTGGTGACCGTCGCGGGGTCGGTGCCCGCCACCCGGCAGGTCCCAAAGGTACGGTCGTCGCCCTCGCGCTTCGCCAGGGCGCAGGTGATGCGCCGGCCCATGACCGAGTCGAGCAGGTAGCCTTTGGCGACTTCGCCGCAGTCATAGGTGCGGCCGTCGATGCGGCAGATCTGCGAAAGCTCCGGCGCGTCGATGGCGTCGAGGCGCACCTTGGTGCCGCCGACGACAATCGTGTTGCCGTCGAGCACGCGGGCAGCGCCCTCGGCGACAGTCGCGGCTGCGGCAGGCGCCGGCGGAGTGCCGTTCCACATGCCGAGCTTGGCGGCGCGCGCGGCATCTTCGTCCGCCCTGTAGGCGTCGGTGTGCAGGGTGCTGGCTTTGGCCCAGCCCGTGCGCACCCACTCCTGGTTGACGCTCGGCGCGTTGGCGACCGGCGCGCGCGTACCGGGATCATAGGAAGAGCAGGTGCCCCACCAGCGCGTGTCGCCGGGGAATTGCTGCAGGCGGCAGTGCAGAACCTTGCCGTTGGCGATCTCGGCGAGCTTGGCCATGCCGACGATGCCGCACGCGTAGGGCGCACCGTCGCGCGTGCACTGCGCGTCTTCGTCGAGTCCCTCGGCACCGAGCAGGTGGAACCAGCGGTTCATCACCATCACGATGCCCGGACCGCGCACCAATAGGCCGCCGATCACTTCGGGATCGGCCGGGCGCACCGGTGCAGGCGCGGTCAGCGGTGCCGTCTGGGGCGCGCCCGCCGGCGGCTCTTGCGCGACCGCGGCGGCGGCCGTCAGCAGAAGGACCAGCAGAGCGCGCAACACGATGTTGGCCATCAGCGCACGCCCCGTCGCCAATCGGCCGGACGCACGAACTCGCCCGCCCACATGCCGCGCTTCTCGCCTTTCGCGAACGCTTCCGCCTCGGTGTAGGTGACTTCGGTATCGGGACGCGCGACGCCCCAGCCGGTCGTGACGATGGCGGCGTTGAGCGGCACCGAGTCGAGCTTGAAGTCGCGGCGGGTGCCGTCGTCCTCGCCGCAGCGGCCCCACACGCGGTCATCGCCGGGGAAGGTGCCGACGTGGCAGACGAGCGGAATGCCGGCCAGCAAATCGACGAGATTGGCGCGCGAGCGGGCGCCGCAATCGTAGTCGAGGCCGTCCATCTTGCAGGTCTGGAACAGATCGGGCGCGTCGACGCCGCGCAAATGAATCTCGATCTCCATCAGCTCGATGGTGTCGCCATCCTTGACGACCGGAACGCCGGCCAGGACATTGGTGCCGACGCGGCGCTCGCCGACGGTGCCTTGCCACAGCCCGATGCGCTGGGTGCGCGCCTGCTGGCCGTCGGTGGCGTAGTCGGGAACGTGCTGCTGGTCGGCGATCGCCCAGCCCAAGCGCACGAGCATGCGGTTGAGGTCGTCCTCGCCGCCGGCGAACAGCGCGGGATCCGGATTGCGCACGCGGCAGCGGCCCCAGTTGCGATCATCGCCTTTGTAGCGCGTGACGTCGCAGCGCACCGTTTTGCCGGCGACCATCTCGATCAGGCGCGCCTGAGAAATGAGCGAGCACTGCAGGACGTTGCCACCGATGCGGCAATCCGCATCACGGCGCGGGGCGGCCAAGCCGTCGAGCTGCACGAGATGATTCTCGACGATGAGACGCCCGGCATCCGGCACGGTCGCCGGGCCTTCGACGACGTAGTTGAGCGGCCCGGCGAAATAGAAATAGCCGGCGACCGTGGCGATGGCCGCCACCAGCACAAGCACGCCGGCGGTCACCACGTTGCGGCGCGACTTCATGTGGCTGCGCGAACCCGCAAAGCGAACGCGGTCAGCGCCAGCCGAGGCGCCAGTCGCGCGGATTGGTGAAGGTGCCTTGCCACAGCCCGATGTTCTGGTTGTCTGCCTGAATCTGCAAGTCGAGATATTGCGAGCTGGTGCGCCGGTCCGCTAGCGCCCAACCATCGCGTACCATTTGCGCGTTGATCGTGTCGCCCTCTTTCATGCCGGTGCCGGCAGCATTGGCCTCGCCGCAAGTGCCCCAGTTGCGATCGTCGCCCGGCAGACGCAGGATGGTGCAGAAGATGCGCTTGCCCATGGTCGCGTAGACCAGGATGCCGCGCACGACGATGCCGCAGAAGTAGCCGCCCTGGCCGACGCCCAGGCTGCAGGACTGCGGCGCTTCGGGTGCGTCGATGCCGGCCAAGCGCACCAACGTGCCGCCCACGCGCAGGGTGTTGCCGTCGATGACGTACGCCGTTCCGACCGCCTGCTTCGGCGCTTCGGCCGCGATGGCGGGCGTGGTGCCGGCCCAAATGCCGAGCTTGGCGGCGCGCGCCATCTCCTCGTCGGCGACCAGGTCGGGCACATGCAGGCGATGGGCGAAGGCCCAGCCCGAGCGCACCCAGGCCCGGCCTAAGTCCTCGCCGCCCGGGATCGGGCCGCGGGTGATGAAGTCGTAGGGCACGCAACTGCCCCAGCGGCGATTGTCGCCGGGAAACTCGCGCAGCGTGCATTGGTATTGGGTCAGGTGCGCGAGCTCGGCGAGCTTGCCCTGGGCGATGAGCCCGCACTGGTAGGCGACGTTGTTCTGGTGGCAGACCTCGTCGCGCTCGAAGGTCGAGGCGCCCAGCAGGTGAAACCACTGATTGGCGACGACGACGATGCCGGCGCCGCGCACACGCACGTCGCCGAGCACGACGTCGGCACCCGCGCCTTGTTGGGCAAGGGCCGGACTGCTCGCCAGCGCGAGCAGCAACCCGAGCGCGGCGAGCAGCGTCCTACCGTTTGCCATCGCGCCACTCCGACGGCTGCACGAACTCGCCGGCCCATAAGCCGCGCTTCTCGCGGCGCGCTTCTTCTTCGGCGGCGACGTAGTCGTTGGTGAACCGGCGATCGGCGAGCGCCCAGCCTGAGCGCACCATCATCTCGTTGAAGCTCGGCGCGTCGGCGCGAATGTCGGCGCCGTTTGAGGTCGGCAGTCCGCATTTGCCGTACGGCCGGTCATCGCCTTCGATCTTGGACGCGTAGCAGGTGACGCGTCCCTTGCCGGCCGTGATGTCGATGAGCTGGACGTAGGCGAGCAACCCGCACTGATAGGCGACACCGCTTAGCATGCACTCCTGGGCAAGATCCGGCGCATCGATGCCGTACAGGCGCATGCGCACCTCTTGGATCTCGAGGGTG
The DNA here is from genome assembly GCA_945904955.1 of Rhizobium sp. Q54. Classification (GTDB taxonomy): domain Bacteria; phylum Pseudomonadota; class Alphaproteobacteria; order UBA2966; family CAIVPW01; genus CAIVPW01. The sequence goes on from CAMDPO010000044.1 coordinate 4,588, forward strand.
TTGCCGTCGTTGATCTCCATGACCCCGTACAAGGTGCCGAGGCGCACCGGATCGGGCACGACGTTGCCTGGCCACAGGCCGGCCCCGGCGTTGCGGGCGCGCAGGCCGAGTTGCACCCACTTGCGGCCGTGTTCCTCGTTGGGCAGGGCCCAGCCGGACAGCAGCATCCGGCCGTTGATGGTGTCCTCGAGGCGATCGCCGGTCGGCGAACCGGCGCCCACGGTCCGGCACACGCCCCAGTTGCGATCGTCGCGGCCGAAGTGCTGGACCTGGCAGCGCACCATCTTGCCGGCCACGAGTTCCGCCAATTTCGCAGCGGAAATGAGGGTGCAGTGCACGACGACGCCGCGGCTGATGGTGCAGTTCGGCTCTTCGCGGGGCAGTACGAGCCCGACGAGATGCACCAGGCGGCCTTGCACCTGCAGGACGCCACCGACCTGGACGACCTGGTTGGTCGGCACGGTGGCATACCCCTGTACGGTGGCGCCGCCGCGGTTGCCGCCGATCACGTAGAAGGCTTCCGCCCCGGCGAGCGCCACGACGAGGGCGGCCAGAGCCACGAACAGCCATATGCGGTCGGCGGTCATCGGGCATCCCAGAGCGGGCGAAGGCGAGCGCTAGGAGAGCTACCATGGGCCCGCGGCAGCGGCAATTCGCCGCGCCGGGCGGTGCTCCCCCGGTGTCCAAAGGTTAAAGTTGAGGCCAAGAAGACACGCCAAGCCACTGACATGGCGCTTGTTTTCCCCCGATTCCTTGGGCTAGGATCGGCCGTAGTCAAGAGACTGCGGTCTTGTCCGGGGGTTCCATCTTCTGTCGTCGACTGCGGTCGAGACCAGCCACGGGCCGGCTCGAAAGCGTGGGGGTTGATTCGGCCATGATGGCTGTGAAGGTGGTGCGGTTTGTTGCGGTGGCGTCCCTGCTGGGGCTGTCCGCCTGCTCGTTTGCTTCCAATGCGTTGTGGCCATCGCTGGGGGGTGCGGACCAACCCGCCCAGACCCAGACTGCTTCCGTGCAGCGGGCAACTGCGACCGGCCCGGCGGCTACGCCCGTCGCGCCGCCGCCTGCTCTCGGTACAACCACGTTCACACCGCCTGCGGTCACCCAAGGGGCCAGCACCGGCACGTTCGTCGGGGCCAAGGTCTCCCAGCACCGCGGTGAGCTCATCGCGCTGCAGGACCAGATCATCGGCCATAACCAACAGTTGCAGCAGGTCCGCGTCCAGACCACCGAGGACTCGCAGCGCTATCACGGCACCGTCGCGGCGATTAATTCGCGCCTGCAGATCGGCACGACGCCCGGCAACCCGGTGCTGCTCGGCCAATGGCGCAGCGCGCAAAGCGAGCTCGAGCGCCTGAGCGGCGACGTCGCCAACCTCAACAGCCTGGCGAATTCGGTGGCAAGCGATTCGGCGATGGCGTCCTACCTGCTCGAAGCGGCGCGCGCGACCTATGGTCTCGCCGGCGCCATCGACGAGGACCACCGCCAGCTCGCCATCCTGGAAGACGAGACCAACCGCACCGTCGTCCTGATTGATCGCCTGCTCAACGAGCTGAGCGAGGACATCAGCCGCCAGACCGCGTACCTGTCGGCGGAGCGCCGCAACCTGCAGACCGTCGCCATCGCCATCCAGAACGGCGAGATCCTCGGCCAGAGCCTGTTCAACCGCGCCTTCGCCAACGCGGCAGCGCCCGCCGCTCCCGCCCAGGGCGCCGCCAACGCGGCTGCCGCGGCACAGCAGTTTGGCGCCGCCCAGATCGGCGTCGGCGAGCAGGCGCTCGTCGTCATCCGCTTCGACCGCCCGAACGTCGCCTACCAGCAGCCGCTGTACAACGCGGTCGCCGCGGCGCTCGAGCGCAAGGCAACCGCGACGTTCGACCTGGTGGCCGTCGCATCGGCCCAGGGCAACGCCGCGAACATGGCGCTCAACGTCACGCGCGCCAAGCAGAACGCCGAGGAGGTGCTGCGTACGCTCACCGACATGGGCCTGCCCGCCGATCGCGTGCGCCTGTCGTCGACCAGCAGCCCCGACGTCACCACCAACGAAGTCCGCATCTTCGTCCGCTAACGGCGAGAACGCGCGCGACGCACGCTGCTCTGCAGCGTAGTCGTCGCGTATCCGCAGCGTATCGCTCGCGTTAATTTGCGTATCCCGCGGGCGTCGTTCGCGGCCGCAACCGGCAGAAATCTGCCGGTTTGGCGCACTAGACCCACAAAAAAACGCAAAGACGAAAAAATCGCGGGGCGCACCGCGGCGTTTTACGGTCGCGCACCCGCCGGTTGACCGGAAACCTGCCTGCACCTGCAGCACCGAACCGACATCGTGAGTCTCCCGCCGGCGATCAAGCGCTGAGACAATCACGAGTCCTTGGTCTCAGCCGCCCGCCGCGGGCTCCTCCTGCTTCGACAAGCTCAGCATGAGGTCGGTGTTCGGAGCAGCCGCTCAAACCTTCACCCTGAGCCTGCCCCGATATTTGCACGCACATCATTTTAGTTTATTCTAAAATGATGGATGGATTGTGGAGCACGGTCAGCGCGCCGCGCCGGCGCATGATCCTGAAGCTGCTCTGGAACGGCGAGCGCACGGCCGGCGATGTGCATCGCGCCTTGCCGGACGTGACGTTCGGCGCTGTATCGCAGCAACTCGGGCTGCTGACACGCGCCGGCTTGGTGCGGCGTCGCGCCAAGGGCCGCGAGCGCTATTACCGGGCGGACCGCAAGGCGCTCGGGCCGCTCGCCAAGATGCTCGAAGAGATGTGGGATGGCGCGCTGGCAGAATTGAAGCTACGCGCCGAGATGGAAGATGCGCGGCGCGGCCCGAAGCCCCAGGGGCCCAAGACCAGCCGTCGTGCCAGGAGGACACGCCGATGAAGGACCTGCCGTTCCGCTACACGCGCACCATCGTCATTCGTGCGCGTCCCGCGACCGTATTCCGCTACTTCACGGACTCCGGCCGCTTCGCCAGCTGGTGGGGAGCGGGTTCGACCATCGACCCGCGCCCGGGCGGACGCGTGCACATCGTCCATCCGGGCGGCACGACCGCCGGCGGCGAGATCGTGGCGATGGAGACCGATCGGCGCATCGTCTTCACGTACGGCTACGACCAGAAGTCGAACGACACGTCGGTGTTGATCGAGCGCGGCGGCAGCCAAGTGACTATCACCCTGGCGCCGCACGCCGAGGGCACCAGGCTCGCCATCATGCATGAGGTTGCCGCGGAGCGGGTGCGCGACGAGCATGCCGCCGGCTGGCGCTTCCAGCTGTCGCTGTTCGCCAACGTGGTGGCGCGCGAGGAGCACGCTGGCCTCGCCCAGCGCATCGATACGTTGTTCGCCGCCTGGAGCGAGCCCGATGCCGGCAAGCGCGCCGGATTACTCGCGGACGCGACCACCGATGACGTCGGTTTCCGCGACCCCTACGCGACGATTGCCGGACGCGACGAGCTCAACGAGCACCTGACGGCGTTGCAGAAGCACATGCCGGGCACGCGCCTCGTGCGGGACGGCGAGCCGCAACAGTGTCAGGGCGTGGCCCTAGTGCGCTGGAGCGCGGGCAAGGCGAGCGGCACCAACGTGGTGCGCCTCGCGGCCGACGGCCGCATCGCCGACGTCGTCGGATTCTGGAACGGCTAGCGCGTCACTCCCAGCGCATCGCCGCGACGTCGTTCAAGAACATCGGCGCGTTGGTCCACAGGCCCTTCAGGCCGGCGCGCGCTACCGCCACCTTGGGCAGCTCGAACAAGAACACGTTGACCGCGTCGGTGGCGATCAGGCGCTGGGCCTCGCCCCAGGCGCGGTTCTGCTCGACAACATCGGCGGCACCGTTGGCGCGCGCCAGGATGTCGCGCAGCGCCGAGCTGTCGTACTGGAAGTAGTAGTTCGGGTTGCCGTAGATGACGATGTCCATCGGCTCGACGTGACTGATGATGGTCAGATCGAAATTCTTCTTAGCGAAGACCTCATCGAGCCAGCGCGCCCACTCGACTTCCTCAATGCGCGCGCGCACGCCGACGCGGGCAAGTTGTGCCGCGATGATCTGGCCGGAACGGCGCGCGTAGTCGACGGGCGGCAGGCTCAGCGTCACCTCGAAGCCGTTGGGAACGCCGGCCTCGCGCAATAGCGCCCGCGCCTTGTCGAGATCGGGTGCGTACGTCGCGGTGAGGTCGACGTAGGCCGGATGGTGCGGCGCGAAGTGCGAGCCGATCGGCTGGGCCATGCCCGACATTGCGCCGGCGATGATTTCGCGGCGGTCCACGGCGTGGGAGAGGGCGCGGCGCACGCGCACGTCGGCGAGCGGCCCACGTTTGTTGTTGATGGCAAGGATCGTCTCGCCTTCAGTATTGCCGAGCAGGACCTGAAAGCGCGCATCGCGCTGGAACTGACCGACCGCTTCGACCGCCTGCAGGTTGGCGAAGAAGTCGACGTCCCCGGCGCGCAACGCTGCAACCTGCGCGGCGGCGTCGCCGATGAACTTGAAGGTGACGCGCTCGATGCTGACGCTCGCCGCAGTGCGGTACGCGGAGTTCTTGACGAGGACGACCGAGTCGCCGGGTGCCCAGCGATCGAGCACGAACGGACCGGTGCCGATCGGCTTCGAGCGATTGGTCGCGGCACTTTCCGGCGCGACGATGACGGACGCGTTCTCGGCGAGATTGAACAGGAACAGCGCGCTGGGCTCCTTCAGGGTCACCACTACGGTGCCAGCGTCCGGCGTCGTGATGCGCTCCATCTGGGTGAAATAGCCCTTGCGGGGATTGGTGCTGTCGTCGCGGACGTTGCGCTCGAAGGTGAACTTGACGTCGGCGGAATCGAAATCGGTGCCGTCGGAGAACTTCACGCCGCGGCGCAAATGAAAGGTGTACGTGCGCGCGTCTAGCGATACGTCCCAACGTTCGGCGAGTCCCGGCAGCACGCGGCCCTGCTCGTCGATGCGGGTGAGGCCCTCGTAGATGTTGAGCTGGGTGATCTCGGCGATCGCCGCCGCGGGATTGATGGTGGGGTCGAGCACCGGCGGCTCGAGGGTCATGCCGATGACCACGGCACGGCGCACTTGGGCGCGCGCGTCCGGCGCCGCGCCAAGCGCGACCAGGGCCAAGACAAATAGAATCAGAGCGCGAGTCATTTTCATGACGGCGGGCCTCCTTGGGCTCAACGTGTGCGGAAGGCTGGAATATCCCCCAAAGCGTCGGCCGCGTAAACAGCCCGACCGATGGCGCGTTCGACGCAGGTCGCGGCGGCATCGCCGATGAGGGCGAGCTCGGCCGCGTCGACGAGTCGCGGGTTGCGGCCGGTCGCCAAGGCAAACAGCGTGTCGCCGTCGAACGGGCTGTGGGCTGGGCGCACGGCGCGGGCGATGCCGTCGTGGGCCATCAGCGCCATGCGCTGGGCCTGCGCCGGCACCAGCGCGGCATTAGTGGCGACGACCCCGATCGTCGTGTTGCCGCCCGGCGTGGGGCGCTGCTTGCCATAGGGCGCGCTCCAGTCCGGCATGGACTTCGGAAGGCCCTGGTTTCCGAACTCGCCGTCCTGCTCGACCGCCCAGGACCACAAGGTTCGCGTGCCGGGAATGATGGGCGAGCCGACCGCGTTGACCGCGATGAGGGCGCCGACCGTGATGCCGTTCGGCAGCTGCATCGAGGCGCTGCCGAGTCCGCCCTTCACCTCACCGGCGATCGCACCGAGTCCGGCGCCCGCGTTGCCGAGTGCGAAGTCGGCCGCGGCGCGTTCGCAGGCGTGCTTGCCCAGCGCGCGATACGGCGGCACGTCGCCCCATATCTTGTCGCCGCCATTGAGAAGGTCGAACAGAATCGCCGCCGGCACGATGGGTACGCGCACCGGTCCGACCGGATAGCCGCGCCCTTGTCCGGCGAGCCACGCCGACACACCGGACGCGGAATCCAACCCGAACGCGGAGCCACCCGACAGCACGATCGCGTCCACCTGCTGCACCAGCGACGTCGGCGACAACAGATCGGTTTCGCGCGTTCCGGGCGCACCACCGCGCACGTCGACGGCAGCGACGCAGGGCTCGTCGGCAATCACCACGGTGACGCCGGTGCGCACGCGCGCGTCCTCGGCGTTGCCGACCCTAAGGCCGGCGACGTCGGTGATCAGGTTGCGCCACGTCGTGGCGGTCGGGTTAGTTGCCGAGGTCGGGCGGTGCCGCACGAAGGAGGCCGGGGTCGGGGCCGAACCGCACTGGTTCAGCGTAGCAGTCTATGCGCGCCAGGGTCTGGTAGCAGTACCGCGGCGGCTCGACGGGAACGTAGGCCTGCAGGCACTTGTCCTCGACGGGAACGTCGCCGGCAAGCTGACAGCCGAGCTGTTGGAAGCGCAACGCAATACGCTCGGTACCGACGCAGCCGGACAGGCCGATTGTGCCTACCGTTGCCGCCATCGGAATTAACCAAAGGGCGCTACGCATCCGGGATCTCCAGCCGAAACTGCGTGCCCCGTTCATCGCTGCGCACCAGATGGATATCGCCGCGATGGGCCCGCGCGATATCCCGTGCAATCGCCAGGCCAAGGCCGGTGCCGCCCGCCCGGGCGCTGCCGGCGAACGGCCGGAACAGCGCCTCGCGGGCCTTGGGCGGCAGGCCGGGTCCGGTATCGATGATGTCGATGGCGACGTGGCCGTTGACGCGTTCGGCGCGCGCGAAGACCTGGCCGCCGGCGCCACGGCTCACTTCGGCCCCACCCTCCATCGCCTGCACGGCGTTGCGGGTGATGTTGAGGAGGGCGCGGAAGACCTGGTCGCGGTCGGCGTTGATGGCGAAGAGCGTCGGCACCTCGTTCTTCCAGGTGAGGCGCGGCACTTGTGCGACGCCGGCGGAGGCGCCGACGTCTTCCATCAGGTCGTGCAGGTCGAACGTGGAGCGGTGCGGCACCGGCTCCTCGGCGCGGCCATAACGCAACGTCTCGCTCGCCAGGGTCGCGGCGCGATCGACGGAGCGCAGGAGCGTCGGCGCGAGGCGCTGGACGTCGGGATCGTCGATCAGGGCGATGCGGTCCGACACCAGCGTCGCGGTGGCGAGGATGTTGCGCAGATCGTGGCTGATCTTGCTGACCGCCTGGCCGAGTTCGGCGAGACGGCGGTTCTGGCGCAGCGCCCCGCGCAAATCGATCTGCATGGTGGCGAGCTCGCGCTCGGCGATGCCGATCTCGTCCTCGCGTGTGCCGGGGCGGATCACGGCCCACGGGTTCGACGGATCGTGGCGGAAATCCACCATGCTTTGGGTGACGCGCGCCATCGGCCGCACCAGGCGCCAGTGCAAGGCGAAATAGACGAGCAGCGCCGTCACCAGCGAGATGAGGATCGACACGCTGAGGATCTCGCCGGCGTAGACGCGCAGGTGCGCCAGCAGCGGCGCCTCGTCCATGACGACCTCGACCAGCGCGCCGGGGGTCTGCGCCGACAGGCCGATCAGGCGCACGACGCGTTTGTCGCCACGCACCAGCGCCGCGACGGCGTCGTCCAGCGTGCCCAGCAGCGTCGTCTCGCGCAGGTCGACGGTGACGTCGAGCGCCGGCGGCATGACGTCGGCCAACACCAGTCGCCTGATCTGGCCGCCGCGCAGGACGATCGCCCGCACCCCCACCGTGTCGAGCAGACGGCGGGCGAGCTCCGGGCTCACCATGTTGTTGGGCGTTTCCTCGAGCGCCAGGGTGGCGAGGTCGGCGTCGGCGATGGTCGCATCGAGGAAGCTGATGCGCTCGCGCGCGATCGACGGCACGAAGATCAGCACTTCGGCCAGCATGACGAACAGGATGGTCAAGAGCAGGAGCTGGCCCGACAGACCCCGGTACCAGCGCACAGCCGGCTTCGCGCCCGCGGCCTGGGCGGTGTCCGCGGAGGGTGCGGGTACGGCAGAACTCGAAGCGCGCGGCCGGCCATCGGCTGGGCTTGGGGCAGCGCCGGCCAGCGAACCTTCCGTACGCGGTAGGCCGGTCATGGGCCGGGACTCTAGTCCTTTGGAGGCCAAGCCAGCAAACCCGCGCCTTGGCCTGGCGGGCGGGAAAATCCCTGGGCCCCGCCAAAGGTTGACGACCTTCCGGCCCTGCCTGTATTAGGTGCGGCCGCAGCACCGTCGTCGGCGCGCGGCCCTATCAAGCTCAAAGCACAGAAGAACGCGGGAGAAATCGTCGTGAAACGGACCTATCAGCCGAGCAAGCTGGTGCGCAAGCGCCGTCACGGTTTCCGCGCCCGCATGGAGACGGTGGGCGGCCGCAAGGTGCTCGCCCGTCGCCGCGCCAAGGGCCGCAAGAAGCTCTCGGCCTAGGCCGGATGACGCCGCGCCGCCCTGACGGCGCGCCGCAAGAAGCGGTGCCGGCCGCGCGCCCTCCGGTGAACGACCCTCTCCCGAGCCGTCGAATCGGCCGCCTGCGCAAGCGGGCGGAGTTCCTGCGCGCTGCCGCGCAGGGCAAAAAGGCCGCCATGCCGGGCGTGATCATCCAAAGCCTTGCGGCGGCCGCGACCGCGCCCCACCTCGATGCAGGGGCCGACCTGTGGCTTGGCCTCACGGTGAGCCGCAAGGTCGGCAACGCGGTGGCCCGCAATCGGGCGCGACGGCGCCTGCGTGAGGCAGCGCGTTCCGTACTTCCGCGGGTGGCGGCGAGCGGCCACGACTACGTACTCATCGGACGGACCGAGACACTGACCCGCCCCTTTCCCCTGTTGATCGCCGACATCGAGGGCGCGTTGCGCCGGTTGGGCGCGCTTCAAGAGCGCGCCGCGCCATGACGCTGCTCGCGCGCGTGCTGTCGCTGGCGGTGCACGCTTATCGCTACACCCTGTCGCCGATCATCGGCCCCGTCTGCCGCTTTGAGCCGACGTGCTCGGTCTATGCCCTGGATGCGCTGCGCCAGCACGGCGCGCTGCGCGGGACTTGGCTCGCCCTGCGACGCATCGTCCGCTGCCACCCCTGGGGTGGCTGGGGCTATGACCCCGTCCCTCCTCCCCATTCCCACTCGGAGGCGCACGGCCACGCCGCGCGCCACCGCGACTAGGCGCGCATGGAACAACGCAACGTCATTCTCGCCCTCGTTCTGTCGATGGCGATCCTCATCGGCTTCCAGCTGCTGTTCCCGACGCCGCGCCCGGTGCCGCCGGAACAGCAGAACTTCGAGGTCACTGAAACGGCGCCGCCTGCGGCGGTAACGGCGCCAGCACCGGCCGTCGTGGCGCCGCGCGAGGAAGTGGTCGCGGCTGCCGCGCGCGTCACCATCAACTCGCCGCGCGTGCAAGGCTCGCTCTCCCTGCAGGGCGGCCGCATCGACGATCTGCGTCTGCGCGATTACCGCGAGACCATCGAGCCGGAAAGCCCGCTGGTCGTGCTGCTGTCGCCCCCCGGCTCGGCCGGCGCGTACTACGGCGAATTCGGCTGGGTGGCGCCGCCCGGTACCAGCGTCGCGGTGCCCGGCGCCGACACTGTCTGGCGCGCTACCAGCAACGAGCTGACGCCCACCACGCCGGTCACCCTGACCTGGGACAACGGCGCGGGCGTGCGCTTCGTCCGCATCGTCGGTATCGACGAAAACTACATGTTCACGATCACCGACCGCGTCGAGAACACGACCGGCGCTGCCGTGACTCTGTATCCCTACGGCCTCGTCTCGCGCACCGGCACGCCGGCGACCCAGGGCTTCTTCATCCTGCATGAAGGCCCGCTCGGCGTGATGGAAGCGCACCTGGTCGAGTTCTCCTACGAGGACCTCAAGGAGGACGGCCCGCAGACGATGCGCTCGACAGGCGGCTGGCTCGGCATCACCGACAAGTACTGGCTGGTCGCCGTCATTCCGGATCAGACGCAGCCGGTCGAGGCGGGCTTCCGCTATGCCAACGTCGGCGGCGACAAGTACCAGACCGACTTCCGCCGCGAAGCGATCACTGTGGCCGCGGCCGGCGACGCCGAGGTGCGGCACATGTTCTTCGCCGGCGCCAAAGAGGTTGCGACGCTCGAGGGCTATCAGGACAACCAGGGCGTCGTACGCTTCGACCTTGCCATCGACTGGGGTTGGTTCTTCTTCCTGACCAAGCCGATCTTCAAGGCGATCGACTGGCTGTACCGCCTGACCGGCAACTTCGGCATCGCCATCATCGTCTTCACGATCTTCATGCGGGCGCTGTTCTTCCCGCTCGCTAACAAGTCGTTCAAGTCGATGGCGGGCATGCGCAAGATTCAGCCCGAGATCATGAAGGTGCGCGAGCTCTACGCGAACGATCGCGAGCGCCAGACCAAGGAGATGATGGAGCTGTACCGGAAGGAGAGCGTGAACCCGCTGTCCGGGTGCATGCCGATCCTGGTGCAGATTCCGGTGTTCTTCGCGCTCTACAAGGTGCTGTTCGTCACCATCGAGATGCGGCACGCGCCGTTCTACGGATGGATCAAGGACCTGTCGGCGCCCGATCCCACCAACCTCTTCACCCTGTTCGGGCTGATCCCGTGGGATCCGCCGGGATTCCTGTTGGTCGGCATCTGGCCGCTGCTGATGGGCATCAGCATGTTCGTGCAACAGAAGCTGAACCCGGCGCCGCCCGACCCGATCCAGCAGAAGATCTTCATGCTGCTGCCGATCGTCTTCACGTTCATCCTGGCGCCGTTCCCGGCGGGGCTCGTCATCTACTGGACGGTGAACAACGTGCTGTCGATGGCGCAGCAATGGGTCATCATCCGCCGCGTCGAGCGCGCAGGCCCGGCCAAAGCCAAGAAGTCGGCGACCTGAACCGCGCATGAGTGACGCGCGGACGCCCGAGGACCACGAACGTGCACTCGAGCGCGGCCGCCTCTTGTTCGCCAAGCCGTGCACGTACATGTGGTCGGCCGATTCGGTCGCGGACCTGCCGCCCGATGATCTGCCCGAGGTCGCCTTCGCCGGCCGCTCCAACGTCGGCAAGTCGAGCCTGCTGAATGCCCTCGTCGGCCAGAAGGCGCTGGCCAACGTCTCGCAGACGCCGGGCCGCACCCAGAAGCTCAACTTCTTCGATCTCGACGGGCGCATGCGCCTCGTCGACCTGCCGGGTTACGGCTACGCCAAGGTGTCCAAGAGCGCGGTCGACGCGTGGACGCAGCTGATCGAGGACTATCTGCGCGGCCGGCCATCCCTGCGGCGCACGCTGCTGCTGATCGACGCCCGTGTCGGCATCAAGGAGAGCGACGAGGCGGCGCTCACGGTGCTCGATGAAGCGGCGGTGGCGACGCGCGTCGTGCTCACCAAGATCGACAAAGCGAAGGCCGGCGAGCTGGCCGACCACGCCGCGGGCGTCGAGGCGCACCTGAAGGCGCACGCCGCGGCTTTCCCGCAGGCGACTCCCACCAGCGCCCACACCGGCGCGGGCATGGCCGAGCTGCGTGCGGACATCGCGGAGCTGCTAGTCGCCTAGGGTCCGGACTCAATTGACCCAAGGGATCAAGGCGGCGGCGAGGTAGGCACCGCTGAGGTAGTTGCGGGCGAGCTTGTCGTAGCGGGTTGCGATGCGGCGCCAGTCCTTGAGACGGCACCACATGCGCTCGATCCGGTTGCGGT
>CAMDPO010000045.1 GCA_945904955.1 Rhizobium sp. Q54
ACCCGCCCTTCGCCACAAAGACCTCAACCTCACGCAGCTTCCCGATGATCTGCTCGGACGTAAATCGCTGACGCGGCATGCCGTTCTCCATTCAAAAGCGGGCCAATCCTAACTCTGGACTCGGACCACTTTCGACAGGGCAGACCACAGCAGGTCGAACACGAAGTACACGAGCTTGCTCGACGCGCTCGTTGCGAGTGCATCCTGCAACGCGGCAAAGCTCGTCGCTCCGTTGGGCAGTTGCACGCAGACCTCACCGTCAACGATCGCGTTCTTTGCGGGCAAGCTGGCGAGCGCTTTGGCGATCGGCTTGTATCGATCGGTCCAGTCGTGGCCGTTGCGGGTGATCATCCGGACCGCGCCGTCCTCGATGCGTGCAAGCGTTCGGTACCCGTCGTACTTGATTTCATGCAGCCAACCTTCGCCGTGCGGTGGGTGGTTCGCGAGGGACGCGAGCTGCGGCTCCGGTACGTCGCCGAGCGCCGCCTCCTTGGCTTTCGGCAGGTCGGCCGGCTTGACCTTCTTCAGCTTCTTGCGCGACGCCCCTTCGCTGTGGGCGATGGCGCCGTGCGCCGCCATCTCCTCGATGTTGAGGCCAGAGACGACGCTCTTGTTCTGCTCGGCGAGCGCGTCCCCCGATCCTGGCTGCGCGTACTCGTCCTTTTCCTTGATGAGCAACCAGTTCTTGCCGCGGTCCTTGGGTGACTTGTCGCGCAGCCGGACGAGCGCAAAGCCGCCCTTCAGCTTCTTGCCGACCAGGCGGAACTTGAGCGAGCCCTTGTGATAGCCCGCCTCGACGTCGCCCATCGGCGCCCAGGTGCCGCGATCCCAGATGATGACGGTGCCGGCGCCGTACTGGCCCGCGGGGATGGTGCCCTCGAAGTCGCCGTAGGACGTCGGATGATCCTCGGTATGCACGGCGAGGCGCTTCACGCTCGGATCGAGGGTCGGCACCTTGGTCACCGCCCAGCTGCGGTGGACGCCGCCCATCTCGAGGCGGAAGTCCCAATGCAGGCGTGTCGCCGCGTGATTCTGGATGACGAACGAGTTGCCCTCGGCAGTCGCACGCGATTCGGTCGGCTCGGGCGTAACCTCGAAGTCGCGCTTGGCGCGATAGGGCTCCAGGCGCCCGCCTTTGAGCGGCTTCACCTTTGCGCCAGCCTTTGGTGCGCCAGCCTTTGGTGCGCCAGCCTTGGGCGCGTCGGCCTTCTTTGCTTTCGCCTTAGTTGCCACGTCGGCCCCGCTTCAGCAGCGCTGTTGAGATGGGCGCGCGTACGGGCAGCGTCGAGGCAGGTCGGGACCTGAGGGCGCGGGGAGGGCGGGCTTCACGCGCGCCAAATGTGCCACGGTCACGCTTGCGGCGGTATAGGCCAACCCTTGTGGGCGCCCGCCGCACCGCGTAGTTTCGATGGCTCGGCGCCGACCGCTTGGCTAGGGACGAAACCTTGGGCTAGCGGCGGGTTCAACGGGCCATGTGCGGCCGTGCCGAGTCGCACCCCGGGGATGGGCACACCGGATGAACATAAGCCGCTTGCGCAGCCACGAGGCTCCGCGGCTTGTTGAGGCGCCCATCGACCCCGCCGGTGCCGAAATCGCCTTGTCTGCTGGCCAACGCGCGCCCGCGCTATCGGTCGTGGTGCCCGTACACGACGAGCAAGACAATATCGGCCCGCTGGTCGAGGAGATCCGGGCAGCCCTCGAAGGCATGTCGGGCGGCTACGAGATCGTCGTCGTCGACGATGGCAGCCGGGACGCAACCGCCGAGGCGCTGCGCAAGGTCGCGCGCCGCGGGCTGGTGGTGGTGCGCCACCGCACCAACTGCGGGCAGAGCGCCGCGCTGTTCTCCGGCGTACGCATGGCGCGCGGCGGATGGATCGCGACCCTCGACGGCGACGGCCAGAACGACCCCGCCGACATTCCGCGCCTGTGGCGCTTCCTCGGCGAGACCGGCGACCCCGACCTCAAGATGATCGCCGGCAACCGCAAGCGCCGCCGCGACACCTGGTTGAAGCGCGCCTCGTCGCGCATCGCCAACCGCGTGCGCGGCTGGCTGCTCGGCGATCGCACGCCGGACACGGGGTGCGGCCTCAAGCTGTTCGAGCGCGACGCCTTCCTGCGCCTGCCCCACTTCGATCACTTCCATCGCTTCCTGCCGGCGCTGATGCAGCAGCAGGGCGGGCGCGTCACCTCGGTCGAGGTCACCCACCGGCAGCGCCGCAGCGGACGCTCGCACTACGGCGTCAACAACCGGCTGTGGGTAGGCATCGTCGACATTGTCGGCGTGCTGTGGCTGAAGCGCCGGTCCGGGCGCTGGCACCCGAGCGTCGTTGAGATCACGGAAACGGACGCGCGCGCACCGCGCGACAACGCAAGAGGAGACGAGTGAATGCACGTTGATATCGGCGGGTTGTCCTTCGACCTGACGACGTGGGTGCTGATCGGGTTCCTGGGTCAGGCCGTGTTCTCGGCCCGGTTCATCGTGCAGTGGATTTCCAGTGAGCGGCGCGGCACCAGCCACATGCCGATCGTGTTCTGGTACCTGAGCATCGCCGGTGGCGCGACGCTGCTTGCCTACGCGCTGCATCGCGAGGACCCTGTGTTCATCGTCGGCCAGGCGTTCGGTGTGTTCATCTACTTGCGCAACTTGCAGCTCATCATGAAGTCCCGTCGCGCCGAAGGCACGCCGGTATGAACGTGGCAGAGGATGCCAGCGCGTGACGATCACGCCCGACCAGGCAGTCGCGAGGCTGCGCAGCTTTGCCGACCGGGAGTGGGCACTTCGCCTGCGCGCGATCATCTGGAGCTGGCGCCACGAGCTCGCCCTGGTCGGCACGTGGCTGACGCTGGTCCTCGTCGCCCTCAACACGCGGCCGCTGCTGCCCATCGACGAGACGCGCTACCTGTCGGTGGCGTGGGAGATGTGGATCCGCGACTCCTATCTGGTGCCGCTGCTCAACGGCGAGCCGTACAGCCACAAGCCGCCGCTTCTGTTCTGGATGATCCATGCGGGCTGGTCGCTGTTCGGCGTGCAGGAGTGGTGGGGCCGCATGGTGGCGCCGCTGTTCGGTCTCGCCAGCCTGTTCGCCGCGCGCGGCTTGGCGCGCTCGCTGTGGCCGCTTGCCCCGGAGCGCGCCCGGTTGGTGCCGTGGCTTCTGATTGGCTGTCTGGCGTGGGCCGTGTTCACCACGGTGACGATGTTCGACATGCTGATGGTGACGTTCACGGTCGTCGCCATGCTCGGCATGGTGCAGGTGTGGCGCGGACGGGCAATGCGTGGCTGGGCCATCGTCGCCGCCGGGATCGGCCTTGGCGCGCTGGCCAAGGGTCCGGTGATCGCGGTGTACGTGCTGCCGGTCATCCTGCTGGCGCCCGTGTGGATGCGCCCGGCGCCGGCGTCGTGGGTTCGCTACGGCATCGGCGCGCTCGTCGCGATCGCCGCCGGCGCCTTCATCGGCGTCGCCTGGGCGCTCCCGGCTGCGGAGGTGGGCGGCTACAACTACGGGCGCGCCATCCTGTGGGGACAGACCGCCGGCCGGATCGCCGAAGCGTTCGCCCACGAGCGGCCATGGTGGTGGTACTTGCCGGTCCTGCCGGCGCTGCTCTTTCCGTGGATCGTCTGGCCCGCCGCGTGGCGCGCGCTACCGACGGCCCTGCGCAACATGGACGGTGGCGTGCGGCTGGCGCTGGTGTGGTTGCTGGCGAGCTTCGTCGTGCTGTCGCTGATCAGCGGCAAGCAGCCGCACTACCTGTTGCCGTTGCTGCCGGCGGTGGCCTTGGTGCTGGCGGTTGGCTTGGAGCGCGTGCCGCTCGGCCGCTGGAACTCCGCCCTACCCGGTCTTGCCGTAGTGGCGCTCGGGTTCGCGCTGGCGGGATTCTCGTACTGGCTGCGGAACGGCGTCGCTGCCATCGAGATCAGCGGGCTGCCTGGCTACGCCGCCAATATTTCGCCTCTGTTCGGTCTGTCGGTGGCTGCTGTCGGTCTCGTCGTTGTGCGATACGCCCGGAGCAGCGCGAAGCTAGCGGTTGCAGGACTGGCGTTGCAGAGCGCCGCGGTCGTCGTGCTGGTCCACGTGCTCGCCTTCAGCCAGATCGCCCATGCGTTCGACCTGCGCCCGATCTCGCGCTACGTCGCGTCGGCGCAGCGTTCGGGGCGGCCGATCTCGATCCTGGGCGAATATCATGGCCAGTTCACGTTCCTCGGCCGCATGCAGCGGCCGCTGCGCATTCAACCGGTGGACGGCGCCTTGGGGTGGCTACAGGGGGACTTCCGCCGCGTCGTCGTCATGACCATGCCGGACATCCCCGACAAATGGATGCTGACGGAGTACGTGCAGCCCTATCGCGGGCGCACGTTGGCGGTCGTCAACAAGGACACCTACGACGCGTGGCTGATCATCCAGCGGATGCAGCAGAACGGCGTGACTATTGTTCGCGAACGAGACCGGCGCGCACCGGACGCCAACGTTCGGCCACCCGGTCAGCACGAATGATTTCGTCCGCCGTCATCAGACTCGCGGTCAAGCCGAGCAGCGCGGTCGCCTGACGCGCGACGTCCGGCGAGTTGGAGCGCGCGCAGATGGAGAGCCATTTGCGTGCCTCGATCAGGTTCTGAAACACCCCAATGCCGCGAATGTGCAGCGAGCCGAAGGCGAGTTGCGCGCCCGGCTCGCCCTGTTCGGCCGCCTTGCGGAAGTAGATCGCGGCGACAACTTCGTTGCGATCGACGCCGAAGCCGTTGAAATGCATGACGCCGAGCATGAACTCGGCGCCGGGATGGCCGCGGTGGGCGAGGGTGCGGAATTCCCGCAGTGCGTGGTCGAACTGCCCCCGCTCATAGGCGGTGAGGCCATCTTCGTACGTGGCGTGCGCGAGTCCGGGCAGTGCGGCGACACACACGAGCACCGCAGCGGCGAGCAACCGCTTCATGAGTTGCGAACGATCCCCCGACGCGCCAAAAATCGGCTCTCCATATAGCGAAGGCCGGACTATAGACCTCGCCGCGCGCGGCCTGCCAGAGACATGTCGGCAAGCTTAGCCGGAGCGGATCAGCGCGGTCGCCGCGTCCCGTTCGAATAGGTAGAGGAGCGTGCGCAGGGCCTCGCCGCGGGCAGAACGCAGCTCGGGGTCTAGCTGCAGGAAGGCCTGAGCGTCGTCCCGCGCCACCGCCAGCAGGTCCTGATGGGCGGCGAGGTCTGCCATGCGGAACTGCGGCATGCCGCTCTGGCGCACGCCCAGGATTTCGCCTGCGCCGCGCAACCGCAGGTCCTCTTCGGCAATGCGGAAGCCGTCCTCGGTCTCGCGCAGGATGTTGATGCGCGCGCGGGCCGCTTCGCCGAGGGGATGCGCATAGAGGAGCAGGCATGACGACTCGGCGCCGCCACGGCCGACGCGACCGCGCAGCTGGTGCAGCTGCGCGAGGCCGAAGCGCTCGGCGTGCTCGATGACCATGATGGTCGCCTCGGGCACATCGACGCCGACCTCGATCACCGTCGTCGCCACCAGGATGCGCACCTCGCCGGCGGCGAAGCGCGCCATGACCTGGTCGCGCTCGGAGCTCTTCTGGCGGCCGTGGGCGAGTCCGACCTGCGCACCGAATTTCTCGGCGAGGGTGGCGAAGCGTTCCTCCGCCGCGGCGGCATCGAACACCTCGGACTCCGAGACGAGCGGGCACACCCAGTAGGCGCGCTCGCCTTGGGCCACACGGCGGCCAACGGCGGCGACCACTTCATCGAGGCGGGAGAGGGGCAGCGCCCGAGTTGCGATGGGGCGGCGTCCGGGCGGCTTCTCGTCGAGGCGCGAGACGTCCATATCGCCGTACACGGTCAGGGTGAGGGTGCGCGGGATCGGCGTCGCCGACATGACGAGCACGTCCGCCGCGGTACCGACCTGGTCGGTCAGGGCTAGGCGTTGGTGCACCCCGAAGCGGTGCTGCTCGTCCACGACGACGAACGCAAGGTCACGAAACTCCATGCCCTCCTGGAACAGGGCATGGGTGCCGATGACCACGTCGACGTCGCCCGCCGCGACGCGCGTGACCATCTCTTGGCGTTCCTTGCTGCGGCCACCGGTCAGTAGCCCGACGCGGACCCCGGCGGGTTCCGCGAGTGCGGTGATGGTGCGCAGGTGTTGGCGGGCAAGCAGTTCGGTCGGCGCCATCAGCGCGGCTTGGGCGCCGCTCTCCACCGCGGCGAGCATCGCCAACAGGGCGACCACGGTCTTGCCGCTGCCGACGTCGCCTTGGAGCAGCCGCAGCATCCGGTTGGGGCGCTCCATGTCAGCGAGGATCTCGCGCACGGAGCGCTCCTGTGCGGCGGTGAGTTGGTAGGGCAGGGCCTGCATCACGACCTTGCGTAGCCGGCCGTTGCCTTTGATGGCGCGGCCGGGACGCAGGCGCATGCGGCGCCGCACGAGGAGCAGCGCCAGTTGGTTGGCGAGGAGTTCGTCGTAGGCGAGGCGGCGGCGGGCGAGGGTGGTCGGCGAAAGCTCGTCCTCGGATTGCGGCATGTGCGCCGCCTCCAGCGCCTCGCGCCACCCAGCCCAGCCTTCGCGGGCCAGCAAGGGACGGTCGTGCCACTCGGGCAACGGGAGGGCACGATCCAACGCTCCGCGCACGGCCTTCTGCATGGTCGATTGCGGCAGCCCGGCGGTGAGGCCGTAGGTCGGCTCGACCGATCGCACGCGATCGATCTCCTCGAGGGTGCCGATCTGATCCGGATGGGTCATCTGCAGGTCGCCGCCGAACCGCTCGGCTTTGCCGCTGACGACGCGGACTTGGCCAATGGGTAGGGTGCGCTCCAGGTACTCGGGCCGCGCGTGGAAGAACACCAGGCTGATGCGCCCCGTCTCGTCCGAAGCCCAGACCTTGTAGGGCTGGCGCCGCGCCGAAGGCGCGCTACCCGCGCGACGGTTGTGGGGAGCGGCGTGGGACTCGACCTTCACCGTCAGGGTCACAAGCACGCCCTCCGGTGTCTCGCTGACCGTGGGCGAGAAGCGGCGGTCGATGATCCCCGTCGGCAGGTACCAAAGCAGGTCGACGACGTGCGGGCCGCCCGCAACGGCCTCGAGCAGGGTGCCGAACTTGCGGCCGATGCCGGGCAAGCTGGTCGCCGGGGCGAACAGGGGGAATAGGATTTCCGGCCGCACGCGACCATATAAAACGTCCCCATGCGTCCTGTCGCGCTGCTGACAGCGGGCTCCCGAGCCCGTATAGGGGAACGATGGCAACGGCCGACGACCGCCCGCGGGAGGATCCCCTCGCGGAACAGCGGAAGCGATTGCGATTCCGCAGTTGGCACCGCGGCACCAAGGAGATCGACCACCTGCTGGGAACGTTCGCCGACGCCTGGCTTGATCGCCTCGATGGGCCGCAGCTCGATCGCTACGAGGCCTTGCTGGTAAACAGCGATCCTGACCTCTACGCCTGGATTCTGGCCCTGGAGAGCGTGCCGCCAGCGTTTGACAACGACATCCTGGTGCTTCTACGAAGCCCGCAACATAGTCCTGTAACGAATTGAAATACCTTCATGATGCGTTCCTAGCGCCGGCTGCCAAAGGCGGCCGCCTGCGCATTGCCGGTGCCCCGGAGGGCCTCGATGCGCTTGCGTTGGCGACCATCGCCCAAGGGCGTCCGGGCGGCGTCCTGCACATCGCCGCGAGCGACATGCATCTGACCGCCATGGCCCAGTCGCTGGCGTTCTTTGCCCCCGACCTGGAGGTCGTGACGGTGCCGGCGTGGGACTGCATGCCCTACGACCGCATCTCGCCCAGCAGCCTGGTCGTGAGCCAGCGCATGGCGGCGCTGTCCCGCCTGGCAAGCAGCCCCAACGACGGCCGTGTGGTCCTGACGACCGCGGGCGCCGCGGCGCAGCGCCTGCCGGCACGCAGCACGGTGACCGCCGCCAGCTTTCGAGCGAAGCCGGGCGAGCGCATCGATGTCGCGGCGTTGACCACGTACCTGGTGCGCGACGGCTACAACCGCGTCGGCACCGTGCGCGAGCCGGGCGAGTACGCGGTACGGGGCGGGATCATCGACGTGTTTCCGCCGGGACGCCAGGAGCCGGTGCGCCTCGATCTGTTCGGCGACACGCTGGAGTCTATCCGCATCTTTGACGCGCTGAGCCAGCGCACCTCCGGTACCGCGGCCGACCTCGCCCTCCAGCCGGTGTCGGAAATCCTGCTCGATCCGGCCGCGATCGCCCGCTTCCGCGCCGGGTACGCCGCACGCTTCGGCGCCGTCGGCGACGAGGATCCGCTGTACGAGTCGATCAGCGTCGGCCGCCGCCATCCGGGCGCAGAGCATTGGTTGCCGCTGTTCCACGAGCAACTCGAGACGATCTTCGACTATGTGCCGCTTGCTGCCATCACCCTGGACTTTCGCGCCGAGGATGCGCGCGCCGAGCGCGACCAATCGATCGCCGAGAACTTCCAGGCACGCCAGACAGCCTGGGAGGGCGACGGGGCCGTGTATCGGCCGCTGCCGCCCGATGCCCTCTATCTGCCGGTCGACGAGTGGAAGGCCGCTCTTAGTGGCCGCGCCGTTGGCGCCTTTTCGCCGTTCAGTGGCGGTGGCGGCGAGACGTCGGAAGGCAGCGAGATCGACCTCGGCGGCACGCTTGGCCGGGACTTCGCCGCGGAGCGCATCCAGTCCGGACCATCGACGACCGGCGGCATCGTGCTCGACGCGGTGCGCGACTACGTCAAGCGCCTGCGCGCCGGGGGCACGCGCATCCTCGTCGCCGCCATGTCGGCCGGTGCGCGCGATCGTCTCGGCAGCCTCCTGCACGACCACGGCATTGAGGACCTGACTGCCGTCCCCTCCTGGCAGGAAGCGGAGGAACTCCCGCCGAAGACGATCGGGCTCGTCATCCTGGGTCTCGAGCACGGCTTCGAGACCGGGGATGTCACGGTGCTGGCGGAACCCGACCTGCTCGGCGAGCGCATCTCGCGGGCGCCGCGCCGATCGCGCCGCGCCGAGGACTTCATCCGCGAGCTCTCCAGCTTGTCGTCCGGCGACGTCATCGTGCACGTCGACCACGGCATCGGCCGCTTCATGGGCCTCGAGACACTGACCATCCAGGACCGCCCGCACGACTGCGTCACCCTGGTCTACGACGGTGGCGCCCGGCTCTACATTCCGGTCGAGAACATCGAGGTCATCTCGCGCTACGGCGGCGACGCCGCCGAGGTCACCCTCGACAAGCTCGGTGGTCAGGCGTGGCAGGCCCGCAAGGCGCGCGCCAAGCAGCGCATCACTGAGATCGCCGGCCAACTGATGAAGGTCGCGGCCGAGCGCCAGCTCAAGGAAGCCCCCAAGCTGACGATCCCGCCGGGGCTCTACGCCGAGTTCTGCTCGCGCTTCCCGTACCAGGAGACCGAGGATCAGGAGCGCACGATCGGCGAGGTGCTCGGCGATCTCGCCGCCGGGCGTCCCATGGACCGCCTCGTGTGCGGCGACGTCGGCTTCGGCAAGACCGAAGTCGCGCTGCGTTCGGCGTTCGTCGCCGCGATGGCGGGCAAGCAGGTGGCGGTGGTGGCGCCGACGACGTTGCTCGTGCGCCAGCACGTCAAGCTCTTCAAGAAGCGCTTTGCCGACTGGCCGGTGCGGGTCGCCCAGCTCTCCCGCCTCAACAAGCCGGCCGAGGCCGCCGAGGCGAAGAAGGGCATGGCGAGCGGCGAAGTCGATATCGTCATCGGCACGCACGCGCTGCTGGCGAAGGGCATCGAGTTCAAGGATCTCGGCCTGCTCATCATCGACGAGGAGCAGCGGTTCGGCGTCACCCACAAGGAGCGCCTGAAGGAGCTGCGCGCCGACGTCCATGTGCTGACCCTGACCGCCACGCCGATCCCGCGCACTCTGCAGATGGCGATGGCCGGCATTCGTGAGCTGTCGCTGATCGCGACGCCGCCCGTCGATCGCCTGGCCGTGCGCACGTTCATTTCTCCGTTCGATGCGGTCGTGGTGCGCGAGGCAATCCAGCGCGAGCGCAATCGCGGCGGGCAGGTCTTCTACGTGTGCCCGCGCATCTCCGACCTCGATTGGGTTTCGGATTTCGTCCGTAGCCAGGTGAAGGACGCCAAGATTGCGGTCGCCCACGGGCGCCTGTCGCCGACGGAGCTCGAGAAGGTGATGGTCGACTTCTACGACGGCGCCGCCGATATCCTGATCGCCACCAACATCATCGAGTCGGGCCTCGACATCCCGACCGCCAACACCCTGATCATCCACCGCGCCGACATGTTCGGTCTGGCGGAGCTCTATCAGCTGCGCGGCCGCGTCGGCCGCTCGAAGGTACGCGCCTACGCCTACCTGACCATCCCGGAAACGCGCTCTCCCACCGAGACGGCGGAACGCCGCCTCAAGGTCATGCAATCCCTCGACGAGCTCGGTGCCGGTTTCTCGCTCGCCAGCCACGACCTCGATATTCGCGGCGCCGGCAACCTGCTGGGCGCCGAGCAGTCCGGCCACATCAAGGAGGTCGGCTTCGAGCTGTACCAACGCATGCTGGAGGAGGCGATCGCCGCCGCGCGCGCCGGTGCCGCAGGGACGCCGGTTGCGCAGGAGGCTTGGTCGCCGCAGATCGACGTCGGCGCCGCGGTCCTCATTCCGGAGAGCTATGTCACCGACCTCGACGTGCGCCTCGGTCTCTACCGCCGCATCGCCGAACTCAAGACGGACACCGAGGCCGAGGGATTTGCCGCCGAGATGATCGACCGCTTCGGGCCGTTGCCCGAGGAGGCCGAGCAGCTCCTGAAGATCGTCGCCATCAAGCGCGCCCTGCGCATCGCCAGCGTGGCGCGGCTGACGGCCGGTCCGAAGGGAGCGACGTTGTCGTTCCGCGACACGTTCCCCAATCCGACCGGGCTCATCGAGTTCATCGAGTCGCGGCGCGGGCAGGCCAAGTTGCGGCCCGACCAGACGATGGTCGTGCTGGCCGACTGGTCGTTCGAGCGTGATCGCCTCGACGGCGTGCGCTGGCTTGCCGACCGGCTTGCGCAGATCGCTTCCACCAAGCAAGGTGCAGGCCCAAGCCCGAGCGGCCCTGCAACCAAGGAGCCCGCGTCGATGGCCTTCCGGCCGCCGCCGCCGCCCAAGCCGCAGCGGCCGTTCCGCCCAGGCACGCAATGGCGGCCGGGCAATGTCACGGGCAAACGCTAGGAAGGGACAGCATGCGGTCGAACAGAACCATCTCGCGCGTCGAACGCGCGCTCGAAGCCGGTATCTTCGCGAGTCGCTGGCTGATGGCTCCGTTCTTCGTCGGCCTGGTAGTCGCCTTGGCGATCCTGCTCGTGAAGTTCATGCAGGAGCTGTGGCACTCTGTGCCGAACATGCTGGCGATGTCGGCCAGCGAAACCATCCTGGTGATGCTGAGCCTGATCGACCTGACGCTGGTCGGCAGCCTGGTGCTCATGATCATCCTCGCCGGCTACGAGAACTTCGTCTCCAAGATCGACACCGGCGAAACGAGCGACCGGCCGGATTGGATGGGCAAGATCGACTTCGGCGACTTGAAGCTGAAGGTGGTCGCCTCGATCGTCGCGATCTCGGCAATTCAGCTGTTGGCAGCGTTCTTGGATATCGAAAAGTTCGATCCGATGACGCTGGGTTGGCTGATCGGCCTGCACCTGACCTTCGTGGTCAGCGGCGTGCTCCTGGCCCTCATGGATCGCATCGCCGGCAAGCACTAGCTTCACACGCGACCCGCTCGGGCGCGCCGTCGCCGGCGCGCGTGGAAGCGCGCCCTAGCTTTAGTGAAGGGTTGAGTTGCCACCGCCGCTCGGCTCCTTGCCGCCGCCGATCATTTGCGCGATTGCTTCGAGCAGGTCGGCGAAATCGAACGGCTTGCGGATGAATTTCCATCCATGGTTCGGGAGCGATTCCGTGCCCTGCATAGCGACGGAGCGCGGCACGGCACTCATCAACAGGACCGGTACGTCCTGATGCTCCTGATTGGAGCGCATCGCCCGCAGCATCTCGACGCCGTTCATCACGGGCATCAGGACATCGACGATGGCGAGATCCGGCCGCACGGTGGCGAGGCGGGCCAACGCATCCTTGCCGTTGGCCGCGCACAGGACCTTGAAGCCCTCGCTTTCCAAGAGGTCCTTCAATGGCTCGACGATTCCGAACTCGTCATCGACGAGCAGGATGGTCTTCATCGTTGCGGTCTCTTCGCCGCCACGTTCGCCGGCCATCTTTTCGCCGACCGAGCGATGTCCGAGCCCGATTTTGGCGGGTTGATTTGAGGGCATCGCGGGGGCCGCGCTGTGGTGCGCCGCCCCGGAACTCGAACCCATTCTGTACAAGCGAATACCCATGCGTCCCACCGCCCCGTTGGCCATCTCGCAAACTGGTGACCGCTGGCGTGCGGTCGAGCCGTCCGTCGCGCTCTTGGTACCGGAGAGATGGGATCGAGTCCTAGCGGCCCCAAGGCTGTGCCCTCGGGGCATCGGAGGCAGACCCAAGTAGGTCCGCGGTTTCGCGTGCTACCTGCGCGGTGACATTTCCCGCACATAGCGCTGTGACGAGCGCCCCGAGAGATCACGAGCGCGCTCCGGACGGAGAGGCGTCCATCAGGAATCCTCGGGTGTCGCACCGGGTCATTTCCCGATAGCTCGCGGCCCTGCATCTACGGTGTATTGGGGTCCCGCCTGAGGAGGTGATCCGATGTCGAGCGCGCGCGCCTTTCACTCGCCCCGCCAAAAGATTCACCACCGCGATCGTGGCTGTGGCGCTGGCCTGATTCTCTCGCCGGACGAGTTGCGCGCCGGCACGGGCGGCAAGGACCTGTGCCCGGAATGCGCGGAGTTGGCGCGCGCCAAGAACGGCGGGCTCTTCGAGCCTGCGTTCCTCGAATCCCGGCAGATTGCTACCTAAGATCGCCCGGAGCGCGGCGGCCGGACGGAGCGGCGTGCGCGAAGCCTAGTTGTGCTTCGTGCTCACGCGGCCGGTCGTGGCGATGGTTGCCTCGACCACTTCGCGCAACAGGTTCGCGGCCTGCACGTCGCGCGCATCGCGCGAATCCAGGGAGCGTTCCTCGATGATCGCCGCCAGCTGCCGCAAACGGCGCGGCGAGAGCCGTCCGGTCTCGAGCTCGTGCTCGATCAGGATGCGGACCAGCTTGTACGTGACGTTGACCGCCGTACCGACGTCGATGCGCTCGCTGCAGGCCATCCCAATCTCCAACTACCGCGGCAACGAGGCCGTCGCTGCATTGATGGCGGCGCGGGAAAAGCCTGTCGCCCCGCAAATGGGGGACGCAGCCGTCGCAGAGGGAGGAGTGCCTACAGGAAGAGGTAGGCCGGTCTACTTCGCGAGCTTGGTCACGGTGTTGACGTTGTTCGTCATCGTATACGTGATCGTCACCATCACGCCGGGCGACAACCAGCCCATGTCGACGGTGGTGGGCACTTCGTAGGTGACTGCGTTGCAGATGCATTCACCCGGCATGGTCACCTGAATCGTCCGCTTTTGGCGGTCCACGCCCTGGACTTCTCCGGTCAGGTCGGCGGCAAGCGCCGCGCCACTCGCGATCAAGAGCACGCTACCGACCGTCGCCACGATCCTCGTCATCGATTCATCCTTCGGGTATGTCCGTTCCGGTCACTTTACCACGCTCCTTCCCCGGAGTGGGGAGAGCGGCGAGGGCCGCGCCCCAACGGCGGGCACGGCCTTGTCACCGCTCGCTACAGCTTTGCCACGGCCGCGATGGGCGAAGCGGTCCAATGCCCGTCCGGCAACGGTCATGGAGTTCCAACGCGTTCAGGGCACCGTGCATATCGTTGACGAAGAAGGCTTCACCTACACGATCCCGCCCAACCTGCCCGCCGAGGATCTGCGCCAGGGCCAGCAGATCACCCTGGCGGTCGGCACCAAGGCCGACATGTACACGGTGTTCATGTTCGTCGATCGCTGAGCGACGACGGCACTGCTACGGCAACCAGCTGCGCGACGCTGGCGGCTGCGCACCGCGGGGCGGCGTCGTGCTGCCGCCGCGGCGGCGCAACATGGAGACGGCCTTCACCTGGGCATACACTCGTTGTCCCTGGGTGAGGCCAAGCAATTCGAACGACCGGCGGGTTACGCGCGCCAACAAGCGCGCACCGTCGCCTTCGTGGCCCAGCGTCACCACGACGTTCACCTGGGCGTCGTCGAGCGGCCGCATCTCGACGATGCGGGCGGCGAGGACGTTGGTGATGGTCGTCTCCGACGGCCGCGTTGCCGCCAGGCTGACGTCCGCCGCGGCGATACGCACGCGGCGGGTGCTTCCCGGCTCGCCGATCCGGCCCGGCACCATCAACGTCGCGCCGGCGACGTTGATCTGTGTCAGCGCGTAGCGCGTGTCGAATGCGCCGACTTCGGCATCCAGCATGGCGGAAGCGTCCGGGCGCCGTGCGCTCGGCAGGTTGACGTCGGTGAGCACGTCCTGCAAATGGCCGCTCGCTGCGACCATGCCGCGCTCCAGGAGCACGATCGAGTCCGCCAGGCGCTGTACCTCCGACATGTCGTGGCTGACGTAGAGCATCGGGATGGAGAGGCGTTCGTGCAGCGTCTCGAGGTACGGGAGGATCTCTTCCTTGCTGTTGAGGTCGAGGGCGGCGAGGGGCTCGTCCATCAGCAGGAGCTGCGGCTGTGAGAGGAGCGCGCGACCGATGGCGACGCGTTGGCGCTCTCCGCCGGACAGGTTGGCCGGGGCTCGGTCCAACAGCCGGTCGAGTCCCAGGAACGACACCACGTCGGACTCGCTGATGATCTCGCGGGTGCCTGCCTTCTGCGCACGCCGCTGGCCATAGCGCAGGTTGTCGCCCACCGACAGATGCGCGAACAGGCTCGCCTCTTGGAACACGTAGCCGATGGGACGCTCGTGGGTGCGCCGGAAGGTGCGCGTCGCGTCGTCCTGCCAGACGCTGCCTCCCACCGACAGAAAGCCCGGCAGCCGCTGTAGCCCGGCGATGCAGCGCAAGATCGTGGTCTTGCCGCTTCCGGATGCACCGAACAACGCCGTCAGGCCGTGCATCGGTGCCGTGAAAGCGACGTCCAAGCTGAATTGGCCGACGTTGCCCGCGTAGCGCGCGACGATGGTTTCGGGGGCGCTGCTCATCCGCCGCGCAGGCGGCCGATCCGCTTCTCCAGCACGAACATCGCCAGGATGACCACGAACGAGAACACCACCATGCCGCCGGCAATCCAGTGCGCCTCGGACCAGCGCAGGGTGTTGACGTAGTCGAAGATGGCCACCGACAGCGTCCGCGTGTGGCCGGGAATGTTGCCGCCCAGCATGAGGACGACGCCGAACTCGCCGACCGTGTGGGCGAAGCCTAGTACCGCGCCGGTGAGAAAGCCGGGGCGGGCGAGGGGCACGGCCACCGACCAGAACGTGTCCCACGGGGACGCGCGCAATGTGGCGGCCACCTCCAGCGGGCGATTGCCGAACGCCTCGAAGGCGTTGCGGATCGGCTGGACGACGAACGGCATCGAGAACAGCACCGACCCGAACATCAGCCCGAAGAACGTGAATGCAAAGGTGCGCAGGCCGAACAGGGGCGCTACCACACCGCCCGGCCCGAACGGTCCGAGGAAAAGGAGAAGATAGAAGCCGAGGACGGTCGGTGGCAGGACGAGTGGCAGCGCAACGACTGCGGCGACGGCTTCCTTCCACCTGGCGCGGGAGCGAGCGAGCCACCAGGCGATCGGCGTGCC
>CAMDPO010000046.1 GCA_945904955.1 Rhizobium sp. Q54
CAAGCACCTCTTGCGCAAGGCAGCACAGCGATCAACCGCAACTCTCTGGGACAAAATCGGCGAACTCCTCGCCAGCTACACCTCACAAGAATGCGCCAACTACTTCCGAAACTCAGGCTATGCGTCAACCTAAGATGAAAGCGCTCTAGACCCACGCCTCCAGAGTCAACTGTCGGTGGTTGCGGGTCCCCGCAACCACCTTTACCGAAGTACGGTACAGAGCAGGAACGGCCGCCCCTCCCGGGGCGGCCGTCTTGCTTTGTGCGGCGGCGCCGAGCGAGACCATGTTGGCGATCTCGCCCACTAGCTCGACCTCCAGGCCACCGTCCACGGGATGGAGCACGACGCGCTCGACGAGGCCGCGCAGGATTTCAAGCGCCTCGGTTCGGGTCTCGGGGTCGGCCACGGCGCTCTTCAGGTCAGCCACCTTGCTGCGATAGAGCTCGCCGAGGTTCGGCAGCAGGCGGACGGAGGTCGGCGCAGGCGCGCCGAGGTCGCGCGTGATCTCGGCCTTGCGGCCTTCCAACTCGTCGAGCTTTCCCTGAAGGGCCGGTGCCCGCAGGCCATCGCTGATCGCGTCAATGAGCGCGGTGAGCCGACGCTCGACGTCACCCAGTTCGCGCACCCGGCCCGACCGCTCCGCCTCAATAGAGCGTCGTTGCCGGTTGGTCTCCTCGTGGTAGGCGGTGATGAACTCCTCGACCAGCTCGGGCGCCATGAGGTGGTGCTTCAGCGCATCGACGATGAGGTCATCGAGCACGTGGCGGCGCACGCTGCGACGGTTGGTGCAGGTGCCCTGGCGTCGTGCGTGGCCGCACCCGAGATAGTCCAAGCCCACAGCCGCCATCGGGCCACCGCAGACACCGCAGAATACCTTGCCGGTGAGGAGGTGGTGCGCGCGCCTGTGCTCCCAGAAGCGCGTTGCGCGGGCCGCCACCACTCTGGGCGACTCGCGGATTGACCCCAGGCGTGTCTGAACCTGATCCCACAAGGCCTGGTCAACGATGCGGAGGTCGAACGTCTTTGACCACCCACTCACCGGCCGGGTTGACCCGCGAGACGCGGCGGCCAGTCCGCGGGTCCTTGACGTAGCGGAGGCGGTTCCAGACCATCTTGCCGATGTAGAGTTCGTTGCGCAGAACCCCCGTGCCGCGGGCGTGGTGGCCGCGGATGGTCGTGTCACCCCAGGGGCGGCCGTTCGATCCGGGAACGTGCTCGGCGTTGAGTTGCGCCGCGATAGCCCGCGCACTGTGCCCCGCCGCAAACAGGGTGAAGATGCGCTGCACCACGGGCGCTTGCGCCGCGGCAATGCGGCGGCGGCCGCGGACGGGCTCGCCATCCGGGCCGAGTTCATGAACGACATCGTAGCCGTAGCAGAGGCCGCCGCCGGAACGGCCGGCCTCGACCCGGCCGCGCAGACCGCGCCGCGTCTTGTCGGCGAGGTCCTTGAGGAACAGCGCGTTCATCGTGCCCTTGAGGCCGACGTGCAGTTGCGGCCCCCGCGCCGACCGCAACTCCAGCCGTTGCGGCATCACCGCCCGCCGCGACCGCGGGGGCTGGTGGTGGCTGGGACGTCGTTTGGCTGTCTGACGGCGTGCCGCGTCAGCCGCATTTGCGGGACGCTGAAGAGATCGTGCTCGCGACTCTAATTGCATTTCCTGCGAGTAGAGCGATGGCCCATGTGGCCGTGTGTCGGTGGGCAGTTCTCTGTTCAGCCGCCGAGTTTGCTTCGGTCTTGAGATAGGCCCCCCAGGCACGCGCAGGCTTACTTGATATTCATGAAGAAGGCGGCGGGGCCTTCAGGCCGAAAAAAGGGTCGCCGGTTCCGACAAGCTCAGACGAACCGCGCCCGGTCTCGGGCTCCAAAGTATTGGAGCGCCTCTTTGGGGCGCCCCTACCGCATAGCGGACGGAGATCGATCCACCTCGCTTTCCGAGCGCGCTGCCGCTCACGGTGGGTGCGCCCAGAACGCGCGCCACACTGCGCTCGCTGGAGTTGAAGAGCTGATCGATCGGGTTGTCTGAATCTGCAGGTTCATATTACAGAAGGCTGCCGCCCGCGCTGCGAACCCGGAGCCGGCCGCGACCGACCTCGGCGCGGTCCGACCCTTGGTGCCCCCTTCCTCGGCTTCCAGCTCCATCACCACGCGCCCTCCGGATCGCACCCGGTGCTGGTCTAGGGCAAGAAGGGATTGGGCGGCGCGCGGCGGCGCGGCGGGAAGGTCGCCGCCAGGTAATCGGCGATGAGGGCGCGCAACGGCGCCTCGAGCGGCGCCATCTGCTGGCGCTGAATCATGAGGTCGATCGTCTGATCCCAAAGCTCGCGCGTCATGCCCTGTTGGCGCACGATGGCGCTGCCGTGACAGGCGGTGCAGACGTAGAAGGTCTCGTCGCGGCCCAGGCCGGCCGGCAGCACGTCGGGCGTCTCGACCACGGCCTCTTGCGCCGACGCGGCGGTGAGCGCGAGGCCCACCGCCGCCAGCACGAACAGAAAGCGCGTCACGCCACGAGGACGGCGACTCGGTTGATGGGATTGCCGCCGTAGCCTTGCGGGTTCCAGTTGCCCGCGAGGTGCGGCTGCATCTTGCCGTCCTGGTCAGTGGCGCGCGACCACACCTCGAAGTAGCCGGCACTCGGCAGCGTGACGTTCGCCGTCCAGCGCTGCCAGGCGTGGCGGTTGGCGGGTGCAGCGAGCTGGGTCGCCGTCCAGGTCGTACCGAAGTCGGTCGAGACGTGTACGGCCTGCACCGTCTTGTCGCCAGCCCAGGCTGCACCGCGCAGCGCGATCTGGCGCGTGTTGGCAGGGAGACGTGCACCGTGCGCCGGACTGGTGATGATGGAGCGCACTGGCATCGATTCGAGGATCTGAGTGTCGGCTTCGGCTGCCGTGCCGCCCGGCGGGATCGGCGTCTTCATGGTGCGGTACGAGAAGCCGGTCATGCCGGTGCCGTCATGCTCCTTGTCGCGCAACCAGATGCGCGTGAGCCACTTCTGCGACGCAGAGCCGGGCCACCCCGGCACGATGAGGCGCACGGGTCCGCCGTGGATATTGGGCAACGCCTCGCCGTTCATGCGGAAGGCAATGAGTGTGTCCTCATCCATGGCCTTGGCAAGGCGCAGGCCGCGCGAGATCACCTGCGCGTCGGTGCCGGCGAGATTCTTGTCGGCACCGAAATGGCCCGTGTAGACGGCACTCGGCTTGACGCCGGCAGCGGCGAGCACGTCGCGCAGGCGCACTCCGGTCCATTCGGCGCAGCCGGCGGCGCCGTTGCCCCACTGGTTGCCACGTGCCTCGGGCGTGAAGAACGAACGGCCGTTGCCGCCGCACTCCATCTGCAGCTTCATGGTCACGGGCGTGAAGCGCTGCTGCAGCTCGGTGACGGTCAGCGCCAGCGGCGTGTTGACCTCGCCGTCCACCGTGACGCGCCAGCTCGCCGGCGCGCCCAACGCGTCGGGCGGCAGGCCGTTGTTGCGGATGAAGTATTTCGCAGTCGGCGTCACGTCGTCGTCGAGCAGGTGCTGCGGCGTCTCAGCGTTGAGCGGGCGCTCCTGGAGCACGAGGATCTCGGCCTTGCCGGGCATCTGCAGCGGCTTGGGCGCCGCGGGTGCGGCGGCGGCTGGCGCGGGCGTCGCGGGCGCAGGCGCAGGCGCAGCGCCCTGCGCAAGGGCAGCCGGGATCAGTCCAGCGGGCATGTTGGCGGCGAACGGAATCGCTCCACCGACCGCGGCCGTCATCGCGCTAAGACCGGCGCCCTTTAGGAAGCCGCGCCGCTCGATACCGGTGCGGCGTCCAAAAGTGACAGCGTCGGCCCGTTCGGGGTCGTCCTTGTAGAGCTCAACCAGTCCGCGTTCGCGCTTGCCAGTCATGTCCATCCTCCCAAATGACAGCGAGCGCCACCGCGACGTCTCGCCAAGTTCAGTCTAGCTCCGCCCCCTGCCACGCGACTACATCTGGCGGCAGGGCAAAGATGTAAAGCGTCGTTCCGCCGGCCCTGCGCGATCATCGCCACCACAGAGGGCTCGTTGAGCACGATGCCGCGGCCCTTCACGTAGACCAATGTATCGCGGTGTACCGTCTGGTCGACTTTGTGTTGCGCGAGGTCTCAAAGCACATCGAGGAAGGCAACGCCGCTGCCGCTATCACGTTCGCTGCTGCGTCGATCGCCATAGGGCTGATCAACGCTGCAAGCATGAAGTACTAGCCGCGCCGCCGGGTGCCAGCGGGCAAGGCCCCCCGGGGGTCTTGAGGAAACGGTTGGCACCCGATCATAGGCCCGCCCTCTTTCCGGGCCAGACACTCGCTTCCAGTCCGAGCTAGCACACTGTGTTGTTCGCCGCGGAGCGACGGCGATGCGATCGACCGAGCCGCGAGCCGTTGGACATTGGCTGCGCGGAACGACGTGCGCACCGACGCAGACGACCGCGTCGTTATCGTCTTTCGCGACCGACCCCTGCCCTGTGGTGCGCCCGTCAGGTTGCGCGCATCGCAGTGCCGGAGTTGCAATCCGTCACGGGGCGACCGCGCCGCGCAAGCAGACGCGCGGCAAGGTGATCGCGATCGACATCGACCAGCATTTCGACTTGTCGACGACACTGCAGCCATCGGACCAGATGTTCGGCTGGCGGCAGATGTGGCACAGCCTAACGCCGTGGGGACGCAGAAAACGCCGCATCCCGAACATCCTGCGTATCCTGCACCGCACGGCCACCATCACCAGCGTGCAGGCCCGCCAGCGCGCTTCGGTCGATGCCGACCTCTACCTGCATCCGCCGGTCGAGGCCTTCGGCGTCTTCGATTTCAAGGCGTACCGCAAGATCGCGGAGGCTGGGTACGAGTATGGGCTTCGGGAGTTCGGGCGTTGGCTGAGGGTCATGGGCCAGCTGGCACCAGCGCCCGATGACCCCGCAGCCCGCCAAGACGTCCACCGGCGCAGCATGCGGCGCCGCCGGCGGTTGGTGCGACTGTTGTCGATGCTCCTACGCATAGACGTCAGGGGGCCGGCGGCCGGTAGCCGAGCGCGCTGTGCGGACGTGGTCTGCCCTGTCGAAAGTGGTCCGAGTCCAGAGTTAGGATTGGCCCACTTTTGAATGGAGAAAGGCATGCCGCGTCAGCGATTTACGTCCGAGCAGATTATCGGGAAGCTGCGTGAGGTTGAGGTTCTGGTGGCGAAGGGGGCGTCGGTTGCCGAGGCCAGCCGACAGATCGGCGTTGCGGAGCAGACGCTGTATCCGTGGCGGAAGGAATACGGCGGGCTGCGGGTCGATCAGGCCCGCCGGATGAAGCAGCGAGATGCACAGCGAGTGAGCTTTCGGTGCCCATTCACACAGGGCGATGGGTGGTCCTAGTCGGGGATCACGCACAGTTGGAACCGCAGCATGAGCCGGAGGTAGTGAACCACGTCGCGCGAGAGACGCGCATCCCGACGCAGGAGATTAAGCGGAGCGACTTCGATCGCGTTTTTTCTAGGCGGATATGGGACCTTGGCTGGTCGCCGCTTGCGAACTCAATACCGGATGCAGGCGGCAATTGGCGACCTCGTCTCAAAGACGTTCTATCCAGCGCAGCCTTACCCCTCCAGACCACAACTCCTTCACGCGGGCGCTGCGCTCTCTCATCAAGCGAGGGCTCGTCGAGCGTTCCTCGACACGCTCATCGCCGCGTCGCATCGAGACTAGCCCCGGTATTTGTCGCGGGCTCTGCATCACTAGCTGTGCGAAGAGGATATGTTTCTTGACTTGTCAATGCGCCCCATTGACGCTCCGGGGCTGGGCGCGCTTTGCGGCCAGCGACCTCTAGGGGAGGGACACCATGACCGTATCCAAGAAGGCGTTCGCGGCATGCGCCGCCGCGACCGTAGCCCTGGGCCTTACGCTGCCCGCGGCCGCAGCACCGATCACGCCAGAGCGCCTGCGCAACGCCGACAACGAGCCGCACAACTGGCTCATGACGCTCGGCAATTATCCGGGCTGGCACTATTCGAAGCTCAGCCAGATCAACAAGAACAACGTCCAGAATCTGAAGGTCGTGTTCATGGCGTCGATCGGCGGCGCCACCACCCGCACCGTCACGACGGGGGGCAACGGCAACGAAATGGCCGCGCCGCTGGTCGAGGATGGATTCCTGTACGTCGTCGACTCGCACAACAAGATCATGAAGTTCGACGTGCGCGCCGGCAATCGCGCGTATCCGATGTGGCGCCATGACCCCCAGATCGAGCGCTTCATCGGCTACACCAACACCCGCGGCATGGCGCTGTGGGAGAACAGCGTCCTGCAGGCGACGCGCGATGGGCGCTTCATCGGCATCAACAAGGATTCCGGCGAGAAGGTTTGGGAAGCCAACGGCCAGGAGAAGCCCGGCGGCCCGAACGCGCCTGAGTTCGTCGCAACCACGAGCTTCTCCGGAGCCGTCCTGCCATTCCGCACCGCCGGCGGCAAGGACGTCGCCATCGCGGGCACCGCGGGCAGCGCTGGCATCGGCTCGGTCGTTGCGTTCAATCCCAAGGACGGCACGGAAGTCTGGCGCACCTACACCATCCCGCGGCCCGGCGAGCCCAACTTCGGCAC
Organism: Rhizobium sp. Q54; assembly: GCA_945904955.1. GTDB lineage: Bacteria > Pseudomonadota > Alphaproteobacteria > UBA2966 > CAIVPW01 > CAIVPW01. The sequence goes on from CAMDPO010000046.1 coordinate 6,567, forward strand.
GTGGCCGGGCGAGACGTGGAAGTGGGGCGCGGCGATGCCCTGGGGTCCGGCGACCTTCGATGTCGCCACCAACACCGTGTTCATCGGCACCGGCGAACCCTCGCCCGTGTATGACCCCGAGTTCCGGCCGGGCGACAACCTCTATGCGTCGAGCACGCTCTCTCTCGACGCCGAGACCGGCAAGATGAAGTGGTTCTTCCAGCACACGCCGAACGATCCGTGGGACTTCGACTCGACCGGCGCGCGTATGATCTTCGACTTCCGCACGGCTGACGGCCGCACGCTGAAGGCGGTCAGCAACTGGGATCGCAACGGCTTCCTGTACACGCTCAACGCGGCGACGGGCGAATTCCTCCAGGCCGTCGCGCAGACCGACAACATCAACTGGACCAAAGGCATCGACACCAAGACCGGCAAGCCGATGGAGTACCTGCCCGGTCAGGTGCTGCAGCCTTACAACGTCAACGGGCCGCGCGCGGGCCGCACGCGCGAACAAGCGCCGATGGTGTGCAACACCTGGGGCGGATCGCCGACCGGCATCTGGCCGCCGTCCTATGACCCGACGACCGGCATCAGCTACCAGACGCGCACGTCGGGCTGCACGTACCAGACGATGGTGCGCTCCACCAAAGAAGCGTTCGCACCGACGGCACGCGAGTGCCTGGGCTGCAGCGTCAACCAGGTGCAGGTGGATACCAAGGCGAACATGGTCGCCATCGACGTGCGGTCCGGCAAGGTGCTTGCCACCCACACGTACGACCAGGGCATCCCGGCAACGCGTCAGGCGGAATCCGGCGCGCTCGCAACTGCCGGTGGCGTCGTGTTCACGGGTTGGGCCGACGGTGCATTCGTCGCGCTCGACTCCACGTCCCTTGTGGAGCTGTGGCGGTTCAACACCGGCACCAACCTCAAGGGCTCGGCGGTCAGCTACTCGGTGGGGGGCAAGCAGTACATCGCTCACATCGCCGGCGGCAGCCAGCACTCGTCGGGCATCGCGCCCCTGATCCTGCCGACCGCCATGCTGGTCGTGTACGGGCTCTAGGACGCGTTCCACGTACGCAGGGGGAGCCTCACGGCTCCCCCTGTTTCGTTGCTACCATAGGCTCCGATGCGCCACCTCCTATCGTGTCTCACGCTGCTGTTGCTGCTGCTCGCCACCGATGCGGCGTTGGCGCAGAGTCGCACGCGCGTCTGGGACATCGCGTTCGGCACGCCGGTCGCAAAACTGCCGCTGACGGAGTTCGTCGATCCCGCTTGCGGCACCAACGGCGGTCCGCCGTCGCTGCCGCTGGAGAGCTTCGCTGACTTCGCGCGCTGCCCGGTCGAGCGCGACACGGGCCTGCGCGAAATCTGGTTCATCTACGACGACGAATGGGAGTACGTCGCGCGCGCCCAGCGCGATCCCCTCGAGATCGCACGTTTCTCGGCCAACTCCATGTATCGCCAGCCGATCATCACGTCGTTGATGATCGATGACGCCGGACTGGTGCAGGGCTTCCGCGTCGTCTCCGATCCGCGCGCGCCGATCGAGGTGCGCATGGAGGCCTACACCTTGTTCCCGATCCTGCGGAGCCTCGTCACCGACGCGCCGTGGACGTGCGCCGACCTGCCGCGCGACGAGCGCGACCGTCCCATTCAAGGAATGACGATCCTCAAGGCGGCGTGCGAGATGGTGGGCGACCGGCGCTTCGCCCGGGCCGAAGGCCGGCACCTGCTCAAGCCGGGGCAGGAGGCCGGCGCTACCCCCCGATTCCTCGAGCAGGCCGAGGGCGAGTTCGAAAGCACCGCGCGCCTCGACGTGTACAGCCGCGCTGCCGTCAGCGGAGCGTTGTGTTGCCGGGCAGCCGTGCGTCGGTGAGCACCGCATCCTGAAAGTTGGTGCCGACCAGATGGGCGCTATCGAGGTTTGCCCCGGTCAGGTCCGCGGCGCCCAGGTCCGCCGCCTCCAGGTTCGCCCCGCGTAGCACCGCGCCCTGCAGGTTCGCGCCGCGCAGCGCGGCATTGGGCATGTAGGCTTCTTCGATGACGGCGCCGCGCAGGTCGACACGGAACATTGCTGTGTCGCGCAGGTCGGCGCGCGTCAAGATCGCGTTGGCGAGCTTGGCATCGGTGAGCCGGCCGCCGCCAAGGTCGGCGCCGGTGAGGTTGGCGTTCTCGAGAATCGCGCGGATCAAGCGCACGTCGCCCATCAGCGCCATCTGGAGCTTTGCGCCGGTGAAGTTGGCCGCCGCCGCATCCGCCGCGAACAGCATCGCGCCGGTCAAGTCGGCGCCCTGCAAGTTGGCATTGGTTAGGTCGGCACGGTTCAGGTTCGCGTAGGCGAGATTGGCCTCGCGCAGGTTGGCGCCGCGCAGGTTGGTACGATGAAACGTCGCTTCCTCGAGGTTGGCACCGGCGAGATTGGCGCCGGCAAGGTTGCGCCGCTTGAAACTCAGGCCGGCAAGATCGCAGCCTGGGCATTCCTTGGTGGTGCCGGCGATGAACGCTTCGCGATCCTGTGCGCCCGCGGGCAGCGCCGCAACCGCTGCCGCCAGCGCTAACAGTCCGCCGCACAAGGGCCCCAGGGCGCGCATGAAGATGTCTAGCGGGGAAACTCGGCGCACGCGGGCGCCTCGAGGTCACCGCCGTTGAACAGCGCGCAGTTCGCGCGCGTGATGCGAGCCTGGCCCTTGACGCTGGTCAGGAGGAACTCAACGAGGGTGTCCAGGTCTTGCACCGAGAGCGCGCCCCCCTTGCGGGTTGCTGGCGGTACTCCGGCGGTGATTCCGAAGCACGGCGTCGCGGCAGTGTAGGCGCCCGCCGCATGGTAGGGCATGTCGGTGCCCGGTCGCCCGCATGCGATCGCCTCGCGCAAGTCGGCACGCTGCAGCGCCGTGCGCCGCAAGTTCGGGCCCTGGGGATAGGCGGGGTCGCCGTCGCCTGCGGCCAAGTTGCCGTGACAATCCGCGCAGCCGCCCTTGGCCCAGATATTGGCGCCGGTTGCTTGCGCGAAACTGGGCGAGGCCACGGCCAGGCCCACACCGATCACAAGGCCCGCGACTACAAGGCGACTGGTCGACCGCATGGTTGCCTCCCCGCGCCGGCCCGCCAGCCGGAACGACAACTAAAGCACCCGGCTAGGTGCCCTACAAGCGACTGGCTGCGAACGCCCGGAGCAGGGCCGGCCAGCCGGCATCTGCGCTGCTCACCCACGCAATGGTGCGGGCTTGGCCGTCGAGGGCCGCCACCGTCGCCGCCTGGTCGCGGGTCACGAGGCATGAATGCCGCCTTCGAGGACATGCAGGCTGAGGTGCGCGTCCATGACGTTGAACCACGGGCCGTGCGCTCGATGCGCTCGATCGGACCGTGATGCACCTGCTCCGCGCTGGCGCTGGCGACGCCCAGGTGAATGTGCACTCGCCGCTCGGCGGCCCATTCCAGTGCCGCGCAAAACGCTTCCTTTCGGATGTGCGCCACCTCCAATGCAGGTCCAACGGACGGGGCAGCCGTCACCGACGAGGGCGGGAGCGATTGGCGCGCCCGCGAGATAGAACCCCAGCTCGTCGCAAAATTTGAGAAGTACTCGGAACGGATAGAGGCTCCGTGCTGGCGTTCCCTTCTCATAGGAACCTCCGAGATCGAGAACGAAGTGGACTGCCTGCACTTGGTGGTCCGGGCGAAATGCTAGTCCCCAGCGCCCGCTGAGGCAAAGCTGACCGGCAGCCGCAGCGGAGCGGAGCCGGACGGCCAGCTTGGGATGATCGCTTCCGACGCCGGCGTCCGGTCCACTCGATGGGGGCCGATCAGGTGACAATGCTCCACCAAGATGTGTATCAACGGGTCTCGCCAGAGCCTGCATGCCGGATTGGCGCCGAATCACCGTCCTATTTGGAAAGGGTCGACATGCTGTTCGAGTCGTTTTCGCTTGGTGGATTGCAACTGAAGAACCGTACTGTGATGGCGCCGATGACGCGGTGCCGCAATTCCGAGGGCAATGTTCCCAACGCCTTGATGGCCGACTACTACAAGCAGCGCGCCGGCGCCGGTCTGATCATCACCGAAGGTGCCTCACCCTCCCCGAACGGTATCGGCTATGCCCGCATGCCGGGGCTGTACAATGCCGCCCAGGTCAAAGGCTGGCGGTTGGTTACCGACGCGGTCCACAAAGCCGGCGGCAAGATCGTGGTGCAGCTGATGCACACCGGGCGGACCTCCAGCATCAAGAACATGCCGGCCGGGGCACGCGTGGTGGCGCCGACCGTGGACGTCTGCCCGGGCCAGATGTGGACCGACAGCGCCGAGATGCAGGATCACACCAAGCCGGAGGCGATGACCACGGCGGATATCGCCGATGCCGTAGAGGAGTTTGCCCAATCGGCGAAGCGCGCGATCGACGCAGGATTCGACGGCGCCGAGTTGCATGGGGCCAACGGCTACCTGATTGAGCAGTTCCTGAACGGCAACATCAACAGGCGCACTGACGGCTACGGCGGCAACGCGGCGGCCCGCAACCGGTTCGCCATCGAAGTGGTGGATGCGGTGATGGCCGCTATCGGCGCGGCGCGGGTCGGCATCCGTCTTTCGCCCTACGGCTCGGCCGGGGGAACCGGCGCGTTTGATGGCGTCGAGGAGCAGTACTTAGCGCTGGCAGAGAAGCTCGGGTCGATGAAGCTAATGTATCTGCACTTGGTGGATCATTCGTCTATGGGCGCTCCGCCCGTCCCGGCTGCGTTCAAGCTGGCGATGCGCAAGAAGTTCGGCGGCGCGTTTATCGTGTCCGGGGGCTTCAACGGGGACAGCGCCGAGCAGGCCCTGACCGAGAAGCGTGGCGACCTAGTGGCGTTCGGCCGACCGTTCCTGGCCAACCCGGACCTGGTTGCGCGGATGAAGGCCGGAGCGGTGACCAACCCGCCCGACATGGCGACGTTCTATTCGCCGGGCGCCAAGGGCTACACGGACTATCCGGCACTCCCAGCCTAGAGAGAGGCATCGTTGGAAGTCCCCGCCAGAGAAGGATTAGTCGGCGCTGCGCCCAGCCGACTAACATTGCGCCCGGACCACTAAGTGCAGGCAGTCCCGGCCGGCGGTGGCTGTCACGTAATAACGGCTTACCGCTCTGCAGCGCACACGCCAACATACTGCGTATACGAGGGAGCAGTAGCGCGGATCACCACAGCGCGCATTCCGGTGATCCGCCGGCCGTCCCGCGGCGTATGCAGAACCAGCGTACCGGTCGCCCGCGCGCGGGCCTTCGGATACTTCGGCAGGGGAACGGGGAATATCGTGCGACGGATTGCGGTTGCGGGCGGCGGCGCCGCCGGGCTTGCTGCGGCGTGGCTGTTATCCCGGCGGTATGATGTGGCCTTGTTCGAGGCGAACAAGTGCGTCGGCGAACTGCCCACACCGTGCACGTACCCTGGCGCGACGGGTCGGTTCCGGTCGATGTCGGTTTCATCGTCTACAACGAACCGACCTACCCGAACCTCGTGGCATTTTTCGCTGCCCTGGGCGCAGGCCGGATTCCGCATCGCCACCAACGCGCCCTACGGAGAGCACTACGCGCGCACTCTCGCCGAGTGGCGGACCCGGTACCGAACAGCCCTGCCGCTGGTCGAGGCGCAGGGCCTCAACGGTCGATTCCGTGGGCTCTGGGAATTCTACCTCGCCTACTGCGAGGGAGGATTCCGGGCCGGCTGCATCGACCTCCGTCAGGTGGCGCTCGCCGCGAACCCCTAGCCCCCAAAGGACGATTCCATGCGCATTTTGCACGCAGCCATGATGGTCTTGGCGCTCACTGTTGCCTCACCGGCCATCGCCCATAAGCCTTCGTTCAGCAACGGGCAGTACAGCGGTCCCGACCGCGCCTACCCGGTGCAGAACATCGACCACTCCATCGTCGTGTATCACGACATCACCTGCGACAATCGCCAGCTGTGGCTGCGGTTCAGCGCGCCGGAAGCTGGGAAGGGGCTGTTCGTTCAACTCGGTGTTCCCACGATCGACCGACTGGAACGGTATCGTCCCACTCTCGCCGTTATCGCCCCGGGCCTGCCGTCCCCGCAGCGCCAACTGCCGTTCGCGATTCCGGCCGGAATGGGCGTCGAAGTGCTGAGCGCCGAAACGGCTCGAGCCTTCCACGAGCCATTTACCGGAACGGATTCGTGGATTCTCGTCGAACGGACTTTGACGCTACCGTCTGCCGGTAGCGGCTACATCGTCGCTTGGGATCCGGACGCACGCCCAGGCAAACTGTGGGTCGCCGTCGGCGAGAAGGAAGCGTTCGGCCTCGCGGACTTGTTCCGGTTCGTCGGCTGGCGCGCGAGCGCAAGAGACTTCCACGAGGTCGGAGCGGCGCCAGCAGGCGGGCCCGCAGCGCCATGCGCCTGACACGCGCTCCGCGAATGCCATCGTCCGTCTCGTAGCGCACGGACGGGTTAGTCAGCGTACTTGGAGGGGCCGACGATGGAATCAACCGTTTGGGGCTGGCTCGGCTTCATCCTGTTCGTCTTGGCTTTGCTTGCCTTTGATCTTGGTGTGGCGAAGATGCTCTTGAGGGGCACGCAGAGGGCACGCAATTCAGGTTCACTTCCGCAGTTTTCCGTTCTTTCGAGTACGCGAAAGTTTGCGAAAATTGGTGGATTTCTGCCGTTTCCTGTGCGTTGACATCGTAGGGGCAGCTGCGAGCCTACGGATGACGAAATCGCGTTCGGTAAAGGTTGAGGCGGGTCCCCGCAACCGCAGGTACCAAGAAGCCGCCAACGATGGCGGCGTAGAGGCCCCCGTCGGGCGTTGTGCCGGAAGCGATGGCGATCGCCATCGACAGTGGCAGGGCCACCACCGCGACTGCAAAGGCAGCGAGCAGATCGGCCCGCAACGGAGCCATGCCGTGCCCTTCACGCAACACTGTGAGCAACTTCCGAGTCAAGATCTCCGACAAGGTCTGATGGTCCCGCCCTTCTGTACGCAATTCGGCATGTCGCACCTAGACCTACAAGATCACGCAAGGCTCTTGCCAGTAGGTGGCTCTACGTAGGTGTGGGGCCGAATTTCTCGCGGCGGTCCTTCATCGTACGGCTACGTCCCATTCACCGTAGCCCAACGACGAAGGCGAGCATGCGCGGACACATCCCCTTGACCATCGCACTCGCCGTGATCGCGGCGACAACGCCCGCGAGCGCGCATAGCGTCTGGCCCGCCAATTTCGGCCCGATCTTCGACGTCGGGTGGATGACGCTGGCGTCCGTCTGGATCCTGGTGTTCTGGGTTCTGGCGGCGATCGGCGCCTACGCCGTGGTGCGCCGGTTGATCGAGTGGTCGCACGAGCCGACATCAGCTGCGCCGCGGGTCGAAACCGTGAACCTTCCGGACGACGAGGTCGTTCGGAGTGACACCTAGAACCTCACCTCGGAGCAGCCCTCTGGAGTCCCCCTCATGTTCAAGTCCATCCTGGTACCGATAGACGTGGCCCACGCCAGCAGCTGGGAGCAGGCGCTCCCGCTGGCGCTTGAGCTCACGGGCGGCCGCGGCATCGTGTCCGTCGTTACTGTTATCCCGGAGCTCGCGAGCGTCTTCGAGTCGCTTGAGGCGAGCTTTCATATCGAGGGGCTCGTCGTTGCGGCGCGCAAGCGTCTGCAGGAGATTGTCGCTGCAACCGCGCCCGGAGCGAAGCTACCGCAAGAGGTTCGCAGCGGCAGCATTCCCCACGAAATCATGTCCGCGGCCAAGGCCCAGGGCGCAGATCTGATCGTCATGGCCTCGCGGCGCCCAGAGATGCTTGAGTATCCCGTCGGCCCCAATGCTGCGCAGGTCGTACGGCACGCGCCCTGTTCGGTGCTCGTCCTCCGCGACGGCAAGCGGCCATAGCACTTCGTTCACGCTGCAGGGACAACGTGGCGTATGTGCGGTCACCCAGCTGCTCGATGTTCGGCTGACCGGCGACGGCATCCTTCAATGCGCGGGCCAACGCGACCTATGCAGGCAACGCGGACACGAGGCCGTCGCCCGCGCGCTTCCTGCCATTTGGCCGTGCCTGGCAGAGTGCTTCATTTCGGTTCCTCACGAGGTCAAGTCCCCGGTGATCAGAGGATGCCGATTTCGCTGACTCGGTGAAATTCGGACGACTCCATACGCACAGGTACGTATCGAGCCGGCGCCCTGCGCTCCGTGTACGTGGTCCCACGGATTGCCCGGCATGGCGCTTCCGCCGATCGTCACTCGTTGGAATTGGTTCGGAGCGCCCCGGCCATGGCACCTCAGCGTCTCGTGCGCTTCGTTCTGCACGTCGTCCTCGTCGTCGGCTTCGTTGCCTCGCTTGCCGCGCAGGAATGGATCGTAGCATTCGTCAGTCTGTTGGGCCTCCTGACGGTATCGATCCCGCGCGCGCTGGCTCGCGGCTATCGCATACGCCTGCCCATCGAATTCGAGTTGATGACGGTAACCTTTGTGTTTGGCGCGCTGTACCTCGGTGAGGTCTTGGATTTCTACGGACGTTTGCCGTGGTGGGACGACGTCCTGCACGCCGCCGCAGGAATCATGGCCGGTTTCGTCGGGTTCCTCGTGCTCTTCGTCCAGATCGTTCGCCGGCGAATCCTGATGAGCCCGTTGCTCCTTGCCGCGTTCTCCATTTCGCTTGCGCTCGCCGCCAGCACCGGTTGGGAGATCATCGAGTTTACGATCGATCAAGTCTTGAGTACGCGCATGCAGAACGGACTCGACGACACGATGCGCGACCAATTGTTTGCTTTCGCAGGGGCGACGTTCGCCGCGGCAAGCGGCTACGTTTATGTTCGCAACAGCGCGACTCGTTTGGGCTGGTTCGAGTACCTGCT
>CAMDPO010000047.1 GCA_945904955.1 Rhizobium sp. Q54
GCCGGCGCCGCCTCCTGCGCGTCGCGTTGTACGTCGTCCCGGTGGTGCTGGTGCTGTGGTACCCGCTCGGCATGGCGCTGACGCACCACGTCGATGACAGCCTCGACTTCGGTACCCGCGACCTCGTCGTGCCGCCCAACGGCAGCCGCGCCGTCGCCGTCGCCGCCGCGCTGATCCATCGCGAGGTCATCGACGGCGCCTGGGTCGCCAACGACCCCTTCTTCATGCCCGGCGCCGCCCTCGACAACATGCCGGCGTTCCAGCAGGGCATCATCCAGGCGCTCGCCCGCTTCGGCTTCGAGCTCACCGATCAGATTGGTCGCGTGCGCGGCTCCAGCCGCACCGACCCCGACCTGCAGGAGGCTGCCGGCCTGCTGCAGTATTCCGGCACCAAGTGGATCTTCGACTTCTCGACCTCCCTGGCGCCCACCGCGACGTCCGAGGCCCAGTACACCCGCGCCCACCGGGCGCTCATCGACTACAACCAGCGCCTCTCCCAGGGACAGGCGGTGTTCGAGCGCCGCGTCGACAACCTGATGGCGACCCTCGACCGCATCGCCCTCGACATCGGCTCGACCTCCGCGGCCCTCGATCAGGCCGTTGCCAACCCGCGCGGCTGGGTCGACATGCGCGCCGACGACGTCTTCTACGGCGTCAAAGGCCAGATGTACGCGTACTACCTGGTCCTGCGCGAGCTGCAGAAGGACTTCGCCAACGTCATCGCCGAGCGCGAGGTCCAAGGCGCCTATCTGCAGCTGCTCGAGAGCATGGCGCATGCCGCCTCCTTAAGCCCGGTCATCATCGTCAACGGCAAGCCGGACGCCCAGTTCCAGCCGAGTCACCTGGCTGCGGAGGGATTCTTCGTCCTGCGCGCTCGCACCCAGTTGCGCGAGATCACCAACATCTTGCAGAAGTAAGGGCTGCATCCTGCCGAAGTAGGGTTGGGGCCTGCTCCCCAAACCGACTACCTCTGTGAAATGCTCGCTTTCGCTGGCTTGGCGCATGCCTCTACGCGGAGCCACCCAGGAGCATCGTGCGCATCCTCATCAAGATCGTCGTCGGGCTGATCGTCGTCGTTGCGCTTGGCCTCGGCGGCATCTACTTCGCGCTGTCGCGAGTCGATCTCGCCCAGTACCAAGGCCTCGCCAATAGCCGCATCGCCGCCGCCACCGGCGGGCACGTCGTCCATATCGACGGCGCGCTGCGCGTCGTCCCGTCGCTGCGACCGACCATCGTCGCCGAGCGCGTCCGCTTTACCGACCCCGAAGGCAAGGACGAGGCGGAGCTGGCGCGAGCGGCGCGCATCGAAGCGCAAGTCGAATTCCTCCCCCTGCTCCGCGGCGAGGTGCGCCTGGCGCGCCTGATCGTGCAGCAGCCACGCATCGTCGTCACCACCGACGCCCAAGGGCGTACCAATTGGGAGTTCGGCGCGGCGGATGCCGCGGCGCCGACACCGGCCGGCGACCCCACCATCAGCCCGCTCGCCGCCATCGGCGAGGTCGTCATCGACAACGGCGAGATCGTCTATCGCCCGCACAACGCACCGGAACAGACCGTGCAAGTACGCCGCGCCACCGTGCGCGGGGGCGAGGTCGGCGACCCGCTGCGCTTTGCCACCGAGGCGCGCTGGCAGGATCAAACCATCCGTGTCGAGGCGGAGACGGCCACCCTCGGCGCGCTGCTCGCTGACTGGCGCAACCTTCCGTTCAAGGCGCGCGTTGCCGCCTACGGCAGCACGGTGGATGTGGACGGCCGTCTCGTAGACGGCATCCTCGACGCCAACGTCAGCTTGGCGGTCAGCGATCTCGCGCCCCTCAAGGCGCGCTTGGGATCGAGCTTCGGTGGCCCCAGCGGACCGGCCACCGCCACGGCGCATGTGCGCGGCGCTGCTACCGACATCAGGGTCGAGAACCTCGTGGCACGCCTCGGCACCAGCGACCTGGCCGGCTCCCTGCGCGTCGTGCTGACCGGGCCGCGGCCCATAGTGACGGCCGATGTGCGCTCGACCCGCTTCGACCTTGCCGACCTTGGTGTCGCCACCGACCCCGTTTCCGTGGCGCCGGCCCGGCCCGGCACTGCCGGCCCGGCGCCGACGCGGGTGATCCCCGATACGCCGCTCGACCTGAAGGTCCTGCATCTCGTCGATGCCGAGGTGCGCGCCGTTGCCGCCACGCTGCGCGTGCCGATGTTCGAGTTCAAGGACGCCGCCGCCACCGCGACCCTCGCCAACGGCATCGCGGACCTGAACGTCAGCAAGGCGGGTCTCGCCGGCGGCGAGTTCAATTTCACCCTCAACGTCGACGATACCGGCCCGGTTCCCTCGGTGCAGGGCAAGATCGCCGGCAACGACTTCCCGATCGCCTTCTTCATCCGCGGCAAATACGGCAACTCCATCGAAGGCATGGTGTCGGTGGATGCCGAGCTGGCCGGCGTCGGCCGCTCGCCGGCCGAGATCGCCGCCAGTCTCGACGGCTACGTCCAACTCCTGATGGGCGAAGGCCGCGCCGACGTGCGCGGCCTCGAAACTCTGATTGGCGGCATCGGCACGGCGCTGGGCACTTTGTTCTCCGGCGCCTCCAACGACTGGAGCGTCGTTAACTGCTCGGCACTGCGCTTCGCGGTGAAGGACGGTATCGCCACCGGCGAGGTGATCCTGTTCGATTCGCGCTTCGCCACGGTGGGCGGCGAGGGCACCGTCAACCTCGCTACGGAGGAAATCGATCTCCTCATCACGCCGCGCTCCAAGGCGGCGGTATCCCTGAACATCTCCGCCCCGGTGCGGATCCGCGGCACGCTGCTGAGTCCGGCGTTCAGCGTCGACGGCGCCGCGGTAGCGCGTCGCCTCATCGGCATCGCCGGCATCTTCGTGTTCCCGCCCGCGGCGGTCGCCGGGCTGGTCTCGTTGGGCGCATCCGGCAACGCCTGCGTCGACATCGCGCGCGCCGACACCGCCGCCCGTCCGGCCGCCGCCGCTCCCGCCGCTCCAGCGGTCCCGCCGCCCGCGGCAGCGCCCCCGGTATTCGAACGAGCGCTCGAAAATCTCAACGAGGGCATTCGCAATCTGTTCGGCCGCTAGCGCCGATCTGCGCGTGTCGCGCCGTACTTATCCCCAGGCGAAGCTTGGTCTGGGCCGGAAATCCACAGTGTCGCTGCGGACACTCGGGTGGAAAAAGGACAGCGGTAAGGTTAATGCCGATGGACACCCGGCCGTCCGATTTCTATTAACGGTACAGCCTAGCTGACGATGAGATGGCGCCCCCTGGGCAGGGGCTCATCGTGCAGCAACGGGAGGATCGATTTGCGGTTTTTCGCAGGAAAAGCCAGGGCCGGACGAATCTACGCTTCGGGTGGCGTCGCGCGAGACGCGCGCCAGGCGGGCGAAGCGCGCCTCTGGCACGACTCCCTGACGGGTGCGGCCGGCCGCAGCGTCGCGCGGTACGCGCGCTGGGCGCGCGGAGCGCGCCGTCGGTACGACGCGACTCGGCGGGTGATCGCCGTGACTCTGGCGCTGGCGCTGGTGGCGCCGAATGTCGCCGCCTCGCCGGGGGCCGAAGCCGACGCCCACGTGGCAGCCTTCATACAAGTTCCGGTACGCGAGCTGATGGTCGGCATTGCCGACGTCGCCGACCTGTCGCGGCGGTTCCTGCAGCTCGGCTATCACCTCGACCATGTGCGCAGCGGCGCCGGCGAGGTGCCGCGCCTGCTGCTCGCCAACCTTCCGGGCGACATGCCCGAGATCAAGCTCGTCGAAGTGCGCAAGGCCATGTTCATCCAGGCCGTGCTGCCGCTCATCCTGCGCGCCAACGAGCAGATCGCCGCCGACCGCCAGCGCCTGCGCATGCTGGTCGCGCGCCCCAGCATCTGGAGCGACGCGGACTCCGTGTGGGTCGCCCAGCTGGCGTTCCGCTACAGCGTCGATCAGTTCGACCTCGCCGAGCTGACGCGCCGCGTCGACGTCATCCCCATCTCGCTGGCGATCGCCCAGGCGGCCGAGGAGTCCGGATGGGGCACGTCGCGTTTCGCGATCGAGGGCAATGCCGTGTTCGGCCAATGGACCTACGACCCCGAGAAAGGCCTAGTGCCGAATTCGCGCGAGGAGGGCCGCAGTCACCTCGTGCGCTCCTACGACGGGCTGCTCGGCTCGGTCTCCGGCTACATGCTGAATCTCAATACCCACGACGCGTACAACGCGTTCCGTAATCGCCGCCAGGCGATGCGCACCGACATCGGCGCGCTCGATGCGACCGCGCTCGCCAGCACGCTGATCTATTACTCAGAGGGGCGTCGCGATTACACCAAGCGCATTCGCGACATCATCGAGACCAACGATCTCACCGCCTTCGACGACGCCCGTCTCAGCCGGGAAATGCGCGGCCTGAACTAGCCGCGCGTCGCGCCGCTCGGCGCGCAGACCTATGAGGAGCGGCCCGGGGCGGGCAGGCACCAACCGCCGCGTTAGCGGGCAGGCGCCATGAACTGCATCCCGAACCAGCGCCAGCGGTCGCCGTCGCCGCGCACCGTGCAGTTGAAGCGTCCGCGGCCCGGCGGGAACGGCGTCTCGACACGGACCTCGATGCGGCGGCCGAGGCGCTCGAGGCGCGCCGGCGTCGACTCGTGCGAGGCGAAGCAGTTGATCTGCTCGATGTTACGCACGCCCTCGTCGATCGTGAACCCGAACGCCGGCGGGTTGTTGGCGCGCGTCAGTACCGGGTCGGCGGGCGTGATATCGCGGGCGCCCAGCGGCTGCGAATTGATGGCCAGCACGAAGCGCGCCTGCGCCCCGAAATCCTCGTTGAGCGAGAAGCGCGGCTGGAAGAACAGGTCGAGGCCTGGTTCGGCCACGCCGGAATGCTGGCCGAAAGCGGCGACATAGCCAGCCGCCTTGACCGCGTCGCGCGCCTGCAGGCTCATCTCGCCGAACGGATAGGCGAACAGCGTCGGCACCTTGCCGAGCTCAGCCTGATAACGGCGGTGCGACTTCTCGATGTCGGCGCGCATCTGCTCCTGGGTCATTTCCGGCATGTGGCCATGGCTGGCGGTGTGCCCGCCGATGGTCACGCCCTCCGCCTGCATCTGGCGGATCTGGTCCCAGTTCAGGTAGCGCGCCGTGCGCGTGTCGATGTTGTCGGTGTTGATGAAAATCGTCAGTGGGAAGCCCGCCGCCTTCAGGCGCGGCCAAGCCTCGGTAAACGCCGACAGGTAGCCGTCGTCGACGGAGATTGCGATCGTGCGGTCCGGCAAGGCGCGCCCGGTGCGCAGAGCGTCGGCGATCTCCGTCAACGGCACCACATTGAACCGGCCGTTCTTCAGTTCGGCGATATGCGCCTCGAACTGCTCGATCCGGATGTTGGTGCTGGGAATGTCATTCTCGCCGAAGCGGTGGTAGTTCACGATGACCGCGCCAGTCGGCGCCTGGGCGGGAGCTTGCGCTGCTGCTTGGCCGCGCACGCTGTGCGGAGCGCTCAGCAACAAACCTGCAGCAAGACAGGCGGCCGCGGCGCGGAAGGTTCTCATGGCAAGGCCAAGGTCACGCATGTGCGACCCCAGAATACACCAGGATTTCGGCCCGAGCCGCCCACCGAGCGGCTACCACGAATGATCGTCCTGGGCGTCGAAACGGCCCAGGCAGGCGGCTCCGTGGCCGTACGCCACGGCGGCAGCGTGGCTGCCAGCCGGTCGCTGGCCGACAGCAAGACCCAGGCCGAGCAATTGCTGCCGGTCATCGCGGCGATGTTAGCCGACGCCCGACTCGCATACGCGGACATCGACTTGCTGGCGGTCGGGGTGGGCCCCGGCCTGTTCACCGGCGTCCGCGTCGGAATCGCCGCCGTGCGGGGGCTGCGCCTCGTGCTGAAGGTGCCGGCGATCGGCATCGGCACGCTGCACGCCGTCGCGACGCGCGCGATCGGCGATCTGCGCGCCGGAGAGTCGATCTACGTCGTCAACGACGCCCGCAATGAAGAAGTCTACGCGCAGCGCTTCAGCGCGAGCGCAGCGCCTGGCGACGATGCCGTCTTGTTGCCGCTTGCAGACGCCGCGCGCGCGTTGCCCGCCGATGCGGTTCTTCTCGGTACCGCGGCAGTGCTCGTCGCACCGTTCGTCGGCAGGCCGGTGCGCGTCCTGTCCGGCTTCGGCGCCGCCGACGCCGCGACGATTGCCGCACTCGCCGAGACGCGCGCCGCACAACCGGATTTCCGCGATCTGGGTGCGCCGCGTCCTCTGTACGTGCGCAAGCCGCACGCGCGTACCCTGAAAGAGGCCAAACGTTAACTGCAAGTACTTGCAGTATTTAGCGGCGATTTTTCGCCAATTCCAAAGACAATCCTAACGGTGGGGCAATTTCCGTGTTGCCGGAGCCATGGGCCGCCAATATATACAAAGCAGACGTCGATCCTCAGGATTGAGAGTAATGACCGAGAAAACGGAAACGAGTAGCGACCTTCTGGCGTTCACCACCGACATCGTGTCTTCACATGTCGCCAACAACACCGTTGCCGTGCAGGACTTGCCGCAGCTTATTCAGCAGGTCTACACCGCGCTTGCCGGTGTCGGCACGGCGCTCGCGGCGAAGGAACGCCCGACGCCGGCGGTGTCGGTGAAGCGCTCGATCACGCCCGACTTCATCGTCTGTTTGGAAGACGGAAAGAAGTTGAAGATGCTCAAACGGCATCTCAAGACTCGCTACAATTTGACTCCGGACGAGTACCGCGAGCGCTGGGGCCTGCCCGCCGACTATCCAATGGTCGCGCCGAACTACGCCGCGCAGCGCAGCGATCTCGCCAAGAAGATCGGACTCGGCACCACCCGCCGCCGCAAGCGCACCAAGCGTAGCTAAAAGGGATGTCCGCTGTGCCGACCGGCGCCAAACCTTCCGCACACGGTGACAAGCCGGACTCGCGCCGGATCGAGGAGCTGTGCGGCGAGCGCGGTATCCGCATGACCGAGCAGCGCCGCATCGTCGCCCGCGTGCTGTCGGAGTCGGCCGATCATCCCGATGTCGAGGAGCTGCATCGCCGCTCGAGCGCCGTCGATCCCAAGATCAGCATCGCCACGGTCTATCGCACCGTGCGCCTGTTCGGCGACGCCGGCATCTTGGCACGCCACGACTTCGGCGACGGCCGCGCGCGCTACGAGATGGCGCCCGAGCAGCACCACGACCACCTCATCGACGTGCGCACCGGCAAGGTCATCGAGTTCACCGACGAGCGCATCGAAAAGCTGCAGCGCGAGGTCGCCGGGCGCCTCGGCTTCCGCCTGGTCGATCATCGCCTCGAGCTCTACGGCGTGCCGCTCGACGCGGAAAAGAAGGACTAGCCTGCGGCCTTCGCAGTTGTCGGCGCGTCCGCCGGCGCGGCCGTCCCTCCCATGCTGACCCTCCTCCGCGTCTGGCGACTGATCGTCCTTCTCGTCTGGACGCTCGCCCTCATTCCTGTCCAGTTCGCGTTCGTGCTGACGGGCTCCCGCCTCCAGCGCGCCCTGCCCATCGTGTTCCACCGCTTCGTCGCGCGCATGCTGCGCATCCAGGTCGAGGTGCACGGGGCGCCTTCGGCGGACCGCCCGGTGCTGTTCGTCGCCAACCACTCCTCGTGGCTCGACATCGTCATCCTCAGCACGGCGGCGCCGTTGTCGTTCGTCGCCAAGAGCGAGATCGCGCGCTGGCCGGGATTCTCGATCCTTGCCAAGCTGCAGCGCTCGGTGTTCATCGAGCGCCGCCGTGGCAAGGCCAAGGAGGGTGTCAACGACATCCAGGCGCGGTTGCGCGCTGGCGACAACATCGTCCTGTTCGCGGAAGGCTCCAGCGGCGACGGCAACAGCGTGCTGCCGTTCAAGTCCTCGATGTTCTCGGCTGCCGAGATCGATTTGGGCGGTGGCCGCCTGCCGACCGTGCAGCCGGTGTCGATGGCGTACACGCACCTCGACGGCTTTCCGCTCGGGCGGCGCCAGCGCCATCGCCTGACCTGGTACGGCAAGATGTCGTTGCCGTCGCACCTGTGGAACGTCTTCGGCCAAGGCTATGCGCGGGTCGTGCTGCAGTTCCACGCGCCGGTGCGCCCCAACGACTTCGCGTCCCGCAAGGACCTGGCCTTCTACTGTCATGCGCGGGTGGCCGAGGGCCACGCCCGCTCCATCAACGGCCGTCCGCAACAGGTGGTGGCGGTAGCCCCACCGGCCCCCCTTCCGCCACCGGGAGTCGTGGCAGCGCCGCCCCCGGCTTGACTGCGACCCCTTGGGTGCTAACGTCCTCGCCTCCCAATTCGCGCGCTGCTGGCCGGATAGCGGCCGCTGACCAAGGCTGCCCCAGCCGGAGCTGGACCCGTTGACGAAGAAGCTGTTCATCAAGACCTACGGCTGCCAGATGAACGTCTACGACTCCGCGCGCATGACGGATGTCCTCGGCGGCCAAGGCTACGCCACGTGCGCGACGCCGGAAGAGGCTGACCTCGTCGTCATCAACACCTGCCACATCCGCGAGAAGGCCGCCGAGAAGGTCTACTCCGAGCTTGGCCGGCTGAACGCCCTGCGCCGCTTCCGGCGGAGCGAAGGCCGCGACCTGCGCATCGCGGTGACGGGCTGCGTCGCCCAGGCCGAGGGCGGCGAGATGCAGCGCCGCGCGCCGTTCGTCGATCTCGTCGTCGGACCCCAGGCCTACCATCGCCTCGGCGATCTTGTTGCCGCCCTCGAGGCGACCAAGACCCAAGCCATCGACACGGAGTTTCCGGTCGTCTCGAAGTTCGACGCGCTGCCCGCGCAGACGTCCTCGGCTGCCGCCGCGTTTCTCACGGTGCAAGAAGGCTGTGACAAGTTCTGCACGTTCTGCGTCGTCCCCTACACACGCGGCGCTGAATACTCGCGCCCGTTCGCCGACGTCCACGCCGAGGCCGAGCGCCTGGTCGAGCTCGGCGCGCGCGAAATCACGCTGTTGGGCCAGAACGTCAACGCCTACCACGGCGAGCGCGCCGACGGCGGCCGCTGCTCGCTTGGGGAACTCGTGCGGCGCCTCGCCGAGATCCCGCTCTTGCAGCGCATCCGCTACACGACCTCGCATCCCCTCGACATGGACGCCGATCTCATTCGCGCCCACGCCGAAGTGCCGGCGCTGATGCCGTTCGTGCACCTGCCGGTGCAGTCGGGCTCGGACCGCATCCTGGCGGCGATGAACCGCCGCCATCGCGCCGACGACTACCGCCGCGTCGTCGACGCCCTGCGCGATGCGCGTTCCGACATCGCCCTGTCCGGCGACTTCATCGTCGGCTTCCCCGGCGAGACCGACGCGGACTTCGCCGAGACTCTGCAGCTCGTTGACGACGTCGGCTACGCGCACGCCTACTCGTTCAAATACAGCCCGCGCCCCGGCACGCCCGCCGCGGACCACGACGGCCAGCTGACGGACACGGTGAAGGAAGAGCGCCTCGCCGCACTCCTTGCCAAGCTCGAGACGCAGCGTCTCGCCTTCGACAAGACCATGGTCGGCCGCACCCTCGACGTCCTGCTCGAGCGCGGCGGCCGCAAGCCGGGCCAACTCGCCGGACGCAGCCCCTACATGCACGCCGTCCACGTCGATGCGCCCAAATCCCTGCTCGGCTCGGTCGCCGCCGTCGAGGTGGTCGCCGCCAACCCGAACAGCCTCACCGGCCGGCTCGCGCGTTGAAGCCCTCCGCCCCGCGCAAGCCCTCGGCCAAGGTCGCAGCACGGCCGCCGCTGCTGCTGAACTTCGACGACAACCGCCTGCTCAGCCAGCTGTTCGGAGAGCATGATCGGCACCTCGCGCGCGTCGAGAAGGAGTTCGGCGTCGTCGTCTCCTCGCGCGGCAACCGCGTCTCGATCTCGGGCGCGGCCCCGGCGCAACAAGCGACCAAGGTCGTCCTCACCAACCTTTACGAGCAGGCCCGGCGCGGCCTCGACATCGGCGACGCCGCCGTCTCCAGCGCCATCCGCATGGCGGAGCGCGGTGGACCGGCGCATGCCCCAGGCGCCGCGCACAATGCCGGCGCGCCCAACGTCGGTGACGACGGCTGGCAGGCGGATGACGCCGTCATCCAGACACGCGGCCGCAAGCCGATCGTCGCGCGCTCGCCCAACCAGGCCGAATACATCCGCGAATTGCGCGCCAAGGAACTGGTGTTCGGCCTCGGCCCGGCCGGCACCGGCAAGACGTTTTTGGCCGTCGCCGTCGGCGTGTCGATGCTGCTGGAGGGTCGCGTCGAGCGCATCATCCTGTCGCGCCCCGCGGTGGAAGCTGGTGAGCGTCTCGGCTTCCTGCCCGGCGACCTGCGCGAGAAGGTCGACCCCTACATGCGCCCGCTCTACGACGCGCTCTACCACATGATGCCGCAGGATCGCGTCGCGCGCCTGCTCGAGTCCGGCGAGATCGAGATCGCACCGCTCGCCTTCATGCGCGGCCGCACGTTGTCAGATTCGTTCATCATCCTCGACGAGGCCCAGAACACCACGCCCGCGCAGATGAAGATGGCGCTGACCCGCATGGGCGAGAACTCGCGCATGGTGGTGACCGGCGACCTCTCCCAGATCGACCTGCCCAAGGGCATGAAATCCGGCCTCAAGGAGGCGGTGATCGTCCTCGCCGGCATGGAAGGCCTCGCCTTTATGCAGTTCGGGCAGGCCGACGTGTTGCGTCACCCGCTGGTGACGCGCATCGTCAAAGCTTACGAAACCAAGGAAGCCGAAAGCGGCATCGACGAACGATCATGACCGAAACCTGTCTCGTCCGAATCATGGCCCCCTCCGAGTTGTGGCAGGCCAACAAGCCCAACGTGCCGAAGTTCGTCACCGAGGTCGTGCAGCGCACCATCGATGAAAGCGGCCGCGTGCACTCTGATTCCGAAGTGTCGCTGGTGCTGAGCGATGATCGCGAGCTGCGCCTGCTCAACGCCGAGCACCGCGGCATCGACAAGCCGACCAACGTTCTGGCGTTCCCCGGCGAACCCCTCGACGACGACGGCGGCGCCTACACTGTGCGCGCCCGCCCGCTCATCCTGGGCGACATCGTCATCTCCTATGAGCGTGTGGTCGCCGAGGCCGCCGATCAGGGCAAGACCTTCGACCATCACCTGGCGCACCTGCTCGTGCACGGCGCCCTGCATCTGTGCCGCTACGACCACGACCGCAACGAGGATGCCGAGCGCATGGAGAACCTCGAGCGCCGCATCCTGAAGGCCATGGGCATCAAGGATCCCTACGCCGAGCTGCCGCCCAAGGGCGAAGAGCCGCCGCCAGCACCCGTCGCACGGCCGGCTGCTGCGCGGCCGAAGGTGAAGGCCGTAGCACCCAAGAAGGCTACGCCCAAGAAGGCTACGCCCAAGAAGGCTACGCCCAAGAAGGTCGCGCCGCGGAAGGCCCCGCCCAAGAAAGCCGCTCCTAAGAAGAAGGCCGCTCCCAAGAAGGCGCCGGCCAAGGCTTCGGCGAAACGCGCAGCGGCCAGGAAACCGGCCGCACGCAAGTCTGCCGCCAAGAAAGCGGCGTCGAAAAAGAAGGCGCCCGCCAAGAAGCTCGCCGCCCGCAAGGGCAAGCCGGCGCGCCGCGCGTCCAAACGATGAGTCGCCGGCCGGACGATCCTGCCGAGCTCGACGACGCGGCGCGCGCCGGCGAGGCCGCGGCCGAGCAGCAACCGTCGGTCGCCCAGACGTTCGGCGACTGGGTGCGCGGCCTTGCCGGCCGCCCCGACGAAGCCGACGAAACGCTCGCCGAGCGTCTTGGCGAAGACTCGAAGGCGTTCGACAACCTGACGCCGGGCGAGAAGCTCATCCTCCTCAACGTGCTGAAGCTCGGCGAGGTACGCGTCGGCGACGTCATGGTGCCGCGCGCCGACATCGTCGCGGTTAGCGAGGACATTCGCCTGCCCGAGCTGATCAAGATGTTCCGCGACGGCGTGCACTCGCGCCTGCCGGTTCATCGCGCCAGCCTCGACGACGTCCTCGGCTTCGTCCACATCAAGGACGTGCTCGAGTTCTGGGATCGCGCCAAGCCGTTCGCCTTGCGCCGCGTCGTGCGCGAGATTTTGTTCGTGCCGGCCTCGATGCTGGTGGTCGACCTGTTGCTCAAGATGCGCCTGACGCGCGTCCACCTCGCCATCGTCGTCGACGAGTACGGCGGCAGCGACGGCCTCGTTTCGATCGAGGACCTCGTCGAGGAGATCGTCGGCGAGATCGAAGGCGAGCACGCGCGCGTCCAAGGCCCGATGTTCACCGTCAAAGCCGACGGCAGCATCCTCGCCCAGGGGCGCGCACCGGTGAGCGACCTCGAAGAACGCCTCGGCGTCGCCCTGGTACCCGAGGAACACGAGGAAGAGATCGAATCCGTCGGCGGCCTGTTGGTCTCCCTCGCCGGTCGCGTGCCGATGCGCGGCGAGCTCATCGCCCACCCGACCGGCCTCGAATTCGAGGTGCTCGATTCCGATCCGCGCCGCGTCAAGCGCGTGCGCATTGCCGGCGTCGATCGTCTCACCAAGTCCGCCGAAGACCCGTCGCCCGCGGCGGAAGTCGCACCCGGCGCATGAACGCGCTCGCGGCGCGCCTCGCCGGCGTCCGCGGCTGGCGCCGCGTCATCCTGACATTCCTGCTCGGCGTGATCGCCACCGCGGCGATGCCGCCCATCTCGTTCACCCCGGCGCTGCTCGTCGCGTTCCCCGCGCTGGTCTGGATCCTCGACGGCAGCGGGCGCGCCTGGCGCGCCGCTCTCGATGGCTGGTGGTTCGGCTTCGGCTTTTTTGTCGCTGGCCTGTACTGGATTTCCTACGCGCTGCTCACCGACGCGACGCAGTTCGCCTGGCTCATTCCGTTCGCCGCAATGGGAGTGCCCGCGCTGCTCGCGCTGTTCACCGCGGCGGCGGCGCTGCTCGCGTACCTGTTGTGGCAGCCGGGCGCCACGCGCGTCCTCGTTCTGGCGGTGGCGTGGAGCGCGGCCGAATGGGTGCGCGGCCACGCCTTCACCGGCTTCCCGTGGAACCTGGTCGGCTACACGTGGACGTGGTCCGAGGCGATGCTTCAGGTGGCGTCGGTGTTCGGCATCTATGGCCTGAGCTTCCTCACGATTCTCATCGCTGCTGCGCCGGCCGCACTGACGACGGCCGGCGGCCGCGCCAATCCGCGCGGCTGGCCGATTGCGGCGCTGGCCTCGATCCTGCTCGCCGCCGGGTTCGTGTTCGGGTTCCTGCGCCTCGCCGCCGCCGACGGCAGCACCGTCGCGGACGTCACCGTGCGCATCGTCCAGGCCAACATCGCCCAGACATTCAAGTGGGAGCCGGACCAGTTGCGCTCCAACGTCGAGCGCCACCTCGAGCTGACGCGCCGCCCCGGCATCGAAGGCGTCCGCGTCGTCATCTGGCCGGAGACCGCGCTGCAGTACGACGTCGAGCGCGACCCGGCGCTGCGCGCTGCCCTCGGGGGTCTCGTGGCGCCCGGCGCTCTGCTCGTCACCGGCGTGCCGCGCTACGAGCTGGATGCGTCGGGACGGTCGTTGGCGCGCATCTGGAACAGCATCGCCGTGATCGACTCCAGCGGCGCCATCGCCGCCTTGTACGACAAGGCGCACCTGGTGCCGTTCGGCGAATACGTGCCGTTCCGGCCGCTCCTGTCGGCGATCGGCGTCCAGGCAGTCACCGGCTTCCTCGACCACACGCCGGGCCCCGGCCCGCGCACGCTCACCGTGCCCGGCCTGCCGCCGCTGAGTCCGCTGATCTGCTACGAGGTGATCTTTCCGGGCGTGGTCACGGCGGCGTCGCGCGAAGGCGCGCCAGGAGGCGCGTCGCGCGAAGGCGCGCCAGGAGGCGCGACGCGCGAAGGCGCGCCAGAAGGCGCGACACGGCCCGAGTGGCTGCTCAACGTTACCAACGATGGATGGTACGGCCGCTCCGCTGGCCCCTATCAGCACTTCGCCATGGCGCGCGTACGCGCCGTCGAGGAAGGGCTGCCGCTGGCGCGTGCCGCCAACACCGGCATCTCTGGAATGATCGATGGCTACGGGCGCGTGCGCGCCTCGCTCGGACTACTCGAGCAAGGCATCGTCGATGCGCCGCTCCCCATTGCGCTGCCGGCCACGTTCTATGCGCGCTTTGGTGACCTGCCGCTGCTCGCCGCGCTTCTGTTGTTGGGGGTGGTACTTGCGGTGGCTGCAGTTGCAAATAGGAACACCAAGCGCGGCGATAGATAAGACCGCGTCGGGGAATGCGCTATCTAGCGTCCGGCACATTGAGTTGTGGAAACCGGGTCAGATTTTTTCGTTGACCACTTGTGCGCATGCCCCTATCTAGCATACGGACGTATGCGATTTGTTCGCATAAGTGCTTGCGTGCGTTTGTATTTCCCGCGTAGTGATCCGGACGAAGATTCCGGCGAGTACCAATCCAAAAACCTAGGGGGGTTCTCGCGTGGCAACCAACGCAGGCAGTGCGACGCGCAAAAAGCGCGGGGGCAAGGGAGGCCCCAACCCGATCGACGTTCACGTCGGTGGCCGGGTACGCCTGCGTCGCACCCTGCTCGGCTTGAGCCAGGAGAAATTGGCCAAGTCCGTCAGCCTGACCTTCCAGCAAATCCAAAAGTACGAACGTGGCTCGAACCGCATCGGCGCCAGCCGGCTGTTCCAGCTCGCCCACGTGCTGGATGTGCCGGTGTCGTTCTTCTACGACGAGATGCCGGATGGCACCGACGAGACCAAGACGGCGACGCCGGCCGATGGTGCGCCCGAGCCGTTCGAGCAAGACCAGCTGGCGCGCCGCGAGACCCTTGAGCTCGTGCGCGCCTACTACCGCATCGCCGACCCGACCGTGCGGCGCCGCATCTTCGAGCTCACCAAGACCCTGTCGCGTTCCGAGGAGCGCCGCGCCAAGCGCCCCGAGGCGCCAAATCGGACGCTCTCGTCACCCCTAGGCTCCGTACTCAATTGGGGATTCCGCTCAGGCGCGGTTTGTGATTCAAGCTTCCGAACGAACAGGAGGCTTGGATGGCGGGGGTTTCTTGGCTGAGCGACTCTGAGTGGGCGCGGATTGAGCCACTATTGCCGCGCGGACGAA
>CAMDPO010000048.1 GCA_945904955.1 Rhizobium sp. Q54
G
This sequence comes from Rhizobium sp. Q54, assembly GCA_945904955.1. Classification (GTDB taxonomy): domain Bacteria; phylum Pseudomonadota; class Alphaproteobacteria; order UBA2966; family CAIVPW01; genus CAIVPW01. The sequence goes on from CAMDPO010000048.1 coordinate 2, forward strand.
ACGCCGTCGGCGATCAACGCCGGAATGGCGTTCGCCGCCTCGATGGCATCCTCCGGCGTGGCGATGTCGGGCAGGTCGAAGGTGAGCGGCGCATCGCGCCGGCGCGGCGCCAGGCGCTCGAAGCACAGCCGGCGCGCTTCGGGGTCGCCGGCCAGGGCTGCGTCGATCATGTCGCGCAGGATCGTCGCGGCTTCGTCGGGGGTGAGCACTTCGGCCAGCAAGGCGGTGCGGTTGCGGGCGCCGCGCGGCCGGCCGGGATTGCCGGAAGTGAAGCGGCCGCTGGCGTCGCGCCCATCCGTTGCGCCGCTGGATACGGTGGAAATACGGTCGTCGCTGTCTCGCGCCGGGCGCGAGTGGGGAGCATTCTGCTCGGACGAAGGGACGTTCTGTCTCGGGACGGGTTATGCGGTACGCTCGGGCATCCGCGCCTCCAAACCAACGAATTTGGGACGAGAATACACTACAATATGTATACAGTCAATACGTATTGTATCTGACGGACGGGCGACCTTTTTCCGTATGGCCAAGCGCAAGAAAGCCAATCCAGCAAAGCCGAAGAGGCCGTCCGCTCGCCGCTCGCCTGCCGCGGCGGTGCTCGCCAAGGGCGCGTTCCGCCCGCGCGTGGTGAAGTCCAAGCGCGCCTACACCCGCAAGGCCAAGAGCGCGAAGGCCGACGACGCGTAGGGGCGCGCTCGCACTCGAGCCCTAGAGACCAACAAAAAACCCGCCGCGGCGGGTTTGGTCTGACGCTCACCCCGGCCCTCTCCCTGTGCAGGGAGAGGGGGAGGCGCGCGGCTTAGTGCAGCTTGCGATCGAGGTCGCGGATGGCGTCGTCCACCATCTTGTCGGCCTGGCGGTCGTCCATCTCGGCGATGATCAGGCGCTGGGCGCCGCGCACGGCCATGTCGATGGCGACGTCGCGCACTTCCTTGAGCGCCTTCTGCTCGGCGCGGGCGATGCGGTCCTTGGCGAGCTCGGTGCGGCGCGCCACGGCGATCTCGAGGGCGCGCGCGGCGTCCTCGGCCATGCGGGCCGCTTCGGTGCGCGCCTGGGCCAGAATCTGCTCGGCCTCGCGCTCGGCGTCCTTCTGCTTCTTGGTGTACGAGGCCAGCAGCGTTTCCGCTTCGGCGCGCAGGCGCGACGCCTCGTCGAGCTTGCTCTTGATCTCGGCGGTGCGGCCGTCGAGCCAGCCGGTGATGAACGCCCAGCCCTTCTTGCCGACCAACGCCAGGAACGTCAGGAAGCCGAGCATCGCCCAGTTGTGTGGCGTGGAGAAGAAGTCGCCCATCTTACTTCGCCTTATCCCTTGGCCTTCAGCTCGGCGTCCACGGCCTTGGCGGCCGCGTCCTTCGAGACGGTCGATCCGGTGACGCGCTCGGCCGCGGCCTGGGCGATGTCGATGGCGACTTCGCGCAGGGAGCTCAGGGCCTTGGTGCGCGCCGCGTTGATCTCGGCTTCCGCCTTCTTGCTCTGCTCGGCAAGTTGGGCGTCGAGCTTGGCGGTGCGCGCCGCCTGCTCGGCGTTGGCCCGCTCGCGTGACTCGGCGGCAAGCTTCTGCGCCTTGGCGCGCGTCTCGGCCTGCACCTTGTCGAAGGCCTTCTGCGCCGCCTCGGCTTTGCGGCCGAACTCGGCGGCCTCGGCAAGGTCGCCCTCGATGCGATTCTCGCGCACCGCCAGGATGCGCTCGAGGCGCGGCAACGCCATGCGCGACATCAGGAAGTAGAGCAGCACGAACGTGATGACGAGCCACACCAGCTGCGGCGCGTACGTCGTGAAGTCCATCTGTGGCATGGCTTACCCCGGTCTCAAGCGCGTTCGGACGTCGTGTGCGGTCGCGCCTCAGGCGCGCAACGCCGACTAGCCGAACAGGATGAGGAACGCGAGCACCAGCGCGTAGATCGCGACGGCCTCGGTGAGTGCGAAGCCCAGCAGCACGTTGCCGAACATCTTCGGCGCCGCGGCGGGGTTGCGGATGCCGGCCGACACGTAGTGGCCGAAAATGGTGCCGATGCCGACGCCCGCGCCGGCCACGCCGATGGTGGCGAGACCTGCACCGATCAGCTTCGCTGCTTCGATATCCATAGGTGTTCTCCTCTTCCCCTAAGTGCTTGGTTCTAGTGCTTGTGAAGATTTATCGCGTCAGACAGGTACAGGCAGGTGAGCACGGCAAACACGTACGCCTGCAGGAACGCGACGATGACCTCGAGGCCGTAGATCGCGACCACGAATAGGAACGGCGCGAAGCCGAAGATGCCGAGCGCGATGACGAAGCCCGCGAACACCTCGAGCATGGTGTGGCCGGCCAGCATGTTGGCGGCGAGACGCACCGAGAGGCTGATGGGGCGGGTGAGGTAGCCGATGATCTCGATCGGCACCAGCAGCGGCGCCAGATAGATCGGCACGCCGTGCGGCAGGAACAGGCTGAAGAAGTGCAGCTTGTGGCGCCACAGGCCGATGACCGTCACGGCGAGGAAGATGAAGAACGCCAGCGCGAACGTGACGATGATGTGGCTCGTCACCGTGAACGATCCCGGCACCGGGATCAGCCCGATGAAGTTGGCGAACAGGATGAACATGAAGAGCGAGAAGATGAAGGGGAAGTACTGCTTCCCCTCGGGCCCGACGTTGTCGCGCAGCGCGCTGGCGATCAGGCCGTAGGCGGCCTCCGCCAGCGACTGCAGGCGGCCCGGTACCAGGTTGCCGCCGCGCGTCGCGGCCATCATGAACCAGGTGATCGCCACCACCGAGATCAGCATGAACAGCGCGGCGTTCGTGAAGTCGGCATCGACGCCGAAGATGTCCGGCAGGTCGATCAGCCGCTTGATGGTGAACTGGGCCAGTGGGCCTTCGTGTGCCGCTTCTTCTTGTTCCACTGTCCCCGCCCGCCCCTTTAACCTCGGCCCCTAAGGGCCCTTACTCGTCGCCCCCCATTCGTTTCGCTTCGCGAAACGCGTTGAGGGTGCCCGCTGCCATGCCCAGCGTCAGAAAGACCAACAACAACCACGGACGAGTGTCGAGCCATCGGTCGAGAAACCAACCGATGCCCCCCCCCACCAGCAGCGCCGCTACGAGCTCGGTGGCCATGCGAAAGGCCATCCCCATCCCGCGCGAATTGACGCCGCTCGCGGGGCCTGGCGTTTGCTCTCGCTCCCCTTGGGCCCTCCGCAACCGGTCGCCGAAATCGCCCAAATCGCCCGGCGGTGAGTCGGGTGGCTGCGGAGGTTTGTCGTCGGTCATCTGCACCCAGCACTCTGGAGCAAAAAACCGGCCGCACAATAGGGGCGGCAGGGGGGGGTGTCAACCTTCCCCTCCAGAATTAAGTAATTGAAATTACGTGACAAACTTGCGCTGCGCGGCCATTTGCCGCGGCCGCCCGTTCGCCTCGGCGAACCGGTTCCAACCAAGGACTTGTTGCAACTCAGTTGTGGGCCGACTCAGCCGCCATGATGGTGGGGTCCTCCTCGGGCTCGGTCATTGCGGCAAGCTTGCCGTCGCGCACCGTGTAGTACCAGCAGCTCAGGCGCCCGGTATGGCAGGCGACGCCCTTCTGTTGGACCAGCAGCAGCAGGGCGTCCCCGTCGCAGTCCAAGCGGATCTCGATGACCCTTTGGGTGTACCCGGACGTTTCGCCCTTGTGCCACTGGAAGCCCCGGGTGCGCGAAAAGTAGTGCGCCTCGCCGGTCGCCAGCGTCCGGGCGACGGCCGCCCGGTTCATCCAGCCGAGCATCAGCACCTGGCCGGAGCCGACCTGCTGCACGACGACGGCAACCAGGCCGGCCTCGTTGAACTTGATGGCGTTGGCGAGGGCTGCGCCTGCCTCGGGTGCCGGTCCGTCCAAGATTACACCGCCTCGCGCAGCTGCTCGGCGTGCGCGAGATCCACCGACACCAGCTGCGAGATGCCGCGCTCGAACATGGTGACGCCGAACAGGCGATCCATGCGCGCCATCGTCAGCGGATGGTGGGTGATCATCAGGAAGCGCGTGCCGACCGTGCGCGACAGCTCGGCGACCAGGTCGCAGAAGCGGCCGACGTTGGCGTCGTCCAGCGGCGCGTCCACCTCGTCCATGACGCAGACGGGCGTCGGGTTGGTGAGGAAGACCGCGAAGCGCAGGGCCACCGCGGTCAGCGCCTGCTCGCCGCCCGAGAGCAGCGTCAGGGTCTGCAAGCGCTTGCCCGGCGGGCTCGCCATGATCTCGAGGCCGGCTTCGAGTACGTCTTCGGAGTCGACCAGCTTCAGGTACGCCTCGCCGCCACCGAACAGGCGGCCGAACAGCTCGCGGAAGTGGCGATCGACGGCGACGAAGGCCGTCTGCATGCGCTCGCGGCCCTCGCGGTTCAACGCGCCGATGCCGGCGCGCAGCTTGTTGATGGCGCCGACCAGATCGTCGCGCTCGGTGGTCAGGCGCGTCAGCTCGGTCTCGAGTTCGGTCGCCTCCTGCTCGGCGCGCAGGTTGACCGGGCCCATCTGCTCGCGCTCGCGCTTCAGGCGCTCGACGGTGGCATCGACCTCGTCGGCCGGCGCCAGCGGCGCGCCCGGCTCGATGCCGGCGACCGTATGTGCCTCGTCCGGGCCGCACTGCAGCTGCGAAGCCATGCGGCGGTGTACCTCGTCCTTGCGCTCTTGGGCCGCTTCGCTGCGGCCCTCGGCGCGCACGCGCGCCTCGCGGGCGGTGCTGGCGGCCTCAACGGCGCGTTTCTCGTCGCGGTCGCAGACGGCGAGCGCCGTCTCGGCCTGGGCAAGGGCGTCGGCTGCCGCGTTGCGCTCGGCCTCGGCGACTTCGGTGTGTTCCAACAGCACGCTGCGGCGCTGGCCAAGCTCGATCGGCTTTGCCTCCAGCACCTTCAGCTCGCTCTCGTCGGCGGTACGGCGGTTGGCGAGCTTCTCGAGCTGCGCTTCGGCCGCCGTCGAACGCGCCTGCCAGCCACCGCGCTCCTGCAGCAGCGTCGCCAGGCGGCGCGCACGCATCTCGGCCTCTTGCCGCAGACGGGCGGCAGTGCGCTCGGCGTCGTTGTGAGCTGTACGCGCTTCGTCGAGCTTCTGGCGCGCCGCCGCAATCTCGGCGCGCAGCTCGGCCGCATCGGGTAGGGCCGACAGGCCCTCGCGCGCTTCTTGCGCGCGGCGGCCCAGGGTCTCGATCTCGTTGGCGAGAGTCTGCGCCTGCTCGGTGAGCGCGGCAGCCCGCTCGCTGCGCGCCACGGCCTCACGCACCGCGGCGGCGAACGCCTCGCGTGCGGCCGACAGCGCCGCTTCGGCCGTACGCACGGTGACGCGCGCCTCGGTCTCGGCGGTGGCGGCGCCCTGTGCGTCGGCCTTGGCGATGTCGAAGGCGGCGCGCGCAACGTCGAGCTCTTCCTTCGCCGTCGCGACACCGACCTTCAGTTCGGCCAAGCGGTTGCGCTGCTTCAGGCGCACCGCGGCGCGCGTGCCGGCGTCGGGCGCGCTCGTGAAGCCGTCCCAGCGCCACAGGGCGCCTTCGCGACTCACCAGGCGTTGGCCCTGGGCCAACTGGGTGCGCAGCTCGGCGCCGGTCTCGGCGGTGACGACGCCAATCTGCGAGAGACGCAGGGCGACCGCGTCGGGAGCCAAGACGTACTGGGACAGGGGCTCGACGCCTTCGGGCAAGCCCGGGGCGAGGCGATCGATCTGCTGCCAATGGGCGGGCGCGGCGGTGTCGCCGGACGCCTGCAGGTCGTCGCCGAGGGCAGCGGCAAGCGCCGCCTCGAAGCCCGGCGTGACGGTGACGGCATCCAGGATCGGACGGAACAGGTCGTCCTGGTTGGCGCTCAGGACGTCGTTGAGGGCGATCGACTCGACCGAGAGACGGCGATGGCGCGCCTCGATCTCGTGTAGTGCGTCGCGCTTGCTGGTGAGCTGCTCGCCGGTCTCGGCGCGCTTGGCTTCGGCAGCAGCGAGCGCCGCCGTGACGTCGCCCAGCGTGCCGCGTGCCGTGACGATCTCCGGCACCTGGTCCTCGGCGCTCTGGTCGGGCGGCGCCACCTCGCCCATGCGGGCGCGTTCCTCAGCAACCTCGTTGGCGCGGCGCACCAGGTCCCGGAGCCGGCCCTCAGCGCCTTCCGCGGCAGCCGACAAGCTGGCGCGGCGCGTTTCGGACTGGGTCAGGTTTTCGGCCAGGGCGTCGGCGGAGCGATCCGCGCCTTGCAGTGCGTCGCGCGTCTCGCTGCGCAGCCCTTCGGCGGCAGCGATGGCGTCGGCTTCCTGCGCCTTGGCGGCGTTGAGCTCTTCGCTCTCGCGATCGATGCCGCCGATGTGCTGGGCAGCGTCGGTGCCCATCGCCTCTTCGCGCTCGATGTCGGCGTCGGTCTGCACGACGCGTGCGCTCAGGCGCTCGGCGTCGGCGCGGGCGCGCGCTTCCTCGGTGTCGATGGCATTGCGCTCGAGGCGCAGGCGCTGCAGCGCGGCGGCGCGCTCGGCCTCGGCCTGGCGCAGGGGCGGCACGCGCTCGGCCGCTTCGACCTGAGCGATGGAGGCGCGCGCGGCGGCCTCGGCCGTCTCGGCGACCACGCCTTCGGCGTCCTTGAGGGCCGTCTGCGCAGACTCCAGTTCGGCCACGGCGTCGGCCCACAGGCGCAGCAGGAGTTGCGCCTCGAAGGTGCGGATCTGGGCCGACAGCCGCGCGTACTTACGCGCCTGGCCGGCTTGGCGCTTGAGCGAGCGCAGGTTGGTTTCGTGGCCCGCCATGATGTCGGCGAGGCGTTCCAGGTTAGTCTCGGCGGCCCGCAGGCGCAGCTCGGCCTCGTGGCGGCGCGCGTGCAGGCCGGTGATGCCGGCGGCCTCCTCGAGCAGGATGCGGCGCTCGGCCGGCTTGGAATTGATGAGGCCGCTGATCTGGCCCTGGCTGACCATGGCGGACGAGTGCGCGCCGGTCGCCATGTCGGCGAACAGCGTCAGCACGTCGCGCTGGCGGACTTCGTTGCCGTTGATCGAATAGGCCGAGCCCATCTCGCGCTCGATGCGGCGCACGACCTCGATCTCGTCACGGTCGTTGTACTGAACGGGCGCGCTGCGGTCGGCGTTGTCGAGGAGCAGGGCGACTTCGGCGATGTTGCGCGCCGGCCGGTTGGCCGATCCTGCGAAGATCACGTCGTCCATGCCGTCGCCGCGCATGCGCTTCGGCGAGTTCTCGCCCATCACCCAGCGCAGGGCTTCGACCAGGTTGGATTTGCCGCAGCCGTTGGGACCGACGATCCCGGTCAGGCCTGGCTCAACGACCAGATCGGTGGGCTCTACGAAAGACTTGAAACCAGACAGTCTCAGACGATTGAAGAGCACTGTGCCTGCCTATGCTGTGCCGGTTCGGGACCCGCCTACCTAGGCGGCCCGGCGCCGGCGCATGAAGAAGAAACCAACGGCGGCGATGATCACCGCAACGAGACCAAGAACGATGTACGTGGTGGTGTTGGATGCTGCCGCGTCCGTGCTGCTGCTGGCAGTGCCACGGGCGCCGCGCACCGGGCGGCCGGCCATGACGTCCTCGATGGCCTGGCGGAACTGCTCGTAGGGCAGGGCGCCCTCGACGATCTGGTCGCCGATGATGAAGGTCGGCGTGCTTTGCACGCCAAACTGCTGCTCGCCGTTGAGGCGGGTCTGGATGATCTGGTTGGTGAGGGTGCGGTCGTTCAGGCAGGCCTGGTACTGGTCTGCCGTCACGCCGCCGATCTGGCCGATCTGCGTCAGCCGGCCAACCACGTCGGTCGCCGCCGCCCACGCCGCCTGCTGCTTGAACAGCGCCTCGATGAACGGGAAGAAGCGTTGCGGGCCCGAGCAGCGCGCCAGAATGGCGCCGTACACCGCCGGCTGGTTGAGCGGGTACTCGCGGAAGATGAGCTTCACCTTCCCGGTATCGACGTACTCCGTCTTGATGCGCGCCAGCGTCGTATTGTGGAACTCGGCGCAGTGCGGGCACGACATCGAGGCGTACTCGATGATGGTGACCGGCGCCTGCGGGTTGCCCAGGACCATGTCCGGCAGGGCGGGCAGCGCCGGCGGGGCTGGCGTAGCGGGTGTCTGGGCGGTGCTGGGGGCGCCAAACGCCACCGCGGCCGCCAAAAAAACCGCTCCGAGCAATGCTTTAGATTGGGTCCACATAGGTCTCTAACCACTAGATATGGTGCCAGTGTAGCGAGTCGTTTCGGCGATAGGGAGTCGATTCAGACTCGCCGCGGCGTGTCAGACGCCCTTGTCAGACTTCGCTTTTTGGGACGCGGCCACGTGCCGTCCCAGCGCTCTCAACCTGTCGCGCAAAGCCTCGTCGTCAAGCCGCGCGACGGCGGTGTCGATGGCCTCCGTCTCCGCGGCACTCAACGCGCGCGGCGGCGGACGTTTGAATGTCTTGGGCTTGGGCGGCATCGGCGCTTGATGCAGCGACAGGCGCACGACGGCCGGATATCCGAAGAAGCCGTTGATGCGTTCGATGACGATCGGCGCGAGGTGCTGCAGCTCGAGAGCGAGCACGCCGCTGGCGCGCACGTGCAAGGTTGCGCCACCGGCCGCAGCATTGGCTGCCCTCGCTTCATCGGTGACGCGCGGAAAGATCAGCCGCTCCGGCGCGCTCTGCGCGGCGAGTTCCGGCCCGACGATCTCGCTCCACCGCGACAGGATCGCGGATTGCGCAAAGCCACGCCGCCGCATGGCGGGCGTCGCCGCCTTGGGCAGCGCAGCCGCCAGCGTGTTCATCCCGCCGCGGCGGGGAGGTTCAGCCATGCCGTCACCATAGAACCCTCCCCCTTCCAGGGGGAGGGCAGGGTGGGGATACGCGGTGCGAGTCTCGGTGGTACCGTCGCCGATGCCCTCCCTCGCGGCGGATCTGCTGACCTGGTACGACCGCCATGCCCGCCGTCTGCCCTGGCGCGGCCTGCCCGGCGAGACGGCTGACCCCTACCGCGTGTGGCTCTCCGAGATCATGCTGCAACAGACGCGCGTCGCTGCCGTCATCCCCTACTTCGAGAAATTCGTCGCGCGCTGGCCGACCGTGCACGACCTCGCCGGCGCGCCCCAGGAAGACGTGATGGCCGCCTGGGCAGGCCTCGGCTACTACGCCCGCGCCCGCAACCTGCACCGCTGCGCGCAGATGGTGAGCGCCCAGCGCGGCGGCGTGTTTCCGGACACCGAGGCAGCCCTCGCTGAGCTCCCCGGCATCGGCGGCTATACCGCTGGCGCCATCGCCTCGATCGCCTTCGGCCGCGCCGCCGCTGCGGTGGACGGCAACGTCGAACGGGTGATGGCGCGGCTCTACGGCATCGCCGAGCCGTTGCCCAAGTCCAAGAGTCAGCTGCGTGCGCGCGCTCTCGCGCTCGTTCCGCAGCAGCGGCCCGGCGACTACGCCCAGGCCGTCATGGATCTCGGCGCCACCATCTGCACGCCGGCCAGGCCCGTCTGCGGCCTGTGCCCGTGGAACGCCGCGTGCGTCGCGCACCACGATGGCGATCCCGAATCGTTGCCGGTGCGCGCCGCCAAGAAGGAGCGTCCGACCCGGCACGGCGTCGCGTTCTGGCTGGAACGCGCCAGCGACGGCGCCGTGCTGCTACGCCGGCGTCCGCAGGAGGGTTTGCTCGGCGGCATGGTCGAGGTGCCCGGGACGCCGTGGCGCGCCGCGCCGTGGGCGCCCGACGAGGCATTGGCCCACGCCCCTGTCGCCGGCGACTGGCTGGCCCTGCGCGGCGACGTGCGCCACACGTTCACGCACTTTCATCTCATGCTCTCGGTGGTCGCTGCACGCACCGGCGACGAGATCGACGGCCAGTGGTGCGCCCGCGAGGACATCAATGAGGCGGGGCTACCCAGCCTCATGCGCAAGGTGGCGAAGCATGCCCTCAAGGCGCAGGACGCTTGACACGCAATGTATCGTATGATACATTACGTGTAGCTGCCCAACCAAGGTTTGCTTCGTTGAGACGAGACGGCCCCGTAGATAGCCGTATCTATCGGTGAAAGCGGCCTACGCCATCTCCGCGCGGACCTGTTGGCGGAGGTTCTCGATGGGCATCAGGTTGCCGCCGCCGGCGTCGTAGCGCCAGAACGCCCAGCCATTGCAGGCGGAGAGGCCCGCGACGTGGGCGCCGACCGAGTGGATCGACCCCTTGGCGTCATCGGCAACGATCGACCCGTCGGCACGCACCTTGGCGCGCGCCTTGCCGCGCAGGTCGTAGAGCATCGCGCCCGGCGAGAGGAGGCCGCGCTCGACCAACTGGCCGAACGGCACACGCGGCTCGTCGCGCTTGCCGCGCGAGACTTCGAGCGCCGCGGGATCGCCTTCGACGATCGCGGCGATGCGCTCACGGGCGACGCGGGCGTAGAGCGGATCGCGTTCGATGCCGATCCACTTGCGCCCCAAACGCTTGGCGACGGCGCCGGTGGTGCCGGAGCCGAAGAACGGGTCGAGCACCACGTCGCCGACGTTGGAGGAGGCAAGCAGGACGCGATGCAGCAGCGCTTCGGGCTTCTGGGTGGCGTGGGCTTTCTTGCCGTCGTGCTTGAGGCGCTCGTGGCCGCCGCACACCGGCAAGAACCAATCCGAGCGCATCTGCAGGTCGTCGTTCAACGCCTTCATGGCGTGGTGGTTGAAGGTGTGCGACGGCGCGTCGCGATCGCGCGCGCACCACACCAGCGTCTCGTGGGCGTTGGTGAAGCGCCGCCCGCGGAAGTTCGGCATCGGGTTGGTCTTGCGCCAGATGACGTCGTTCAGCACCCAGTAGCCGAGATCCTGCAGGACGGTGCCGACGCGGAAGATGTTGTGGTAGCTGCCGATCACCCACAGCGTGCCGGACGGCTTCAGCAGCCGGCGCGCGGCGCTAAGCCACGCGCGGGTGAACTTGTCGTAGGTGGCGAAGTCGGCGAAGCGGTCCCACTCGTCGTCGACCGCGTCCACCACCGAGTCGTTCGGGCGCCGCAGTTCGCCTTCGAGCTGCAGGTTGTAGGGCGGGTCGGCAAAGAGGACGTCGACGGATGCCTCGGGCAGCGCGTTCATGCGCGCGATGCAGTCGCCCTCGAGGACGGTGCCAAAGTAGGACGAGAGTTCTTGAGTCGCCATGACGCGCACAATGAGTCAGGGGCGATTCCTCGTCAAGATTCAATGGGTTAGCGTTAACGCTAGATGTTGAGTCAGGTGCCCGTTCGCCTACTGCCGGTATCCTCGAAGGGAAACGCGGGCTGCAAAGTGCCTTCGAGAGCCATCCGCACCGCCGCAAAGGTGCGGCGATGATGGGCGGTCACCCCGAGCTTGAGGATGGCGTTGCGGTGGTCCGTGGTGGCGTAGCCGCGGTTGTGCTCCCAGCCGTAGCCCGGATAGGAGTCGGCCAGCGCATCCATGATGCGGTCGCGCACCACCTTGGCGATGATCGACGCGGCCGCGATGGAGCGCGAGATGGCGTCGCCATCGACGACGGTGCGCGCCGGGCACGGCAGCTCGTCGGGCATCTGGTTGCCGTCGATGAGCGCGAAGCGCGGCGCGATCGGCATCGCCAGCACGGCGCGGCGCATCGCCACCAGCGACGCTTCCAGGATATTGATGCGCTCGATCTCGGCGACGCTCGCGACACCGATGCCGACGATTGCGCACTGCTCGATGCGCGCGAACAGCCGCTCGCGCTCCGCAGCGCTCACTACCTTGCTGTCGTCGATACCCCGCGGTACGCCGCGCAGCGGCAGAATGACGGCTGCGGCAACCACGGGCCCGGCGAGCGGGCCGCGGCCCGCCTCGTCGATGCCGGCCACCATGCAGCCGGACTCACGTTCCAGAGCGAGGCCAGGAATGTGCGTCTCTCCCCTTGCGCGCATCTAACACCGCGGCGAGCGCGGCGACTACGGTCGCGGTCTCGGCTGCTGTGCGGTAGCGCGCTCGACCATGACCTCGACGGTCACCTCGCCGATCTCGCGAAAGATCAGGGTCAGCGGAAAGGTCTTGCCCTCGGTCAACGGCGCCTCGAGGCCCGTCAGCATGACGTGCATCTCTTGCGGCTCGAGCTTGAGCGTCTCGCGCGGCTGGATCTCGACCTCGTTGATGCGCAGCATGCGGGCGATGCCGCCATCGACCAGGGTGTGATGCAGGGTGCCTTCGCGCGCGACGTCCGTACGCAAGCCGGTGAGGTGCAGCGGTGCGCCGGTCTCGTTGACGATGGTCAGGTAGACGCTGTTGCCGATCGGCAAGCGCAACGTCGCCGGCGTCCACGGATCGACGACCCGCACGCCTTTGGCGCTGACCTCATAGCCGAGCGCCGGCGCTGCAAGGCTCAGCAGCGCTGCGAGGGTCACCAGAGCGCGAGTTGCCCGTCGACCGATGGTGGCGTGAACAAGCTCGTGTCGAGCTTGGCGCGCTCTTTGTTGAAACCGAGACGCTGACATGTGGTGCGGAAGCGCTGCTCTATCATCTCAGCATACGCCCCGCTACCGCTCTGGCGCGTGTGAAAGCGGGGGTCGTTCTCGCGGCCGTCACGCGTGTTGCGGATCAGGCTCATCACATGCGACGCGCGCCCGGGCGCGTGCTCGGCGAGCCAATCCTTGAACAGGTCCTTCACCCCGTGCGGCAGCCGCACCAGGGTCTTGCCGGCCGTGCGCGCGCCCGCGTCCCACGCCGCTTCCAGGATGCGTTCGATCTCGACGTCGTTGAGGCCGGGGATGATGGGCGCCGTCATCACGCCGACCGGCACGCCCGCTTCGGCGAGGGTGCGAATCGCCTCGATGCGCTTGGCCGGAGTGGCCGCGCGCGGCTCCATCCGCCGCGCCAATCCGCGGTCAAGAGTCGTCACCGACAGGTGCACCTTGGCGAGCCCGCGCTTGGCCATGCTGGCGAGGATGTCGACGTCGCGCGTGACCAGATGCGCCTTAGTGACGATGCCGACCGGATGATTGCACTCCGACAGCACCTCGAGGATGCGCCGCATGATGCCAAGCTTGCGCTCGACCGGCTGGTACGGATCGGTGTTGGTGCCGATGGCGATGACCTCGCACTTGTAGCGAGGGTGGGCCAGCTCGCGCCGCAGCACCACGTCCGCGTCGGGCTTGGCGAACAGCTTGGTCTCGAAATCGAGGCCGACCGACAGCCCGAAGTACTCGTGGGTCGGGCGCGCGAAGCAATAGATGCAGCCGTGCTCGCAGCCGCGATAAGGGTTGATCGACTGCAAGAAGCCGATGTCCGGCGAGTTGTTGCGCGTGATGACGGACTTGGTCGTGTCCTCGCTCACCGTGGTGGCAAGCGGCGGCGGCGCGAGGTCGTCCTCGTCGGCGGTCCAGCCGAGGTCGGCGTACTGATGGTTCTGATCGCCGACGACGCGCGCGCGGGCCTCGAATCGCCCCGATGGGTTGCCGGTGGCGCCGCGGCCGCGCCGCCGCGTGGGCTCGACCGGCTCGAAGGTGTGGAGGGTAGGGGGGGCCTGGGTCACCCATCGACCCTAGCGGGCCGATGGGAACGAATCAAGAACGACTCGGGACAGGCGCCCGAGCGGCAGCTACTTCTTCGTCTCGGGGGCCTTTGGCGCGGGCTTGGCGGCCGGCTTCGCGGCAGTGGCGGCGGGAGCTGCGGCGGGTGCGGCATTCGGCTTGGCGCCCTTCTCGATGCGCATGGCGGAGAAGAAGCGCTCGATGGAGCCGCGCATGTACTGGCGCACCTCTTCCTGCTTCGGCTCGTCGAGGCCGCGCAGATTCGCCTTCGATGCCGTCTGCGACGCACCGTCTTGCAGCACCTTGAGTACGGATGCGGGGTCTGCGCTGCCCGCGGCGATGCGCACGATCAACTGACCGAGGAGGATTCGCAGCGCCAGTACGTCGGCGGCAACCGTCTGCTGTGGTTCGAGGGCCATCGCGGCGCTCCCTTTGGGTTTCGAGTCCGTAGCGCGCCCCGGCGCCTACGTCGGCTTGGTCTCTTTGAGTCGCGGGATCAGCTCGACGAAGTTGCACGGCCGGTGCCGCGCATCGAGCTGGTAGCGCAAGATGTCGTCCCACGCATCCTTGCACGCGCCGGGCGATCCCGGAACGGCGAACAGGTATTTGCCGTTGGCGACGCCGGCGGTGGCGCGCGACTGCAGCGCCGAGGTGCCGACCTTCTGGAACGAAAGCATGCGGAACAACTCGCCGAAGCCTTCGATCTTTTTCTCGCAGACTTGGTCGAACGCTTCCGGCGTCGAGTCGCGTCCCGTCACGCCGGTGCCGCCGGTGGTGATGACGACGTCGACTTGGCTGTCGGCGACCAGCTCGTTGAGCAGCGCGACAATGCCCTGCATGTCGTCCTTGATGATGTGACGCCGTGCCAGCGTGTGGCCCGCTTGGGTCAGCCGATCGACGAGCACTTGGCCGGAGGTGTCCGTCTCCGGGGTGCGCGTGTCGGACATCGTGACGACGGCGATGCGAATGCCAAGAAACTTCCGCGACTCGTCAATTCCGGCCATTGGTCGCCGCCGTGCGCGTGGACTCCATGGGCTCGTAGATGGGCCAGTAGCCGGCCGCGAGCTCGTTGAGGGACGGCGAGTCCTGGCCTAGGCGGGCGCGATAGATCCAGTAGTTGGCGAGCACGCGCTCGGCGAACTCGCGCGTCTCGGTCACCGGGATCTTCTCGATGAACAGCAGCGGATCGGTGAGCGGCCCCATCGCCTTCAACCATTTGCTCAGGTTGCCAGGGCCGCCATTGTACGCCGCGACCGCCAGCATGAGATTGCCCCGCACGTCGCCGGATTCCAGCAGGTAGGTGACGTAGCGTTGGCCAAGCGCCAGATTGAGATCCGGCTCGAACAGCTTGGCGCGATTGGCCGTGCGCAGGCTGCGGTCGTTGGCGATGAAGCCGGCCGTCCCCGGCATCAGCTGCATCAGGCCCTGGGCGCCGTCGACGCTCTTGGCCCGCGTGTTGAACGCCGACTCTTGGCGGACCAGCGCGAGCACCAGGGCCGGGTCGACCGCGAAGCCGTTCCACTGCGGCACCGGGTACAGCGAGCCGGTATAGGACAT
>CAMDPO010000049.1 GCA_945904955.1 Rhizobium sp. Q54
TCGTCATTGCGAGCGCAGCGAAGCAATCTACGGTGCGAGACTCCGATCGTCGGTCTGGATTGCTTCGTCGCCCCGCTCCTCGCAATGACCTAGGCTTGAGGCGTGGACTCACTCAGCCTTTTCGGACTTCTCGCCGTATCGGCGATGCTGGTGTTCTACGCGCTCGAAGATCGCAACCCGCTCTACGTGCTGTGGTTTGCGCTCGCCTGTATCGCCGCCAGCTTGTACGGCTTCCTGCAGGGCGCCTGGCCGTTCGGCCTGGTTGAGATGGTGTGGGCCTACGTCGCGTGGCGGCGCTGGCGCCGCCTTTCCAATCGGCGCGCCTAGGCGCCACGCGCCGCTACCACGTCAAGGTCACTCCGCTGCTGCCACCGTCCGCACGCTGAGCTCGCCGACGGCCTGCCGGATCACCTGCACCGACGCGACCATGGCAAGCACCGCCATGCCGACACCGACAATCAGGTCCGGCCAGTGCGTCGCCGTGTCCCACACACCGGCCGCGGCCGCGAGCACTGCAACGTTGCCGACGGCATCGTTGCGGCTGCACAGCCACGCCGAGCGCAGGTTCGATTCGGCGGCGCGGAAGCGATAGAGCAGGGCGGCGCACGCAACGTTGGCGGCCAGCGCCACAGAGCCGACCAGTCCCATCGTGCCGTGGGCCGGCGCCTCGGCGCTCGTAAACCCGATCGCGGCGCTCGCCAGAATCACGAGCCCGATGGCAAACATGGCGCCACCCTTGGCCAACGCCGCGCCGGCGCGCCACGTCAGCGAGCGCGACAGCACGAACAGGCTGACCGCGTACGTCGCCGCGTCGCCCAGGAAGTCGAGAGAGTCCGCCTGCAGCGCGAGCGATCCGGCCGCAACGCCTGCGCTGATCTCGGCTGCGAACATCGTCGCGTTGATGGCGAGCACCGTCCACAGCACCCGGCGCACCGCCGCGGTGCGCGTCGGATTGTGGTCGATGGCGCAGCAGTCGTGGCCCATCAGTCCTCGCTCCCCCGATGCTCGTCGTGCTCGCCGGCTTCGGCAACGTGGGCGACCAGGTCGCCGATCACCGAGCGCACGTGGTCGTCAGCCGCGACGTAGAAGACCTGCTTGCCCTGGCGGCGGGCGCGCACCAGGCGGGCGGCGCGCAAGAGGCGCAGGTGGTGGCTGACGAGCGACGGCGTCAGGCTGAGCTCGTCGGCGATCGACCCCACGGCGCGTTCCTCGTCGAGGCACACCAGCAGGATGCTCAGCCGGTTGGCGTCGCCCATGATGTGGAGCATCTCGGCGAGCTCGGTGGTCTGGCCGGGGGAAAGGCGCATATATGAACAGCTGTTCATATATCATAGGGACGCCCGCGCGGCAGATTGCTTCGGTCGCCGCCGATTTCCCGCGCCTTCGCTTGCGTGCCCAGGGTTCGGTCGCTATAAAGCCGCGTCTTCCGGGCGGCCCCAAGGATTTGCCGTTGGTGCCCGGAGCCAGGATTCCTGTCATGTCCAAGATGAAGACCAAGAGCGGCGCCAAGAAGCGCTTCAAGATCACTGCGAGCGGCAAAGTGAAGACCGCTCAGGTCGGCAAGCGCCACCGCCTCATGAACAACTCGCCCAAGCGCACGCGCAACCTGCGCGGCACCGCCGTCTTGGCGACGCCGGATGCGAAGCGCGCTAAGAAGTGGATGCCGTACGGCTAGGCCTAGAAGCGTAAAGGTAATCAGATGTCTCGCGTCTCCCGCGCCGTACCGCGCAAGGCCCGCCACGCCAAGATCTTCAAGCTGGCGAAGGGTCAGCGTAACCGGGCCAAGAACAACTACCGGATCGCGTTCCGCCGCGTCACCCACGCGCTCAAGTACGCGTATCGTGATCGCCGCGTTAAGAAGCGCGACTTCCGCGCGCTCTGGATCCAGCGCATCAACGCCGCCGCGCGCGAGCACGGCCTCACCTACGGCCGATTTATCCATGGCCTCAAGGTCGTGGGTATCGAGCTGGACCGTAAGGTCCTTGCCGACATCGCCGTTCGCGACCCGGGGGCCTTCAAGATTCTGGCCGAGCAGGCGTCTGCGTCGCAGGCGTAGCGCGCACCTTCGTTGCGAAGCCGGAGCGTCCTGAGCGCAACGGCATCCTCATTTGATCCGAAGAAGGGGCCCGTTCCGCGCGGCCCCTTTTTCTTTGCCACCCTTCCGGTTTGAGTTGAGACGATGGAAGACCTCGATAGCCTGACCGCCTCCCTGCTGGCCGAGATCGCGCGCACCGACAGCGCCGCCGCCCTCGAAGAGCTGCGTGTGTCCGCGCTCGGCAAGAAGGGCACCATCACCGGCATGATGAAGACCCTCGGCGCCATGGACGCCGAGGAGCGCAAGGTCAAAGGCGCCGCGTTCAACGCCGCAAAGGATCGCATCGCCGCCGCCCTCGACGCGCGCAAGGCAGAGTTGGGCGCGCGCGAGCTCGACGCCCGCCTCGCCTTCGAGCGCGTCGACGTCACGCTGCCCGTCCGCCACGAAGCCCAAGGCCGCATTCACCCCGTGAGCCAAGTCACCGAGGAGATCACCGCGATCTTCGCGGACATGGGCTTCACGGTCGCCGAAGGACCCGACGTCGAGGACGACTGGCACAACTTCACTGCGCTCAATATCCCGCCCAACCATCCGGCGCGGCAGATGCACGACACGTTCTATCTGCCGTCGCGTGCCGCGGACGCGCAAAGCAAGGCGGGCGAGAAGGGCGAGACCATGCTGCTGCGCACGCACACCTCGCCCGTGCAGATCCGCCACATGCAGTCGGGCCCGCCGCCGCACCGCATCATCGCGCCCGGCCGCACCTATCGCTGCGACTCGGACATGACCCACACGCCCATGTTCCATCAAGTCGAAGGCCTGGTGATCGACCGCGACATCCACATGGGCCACCTCAAGGGCTGCCTGGAAGAATTCCTGCGCGCCATCTTCGGCGTGCCCGACTTGAAGTACCGCCTGCGCCCGTCGCACTTCCCATTCACCGAGCCGTCCGCTGAGATGGACATCGGCTGCTCGCGCAAAGGGGGCGTGCTCAAGATCGGCGAGGGTGACGACTGGCTCGAGATTCTCGGCTGCGGCATGGTCCACCCCAAGGTGCTCGAATACGCCGGCGTCGATCCGAACGTATGGCAAGGCTTTGCCTTCGGTCTCGGCATCGACCGCATCGCCATGCTCAAGTACGGCATCCCCGATCTGCGCGCCTTCTTCGAGGCTGACGTACGCTGGCTGCGCCACTACGGCTTCCCGGCGAACGACGTGCCGAGCCTTGCGACGGGCCTAAACCGGTGAGGGCGTACCGATGAAGTTCACTCTCGGCTGGCTCCAGCAGCACCTCGACACCGCTGCCACCGCGCAGCAGGTCGCCGACAAGCTCACCGCCATCGGCCTCGAGGTCGAAAGCGTCTCCGATCCCGCGTCGGCATTGAAGGCGTTCACCGTCGCCCACGTGCTGGAAGCGAAGCCGCACCCGCAAGCCGATCGCTTGCGCCTGTGCACGGTGCAAACTGCGACCGGCACGGTCGAAGTCGTGTGTGGCGCGCCAAACGCACGCACCGGCATGAAGGCGGTGTACGCCCCCATCGGCGCGACGATCCCGGTATCGGGCGACGTCCTGAAGAAAGCGAAAATCCGCGGCGTCGAGTCGAACGGCATGCTCGTCTCCGAGCGCGAGCTCGGCCTCTCCGACGAGCACGAAGGCATCATCGAGCTGCCCGCCGACGCACCCGTCGGTGCGTCGTTCGCCGCCCTGCGTGGCCTCGACGACGCCGTCATCGACATCTCGGTGACGCCGAACCGCGGCGACTGCCTCGGCGTCTACGGCATCGCGCGCGACCTCGCCGCCGCCGGTCTCGGCACGCTCAAGCCGCTCGCGATCAAGCCCGTCGCGGGCAAGTTCAAGTCGCCCATCGGCGTGTCGCTGCAGTTCTCGCCTGAGGTCGCAGGCGCGTGCAGCTATTTCGTCGGCCGCACCGTGCGCAACGTGAAGAATGGACCGTCGCCCGAGTGGCTGCAGAAGTACCTGCGCGCCGTCGGCTTGCGCCCGATCTCCGCGCTCGTCGACATGACCAACTACATGTCGCTCGCCTTCGCCCGCCCGCTGCATGTGTTCGACGCCGACAAGATACGCGGCAACCTGCACGTCCGCCTGTCGCGCACCGGCGAGAAGTTGCTCGGCCTCAACGGCAAGGAATACGCCCTCGACGACCAGGTCACCGTCATCGCCGATGATGTGGGCGTCCTCGCCATGGGTGGCGTGCTTGGCGGCGAGCCCTCCGGCTGCACCGACGCGACCACCACCGTCTTCATCGAATCCGCGATTTTCGACCCGCTGCGCACCGCCTCCACCGGCCGCCGCTACGAGATCATCTCCGACGCGCGCTTCCGCTTCGAGCGCGGCGTCGATCCGGAATTCGTCGGCCCTGGCATCGAGGAAGCAACGCGCCTGGTGCAAGAGATGTGCGGCGGCGAGGCATCCGAGCTCGTCGTTGCCGGCGCCAAGCCCGCCTGGCACCACGAGATCAAGGTGCGCCCGGCGCGCGTGAAGACCCTCGGCGGCCTCGACCTGTCGCCGCACGAGTCCAGCCGCGTCCTGCAAGCGCTCGGCTGCCGCGTCGAGGATCGCGCTGGCGAGACCTTCGTCACGCCGCCGTCCTGGCGCCCCGACATCTTCGGGGAGGCCGACTGCGTCGAGGAAGTCGTGCGCATCGTCGGCATCGACAAGGTCGCGCCGGTCTCGCTGCCGCGGGCCCGCGGCGTGCCGCGCCCGGCGCTCAATCCGTTGCAGCGCCGCGCCGGCATCGCCCGCCGCACCCTCGCCGCGCGCGGTCTGCTCGAAGCGGTGACGTTCTCCTTCACCTCGGCCAAGCTCGCGCGGCTGTTCGGCCACACCGATCCGAACCTGGTCCTGCAGAACCCGATCAGCGCCGACCTCGACGTCCTGCGCCCGACCGTGCTGCCGAACCTCGTCGCCGCCGTCGGCCGCAACCTCGACCGCGGCGCCGAAGACGTCGCCCTGTTCGAGGTCGGCCCGGCCTACGTCAATGCGACGCCCGACGGCCAGCTGCGCATCGCCGGCGGTGTCCGCCAGGGCCTCGCGTCGCCCCGCCAATGGGCCGGCGCCGCCCGCCCCGTCGACGCGTTCGACGCCAAGGCCGACGCCCTCGCCCTGCTCGATGCCTGCGGCGTCGCCGGCGCCGCCGTCGAAGCCGGCGCCCCCGCCTGGTACCACCCCGGCCGCTCCGGCACCGTGCGCCTGGGACCCAAGGCGGCGCTCGCCCACTTCGGCGAAGTCCACCCGCGCATCCTCGCCGAGCTCGGCCTCAAGGCCCCACTGGTGATGTTCGAGGTATTCCTCAACGCCCTGCCCGCGTCGAAGGACAAAGGCACCACGCGCCCCAAGCTCAACGCGCCCGACCTCCTGCCGGTGCTGCGCGACTTTGCCTTCGTCGTCGACGCAACCGTCGCCGCCGCCACCTTGGCGCGCGCCGCCGAGAAGGCCGACCCGCTCATCGCCGCGGTGTCGCTGTTCGATTCGTTCGCTGGCAAAGGCATGGAGGCCGGCAAGAAGTCGCTCGCCGTCACCATCCGCATCCAGCCGGTCGAGAAGACCCTCACCGACCCGGAGATCGAAGCGATCGCTGCCAAGGTCGTCGCGGCGGTCACGAAGGCGACCGGCGGCACCCTGCGCAGCTAGAGCACAGCAAAAAAGGGCGCACCGGGGAGGGAGGCGCGCCCTTTTTTCTTTGCTCAACACGGGCACCTGGGGAGGTGCCTTCTTCTTCTTCGTTCACTCGAGAGCACCCGAGGGGGGCGGGCGCTCTTCTTCTTTTTGGTCTGCGGCCTTCGCGGGAGAGGGGAGGCCGAAGACGATCGGTTCAACGCAACCGATGACCGCAATCTATGCGGACCCGCCCAAGCTTCATACTCGGACGATGCCGTACTACCGAATCGGCATCGCCCTAGCTTCGACTCGTCCTCTCCCTATGCGTCCGCTTGACGTGGCGTAGACCCAGCTAGGCCAAAGCCGGTGCTCCGCCATCCTTCGAGGTATCCCGGGCTCTTGCGAGAGTCACCGAGTTGGGGAGGAGCCACTCGTTGCGCCAGACCGCTACCAAGTGGCGCGCAAGGGGCTTCGGGAAGTGTGTCCCCGCCGCCGCTAGGCCTTCCGGCCGCCGGCGCGTGAGATTGAGCGCCAGCTGCACGACGAACATTCAAGATCAGCCCAATGCCGGCCGGCAAGAAGTCGCTCGCCATCTGGGGCACGGGACGAGGCCCGCGGATCGAGAAGGCGGGGGCCCAGGAGTTCGCGATGCGCGATAGTTGGATTCAAGCCCCGGTCACTGTCGGAGGCTTGCAAGAAGTCCGTACCAACGTCGCGCGCGCAATTGAACGGAGCGACGTTGCTTGGTTCAGGAAGGAGGCTCGTGGACTACCTTGCTGCTCGGGTACTTGATATTGGCGCCGGCGATCAACAGCCAACAACCCGCGCCGACCTCGGCGATGAACATAGGCGCCAGGACCACCATTCCCAGCGACGCGACCTGCTGCGGGAAAAGCAAGTAAGCAAACGACGCCGCGGACAACAGTACCGAGGCCAGCACGCCGAAGCCGGCCAATGCCCGGGGCAGGTAGCGCGACCTAAGCAGCAGAAAGAAGAAGATCGTCGAGCCCGCCGACAGGCAAACGAAACTCACGTACGAGGATGCGCCGATTGCGCTGGACATGAGCTGGTGAAGCGATTCTGCCGCGCTCGGGTCAGTTGCCGCGCCGGCATAATTCTTCAGCACCGCGAACCGGATGATCACGCCGACGCCAAGGAAGGCCGCCTCGGCCACTCTCAAGAGCAGCGCCACGAGGGCGAGATCGGCGCTCACCTGTCGTAGCAGGGCATAGAGCGATCCGCCGAGCAGGATGATCCCAGCGACGCCGAAAACCCAAAGTGCAAGTGCGGCTCGGTAGAGAGTCTCTGACGCCAGAACATTTTCCGCGGTCTGGGCGAAGTCGCCCGGCGCGGCGAACCCGGAGATTATCGCCACGGGCGTGACGAACGCCGCCATCACCACCAAGTACAGAAATCCGGAGATTCTGGCGTAGAGCTGCTGCGAACCTTGCGTTGCAGATGACGTGGGGTGGGTCACTTCTTGTCAGCGTAACAACGTGGTCCGCGCGTTCAGCGACACCGCGTCAGGGTGCAGATCAGCGGCCTCACGAGCGCAATTGTGGCAGGAAAACGCGGTTGCGTACATTGTCGCACCGACGAGGTTCCGTTTCCTCATCGAGCACTTCGGCGCGCAGAAGTGCTCCGGAATGAGACGGCCTTTTGCCGACTTTTTGCCGACTTCGATCGCCCTGATCGCCATCAGTGGCAGTCCTCCAGGTTCAACTCGGCGACTTCGTCGCCATCAACTTCGAACGTAACGCGCCAGTTGCCGGAAACCGAGGCCGGGCTCGAAGCCGCGCCCGTCGTCGTCCCCAACGAGACGCCGCAGCCCTTTGTGGCGGATTCGCGGTCTCCTAGAAAAAACAGAGGGCGAGCACAGTGTCGCCCGGTGAGACCAAGCACTCGTGATTGTCCCATCGCTTGATCCTCGCCCCGAGACGCACGATCTCCCGTCCATGCCGCGAGCACGGGCAGGGCATCCATCGAGCGGCGAGGGCGCAGTCGCCGGCGGTCGCGCACGGGCGCCGTCGAGGCATCCGGCACCATATCCACCATATTCGCGCCAGGAATCCGGCCGCCCGCGCGAGACACGAGACACCTCTGCCCCGCAAATCGCCCGTATTCTCCGTATTTCGTCAGAATTTTCCGCCCGCGACGGGCCCCAAGCCCTACCCCACGCTGCTTTCTTGTGACCCCCACCCCTAGCTGCTACAAGCCCGGCCCATGGCGGCAATCCCGCACATCCGCAATTTTTCCATCATCGCGCACATCGATCACGGCAAGTCGACGCTCGCCGACCGGCTGATCGAGGCGTGCCATGGCTTGGAGGCGCGCGAGATGACCGCGCAGGTTCTCGACTCGATGGACATCGAGAAGGAACGCGGCATCACCATCAAGGCGCAGACCGTGCGCCTCAACTACACCGCGCGCGACGGCCAGCAGTACATCCTCAACCTGATGGATACGCCCGGCCACGTGGACTTCTCCTACGAAGTCAGCCGCTCGTTGGCCGCGTGCGAAGGATCGATCTTGCTGGTGGACGCAAGCCAGGGCGTCGAGGCACAGACCCTCGCCAACGCCTACCTCGCTATCGAGGCCGGCCACGAGATCGTGCCGGTGCTCAACAAGATCGACCTGCCGGCTTCCGACCCCGACAAGGCCAAGGCGCAGATCGAAGAGGTCATCGGCCTCGACGCGTCGAACGCCGTGCTCATCTCCGCCAAGACCGGCGAGAACATTCCCGAGGTGCTCGAAGCACTGGTGGCGCGCCTGCCCGCGCCGCAGGGGGACGCCACCGCGTCGCTCGCCGCACTGCTCGTCGACTCCTGGTATGACCCGTATCTCGGCGTCGTCGTGCTGGTGCGCATCAAGGACGGCATCGCCAAGAAGGGCCTGAAGATCCGCATGATGGCGGCGGGCTCTTCGCACGTCATCGAAACCGTCGGCGTGTTCACGCCGAAGCTGAAGAACACCGACCAGCTCGGTCCGGGCGAGATCGGCTTCTTCACCGCCGGCATCAAGGAAGTGGCCGAAACCCACGTCGGCGATACCATCACCGACGATCGCCGCCCCGTGGCAGTGCCGCTGCCCGGCTTCAAGCCGTCGATCCCGGTCGTGTTCTGCGGCCTGTTTCCGATCGATGCGGCCGACTTCCCGCGCCTGCGCGAAAGCCTCGCCCGGCTGCGCCTCAACGACTCCTCGTTCCACTTCGAGGCGGAGACGTCGGCGGCCCTCGGCTTCGGCTTCCGCTGCGGCTTCCTCGGCCTCTTGCACCTCGAGATCATCCAGGAGCGCCTGTCGCGCGAGTTCGACCTCGAGCTCATCGCTACGGCGCCATCCGTCGTCTACCGCCTGTTCATGACCAACGGCGAGATGAAGGAGCTCCACAATCCGGCGGATATGCCGGAGGAGAACTATATCGAGCACATGGAGGAGCCGTGGATCCGCGCCACCATCATGGTGCCGGACCAGTACCTCGGCTCCGTCTTGAAGCTGTGCGAGGATCGCCGCGGCGAGCAGACGAACCTGTCGCACACCGGCGCGCGCGCCGTCGTCGAGTACGCGCTGCCGCTCAACGAAGTGGTGTTCGACTTCTACGATCGCCTCAAGTCGATCTCGTCGGGCTACGCCAGCTTCGACTACGAGCTCACCGGGTACAAAGAGAACGACCTGGTGAAGATGAACATCCTCATCAACGCGGAACCGGTGGACGCGCTCTCCACCATCGTCTACCGCAAGACCGCCGAGAGCCGCGGCCGCGCCCTGTGCGAGCGCCTCAAGGAGCTGATCCCGCGCCAGATGTTCATCATCGCCATCCAGGCGGCGATCGGCGGACGCATCGTGGCCCGCGAAACAATTTCTGCCATGCGCAAGGACGTGCTCGCCAAGTGCTACGGCGGCGACGTCTCCCGCAAGCGCAAGCTTCTGGACAAGCAGAAGAAAGGCAAGAAGAAGATGCGGCAGTTCGGCAAGGTCGACATCCCGCAAGAAGCCTTCATCGCCGCCCTCAAGATGGGCGACAGCTGAGGCGCCGCGGATGCCCCGCCTTCGTCATTGCGAGCGCAGCGAAGCAATCCAGGTCTTGTCTTTTGTCTTGCTGCTTCTCGCCTTGATCGTCTCTCCACCCGCCTTCGCCCAAGGCCAGTGGGACGCCGACATCGCCAAGTTCGAGGCCCAAGACCGCCTCACCCCGCCGCCCCAGAACGGCGTCCTCTTCCTCGGCAGCTCCAGCATCGTCGGCTGGGACGTCGCCAAGTCCTTCCCCGACCTGCCGGTGATCAACCGCGGCTTCGGCGGCTCGCTCTACCAGGACCTCGTCACCTACTTCGACCGCCTCGTGCCGCCCTATCGGCCGCGCATCGTCGTGCTGTATTCGGGCGACAACGACACCAGCATGAACCGCCGCCCGGCCGAGATCGTCGGTAGCATCCGCACCTTCGAGCAGCGCCTGCACGCGCTCCTGCCCGACACCAAGCTGATCGTCCTGTCGATCAAGCCGAGCCCGGCGCGCTGGAGCGTCGTGGGTCCCGTGCGCCAGACCAACGAGCTCATCCGCGCCTGGGCCGCCGATCGCCCCAACACCGCGTACGTTGACATCTTCCCGGTCATGCTCGGCGCCGACGGCATGCCGCGCCCCGAGTTCTACGTCGCCGACGGCCTGCACCTCACGCCCGCCGCCTACGTGCTGTGGACCGGCATCCTGCGCCCGCACCTGCAATGAACGACGCGGTTGCCGCGCAGTACGAGCGCTGGGTCTATCCGCAGCCCGTCGCTGACCTTGCCACTGCCGAGGAGCGCGCCCGCGTCCCCGGCGGCGACTTCGCGCGCAACTGGCACACCTTCTGGCCCGACCAGGCGCCGCGCGAGGACATCGACGTGCTGGTCGCCGGTTGCGGCGCCAACTCTGCCGCGCGCTACGCCTTCCATCATCCAAAGGCTCGCGTCGTCGGACTCGACCTCAGCGCCGCCAGCCTCGCCCACGAGCGCCACCTCAAGAACCGCCATGCCCTCGGCAACCTGACCCTGCACCAGGGCCGCATCGAAGACGTCGCGTCGCTCGGCCAGACCTTCGACTTCATCGACGTCTCCGGCGTGCTGCACCACTTGCCCGATCCCGTCGCCGGCCTGCGCGCCCTCGGCACGGTGCTGCGTCCCACCGGCACCATCGCCGTGATGCTGTACGGCGCCTATCCGCGGGCCGGCTTCTACATGCTGCGCGAGATGTTCCAGGTGCTTGGCCTCGGCCAAAGCGACGCCGACGTCGCCTTCGTCAAGGACGCGCTCGACGCGCTGCCCGAAGGCCACGTCGCCCGCGCGCCGCTCGCGCACACCCGCGACATCCAGTACGACGCCGGCCTCGTCGACACCTTCCTGCACCCCCAGGACCGCGCCTACACCGTGCCCGAGTGTCTCGATCTCGTGCGCGACGCCGGCCTGTCGTTCGTGGGCTGGTGGGACAACATCCTGCGCTACCCCGACGGCCAGCTGCGCCCCGACACCAGTCTGTACAAGCGCGTCGCCGCACTGCCCGACGAGCAGATCTGGCAGGCAATGGAGCTCTACAGCGGCAGCATCGGCCAGCAGACCTTCGCCGCGTGCCTGCCAACGCGCGAATCCTATCGCCTCGATTTCGCTAGCGACGCGTTTCTCGACTACGTGCCGGTCGCGCGCGCCAAGGAAGTGCAGCGTCCCGCCGAAGTCCCGCCCGGCCGCGCCGCGGTGCAACGCGGCCAGCTGCCGATGTACATCCTGACACCGCACGGCTCGGCCCTGTTCCGCCAGATCGACGGCACCAAGAGCATCCGCGCCTGTGCTGCCGCGGCGCTGCCGTCGCTCGGTGAATCAGGACGCACGACTGCGGCTCGCGACGCGTTCCGCTTCCTGTGGCGGCTGTCCTACGTGTTCCTGCGTTTACCCTACGGCGGCTAGGAACCGCTCCACCTCGTGCAGCACTTCGGTGCGATGCCCAGCGAGGATGTGGCCACCCCGGTCGAAGGTCAGGTGCTGGGCGCCCTTGATGTGCTTGGCGGTATGGCGGGCGCCGAGGTCTAAGCAGAACCCGTCGTCGCGTCCGCTGACCAGCAGCGTCGGGCAGCTCACCGCGCGCAGGTTGCAGGGCTCGAGGTTGAGCGCGATGCGCGCGTCGTTGCGCGTGCCCGGCACGCGCGGCCGCATCGGCAGCATCAGCTTGAGGAACGCGGCCACGCGCGCGCGCGCTGTCTGCCTCAATTTTTTGGTCGGCGTTGCTCATCGGTGCGCCAACGCGCGGCGCGTGCGCGACGCTCGCTACGCCCGCTCCTCCATGTCCACCAAGCACTTAGCAGTGGTGGGCGCGTCGGCACGGCCGTTGCTACGGCGGCATCCCCATAATGCACCTAGGGTTCCGGCCGCGGCGTCCCCGCGGCGCTGGTCCGAGAGGTGCACTCCGGTCCGACTGGACCCGGTCCGGAGCCACGGCGGGGCAAAATCCCGGGAGAGGTTGCGCGCGGGCATCCAAGCCGCAGCGGACTCTTCGTTCGCTCGTCTGCTGTCCGCGCGGTGGGCAACACGACCGAACGGAGGCACTTCTTCATGCGTCTACCCAAACTGTTCGCGGCAGCCTTTGCTAGCGATCGTGCTCGCCGCCAGCGGTGCGCATGCGCAGACCAAGACCTCCTTCAAGGTGTGCTGGTCGATCTATGTCGGCTGGATGCCGTGGGGCTACATGGCCGACTCCGGCATCATGAAGAAGTGGGCCGACAAGCACGGCATCTCCGTCGACATCGTGCAGATCAACGACTACGTCGAGTCGATCAACCAGTACACGGCCGGCGCCTACGACGGCTGCTCCATGACCAACATGGATGCGCTGACCATCCCTGCCGCAGGCGGCGTCGACTCCACCGCCCTCATCGTTGGCGACTTCTCCAACGGCAACGATGGCGTCGTACTCAAGAATGGGCGCACCCTTGCCGACATCAAGGGTCGCCAGGTCAACCTGATCGAGCTGTCCGTCTCGCCGCGTTCGTCGCCGGCTTCCGCGCCGCGCCCGACAAGCAGGCATTCCTCAGTCTCGCTGCCATTCCGACAACGCTGCCACGCATCGGCGCGCCCGACTTGAATCTGGTGGAAGTGAAAGTCGAGGAGACGTCGCGGGTCGGCGCGGCAGCTCCCGGCTTCGCGACTCGGGCGCTGTCGTATCAGCCGCTGCCGGGGCCGATGATCCGCCAACAGGCGCGGCTCACGTTCGTGTACGTGGCGGCGGATACGACCGAGGAGCGGTCCCTCAGCGCGCTACGCGCGCCGGCACGTGGGCACGCCCATGAGCACCTCGACCACCACCATGATCATGCGCATTCGCATGATCATGGGTCGCACCGCGCCACGACGGCGCGGCGATAGGTCAGCTTCAGGCGCGAGGACGCGCGCTGGCGCCGATGACCGGCGCGCGCGTCTGCGGTGGAGTGGTGCTGCGGAACAAATAGAGAAGTACGGCCGCGCAGACGAGGAGCAGGGGCCACGCCGGCATCTCGAGCGCCGTCGTCATGCCCGGGTCCCAGGCCCACGGCAGCAGGTCACGCAGCCATGCCTCGAGATTGTCGAGGCTGGCGGGGTTCAGATCCTGCCAGAATTGGCCGAGCGGCAGGCTTGTGAACGCCCCCGCGCGCAAAGAAAGCGCGATTTCCGCCGAAGCGGCCAGCAACGCAATGGCCAGGAACAACCAGCCAACAATCCGACCGACAACCATCGGTCTCATCCCCTCTGATCCCCACGAATTGGGCCCGCCGAGCCGGCACACTAAAGTTTTCCACAGGTTTGGCAACGTGCGCTGCTACCAAAGCGTGCAATTGAGGGGTTTTCCACAGCCGCCTATCCGTCGTTGCAATCCCTTGGCCCCCCTCTATATTCCGGCCGCCCCGCGGGTCTACCGGCCGACTTCCGGGCTGCGGAGGGGTGGCCGAGCGGCTGAAGGCGCACGCTTGGAAAGCGTGTAACCGGGCAACCGGTTCGCGGGTTCGAATCCCGCCCCCTCCGCCACGAATTTATCGTGGATTCTCAGTATCATAGTGGACGTCTATTGACGGCCACTAAGACCGCCGGAATGGCCGCATTGGCGGCACTGTGCCTGTTCAAGTATTGCCCGTCGTAGCGTGGCATCTCGCCAATAAAGGCGCGGCGCGCGCTTTCTCTCTACTAGCGATGTAGCGAGTACCATTTGTCTCGTTTGACAGCGCCGCCGGGATTGCATCTGGATTCAGTGGAGAGGGGGATCGCGTATTCGGCCCTGCCGTTCTGGACGTCGTCGATCAGGCACTTCAAGGCGTTGCGGCCTTCCAGACGGAAGCCGCTCTTCCCCGCATCGGCATAGGTGCGGACGATCTCGACGCCGCGGCGCGCCGCATATCGGTTACGCGCGGAGGGAGGATGTTGTCCTGGAAGTGCGCACCCGCCGTCAGAGGCTCGCGCTCCCACAACACTGCGTCGAGGTCAGAATGATAGACGAACTCGTGCGCGAGCCGCTCAACGACACGGCCAGCGATCTATCGACCTGGCCGCACATCCGATGGCGCAGAGATAAAAACGCGGCGGCGGCGACCAGTCCCGGTCAACTTTGCGCGGCCGTCGTCGGGCTTGAGGAAATTCGCCCAGCGCGGATAGAGCGCGGCGGCGCTGATCGGGTCTGTGCCGTTGCCGACGGAAGCACCCAGGGAGTTCGCCGTGATCCTCTTCCAGTCGCGCTTTGGCAGGCGCAGTGCGAGCGCGGCGAGAAGTGGACTGCCTGCAGTTGGTGGTCCGGGAACAATGTTAGTCCAAAGCGCCCGCTGAGGCCAAGCTGGGCGGCAGGCGTAGCGGAGTGGAGCCGAACGGCCAGCTTGGGAGGATCGCTTCCGGCGCCGGCGGCCTGTAGCCGAGCGCG
>CAMDPO010000050.1 GCA_945904955.1 Rhizobium sp. Q54
TCCGCGCGGCAATAGTGGCTCAATCCGCGCCCACTCAGAGTCGCTCAGCCAAGAAACCCCCGCCATCCAAGCCTCCTGTTCGTTCGGAAGCTTGAATCACAAACCGCGCCTGAGCGGAATCCCCAATTGAGTACGGAGCCTAGCGCGCCAGCTTCAGTTTCCCGGAGTCGACCAGCCCCTGCATGATCTTGGCGAAGCGGCCTTCCTGGCCGCGGCCGGGGTAGGGCACCGCCACGTCGTTCACCACCGGTAGCTTCGCCGCGCGCAGCGGCTCGTTGAGGCCGTCGAAAACCGACTTCTTCACCAGCACGATCTGCTGCGGCCCGATCGCCTTCACTTCCTTGACGCGCTGCGGGGCAACCCCGCGGATGATCTCGACACGATCCTCGTGCTCGCCCTTCGAGATCGACTCTTGCACCGAGTCGATCGTCCAGTAGCCGTCCGCCTGAAAGCGCTGCAGCCAATGATCCTTGCGCGCGCGCTCCGCCGCGGTGTCGTCGCTGAAGCCGTCGGCGCCGTACAGGAACCGCATGATGTGCAGCCAGAAGCCGTCGTGCGCTTTCACGTCTAGGAAGTAGAAGTGGCGATCATCCGCGTACGGCGGCGACTCCTGGATGAACAGGACGCGCACATCCTTGGGACGGTATTTGGCCGCCGCGGCGGCGTACGGCGCGTACGAATCCTTGCTCATGGGCGAAAGCATGGTAAATCGCTAGGTGCGGCGCAAGGCTCCTCGCAGCGCCGGGCGCCCGCCCCGCCGCCGGCTCTGCCGGCTCCCTCGCCACGTGGGGACGCCATGGAAACGCGTGCCGGCCTGAGCATTTCCCCGCGCGACGTCGAGATTCTCGACAGCATCCCCGAGCCTGTCGTCATCGTCGATCGCTTGCGCACGGTCAGCGCCGCCAACGCGGCCGCGGTGCGCGACATCGGCGTCGCCTATGCCGGCCGCGCCTTGGCCTTATCCCTGCGCCATCCCGCCGCCCTCGCCGCAGTCGAAGAGGTTCTTGCCGGCGGCCAGACCCGCTCTATCGAGGTGACGCTGCGCACGCCCGCCGCGCGCACCTACTCGTTGGTCGTGGCGCCGCTGCAGGGTGCCGCCGGCGCGGTACTCATCTTCCACGACGTCACCAGCGAGCGTCGCGCCCAGCAGATGCGCGTCGACTTCATCGCCAACGCCAGCCACGAGCTGCGCTCGCCGCTGTCCGCGTTGGTCGGCTTCATCGAGACCTTGCGCGGCCCGGCGCGCGATGATCCCGCGGCGCGGACACGCTTCCTCGAGATCATGGCGAACGAGGCCGGGCGCATGACCCGCCTCATCGAGAACCTCTTGTCGCTGTCCTCGATCGAGGCCGACGAGCACGTAATTCCCCAGGGGCGCGTCGACCTCGGCCAGACGCTCGCCGCCGTCGTCGACACGCTGCTGCCGGCCGCGACCGCCAAGGAAATGCGCATCCGCACGGAGATCCTGGTGACGCTGCCCCCGGTGGCCGGAGACCCCGATCAGCTCGTCCAGGTGTTCCGCAACCTGATCGAGAACGCCATCGCCTACGGCCGCACCGGCAGCGAAGTGCTGATCGTCGCGCGGCCCATCGAGCGCATGCAGGAAGGCACACGCCCCGGCGTCGCCATCTCCGTGCAGGACGAAGGCGACGGCATCCCGCGTGACCACATCCCGCGCCTCACCGAGCGCTTCTACCGTGTCGACGCCGCGCGCTCGCGCAAGCTCGGCGGCACCGGCCTCGGCCTTGCCATCGTCAAGCACATCCTCAACCGCCACCGCGGCCGCCTCACCATCGAAAGCGAGCTGGGCCGCGGCAGCCGCTTCACGGTGACGCTGCCCTCGGCCTAGCTCCACCGTTCGTCAGGCCCGGCCATGACGGAGCGTGGCTCAGCGCCGACCTTTGCCCGCTGTCACATAACCGTAACCGAACCGTCACATAACAGTCTCCGGCCAAACCTAGCTTCCGCGCGCAGTAACGAATTTCCCTCCCCATGGGCATGGAGACATTGCGAATGCTGAAGAAGACTCTTATTGCCGCCGCTTGCTTGGCGGTGGCCGCCACGATCGCCACCCCGGCGCTGGCCCGCGACCAGATCCGCGTCGTCGGATCCTCCACCGTGTTCCCGTTTGCCACTCTCGTCGCGCAGTCGTTCGGCCGCACGTCCGGCCTGAAGACCCCGGTCGTTGAGAGCACCGGCACCGGCGGTGGCATCCGCCTGTTCTGCGCCGGCATCGGCGACGCCCACCCGGACGTCGTCAACGCCTCGCGCAAGATCACCGCCGCTGAGCTCACCACTTGCAAGACGAACGGCGTCACCGAGATCGTCGAGATGAAGATCGGCTTCGACGGCATCGTCGTCGCCAGCGCGCGCGCCGCGGCCCCGTTGGCCATCACCATCCCGCAGCTGTGGCTGGCGTTGGCCCGCGAGGTCCCGAACGCTCAGGGCGTGCTGGTGCCAAACCCGAACCGCATGTGGTCCGACATCGACCGCGCGCTGCCCAACAAGCGCATCGAGGTGATGGGCCCGCCGCCGACGTCCGGCACCCGTGATGCCTTCGTCGAGCTCGTCATGACTCCGGGCTGCAGCGCCCATCCCGCCATCGTCGCCCTGCGCACTGCCGACGCCGCCAAGGCGACCGCTGCCTGCGCGGGCGCCATGCGCGAAGACGGCGGCTGGGTCGATGCCGGCGAGAACGACATCCTGATCGTGCGCAAGCTCGAGGCCAATCCCGACGCCTTCGGCGTGTTCGGCTTCAGCTTCCTCGAGGAGAACGCCGACAAGGTCCAGGGTGCCGCCGTCGCCGGCGTCAAGCCGACCTTCGACGACATCGCATCCGGCAAGTACCCGGTGTCGCGCCCGCTGTTCGTCTACGTCAAGAAGCAGCACAACGGCACCATCGCTCCGGGCCTCGACAAGTTCGTCACGGAGTGGACCGAGGAAAAGACGTGGGGCACCGACGGCTACCTCGCCGACAAGGGCTTCATCCCGCTGCCGACTGCCGAGCGCACCACTTCGCGCACGGACGCTCGCGCCATGAAGCTGGTCGCCATCCCGTAAGCACTGCGTACGCCTGCCGCGGCGGAGGGGCTCGCCCCTCCGCCGCTTCTTTCTAAAGCCTCCGCCCCAGGACGTCAGAGATGAGCGCCACCTTCCTACTTCTCGTCTTGGCCGTCCTGACAGCGCTCGCCTACGCGTACGGTCGCGCCCGTGCCATGGCGCTGGCGCCTGCCAAATCGACCGGCGCCAACAAGCTGCATTCCCTGCCTGCCCAGCACGGCGCCCTCGTCGCCTTGTGGGCCGCCATCCCTGCCGGCATCGCGCTGCTCGCCTGGACCCTGCTGGCGCCGACCTTCGGCACCGATTCGGAAGCGACGCTCGGCTCCTGGCTGCGGGCCGCGGCCGTCGTCGCAATCGGCGTCGCCGGCGTCGCTTACGCCGCTTCCCGCATCACGCCCACCTTACGGGCCCGCAATCACGTCGAGGTCGTGGTCCGCGGCTTGCTGTTCCTCGCTTCGGCGGTGGCGGTGCTGACAACGTTGGGCATCGTCCTATCGTTGCTGTTCGAGTCGCTGCGCTTCTTTGCACTGGTGCCCCCGCAGGACTTCTTGTTTGGGCTCACGTGGTCGCCGCAGACCGCCATCCGTGCCGACCAAGTCGGATCGTCGGGTCAGTTCGGCGCCGTGCCCGTGTTCACCGGCACCCTGCTCATCTCGGCGATCGCCATGGCGGTGGCCGCGCCCATCGGACTCATGGCCGCCATCTGGATGGCCGAGTACGCCGACGAGCGCGTGCGCACGACCGTCAAGCCGATCCTCGAAATTCTCGCGGGCGTGCCGACCGTCGTGTACGGCTTCTTCGCTGCCCTGACCGTGGCACCGATCATCAAGGCCGTCGGCCAGGCCCTCGGCCTCGAGGTCGCCTCGGAAAGTGCGCTCGCGGCGGGCGCCGTGATGGGCATCATGATCCTGCCCTTCGTCGCCTCGATCTCCGATGACGTCATCCGCGCTGTGCCGATCGCGCTGCGTCACGGTTCGATGGCGCTGGGCGCCACCAAATCCGAAACCATCCGCAGGGTGGTTTTTCCGGCCGCGCTGCCCGGCATCGTCGGCGGCCTTCTGCTCGCCGTTTCGCGCGCCATCGGCGAAACCATGATCGTCGTCATGGCTGCCGGCCTTACCGCGCGCCTGTCTGCCAATCCGCTCGACGCGGTGACCACCGTCACGGTGCAGATCGTCGGCCTGCTCACCGGCGACCAGGAATTTGACTCCGCCAAGACCTTGTCGGCGTTCGCGCTGGGCTTGGTGCTGTTCTTCGTCACACTGATCTTGAACGTCATCGCCCTTCAGGTGGTGCGCCGGTATCGGGAGGCTTACGACTGATGACTGACACTTCCGCAGCGACCCGCGCCCGCGTGGCGGCGACGCTGAAGCGTCGCTATCGCACTGAGCGCATCTTCCGCGGTCTCGGCCTTGCCGCCGTCGTGCTCAGTCTGCTCGCGTTGGCGACGCTGCTCACCGACGTCGTCGGCAAGGGCTACTCGGCCTTCCGCCAGACCTACATCACCCTCGAGATCACCCTCGATCCCGCCGCGCTCGACCCCACCGGCCAGCGCGATCCGGCCGAGCTCCTGCGGTCGGACACCCAGACACCGCTCCGCGACGCGCTGCGCAATCGCTTCCCCGACGTCACTAGCACCGCCGACCGTCGCGCGCTCTATCAGCTGCTCAGCCCCAGCGCGCCGTTCATCTTGGCGCAGGCCGTCGCCGACGATCCGTCCCTGCTCGGCCGCACGTTCCGCTTCGCGGCGTTGGCGAATGACGAAGTCGATACGCTGATCAAGGGCTCGATCTCGCGCGACGTGCCCGAGGACCAGCGCCGCATCACCGACAAGCAAATCGCCTGGATCGACCAGATGGTCGAGGCCGGTGACATCACGACGCCCTTCAACTGGGCGTTCTTCACGGGCGGCGACTCACGTGATCCGGAGTCGGCCGGCATTCTCGGCGCCGCTGTCGGCTCGGCGCTGACGCTCGCGGTCGCGCTCGTCCTGTCGTTTCCGCTCGCGGTCGCTGCCGCGATCTACCTGGAAGAGTTCGCGCCCGACAACCGCTGGACCTACCTGATCGAGGTCAATATCAACAACCTCGCCGCGGTGCCGTCGATCATCTTCGGACTCTTGGGCCTCGCCGTTTTCCTCAACTTCTTCGGCCTGCCGCGCTCGGCGCCCCTGGTGGGTGGCTTGGTGCTGGCGTTGATGACCCTGCCGGTCATCATCATCGCGGCGCGCGGTGCCATCAATGCGGTGCCGCCGTCGATTCGCGAAGCGGCGATGGGCATCGGTGCATCGCCCATCCAGGTCGTGTTCCATCACGTCGCGCCGCTGGCACTCCCCGGCATTATGACCGGCACCATCATCGGCATGGCGCGCGCGCTCGGCGAGACGGCGCCGCTCTTGATGATCGGCATGGTCGCCTTCATCGTCGACGTCCCGCGCGGTGTCACCGACGCCGCTACCGTGCTGCCGGTGCAGATCTTCCTGTGGGCCGATTCGTCCGAGCGTGCATTTGTGGAGCGCACTGCCGCTGCCACCCTCGTGCTGTTGGGCTTCCTTCTGCTCATGAATGCGACCGCCGTGTACCTGCGCCGCCGCTTCGAAGTACGGTATTAAGGCCAAAGGACCCGAACGCCCGATGAGGAACATGAGCGTGGTCGATCGCACCCGTACCGGCGTCAGCGCCGCTAATCCCGAGCCCGGCGCAGCCGAGAAGCCCGCCAAGCCGATCGCCTTCGAATGCAAGAAGGTCGTCGTCTACTACGGGCAGAAGCGCGGCCTCAACGGCGTCAGCCTAGACATCGGCAAGGGCGAGGTGACCGCCCTGATCGGTCCCAGCGGCTGCGGCAAGTCTACGTTTATCCGCTGCCTCAACCG
Source organism: Rhizobium sp. Q54 (assembly GCA_945904955.1). Classification (GTDB taxonomy): domain Bacteria; phylum Pseudomonadota; class Alphaproteobacteria; order UBA2966; family CAIVPW01; genus CAIVPW01. The sequence goes on from CAMDPO010000050.1 coordinate 5,933, forward strand.
CATGAACGACCCGATCCCCGGTTGCCGCGTCGAGGGCACCATCCTCCTCGACGGCATGGACGTGAACGCGCCGGACGTCGACCCGGTCGAGCTGCGCGCGCGCGTCGGCATGGTGTTCCAAAAGCCGAATCCGTTCCCGAAGTCGGTGTGGGAGAACGTCGCCTACGGTCCGCGCATCCACGGCCTCGCGCACACCAAGTCCGAGCTCAACGACGTGGTCGAGCGCTCCTTGCGCCGCGCCGCACTGTTCGAGGAGGTCAAGGACCGCCTGCACGAGCCGGGCACCGCCCTGTCCGGCGGCCAGCAGCAGCGTCTGTGTATCGCCCGCGCGCTCGCCGTCGATCCCGAGGTGATCTTGATGGACGAGCCGTGCTCGGCGCTCGATCCGATCGCCACCGCCAAGATCGAGGAGCTGATCGACGAATTGTCGGGCAACTACACCATCGTCATCGTCACGCATTCGATGCAGCAGGCTGCGCGCGTGTCCGACATGACGGCGTTCTTCCATCTCGGCGACCTGGTGGAAACCGGGCCGACCGACACCATCTTCACAACCCCGCGCGATGAGCGCACTGAAGGCTACGTCACCGGCCGGTTCGGTTGAGGAGACCTGCGATGGCCCAGCACATCGTCAAAGCGTTCGACGAACAACTCAATTCCCTCGACGCCAAGATCGCCGAGATGGGCGGCTTGGCCGAGTCGATGCTGGCCGACGCGTGTGATGCGCTCGTTAAGCGCGACGCCGAGCTCGCTGCCGAGGTGGTCGCCGGCGACCGCAAGCTCGACCAGCTCGAGAACGAGGTAAACGACCTTTCCCTGCGCCTTCTGGCGCTGCGCCAGCCCACGGCCGGCGACCTGCGCACGGTGCTCGCGGCACTCAAGATTTCTTCGGACCTGGAGCGCGCCGGCGACCTCGCGAAGAACGTCGCCAAGCGCACCATCATCATCGCCAAGACGACGCCGGTCGCCTCCGTGTCCGGCATCGTCAACCTCGGCGCGCTGGTGCAGGGCCGCATCAAGACCACCATCGACGCGTTCGTCGCGCGCGACGCCAACCTCGCCATGGACGTGTGGTCCTCGGACGAGGAGGTTGACCAGCTCCACATCAGCCTGTTCCGCGAGCTCCTCACCTACATGATGGAAGACCCGCGCAACATCACGGCGTGCGCGCACCTCTTGTTCATCGCCAAGAACATCGAACGCATCGGCGATCACATCACCAACATCGCCGAGCGCATCGTCTTCGTCGTGCAGGGCAGGATGCCGCAGCGCGAACGCCACAAAGAAGACGAGTCGAGCAACACGGAGGTACGGCCGTTCAAGAAGGAAAATTGATGATTCTCGTCGTCGAAGACGAAGCTCCCCTCGCCGAGGTCCTGCGCTACAACCTCGAGGGAGAAGGCTTCCGCGTCACCGTCGCCCCCGACGGCCGCACCGCGATGGAGAAGCTCGAGGAGAGCCCGCCGGATCTGGTCGTGCTCGACTGGATGCTGCCGGAAGTCTCCGGCCTCGAAATCTGCCGCACCATGCGCCGCCGGCCCGAGCTGCGCGACGTTCCCGTCATCATGCTCACCGCCAAGGGCGAAGAGCACGACCGCGTGCGCGGCTTGGACGCCGGCGCCGACGACTACGTCGTCAAGCCGTTCTCGCCCAAGGAGCTGGTGGCCCGCGTGCGCGCCGTCCTGCGCCGCACCAAGGCTGGCGCCGGTGGCGAGCCCTTGCGTGCCGGTCCTCTCGAGATGGACTTGGAAACCCACCGCGTGCGCCGCGATGGCACCGAGGTCGCCCTCGCTCCGACCGAGTTCCGTCTCCTGCGCGTATTGCTGGAGCGCCCGAGCCGCGTCTACTCGCGCGAGCAGCTTCTGGACCTGGTGTGGGGCCGCGACATCTACGTCGAAGCCCGCACGGTGGACGTACACATCCGCCGCCTGCGCGTCGCGCTCAACCAAAACGGCGCGAAAGACCTCATCCGCACCGTCCGCTCCGAAGGCTACGCCCTGGAGCCGGAAGGCGCTTAGAACCACTCGCCGTCATTGCGAGCGCAGCGAAGCAATCCAGGTCTTGTTGTTTGGTGACTACCGCGCGATCTCTTCGTAGAGATCGCGCCACTGCGGGTTCGATTGCTCGATCAATGCGACCTTCTTGGCGCGGGACCCCGCCTTGATCTGCTTTTCCCGCAGGATCGCAGTCGCCATCTCGTCGTGCCTCTCGAACCAGACGAGCATCTTGCAGCCGTAGGTCTTCGTGAATCCCGGTGCCGCTGCGGTCCGGTGCTCGAAGACCTGCCGGACGAGATCGGACGTGACGCCCGTGTACAGCGTCCCGTTGCGCTTGTTGGCGACGATGTATACGGCCGGTCGCTTCATTCCAGGAGGTCCGCGCCGCGCCCCTGGACTGCTTCGCTTCGCTCGCAACGACGAACCGTGTCATTGCGAGGAGCGGAGCGACGAAGCAATCCAGGCCTAGTTTATTGTTCTAGCTACTGCGTCTCGCGCCCGCGCCATGATCTCCACCGCCTCGACGTTCATCGGCCCCGGGCAGTTCCACACGTTGCTCGGCACCTCGACCACGCGCTGGCTGGCGCCCGCCTTGCGCAGCGCCGGATGCGCCAGCATCTGCTCGCCGATCGACGGCCGCCCCGGCACGTAGCCCGGCGACACGATCAGATCCGGCCGCAGCATCAGCACCTCTTCCAGCGACAGGTATCCGTAGAAGTCGATGCCGCGCTCGCTCGCCACGTTGGCGAGCCCCGCAGCGAGGAGCAGCTCGTGCTCGAAGCTGCCGCGACCGGCCGTGAATCCGCCCGGCTGGAACACCGCCGCGCGCGGCGCCACCGCGCCCGGCGCGGGTGCCGCCGCCGCGAGGCGCGCGTCCAGATCGGCGACCACCAGCTCGGCGCGCGCGCGCTCCTGCACCAGGTCGCCGACCCGGCGCACCTGCGCGCGCAGGTCGTCGAACGTGGTCGGCGCCGGCAAGACTTCGACGTTGAAGCCGACGCGTCGCAACATCTGCACGGTGAACGGCGTCGTGAATTGCCCCGCCAGGACAAGGTCCGGCTGTACCGGCAAGATCTCCTCGGCGTAGCCGCGATTGATCTGCGGCACGCGCGCCGCGCGCTCGGCCATCACCGAGTTGGCCGGATCGGTGGCGAGCCACGTCACCGACGCGATGTTGGCGGGGTCCGCCACCAGCAGCACGAGTTGATCGACGCACAGGTTGAGGGAAACGATGCGGCTCGGCTTGCCGCGCGCACCGCCGGGAGACGGCTGCGCCATCGCCGTCGCGATCAGCGCCAGGCAGATCGCCAGGGTTGCGATGGTTGCGCGCACACGCATGCCGGCACCATATCAGCGCCGGTGCCGTGCTCTAGCTTGCCGCGGAACAAAGGGGAGGGAAGGGGGCCAGAGTTGGTTCGGCTCGGCCCAGCGCCCCCGGGGGATGGAAAGGAGCCAGGACCGAGCCGAGTTGGAGGCCCAACGCTGAGAAATATGGCCCGGGTTTGCGCCTGAACAAGGGCTGAAAGTAGGCATTTATGGGGCAGGAAAAGCCAAAAAGTGTAAGGCTTCCAAGGTAGAAGGTTGCTCAACCGTCGGCGTAACCGGACGCACGCTATGTCGCCCCAAATCCATGCCTAAGACCGTTACCGTCACCGATGCCGTGCACGACTACTTGTTGCGCACCGGCGTGCGCGAGCATCCCGTGCTGCAGCGCTTGCGCTTGGCGACCCAGACCGAAGCTGCTGACGCCGCCAGCATGCAGATATCGCCCGATCAAGGCGCGCTCATGGCGCTGCTGGTCCAGCTCACCGGGGCGCGCCGCGCCCTCGAGGCCGGCACCTTCACCGGCTACAGCGCCCTCGCTGTCGCGCTCGCGTTGCCCGCCGACGGCCGCCTGATCGCCTGCGACGTCAGCGAGCAGTGGACCGCCATCGCCCGCCGCTTCTGGGCCGAGGCGGGCGTTGCCCACAAGATCGACCTGCGCCTCGCCCCCGCGCTGCACACCATGGACGCGCTGCTCGCCGCCGGCGACGCAAGCAGCTTCGACTTCGCCTTCCTCGACGCCGAGAAGAGCGAATACGAGGCCTACTACGAGCGCGTGCTCAAGCTGCTGCGTCCCGGCGGCCTGGTCGCGGTGGACAACGTCCTGTGGAGCGGCCGCGTCGCCGACCCCACCAACCAGGACCCCAACACCCGCGCCATCCGCGCCTTCAACGAGAAGCTGCGCAACGACACGCGCGTCGACATCGCCATGGTCACCGTCGCCGACGGCATCTTCCTGGCGCGCAAGAAGTAAGTGGCGACGTTCCTGCTGCAGAGGCTCGTGGGCCTCGTCGCCGCGCTCGCTGCCGCAAGCCTCGTCGTGTTCGTCGCCGTCGAGGTGCTGCCCGGCGACCCGGCCCGCGCCATCCTTGGGCTCAGCGCCGATCCAGGGGCCGTCGCCGCCCTGCAGCGCGAGCTCGGTCTCGATCAGCCCGCTGCCCTGCGCTACCTGCGCTGGATTGGCGGCCTCCTCACCGGCGACCTCGGCCAGAGCTGGGCGTACCGCGTGCCCGTCGCCCAGCTCCTCGGCCCGCGCCTCGCCGTCACCGTACCGCTGGCCCTGTTGGCACTCGTGCTCACGGTCGTCGTCGGCCTCGGTCTCGGCGTGATCTCCGCCCTGCATCCGCGGCGCTGGCCCGACATCGCCGCCATGACCTTCGCCCAAGCCGGCATGGCGGTGCCCAACTTCTGGCTCGGCCTGGTGCTGATCCTGTTGTTCGCGGTGCGTCTGCAGTGGCTCCCCTCCGGCGGCTTCTCCGGCTGGCAGCAGGGCGTCGGCGCCGCCTTCGCCTCGTTGCTGCTGCCGGCGCTGGCCCTCGCCGCCGTGCAGGCCGCCATCCTCGCCCGCGTCAGCCGCGCCGCGATCCTCGACGTCGCCCGCGATGACTTTGTCCGTACGGCGCGCGCCAAGGGTCTGGCGCCCGCCGGCGTCATCGTGCGCCACGCGCTCCGCAACGCCCTCGTGCCGATCACCGCCCTGATGGGCCTGCAGTTCGCCTACCTCATCGCCGGCGCCGTCGTGGTCGAGAACGTCTTCTTCCTGCCCGGGCTCGGCCGCTTCGTCTTCCAGGCGATCGCCAACCGCGATCTCATCGTCGTCGAGTCCGTCGTGCTGCTACTCGCCGCCATGGTCATCGTCGTGACCTTCGCCGCCGACGTCGCGGCGCGCGCCATCGATCCTCGCCTCGCCGGCCGACAATGACCGCGCGCCTCGCCACGTCCGACCTCGTCCTCCCGGCTACGCCGGGCCGCACCACCCTGCGCAGCTCGCCCGGCCTGTGGGCCGGTGCGGCGTGCCTGGGGATCGTGCTCCTGGCCGCGCTCCTCTCCCTGGTGTCGACGCCGTACCCGCCCGACGCCCTCGACCTGCCGAACCGTCTTGCTGGCCCCAGCGCCCCGCACTGGCTCGGCACCGACGCCTTCGGCCGCGACGTGGCCGCCCGCCTGCTCGAGGGCGCGCGCAACGCCCTGTGGGTCGGCACGCTCGCCGTCGGTCTCGGCGTCGTTATCGGTGGCGCGTTGGGCCTGCTCGCCGCTGCCGGCGCGCGCTGGCTCGACGAAAGCGTCGCGCGCGCCGCCGATCTGTTGTTCGCGTTCCCGGCCGTGCTCATGGCCATCCTGCTGACGATCGTGCTCGGACCGGGATTGTTCACCGCGACCCTCGCCATCGGCATCTTCAACGTCGCGGTGTTCGCGCGCCTTGTGCGCAGCGCCGCCGGTGTCGTCTGGCAACAGGAGTTCGTGCGGGCAGCCGAAGCGCTCGGCAAGGAGCGCGCCCGCATCACCGTCGACCACATCGTGCCGAACGTGCTCGGCCTCGTGCTGGTGCAGGCATCGGCAAGCTTCGCCATCGCCATCCTGGCCGAAGCGGCGCTGTCGTACCTGGGTCTCGGCATCCAGGCGCCGGCCGCAAGCTGGGGCCGCATGCTGTTCGAGGCGCGCACGTACCTCGATCAGGCGCCGCTGCTGGCGATCTTTCCGGGCCTCGCCATCGCCCTCGCGGTGTTCGGCGCCAACCTGCTCGGCGACGCCCTCCGCGACGGCCTCGATCCGCGCGGAAATCCATAGAGATTTCACCCATGCGGGTGCTGCGCGCTGCTTTTCAGCGGCGGGGCCGAGTGGCATCATTGTTGGGAACAGTCGCGCGACGGTGGCGACGGGGAGGTGTCATGTCGGAGGTCGTCAGTATCGAAGAGTTCCGCCCCGCTCGGGGGGTCCCAGGGACCCGAGTGGGGAAGAAGGTGACGGTGTTCAACCGCCACGAGCTGGACATGATCCTACAAGTCTATGGCCGCAACGTTGTCGCCGGCCGCTGGCGCGATTACGCGCTCGACTTCGCTCCCGCCTACGCCGCCTTCGCGGTGGTGCGTGGCGGCGCCCACGAAGGCCCCACCTATCGCATCCTCAAGATGAGCGGCAAGCCCGGCGCGCCCTATGCGGTGCTCGGTGGCGACGGCCGCATCCTCCGCCGCGGCGCCGACCTGCGCTCGGTGCTGCGCTTCTTCGACCCGAAGCCGCGCGCGATCTAGGCGCGTTGCACAAACGCAAAGAGCCCGGCGATCTCTCGCCGGGCTCTCGCTGTTTGGACTGTGTCCTAGCGGCGTTCGCCGAACAGGCGGAGCAGCATCAGGAACAGGTTCAGGAAGTCGAGGTACAGGCTGAGTGCGCCGTACACGGCCTTCTTGGTCGCCTGGCCGCTCTCTTCGCCTTCCACGTACCAGCCGCGGATCATCTGCGTGTCGTGCGCGG
>CAMDPO010000051.1 GCA_945904955.1 Rhizobium sp. Q54
GCCTCTACCTCTCGACCAGTCAGATTCCCGCCCGTCTAAGGGGTAGGGCTCCCGAAGGCGTGAATGTGTCGCGCGGTAGCGCGACCCATAGCAGCGGACCGGGGGTGGGGGGTTGCGCGGACCGTGGCAAGGGTGCGCCGCCGCAGTGCACCTCGCCCTACCGCTTCGGAGGCTCCTCGCCCCGCGCCGCAGCCCGCGCCCGCGCCGCCACCGCCTCCCGATCATCCCGCTCCCGCCGCGCCGCCTGATACGCCTCACCAAGCTGACCGGCGTCGCCGCGCGCGGCGCCGCGGACGACGGTGACGACGACGAGAGCGGCACGGAAGTCGCCGCCGAGGTCGATGCCGCGGCCGACGCCGGCGCCGGCGAGCGCATCGTGCGCGAGAACTTCCTCGACGGTCACAAGGTCGACTACGTCAAGAACCGCGTCGCCTTCGACGTCGAGTGGAACAGCAAGGACCAGACCTTCGACCGCGACCTCTACGCGTTTCGCGCCTTCCACGAGTGCAACCTGATCGACGCCGCCGTGCTGCTCACGCGCGGCGCGTCGTTGAATCCCGTCTTCAAGAAGCTCGGCGTCGAAGTCGACGCGGCCGGCAAGCCGAAGACCGACAAACGCGGCAAGCCCAAGATGATCGCCGCCAAATACGGCGCCAGCACCACCTGGATGGGCAAGCTCGACTACCGACTGAACGCGGGGCGGCCGGGCGGCTGCCCCGTCCTGGCGCTGGGCATCACGCCGCACCTCATCACCGACATAGGCACGCTATGAACTACGTGGACCCTGCCGGCGTGAATGTGTTGCGCAGTAGCGCAACCAAACAACGTGGAGACATCACGGTCGATATTGCCGCGGCACTCGGCGGCCAGCGCTTCAGCACCATCCTCGCCGACCCGCCGTGGCGCTTCCAGAATCGCACGGGGAAAATGGCGCCCGAGCACCGCCGCCTCGCCCGCTACGAGACGATGAGCTTCGCCGACATCGCCGCGTTGCCCGTGGCCAAGGTCGCCGCCGAGCGCAGCCACCTCTATCTGTGGGTGCCCAACGCGCTGCTCATCGAGGGCATCAACACCCTGCAGGCGTGGGGCTTCACCTATAAGACCAACCTGGTGTGGCTGAAGACCCGCAAGGACGGCGGCCCCGACGGCCGCGGCGTCGGCTTCTACTTCCGCAACACCACCGAGCTGTGCCTCTTCGGCATCCGCGGCAAGAGCAACCGCACGCTGGCCCCCGGCCGCAGCCAGGTGAACGCCATCACCGAGCGCAAGCGCGAGCACTCGCGCAAGCCCGACGACCTCTACCGCATCATCGAAGACTGCAGCCCCGGCCCGCGCCTCGAGCTGTTCGCCCGCGGCCCGCGCGAGGGCTGGACCAGCTGGGGCAACCAAGCCGCCGACTACGCGCCGACGTGGAAGACGTACGCGCACAATTCGCGAGCGCTTGCCTAGGTTCGCGCATGGCACAGACCGTTCTCACTACCGCCAGTGAAATCGGATGCCGACGCTAGAAGAAGCGATCGTCACGTTTGTCGCCGAGACGCGCAAGCTAGATGCAGGAGCCACGTCTACGGAAGGGCCCTTTTGTCCGAACATCAAGGCACTTCTGAGTGCCGTTCTTAAGAGTGAGCGCCTTCCGTTCGACGTCACCACCGGTACCTCGGAGGGAGGCAAGAATCACCATGACATGCCCGACTTCGTTCTAGGCGAGTCAGCATCCCTCTTTGTTGGCGTCTACGGGGAAGTGAAGCGGGCAACCACTTCCCTGGAGGATCTCGCGAACTCCACTCATCAGAAGGATCAGGTTGGGCGATACGGCCCTCATGCTCAGCCGCGTCTTCGGCAATTCGCCCGAGTTCTGGCTCAACGTCCAGCAACGCACCGAGCTGTGGGAAGCGCTGAACACGCCGGCGCGCCGCAAGCGCAGAGCGCGCACGCCCCGTCAAGCGCGCGGCGTGAGGGCGCGAGCTCTCGGGTTCAGTTGCCCATGAAGAATCCGCCGCATCCCGGTCTCGCGGTGCGCCATGACTGCTTGGCGCCGCTCGGGCTCAGCGTGAACGGGGCGGCCAAGCTGCGCGGCGTCAGCCGCAAACAGCTTTCCGACATCGTCAACGCGCGCGCCGGCATTTCGCCGGAGATGGCCATTCGCCTCGACAAGGCGTTCGGCGGCGGCGCCGACACATGGGTGCGCGTGCAGGCGGCCTACGATCTCGCCCAGGCGATGGGGCACGCCGGAAGCATCAAGGTTCGCCGCTTGAAGGTGGCTTGAGGCGACTCGGGCACGCCACCCCCCGCTGCCCAGCGCCGCCGTCGATCAGCCGATCTCGGGAACACCCAGGTTGCGGCAAATCTTGCGCGCGAGCAGATTGGCGATCTCCGTGTGGCGCGGAACCGCTTCCACGACGCCGGTCTCGGGATTGATCCACAGGGAATGCGAGGCGCCCTCACGCGCCAGCACGCATCCATGACGACGTAGGTGGCGAAGGAGGTCTCCGCGCTTCACTCCACGGTCACGGTTCCACGCTCGGCGTCGGGCGGCACTCCGCGTAGGCCATGCTCGCGCCGATGCGCCAAGATCAATGAGATGGCGTCCGCAAGGCTCTTGCAAGCGTCGTCCTTGGTGCGGCCCTGGCCGTTGGCACCCGGAATCTCGGGGCTGTAGGCGATCACCCACTCGCCGTCGCGTTCGAACACCGCGGTGAATTCATTGTGCATGGTGGCCTCCTGTCGGACGATACCGCCTCACTCCTCCGGATGAAAATGCCGATAGATCGTATCGGCCAGCTCGCTCGAGATTCCCTCGACTGACTCCAAGTCCTCGATCGCCGCGCCGGCCACCGCCTTGGCGCTGCCGAAGCGGTTGAGGAGGGCGCGCTTGCGCGTCGGGCCGATGCCCGAGAGGGTCGTCGAGCGGGCTCATGCCGATGCGCTTCGAGCGCCGCGCGCGGTGCGCCTCGTCGCGCAGCCGCTCCAGGAAGTACAGCACCGGGTCGCCGGGCGGCAGGCGGAACGCCTCCTTGCCCGGCACGAAGAAGCGCTCGATGCCGGCGTTGCGGTCCGGCCCCTTGGGCCACGAGCGAATACACCGCGCTTGTATGCAGGTGATTGCATCTGATTGATGGTGATACCATTTTGTGGTATCACCATACGTGCCCGGCGGAAAGCATCGCAAGACACTCGAAGCCGTCTTCGCCGAGCCTATCCGCGCCAACGTTGCTTGGGTCGCGGTCGAGGCGCTCTTCGTTGCGCTGGGTGCCGAGGTTAGTGAAGGGCGCGGCTCGCGCGTGCGCGTCAGCCTGAAGGGTATCGATGCCGTGTTTCATCGGCCGCACCCCCGCAAGGAGACCGACAAAGGCGCGCTCAAGTCCGTGCGCCGTTTTCTGACAGAGGCTGGAATCTCGCCATGACGGTCATGCATCACGCCGGTTACGTCGCGATGGTTGAACTCGATGAAGACGCCGGCGTCTTTCACGGCGAGGTTATCAACATGCGCGATGTCCTGACGTTTCAGGGCGCCACGCTGAAGGAGCTGCGCAAGGCGTTTGCCGACACCATTGCCGACTACCTCGCCTGGTGTCGCGAACGCGGCAAGCAACCGGAAAAGCCATACTCCGGCAACTTCACGGTCCGCCTGGCGCCCGACCTGCACCGGCGCGTCGCCGTTGCCGCGGCGCGCGAAGGCAAGAGCATAAACGCCTACGTCGCCGAAGCACTAGACAAGGCCTCGTAGCCTTCTTTGTGAAAGTGTCGCGCGGTCGCGCGACCAAACAACCGGTCTCTCACCCCTCCGGATGAAAATATCGATAGATCGTATCGGCCAGCTCGCTCGAGATTCCCTCGACTGACTCCAAGTCCTCGATCGCCGCGCCGGCCACCGCCTTGGCGCTGCCGAAGCGGTTGAGGAGGGCGCGCTTGCGCGTCGGGCCGATGCCCTCGATGTCGTCGAGCGGGCTCATGCCGATGCGCTTCGAGCGCCGCGCGCGGTGCGCCTCGATAACGAAGCGGTGCGCCTCGTCGCGCAGCCGCTCCAGGAAGTACAGCACCGGGTCGCCGGGCGGCAGGCGGAACGCCTCCTTGCCCGGCACGAAGAAGCGCTCGATGCCGGCGTTGCGGTCCGGCCCCTTGGCGATCGACGCCAGCGCCACGCCCGTCACGCCGAGGTCGGCGAACACCTGGCACGCCACCCCCAGCTGCCCGGCGCCGCCGTCGATCAGCACCAGATCGGGCCACCGCGACCTAGAAGCGTCTTCTTCGGAATCCACGTTGTCGTTGACCGCGTCGTCGAGGGCCGGCGCCTCGTAGGCCACCGCGGCCTCGGCCGCCATCGCCATGCTGGGCGCATCGTCGGTGACTGCTTCCGCTTCCTGCTCCGCAGCTTCTTCGCTCTCTTTGAGGAGTCTCCAGAACCTTCGGGTCAGGACTTCTCTCAGCATCGCGAAGTCATCCCCCGGCGTCAGGTCTTCGCTCTTGATGTTGAACTTGCGGTACTGGTTCTTCTGGTACCCCTCGGGCCCCGCCACGATCATCGCGCCCACCGCGTTCGTCCCGGCGATGTGGCTGTTGTCGTACACCTCGATGCGCTGCGGCGTCGTCTCCAGCTCGAACGCCTTGGCCAACGCCTCCAGCAGCTTGCGTTGCGTGGCACTCTCCGCCATGCGCCGCTCCAGCGCCGCCTTGGCGTTGGCGCGGGCATTGGCGACCAGCGTCGTCTTCACGCCGCGCTCGGGCACGGCCAGGATCACCTTGCGCCCGGCGCGCGTGCACAGCGCGGCGGCGATCAGCTCCCGGGCCTCCACGTCGTGGCTCAGCAGCACCTCACTCGGCGGCATGGCGCTCGAATAGAACTGCCCGAGGAACGCCGCCACCACGTCGCTCTCGGTCGCCTCCTCGGTGTGCGCCGGGAAGTACGGCCGGTTGCCATAGTTCTGGCCCGAGCGGAAAAAGAACACCTGCACGCACGCCTGGCCGTCCTGGATGTGCGCCGCGATCACGTCGATATCGCCGAGCTTGGGCAGGTTGATGCCCTGGCGGCTCTGGATGGCGCTCAGCGCGCGGATGCGGTCGCGCCACACCACCGCGGTCTCATAGTCCTGCGCCTCGCTGGCGTCCTCCATCAGGCGGCTCATGGTGCCTTGGATGTCGTGGCTGCGACCGCTTAAGAAATCCGCCGCCTGGTCGACGATCTTGTCGTAGCCGTCCTTGTCGATGCGCCCGACGCACGGCGCCGTGCAGCGCTTGATTTGGTACATCAGGCACGGCCGCGTCCTGCTGCGGAACACCTGGTCCGAGCAGTTGCGCAGTGGGAACGCGCGCTGCAGCGCATTGATGGTGGCGTTCACCGCACCCGCGGATGCGAACGGCCCGAAGTACTGGCCCTTCTTCTTGCGCGCGCCGCGATGCTTGGTGATCTGCGGCCACTCGCTGTCGCCGGTGATCAGGATGTAGGGGAAGCTCTTGTCGTCGCGCAGCAGGATGTTGAAGCGCGGCTTCAGCTTCTTGATCAGGTTCGATTCGAGCAGGAGCGCCTCGACCTCGGTGTGGGTCTGGGTGAACTCCATCGTCACCGTGCCCGCCACCATGCGGCGGATGCGCGCGTCGATGCCCGTCAGCCGCGTGTACGCCACCACGCGCTTCTTCAGGCTCTTGGCTTTGCCGACGTAGAGCGCCGCGCCCTTGTGATCGAGCATGCGGTACACCCCCGGTGCATCCGGGAGTGTGCGTTGGTAGCCGAGGATGACGGCGGCGCCCTCGGCGATCGTCTGCTTGCGCCGCGCGAGCTTCGCCGCGTCGGATTCCGCAGGCTTCGGCGGATTCGCAACAGGCTCGTCACTCATTTGTCACGATGTCCACGTTTTCGGGGGATAAGCCTGTGCACAACGAATACCGATTGCCGCCCCTGCGAGGGATTTGTTGCGATTCCTGCGCCTTGCCCATTTTTTCGGCAGATCGGCTAACCGGCTGATCTTCCCCCACAAAACAAAGTCAAGCAGCAACCTCGCGCCCGTGTGAACGCCTAACAGCGACGGTTGCAGAGCCCTTGGGATGCTCGCGCAGGCATGTGTACAACCGCCACCAGCCGTAGAGCCCACGCAGGCCAATTGTGGAGCCAATCGCCGCTCCGCGCGCGACCAAATCAACGCCTAGGGGCGCCCGCTCGGGGAGGCTGGACTCAGGCCTTCCGCGCGCTGGAAGCCGCCGCATCCCGCCGCTTCGTCACCTCGCAGCCCACCCCGGCCGCCTCGGCGATGGCATGCAGCTTTTCCAGCCGCACCCACGCCTCGCGCACGCCCTCGAAGCCGAGGCACAGGTCGGCGATGCGTTCCGCCAGGGTCTCGGCCAGGTTGACGTGGCCGCGCGCGCACTCGGCCTTCACCCGCTCGCACACCGTCTCGTACGAGACGACATCCTCGATGCGGTCGGTGATCGGCGCGGTGCCCACGTCGAGGCTGATATTGATGCGGATCAGCTGCGCATCCAGCCGCTCGTGGGTGTAGATGCCGATCTTCGCGCCGAACTCCAGGTCGCGGATGACGACGCGTCGGGTGACGAGACTCATTGGTCGGCCGTGGGACGTTTGAAGGGCATCAGGTGTTGGCCCGCGTCGAGCGCCAACATCTGCCCGGTGAAGCTTGGCGTGTTCACGATGAACTGCACCGCCCGCACGATGTCCGCGGTCGTCGCCGGAATGCCCAGCGGCGTCGCCGCTGCCTGGGCGGCGAACTGCTCGTCGCTCTGGTGCTTGCTCGGCATGGTCGGCCCCGGCCCGATGCCGGCGACGCGGATGCGCGGCGCCAGCGCCAGCGCCATGGTCTGGGTCAAGGTCCACAGCGCCGCCTTCGACACCGTGTAGCTGACGAACTGGTCGGTCAGGTTCCACACCCGCTGGTCCAGCAGGTTGATGATGACGCCCCCAGGGCCATGGGCCGCCTCCGCCGGCAGGGCCCGCGCGAACTCCTGCATCAGCACGAACGGCGCCCTAAGGTTCGCCTCCAGATGCATGTCCCAGTTCGCCCGCGTCGCGGTCTCCCAGTCGTCGTGCTCGAACGCCGAGGCGTTGTTGACCAGCAACGTGATCGGCCCGCGCAACGCCTTCGCGGCGCGCGGAATCAGCTGCGTCACCGCCGCCTCGTCCGCCAGGTCCGCCGCGACGATCGCCGCCCGCTTGCCGCCGCGCACGATCCCGGCTGCCACGGCGTTGAGGTCGGCATCTGAGGTGCGCCCGTGCACCGCCACCGACCAGCCCTGCTTGGCCAGCCCCTCCGCGATGGCGCGCCCAATCCGCCGCCCCGCGCCCGTCACCAATGCATTGCCGAGAGTCATGGACGCGCTGTTTAGCATCCCTCCCGCTTGAGCGGGAGGGTAGGGTGGGTGAGGCTCGACTCGTCGCGCGGTAGCGCGACCAAACGAGCGGACCGCACCTAGATCCGCACGGTCGGCGATTTTCCCCTCGGCTGCCGCGTCCCCGGCCGCCCGGCCGTCGATCGGGGCGAGGTCTTCTTCAGCATCGCCGAGGCCGACCCGGCGTTGCCAATCTCGAGGTCCGCCGTCTGCAACCGCCGCAGCTCATCCCGGAGCCGCGCCGCCTCCTCGAACTCGAGGTCCCCCGCCGCCTGCTTCATGCGCTTCTCGAGGTCGGCGAGGTGGTGCTTCAGGTTGTGGCCGATGCGGTGGAGGATCTCGTCGTCGCCGGTGCTCACCGTGACGTAGTCCTGCTCCGCCACGTCCTGCAGCACGTCGCCGATGTTCTTCTTGATGCTCTCCGGCGTGATGCCGTGGGCGGTGTTGTATTCCACCTGCTTCGCCCGGCGCCGGTCGGTCTCGGCGATCGCCGCGGTCAGCGAGCCGGTCATGACGTCGGCGTACAGCAGCACGCGCCCATCCACATTGCGCGCCGCCCGCCCGATGGTCTGGATCAGCGACGTGCGGCTGCGCAGGAAGCCTTCCTTGTCCGCGTCCAGAATGGCGACCAGCGCGCACTCCGGGATATCCAACCCTTCGCGCAGCAGGTTGATCCCCACCAGCACGTCGAACGCCCCCAGCCGCAGGTCGCGAATAATCTCGATGCGCTCGATCGTATCGATATCCGAATGCAGGTAGCGCACCCGCACCCCGTTCTCGTGCAGGTACTCGGTCAGGTCCTCGGCCATGCGCTTGGTCAGCGTCGTCACCAGCACGCGCTGGCCCTTCTGCGCCGCCGCGCGGCACTCGTGCATCAGGTCGTCGACCTGGTGCTCCACCGGCCGAATGATGGTGACCGGATCGATCAGCCCGGTCGGCCGGATGATCTGCTCGGCGAACACGCCGCCCGTGCGCTCCATCTCCCAGTTGCCGGGGGTGGCCGAGACGAACACCGTCTGCCCTCGCATCGCATCCCACTCCTCGAACGACAGCGGCCGGTTGTCGATGCACGACGGCAGCCGGAATCCGAACTCCGCCAGCGTCCGCTTGCGCGCCAAGTCGCCGCGCGACATGCCGCCCAACTGCGGCAGCGTCACGTGGCTCTCGTCCACGATGACCAGCGCGTTGGAGGGGAGGTACTCGAACAGCGTCGGCGGCGGCTGCCCCGCCGCGCGCCCCGTCAGGTACCGCGAATAGTTCTCGATGCCGCTGCACGTCCCCATCGCCTCGAGCATCTCGAGGTCGAAGGTCGTGCGCTGCTCCAGCCGCTGCGCCTCCAGCAATTTCCCGCCCACCTCGTACTCGCGCAGCCGCACCTCCAGCTCCGCCCGTATCCCGCCGATCGCCTGCTTCAACGTCGGCCTGGGCGTCACGTAGTGCGAGTTGGCGAAGATGCGCACGTACTCGAGCTTGTCGGTCTTGGCTCCGGTCAGCGGGTCGAACTCGGTGATGCTCTCCAGGTCCTCGCCGAAGAGGCTGAGCCTCCACCCCCGATCCTCCAAGTGCGCCGGCCACAGCTCGATCGAATCCCCGCGCACCCGAAACGTGCCGCGCCCGAACGCCGCGTCGTTGCGCCGGTACTGCAGCTCGACCAGCTGGCGCAGGAACAGCGTGCGGTCCAGCTTGGTGCCGACCTGCAGCGGAATCGTCATCTTCTGGTACGTCTCGACCGAGCCGATGCCGTAGATGCACGACACCGACGCGACGATGATGACGTCGTCGCGCTCCAGCAGCGACCGCGTCGCCGAATGGCGCAGCCGGTCGATCTGCTCGTTGATGGCCGAATCCTTCTCCACGTACGTGTCGGTGCGCGGCACGTACGCTTCCGGCTGGTAGTAGTCGTAGTACGACACGAAGTACTCGACCGCGTTCTCCGGAAAGAACTCCTTGAACTCGCCGTACAGCTGCGCCGCCAGAGTCTTGTTGGGCGCCAGGATCAACGCCGGCCGCTGCGCCTGGGCGATGATGTTGGCGATGGTGAAGGTCTTGCCCGAGCCGGTGACCCCCAGCAGCACCTGCTCCTTGTCGCCGGCGTTCACCCCCGCCATCAACGCCTCGATCGCCGCCGGCTGATCCCCGGTCGGCTTGAAGTTCGAGACCAGCTTGAACGGAATCCCGCCGCGATCCTTGCGGGCGTGCAGGGCGTCGTGGCGCTCAGGGACGAAGATTTCGGGGTTCATGCGATTCGATTCCTCCGCGTCGCTGATCGACGGGTAGGCAATTTCGGAAATGGTGACTGAGTTAGGTCGGTGCTGCGCATTCGTCGATGTCAGTCCTAGAGATCACCCGTGTGCCGTTGGGCTGCCTATAAGGGTGAAGCGCTCTTCCTGACGAGCCTAGCGCCACAAAGACCAAATAGAGAACGCCATCTCACAATGCCTTCAGAGGGATGCGAAACGTGGCGATCGCCTCATCGCTTCCAAGCTCAGAGAGCCATTGACGTGATAAGATACATAGTGTATAGTACAATACGTATGGCTGGGCTGTTTGGGGCTGTGAATGAATATCGTCGCTCTCCACTGTCACCCCGGGATCAGGTACACGTCCCGCATCCGTGAGCAATCATTCGGTCAACCGCGGCGGCGCGCGCCGACCTGGTCCCCTTCACCTAACGCGGGCCCAATTGCGTGCGATGAGCAACGAAGAGTTTGTTGCCATGCTGCGTGAGATTCGACGCGGCGCACACGTTGTGGACAACGCGTTGGGCGCGGCAGATCGGATGGGCCACAAGCGCCGTGCTCACGAGGTTATCCGCAAGCTGATACGACGCCGCGGTTCTAGGCGAGCGCGCCCGAAGGTAATCAAGCAAGGTCGCATCGACACCCCGCTGATGACGGCCTTTCATCCCAGCAGAACCCAGAAAGGCGTGTGGAAGAATTCGTGGACGCGAACCGAAACGATGAAGATCGATTTGCAGAACTTCTCGTTCCTCGATGCGCCAATTCAAACGATCAATCTCCTGAGGTCGATCGTTGCGGCAGAGGCTTCAGCCTACGAATTGCGGATCAACTTTCGGGACGATGTTTGCCTCGATGTCGCTCCCTACTTGGTCCTTGGAATGATTCGGCAGTCGATGTTGCCGGTTTGCTCCGGTGGGCAGATTACATACGCAGTTCGCAAGGTTCTGGAGTCGATGCATCTGTCTGAGTTGCTGAACATGCGTCGCGTCGAGACAGAGGACAGCAGCGTGTGGCCGTTCGCACTCCGAATTCACGTGGGTGGCCATGGAACCCACGCATTTTCGCCCAGCTATGAAGAGAAGAACGACCAGGCTTTCGTGAACACCTTGAATACATGGCTGAGTCAGACTGGGTTTTCGCTCAGCGACCAAGGAGAGGGCTACGTCGCGACTCTGATCGGTGAAATCCTGGACAACGCTCGCCGACACAGTGACCTCGTCAATCATCGTGGCAGCTGGGCGATGGCCGGTTTCATGTCGCGTGGCGCAGGCGAACGTTACCTTTGTCACGTTGCAATCTTCAGTCTCGGAGCGAGCATCTACGAGAGTCTCCAGCAGGCTTCTCCTGGCCCACGACTGATAATCGACTCGTACGTCAGACACCACGGCGCTACCGGCAGCCGGATTCAGGACCTATGGACATTGGCAGCGGTTCAGGACGGCGTAACGCGCCTGCCGTCGGCCGAAGGAAAAGGCGGGATAGGCATGTTGGAGTTGGTCGAGATGGCCAACTACCTCTGCCCGTCTGGCGATGATTCGTGCGTTGCAATCGTGTCGGGGTCTTCGTGCGTCCTGATAAAGGCGCCGTACTGGAAGCCTGTTCGGCAAGGGTCTGGGCACCGAATCCTTGCGCTAAACGCCGCGAATAGCCTTGCGCAGTCACCTGACAGTAACCATTTGCTAACTCTGCCGATTCATATTCCTGGGACTATCATAAGTGTTCGTTTCGGACTTTCCGGCGCTGACCTCATCAGCCGTGTTCGACATGACTAGAGAACTTGACCTTGCTCCTTTGACAGACGCTGGTTCAGTCACGGTCATTTCCGGCCGTGACCGCGGGGTCGTCGCGCGCGATCAACTTCATCTTGATGATCTGGATGCGGCGGACGACACGATCATCGTGACCGTTCCAATGGGCGTTCGCGCGATCACGCCTTCGTTTGTGCTCGGAATGTTTGGACCGAGCGTGCAGCGAGCTGGTAGCGAAGAACAGTTCTTCAAGAAGTATCAATTCAGGACGAAACCACACATCTTGGAGCAGGTGCGTCGTGGTGCTCGGTACAGCCTCCTAAAAGGATCCGCGCTGGACCCTCACTAGTGCTGCTGTCCCTCGCTCCTTTCGCAGTCGCGTTCGTCGTTGTTTACAGCGACATATCTCCGCGCGTCGGCGTCAGCCGCACGATTGTTGCTTTGCAACTCGCCACGCTGCAGTTGCCCGAGGATGGCCGTCTCGGTCACCCCTGTCTCGAAAATCCATCTGCTCCTGCAACGCCAATCGTGCCGGAACAGACGGAGAGGCCGTGGTGGGAACTCTGGATAGGTCCCATCATTAGTGGACTGATTGCGATCGCCATCGGCGTCTACAATCGCCGCCATACGAATTCGCTCTTTCACAAGACCGCTGTGCGCGGAGCTCACGAGGACGAGTTCAAGGAGAGCATTCGCGACCCCCTCTACGAGGCCCTCTCCGAGCTTAGAAAATTGAAGACCCAAGTGCGGCTCGTCCGGAACGCAACCGGGGACGAAGCGCGCGAACGAATTGTCGAGTTGCTTGAAACGACGGCGCCGCCAGTGATTCAGCAGTTCTTCGACGCACTCGAGGATGCAGATCACCAGTTGGAGGCTGGCGGAGAGTGGGTTGAAGTCGCCACCGAGCTAGAAGATCGCTTCGTCACCGAGATGTCGGCCGCAGTAGATGCCGTCGATACTCAGCATTTCGCTAGTCACGTAAGTGCTGCCGCCTCAGCGATAACGAATGCCGGCGGGGCCTGCGTCAAAAAGATGCTCGCCCGTCGGGTCGAGGTCCTTAAGCAACAGACCTAGGCCGGGTGACGGGGAAGACCC
>CAMDPO010000052.1 GCA_945904955.1 Rhizobium sp. Q54
GCTCCAGCATTCGGTTCATAGAAGCGGAACAGCAGGCGTCCCGCGGACGTCTTGCCGCCGCCGCTCGGACCAACGAGCGCCGCGGTCGTGCCGGCCGGCACCTCGAAGGACACGTCCTCCAGAACCGGCCGCCGCACGTCGTAGGCGAACGACAGCCCGCGCACGACGATGCGCCCCGGTCCGTTCGCAAGCGCGGGTGCGCCGGCCGCATCCTCGATCTCGGGCCGCTGGTCGAGCAACTCGACCAAGTGCTCGGCATTGACGAGCGACTGCTTGATCTCACGATAGGTGTTGCCGATGCGGTCGAGTGGCATCAGCACCTGCATCAGGTAGGTGTTCGCCAGCACCAGGCCGCCGACGCTCATCTCGCCCGCCACCGTCTGGCGCGCTGCCAGCCACAGCATCAATGTCAGGCCGGTACCCATGATGGCCGCAGGGATCACCCCGGCCAGCGTCCGGAAACGGTGCCAGGCGAGCCCGACCGTCAGCCACTTTCCCAGCCGCGCGTGCAACTCGCCCAGCATCGCGCGCTCGGTGCCGAAGTACTTGATGGTCTCGTAGTTGAACAGGCTGTCGACCGCATACGCGTGCGCATTGCGAAACGTCTCGTTCGCCTGCCGGGACAACGGCACCTGCCGCTCGGTGCCGATGAACAGCACGGTGCCGTAGGCGATCACCGTGACGAGCACGATCAGCGCGTACAGGCCATCCAGCTGGCTCGTCAGAATCCACGCGATCAAGCTGACCTGCACGACGAGCGGCAGAATTTGGCTCACCACCGCCCACATCAGCGAGTTGATGGCGCCGGCGCCGCGGCCGATCAGGTCGGTGAGGTGCCCGGTCTTCCTGGCGTGGTGGTAGCGCAGGCCGAGGCTGTGCGCGTGCGCGCTGGCGGCGCACAGGACATTGCGCGAGACGCGCCACATCAGCGGCCACTGCAGCAGTGTCGTCACTTCGCTGATGACGCGGCTGACGGTGTAGACGAGGCCATACGACACCAGTAGAGCGACCGGCGCCAACACGAGCGCGCTTGTGCCCGACGCCAGTCCGTCGATGGCGTTGGCGAACAATAGCGGCGCCATCGACTGCAACGCCGACGTCAACGCGATCACGGCGATGCTGCCGACGACGCGCGCCTTGGTGCCGCGATCGCCCGCGGGCCACTGGAACGGCAGGCAACGGCGCAGGATGTGCCACGGCGAGATCGCCGGCTTCTTGGCGGTGGTGGTCATGCGGCTTCCTGCTGCTCGGCCTGCTGGCGTGCCCACAGCGCCGCGTAGCGGCCGCCATCGGCGAGCAGGCTGGCGTGGCTGCCGCGCTCGACGACGCGGCCCTGGTCGAACACCAGGATCTGGTCCGCGTGGACGATGGTCGAGAGCCTGTGAGCAATGATCACGGTGGTGGCGCCCCGCGACACCTCGCGCAGATTCTCCTGGATGACGCGCTCAGTGGTCGAATCAAGCGACGACGTCGCCTCGTCGAACAGAAAGATGCGCGGCCGCTTGAGCAGGGCGCGCGCGATCGCCACCCGCTGCTTCTCGCCGCCCGAAAGCTTGAGGCCACGCTCGCCGACCACGGTGTCGTAGCCGTCCGGCAAGGCGGCGATGAAATCGTGGATGCGCGCCTGACGCGCGACCTCCTCGACGTCTTCGCGCGTTGCGCCCGGTGCCGCGAACACGATGTTTTGCAGCAGAGTGTCGTTGAACAGCACGGTGTCTTGCGGCACCACGCCAATGGCGCCGCGCAGGGAATCGACCGCCAGCATGCGCGCGTCTTGTCCATCGACCCGGATGCTGCCGCCGGTCGGGTCGTAGAAGCGGAATAGCAGCCGTGCGACCGTGGTCTTGCCCGCTCCGCTGGCGCCGACCAGCGCCACCGTGGTGCCGGCCGCAGCGCGGAATGAGATGTCGTGCAATATCGGCCGGCGCGGATCGTAGGCGAACGACACGCCGCGGAACTCCAACTCACCGCCGCCCGCAGGCAGCGCCAGCGCTTCCGCTGCGTCAGCAACGTCCGGCACCTCATCGAAGATTGCCATGAGCTGCTCGACGTTGATCAGCGCCTGCTTGGCGTCGCGATACATCTGCGCCATGCGCTCGAGCGGCAGCAGCACCTGCAGAAGGTACGCATTCACCAGCACCAAGCCGCCGACCGTCAGTTCCCCGGCCGAAACCTGCCGGCCGGCGTGCCACAGCAGGCCGGTGAATCCGGCCCCCATGATGAGCACGGGGATCACGGTGGTGATGGTGCGCACGCGCAATGCGACGCGCGAGACGTCCTCGTAGTGACCGAACGCCGCGTCGAGACGCGCTACCGTCCGCTGTTCGGCGCCGAAGTACTTCACCGTCTCCTGATTGAGGAGCCCATCAATCGCCTGGCCGTAGCCGTCGTTCCACAGCTCGACGGCGCGCCGCTGCAGGGGCCGATGCTTCTCGGCGCCGACGATCAGGGCCACCGCGTAGGCGACGAACGTCGCCAGCACGGTCACCATGTAGACGGCGTCGAGGCGCGTCAGCAGCACTGCGGCGACGACGATCACATCGAGCACGAGCGGCGCGACCTGCAGCAGCTGGCCGAAGACGAAGTGGTCCGACGCGTTCAGGCCGCGGCTGATGACTTCGGCGAACTGGCCGGTCTTGCGTGACAGGTGAAACGCGAGGCCGAGCCGGTGCACGTGCTCGTACACCGCCTGGGTGATGTTGGCGCGGATCATCGGCCCGGCCGGGCCGATGATGATCCAGCGCAACTCGGCGAAGGTGCGCGCCAACGTGAAGACGAGTGCGTATCCGAGCAGCAATGCCACAGGCGCCGCCGCGACATTGTCTGCCGCCAGGGCATCGACCGCGGTGGCGAACAGCAGCGGGGCGAGCACGCCCAAGCCCGAGGTAAGCGCCATCAAGGCGCCGCCGCCGATTAGGCGGGCGCGGGTGCCGCGGTCCTGGGGCCAGAACAGCGGCAGGAACTGCACCAGCGCGTGCCAGTCACCCTTGGACGCACGCGCGGACGGCAATGGGTTCGCAACGTCGGCCATGCGCTTCCCTCCCAGGCGCGCTGGACAACTCCCCTCGCGGGCAGCGTCAGTTGTGTTGTGCGCGGCTAGGTAGCACGGGCCGCCACCACCGGGAATGCCGCCAAAAGCGTGTCAGTGAAAAGAAATCTCCGGCATGTGCGGCGCGCCAAGCTGGCGCTTCGTTGCTCGCAAAAGGCGCGCGGCGCAACAAGCGTGACGCGCGTCGCGTCACGCACACGACACACACGGCAGCCTGGAAACCCTTCGAATCTGGCCGCGCACAGGCCGTCGGCGCATGGTCCTCGCAGTTATTCACAGGGCGGCGCGTCCGTCCCATCGCCGCGAGAGACCGATGTCAGCCATCAACGATCTTCGATCGCTGGCCCGCACTCTGGGCGGCGCTCCCGTTGAATTCGAGGCCGCGCGCACGTACGAGCGCCAGTACGCGCTCGGCGCGTTGGTGTTCGCTCCGCCCGCCGCGCTGTTCGATTTTCCTGGATGAGCGCGCCAGTGACGTCGCGGCGGCACGGCCGGTGGCCGCTGCCGACGACTTGGCTGTGTACCGGCGCCCGTCGCGCGACGTGCTCGACCGCCACTTCCAGGCCGACGAGATCGTCACCCGATACGAGCCCGCCCGCTTGAAGTCGTGGGAGTCGATGTGGCCACACTTCCTGCTGGGCCGCGACCGCAAGGGCTTCCGCCTCGAGGACCGTTGCGACTGCACGCTGCCCACGGTGTTCATCAGCTACGCGCTGCTGGCGGGTTGGCTGCGCGGCGCCATCGCAGAGAGATTTGCCGCCCGCTACGCCCGGTGGTCCGCACGCCGCATCGTCGATGCTGCGGTCACTTGAGCCGATGCCCAGGACTTCCAGGGCGAGCGCGAACAGATGCCCCGGCAGTTGCGTGCGTGACCGAAACGAAGGTCACCAACCATGAGCGAGATCGAACATGATCCAGCGCCATCCGGGACGAGTAGCGCATCACACCAGACGGCGGCGGCACGGACCTTTCCATTCGCGCTTGCGGTCGACAGCAGCGACGCCAACCTCGACGCGCTCCAGAGGCTCCTTGCTGCCCGCGGCATCGGACTTCTGCGCGCGCATTCTGCCGCGAACGGCGTTGCGCTGGCGAAGCACCATGTTCCGGACGTGATCATCGCGGACCTCAGCGTGCGCGGCTTGAGCACGCTCGACTTCCTGGTCGCGGCCAAATCCGATCCGCGTCTCGCCCATGTGCCGCTCATCGTCGGCAGCGTCGCGCTGCTCCACGCCGATCACGCGCGCCGGCATTGCCTGTCGCTCGGTGCGGACGGCTTCCTACCGTACGCCGCGGATAGAGGAGTTCATTGCGGCCCTGTTCGACTTGGTGCCAGAGCTCATCGGGCTGCCGCGTGCGGCCGAGGCCGCCTACGCCGCCTAAGGAGGGTATTCCACGCGCCCCCAGCCCCGAGGGGGGAGGGGACGGAAGCCAGAGGCGCGCGGAAACTGCTACTTGCGGTCGGTGAGACGGCGGCGGCCGGCGAACTCGCCCTTGGCGAAGTCGTGTGGCGCGTGCTCGGCGCGGTTGGCGTTGAACGCCTGGAAGCGCGCGTAAAGCTTGTTCACCAGTTTGAATACGTGGGCCATGGGATGCTCGGGCTTAAGCGGTACTAACCTGCGCCTGCTACATCGGACGTTTGCCCTCCCAAATCCATTTCGTATTCGCCCGACATCGCGAAACGAAACAGCGTTCGGACTCCAGGAAATGCGCGGATGTTGCGCACGCCTCACGTCGTGTCGCGTGGAGGCGGCGATGCGCAAGATTGAGTCGTGGGGCCCTCCCGGGCGTTCCGAATGTTGCGTTGTGACGCGCTGACAAACCGGCGTGAGCGGGGCTGTTCCGCCCTCGGGAACGCCCGGCAATCCCGCACTAGCCCTAGCTTTCGGCCCTTTCCCTAGTGGAGCGGTGGTGCTGGAGGCCGACATATGGTATGACCGGGCCTTCGTCGGTTTACCCGTAAGTACTTGTCATGGGCCAAGAAACGGTCGCGCTTGCGTCCGACCACGGCGGCTACGAGCTCAAGGAACTCCTGAAGCGCGAGCTCGCCGTCAAGGGCTACAAGCTCCTCGATCTCGGCACGAATTCCGCCGATTCCGTCGGCTATCCCGACTTCGGCAAGGCGCTAGCCGAGGCTGTCGCCTCGGGCAAGGCGACGCGTGGCGTCGGCATCTGCGGCAGTGGCATCGGCATCTCGATCGCCCTCAACCGCCAGCCGGGTGTCCGCGCCGCGTTGGTTGGCGACAGCTTGAGCGCTCGCCTGTCCCGCCAGCACAACGATGCCAACGTGCTGTGCCTGGGCGCTCGCACGACGGGCATCGACGTCCCGAAAGACTGCCTCAACGCGTTTCTCTCGACCGCGCTCGAAGGCGGCCGCCACACGCGTCGCGTCGAGAAGTTGGGCTAGCGCATCATGGCGACCACGCAAGCATTCTTCGACGCCGACCTAGCGCGCGACGACGCGGAGATTTTTGCGGCGATCGAGCACGAGATCGTTCGCCAGCAGGACGAGATCGAGCTGATCGCGTCCGAGAACATCGTCAGCCCCGCCGTGCTGCAGGCGCAGGCCTCGGTGCTGACCAACAAGTACGCGGAGGGCTATCCGGGCAAGCGCTACTACGGCGGCTGCGAGCACGTCGACGTGGTCGAGACCCTCGCCATCGAGCGCGCTAAGCAATTGTTCGGTTGCGCCTTCGCCAACGTCCAGCCGCATTCCGGCAGCCAGGCCAACCAGGGGGTGCTCAACGCGCTCATCAAGCCTGGCGACACCATCATGGGCATGTCGCTCGCGGCCGGCGGTCACCTGACGCACGGCGCGCCGCCCAACCAGTCGGGCAAGTGGTTCGTCTCGGTGCAGTACGGCGTGCGCCGCCAGGACGCGCGCATCGACTTCGACGAGGTCGAGTCACTCGCCAAGCAGCACAAGCCCAAGCTGATCATCGCCGGCGGCTCGGCATATCCGCGCCAGGTCGACCACGCCAAGTTCCGCGAGATCGCCGACAAGGTCGGCGCCCTGTTCATGGTCGACATGGCGCACTACGCGGGACTGGTCGCGGCCGGGCTGCATCCGAACCCGTTCCCGCACGCCCACGTCGCCACCACCACGACCCACAAGACTCTGCGCGGACCGCGCGGCGGCATGATCCTCACCAACGACGAGGACATCGCCAAGAAGGTCAACTCGGCAATCTTCCCCGGCATTCAGGGCGGCCCGCTGATGCACGTCATCGCCGGCAAGGCGGTGGCCTTCAAGGAAGCGTTGCACCCGTCGTTCAAGGAATACGCGGCGAACGTGATCGCCAACGCCCGCGTGCTGGCGGAGACGTTGTCCGTGCGTGGCCTCGACATCGTCTCGGGCGGCACCGACACGCACTTGTTGCTGGTCGATCTGCGGCCGAAGAAGCTGACCGGCAAGGCCGCCGAAGCCACGCTGGGCAATGCCAACATCACCTGCAACAAGAATGGCATCCCGTTCGATCCGGAGAAGCCGACGGTGACGTCCGGTGTGCGTCTGGGCAGCCCGGCGGGCACGACGCGCGGCTTCGGCCAGGCCGAGTTCCGCGAGATCGGTCGGCTGATCGCCGACGTGCTCGACGGTCTGTCCAAGAATCCGGACAACAATTCCGTCGCCGAGGACAAGGCGCGCGCCGAAGTACTCGCGTTGTGCAAACGCTTTCCGATCTATTCCGAT
Organism: Rhizobium sp. Q54; assembly: GCA_945904955.1. Lineage (GTDB taxonomy): Bacteria > Pseudomonadota > Alphaproteobacteria > UBA2966 > CAIVPW01 > CAIVPW01. The sequence goes on from CAMDPO010000052.1 coordinate 6,738, forward strand.
CTTGGCTGGTGGCGGCGCACGGCGTCCCGCCCGCGCGTGAACTAGGGGGACGTCATGCGCTGTCCATTCTGTGGAAATGCCGACACGCAGGTGAAGGACTCGCGACCGACCGAGGACAACGCCTCGATCCGCCGCCGTCGCTTCTGTCCGTCGTGCGGATCGCGCTTCACGACCTTCGAGCGCATCCAGCTGCGCGAGCTGACGGTCGTGAAGAAGACCAATCAGCGCGTGCCGTTTGACCGCGACAAGCTGATGCGCTCCATCCTCATCGCGACGCGCAAGCGGCCCGTCGAGCACGAACGCATCGAACGCATGGTCAGCGGCATCGTGCGGCGCCTCGAAAGCCTCGGTGAGTCCGAGATCCAGTCGAACGTCATCGGCGAGATGGTGATGGACGCCCTTTCAAACCTGGATCAGGTCGCCTACGTGCGCTTCGCCTCGGTGTATCGCAATTTCCGCGAGGCCCGCGACTTCGAGACCTTTGTAGGCGAGTTGAGTGGCGACACCGAAACCTGATTCTCGGGTCGCACCGGCGGGCGCGCATTCGCACGATCCCGATCACATGCGGGCGGCCCTGCGCCTTGCCCGCCGCAGCCTCGGACGTGTGTGGCCGAATCCCGCCGTCGGTTGCGTCATCGTCGCCGAGGACGGCCGCGTGGTCGGACGCGGCTGGACTCAGCCGGGCGGTCGTCCGCACGCCGAGACCGAAGCGCTGACGCGCGCCGGCGCTGCCGCCAAGGGCGCCTCGGCGTACGTCACGCTCGAGCCGTGCGCGCACACCAGCACGCGCACGGACGCAGCACCGTCGTGCGCCCAGGCGCTGGCGCGCGCCGGCATCGCCCGCGTGCTGGTCGCGACGCGCGATCCGGATCCACGCACCAATGGCGGAGGGATCGCCTTCCTGCAGGGCGCCGGCGTCGAGATCGTCGAAGGATTGTCGGAAGCCGAGGCACGCGCCATCAATGCCGGATTCCTCCTGCGCGTGACGAGCGGCCGCCCGCTCATCACGCTGAAGGTCGCGTCCTCTCTCGACGGCCGCATCGCGACAGGTTCCGGGGAATCCAAGTGGATCACCGGTGAGCCGGCGCGCGCCCAGGCGCACGCGCTGCGCGCACGCCATGACGCCGTGGTGGTCGGTTCCGGCACCGTCTTGGCCGACGACCCCGAGCTCACCTGCCGTTTGCCCGGCCTCGCCGATCGCTCGCCGGTGCGCGTGGTGTTCGACGGCCGCCTGCGCACGCCGCTCACCGCGAAGATCGTCGCCACCGCGCGCCAGACGCCGACTTGGATCGTCATGTTGGCTGGTGCCGACTCTGCGCGCCAGCGTGCCTTTGCTGCGGCCGGCGTGACGCTGTTGGCGGTGGCGGCAGGGCGCGAGGGACATCCCGATCCCAAAGCGGCATTCGCAGCGCTCGCCGGCAAAGGCATCACCCGCGTTCTGGTCGAAGGCGGCCGTCACCTGACGGCAGCGCTGCTGCGCGACGGCCCCATCGACCGCATGGTGTGGTTCCGCGCCCCCATGATGCTCGGCGGCGACGGCGTGCCGGCAGCCGAGTCGTTCGGCTTGCAGCAGCTCAACGAAGCACCGCGTTTCCAGCGCGAGGGCGTCACCTCGGCCGGCGACGACATCGTCGAGACCTACAAGGCGCGCTGAGCGCGATGTTCACCGGCATCGTCACGCACATCGGCGCGGTGCGGCGTGTCGCCGCCGCGGCCCGCGGCTCACGCTTCGAGATCGCCGCCGACGTCGGCAAACTCGGCGTCGGGGCGTCGATTGCTTGCTCCGGCGTCTGCCTGACCGTGGTGGAGGAGGGGCCCGCCTGGTTCGGCCTCGACGCCTCGGCCGAGACCCTGTCCAAGACCACGCTCGGCGCCTGGCGCCAAGGCACGCGCATCAACCTCGAGCGCCCGCTCAAGGTTGGCGATGAGCTCGGCGGCCATTTTGTGCTGGGTCACGTTGACGCGGTGGCCGAGGTGGTCGGGCGAGTCTCCGACGGCGACTCGGTGCGTTTCACGGTAAGGGCAGCCGCGGCGCTCCGCCATCTGCTCGCCCCCAAGGGCTCCGTTACCCTCGAGGGGGTCGCATTGACGATCAATGAGGTGGCCACAAATCAGGTGGATTGGGCGACGTTTGGAGTAAATATCATTCCCCACACCTTGGCCGTGACGACGCTCGGCGACTTGCGCGCCGGCGCGCGGCTCAACCTGGAAGTTGACCCGCTGGCGCGCTACGTCGCCCGCATCGCCGAAGTTGGCCGAGCAGCAAGCTAGGACCCATGGAATTGTCGCGTACCACCCGCCTGGCGCCGATCGAGGAGATCATCGCCGACGTTCGCGCCGGCAAGTTCGTCGTCATCGTCGACGACGAGAGCCGCGAGAACGAGGGCGACCTCATCATCGCCGCCGAGCGTGCCGACGCTGCCGCCATTAACTTCATGGCGATGCACGGCCGTGGGCTGATCTGCCTGCCGCTGACCCGCCAACGCGTCGAGGAGCTCGACCTGCCGCTGATGGCCCCGCGCAACCTCAGTCGCCACCAGACCGCGTTCACGGTGTCGATCGAGGCGCGGGAAGGAGTGACGACCGGAATCTCCGCCGCCGACCGCGCCCGCACCATCGCCGTCGCCATCGGCGCCGGCAACGCGAAGACCGGCAAGGACGACATCCATTCGCCAGGCCACGTCTTCCCGCTGGTCGCCAGCGACGGCGGCGTGCTCGTGCGCGCCGGTCATACCGAAGCCGCTGTCGATCTCGCGCGGCTCGCTGGCTTCATTCCTGCCGGCGTCATCTGCGAGATCATGAACGACGACGGCAGCATGGCGCGGCTGCCCCACCTCTTGGACTTCGCTGCCAAGCACAATCTTAAGGTCGGCAGTATTGCCGACTTGATCGCCTATCGCCGCCGCCACGACGTGATCGTGCGACGCGCCCTGGAGACCGAGCTCGCCAGCCGTTACGGCGGCGCGTTCCACATGATCGTCTACGCCAACACGGTGGAGTACGCCGAGCACATCGCCCTGGTGAAGGGTGACGTGCGGGCGCCCGGCCCGGTACTGGTGCGCATGCACGGCGTCAACGTGCTGTCCGACCTGCTCGGCGCGGAGGGCCCGCGCGACATACTGCTGCACGAGGCCATGCGCATGATCGGTGACGAGGGTCGCGGCGTGATCGTCCTGATCCGCGAGCCGCGCCCGACGGCGGTGTCCGACGGGTTGCGCGTCAAGCGCGGCGACCGGCCCGAGCCTCCGGCCCTGCGCGAGTACGGCATCGGCGCGCAGATCCTGCTCGACCTCGGCGTGCGCGAGATGGTGCTCCTGTCGAACTCGCACCGCACGCCCGTTGGTCTCGATGGCTACGGCCTGACCATCGTCGGCGAGCGCAAGATTCCGGTCGGCGCCAACCCAGACTCGCGCGGCTAGCATGGCAGGCACCGTCGACCACGTACTGGTGATCCAGTCCAGCTTCTACGAGGAGATCGCCGAAGAGATGCTGCGCGGTGCCACGGCCGTGCTTGCCGCCGCCAACGTCAAGCATACGGTCGTCTCGGTGCCCGGCTGCCTCGAGATCCCCGCCGCTATCATCTTCGCCGTGCGCGGCGACGAGATGCGTCCGGGCGGCAAACCGGCATTCGACGCGTATGTCGCCCTCGGCACCGTCATCCGCGGCGAAACGGACCACTATGAATACGTCGCCGGCGAGTGCATGCGCGGCCTCTCACACGCCGTACGCCATCATGGTGTTGCGCTCGGCAACGGCGTACTTACCTGCAACACCTATGAGCAGGCGTGGGAACGCGCGCAGGTCGGCAATGGCGACAAGGGTGGCATCGCCGCCCGCGCTGCGCTGGCCATGATCGCGCTGCGCCGCTCGCTGACCTCGCCATGAGCGCGCCCATTCCGGTTCCGCAAGAAACCGAGCGCGAGCTCATGCACCGGCGCAGCGTCGCGCGCCTGGCAGCGACGCAGGCCCTGTATCAGGTCGAGTTCGGTGGCGGCCGCACCGAAGACGTCATCAACGAGTTCGTCGATCATCGTTTTGGCGCTGAGATCGACGGCGAGCGCCTTGGCCATGCAGACCCCGATTTCTTCCGTGCGCTGGTGCGGGGCGGGGTGGGGCGTCAGGAAGAGCTCGACGCGCTGCTCAAGGGCTCGCTGTCCCGGGCGCGCGATCCGTCGCGTCTCGACGGGATCCTGCGCGCCCTGCTGCGCGTCGCCGCCTTCGAGCTCTTGGCGCGCAAAGAGGTGCCGGCCAAGGTCGTCATCGACGAATACATCGAGGTCGCCCACGCCTTCTTCAGCGGACCGGAGCCCAAGCTCGTCAATGGCGTGCTCGACAACCTCGCGCGTCATTTGCGACCATCCGAGGTCTCGTAGCCCGCAGTGAAACGCCGCGGTGAGTTCGAGCTGATCGCAGAGGTGTTCGCGCCGCTCGCCAAAGTCGGGGCGGGTGCGTTCACCTCGGCATTCGGGCTTGGCGACGACGCCGCGATCGTGAAGCCGCCGCCCGGCATGGAGCTGGTGGTGTCCGCCGACGCCATGGTGCGCGGCGTGCATTTCGATCACACCACTGACCCCGCCGACGTCGGCCGCAAGCTCTTACGCGTCAATCTCTCCGACCTCGCCGCCAAGGGCGCGATGCCGATCGCCTACATGCTCACGGCGGGGTGGCCGCCGGACGTCGGCGACGATTGGATCAAGCGCTTCGCCGCCGGCCTCGCCGAGGATCAGGCCAACTACAACCTTGCGCTGATCGGCGGCGACACCATCGCCACGCCGACGGACCTCGTGCTGTCGGTGACCATCTTCGGCCAGGTGCCGAGCGGCACCATGCTGCGGCGCGGCGGCGCCCAGCCAGGCGACGATGTCTACGTCTCCGGCACCATTGGCGACGCGCGCCTCGGCCTGCTGGTGGCCCAAGGCACCCTCAAGGCGGCCGATCCCGACGCTGCCTTCCTGCGCGCCCGCCTCGATCGCCCGAGTCCGCGCATGCGCCTGGGCCAGGAATTGCGCGTCGTCGCCCACGCGGCCATCGACGTCTCCGACGGCCTGCTCGCCGACCTCGGCCATGTTTGCGAGCAATCCGGCGTCGGCGCGGTGGTCGAGGAGGCGGCCGTGCCGCAGTCCGCGGCGGCCCGGCGTGCGCTTGCCCTGGTGCCGGACGAGCGGCGCAGCCTCGCCACCTTCGGCGACGACTACGAGATTCTATTCACCGCGGACGGCAACGACGCCTCGCGCGTCGTGGCTCTGGCCAACCGCATCGACTTGGCCCTGACGCGCATCGGCCGCATCGTTGCCCGCCCCGGCGTGCGGGTCGTAGACCCCACCGGCGGCGAAATTCCCTACGACAAGCGCGGTTTTCAGCATTTCTGAGTGCTGCGGCGTTTCCAAAGGCCCTCGATGC
>CAMDPO010000053.1 GCA_945904955.1 Rhizobium sp. Q54
GGCGCGCTGCAGAAGGCGATCTTCGACAGCGCCAACTTCTCCAGCATCGCCACCGACGCCAAGGGCGTCATTCAGATCTTCAACGTCGGCGCCGAGCGCATGCTCGGCTACGCGGCCGCCGAGGTGATGAACAAGATCACCCCGGCCGACATTTCCGACCCGCAGGAAGTGATCGTGCGTGCCAAGGCGTTGAGCGTCGAGCTCTCCACGCCGATCAAGCCGGGCTTCGAAGCCCTGGTGTTCAAGGCCTCGCGCGGCATCGAGGACATCTACGAGCTGACCTACATCCGCCAGGATGGCAGCCGGTTCCCGGCGGTAGTGTCGGTCACGGCGCTGCGCGACGCGCAGGACGCCATCATCGGCTACCTGCTGATCGGCACCGACAACACCGCGCGCAAGCTGGTCGAAACGGAGAAAAAGAAGCTCGATCAGCGCCTTCACGAGGCGAATGAGGAGCTGCAGCGGTTTACCTACATCGTCGGCCACGACCTGCGCTCGCCGCTCGTCAATATCATGGGTTTCGCCAGCGAGCTCGATACTTGGCGGGAACAGGTCTTTGAACGGATCGGGACGCTGCGTGCTCAGGTCGGCGAGCAGGATGACAAAAGCGATGAGGCGCTGCGCAGCGACGTCGACGAATCACTGGCCTTCATCAAATCGTCGGTGGCGAAAATGGATCGGCTCATCGCCGCCCTTCTCAAGCTGTCGCGCGAGGGGCAGCGTCAGTTTCAGCCGCAATTGGTCGACATGTCACAGCTGTTGCGATCCACTTTGGAGGCGTTGGCGTATCAAGCGCAGGCCTTCAACGCCAAGATCACCATTGGCGATCTTCCCACGATCACTAGCGACCGTCTTGCCCTCGAGCAGGTGTTCTCGAATCTCATGGACAATGCGGTCAAATACTTGCGCGCTGGCGTGCCTGGGAGCATCGAGGTCCGCGGCAGCGAATCCGACGGAGCGGTCACCTACGAGGTTCTCGACAACGGTCGCGGCATCGATGCCAAGGACCGTGAGCGCATCTTCGATCTGTTCCGACGTTCGGGCGTTCAAGACCGGCCGGGCGACGGCATCGGCCTCGCACACGCGCGTGCGCTGGTGCGGCGCCTCGGCGGCTCGATCAACGTCGAGAGCAAGCCTGACCGCGGCACTGCATTCAAGGTGACGTTGCCCACGCGTTGGCATGCTCCAGCAAACGAGATGACGGAATGAACATTCAAGGCGACGTGTCCCAAGCGGTGGCATCACCGGGCGACAAAGATGAGATGGTAGTCGTGATGATCGAAGACGATGCAGGCCACGCCCGCCTCATCGAAAAAAACCTCGTTCGATCGGGAATCAGGAACGAGATCGTGCCGCTGGCAGACGGAGCGAGTGCCATCGAGTTCCTGTTCGGTCCCGACGGCTCCGGCCTCGTCAACAAAGGCCGCCCCTTGCTGATCCTGCTGGACCTCAACCTGCCGGATATGTCCGGCACCGATATCTTGGAACGCATCAAGGAGAACGAGCATCTCCGAGTGTCGCCCGTCGTGGTGCTGACGACGACCGACGACACGTCCGAAATTCAGCGCTGCTACGACCTCGGTTGCAACGCCTACATTACTAAACCGGTCGACTATCAGAAATTCGCCAATGCGATCCAACAGTTTGGGTTGTTTCTTTACGTCATGCAGATCCCTAAGACGATCTGATGTCTGGACCCGCAACGCGCATTCTCTACATCGATGACGATGCCGGCCTGTGCCGGCTCGTCCAGAAAGAGTTGCAGCGTCGGGGTTATTTCGTTGAGATCGCGACCGACGGCGCAAGCGGCGTGGCGCGAGTCGCGCGGGGCGACATCGACGTCGTCGCCTTAGATCATGTCATGCCGAACCAGGACGGGCTGGAGACCTTGACCGGCATCCGCGCCTTGGCGGAGCCGCCGCCGGTGGTTTACGTGACCGCGATGCAGGACGTCCGCGTGGCGGTCGCAGCTCTGAAGGCCGGCGCGGCCGACTTCGTCGTCAAGGACGCACAAGGCGAGTTCCTGCCGCTTCTGCAGAGAGCCATCGACACAACCTTCGATGCCGTGACGCTGCGTCGCGCCAAGGAAGTTGCCGAAGCGGAGAACAAGCGCAGCTTGCTGCTGACTCAAAGTATCGTCGACACGATCCGCGATCCTCTGGTCGTGCTCGAGCACGACATGACGATCGTTACTGCGAGCAAGGCTTTCTTGATGATGTTCGGGACTACCGAGGCCGAGGCGAGCGGGCGGCACGTTTTCGAGCTGGGCCAGCATCAATGGGACGTCCCGGCCCTGCGCCATTTGATGGAAAGGGTCCGTTGGGAAAACCAGCCGATCGAAAGTTTCGAGATCGAGGATGACTTCCCGGGCCTCGGCCGTCGCGTCTTCTGCTTGAATGCCCGGAAGATCTCTCAACCGGGGAACCACGCCCAGAGGATGCTTCTCGTCTTCGAGGACATCACCGAGCGCAAGCAGCGCGAGCGTGACGCCGCGATGCTGACCAACGAAGTCTCTCACCGAATCAAGAACAACTTGCAGATCGTCGCTGGACTGATCGGCTACGAAGCCAGACGGACGGACGCCCCGTGCATTGGCGGCTACAAGGCCATGCAGTCACGCATCGGCGCCATTGCCCAGCTATACGACCTGATCTCGCAATCCAGCCGCGGCGGGGCCGTCGCGCTGGACGCGTATCTGCAGGAAATCGCCAAGGCGATATCAGCGAGCCTCCTTGGAGAGTCGTCGGACATCGAGATCGAGGTCAAGGCCGACGTGCTGGAAATCGATCCCGATCGTGCCGTCCCCTTTGGCCTACTGGTTAACGAGCTTGCGACGAACGCCGTCAAGCATGCGTTTCCGCAGGGGACCGGACGTATCGTGCTGAGCGTGGCGCAGGTCGGCAGCCAAATTGAGCTGACCGTCGCCGACAACGGCGTGGGCATGAAGCATGAGGATCTGGCGCAGCCTCATGACAAGCTTGGTGGTGCCGACTACGTGGCCATCTTCGTGCGTCAGCTTGGCGGCACCGTCACCGCGTCGGGATCCGAAGTCACTGGCACGATCATCAGCGTCCGGCTTCCCTTGCTTGTGGTCCCACCCGGGGGTGCCGAGCGCGCCGCTGCATAGCGCGTGTTCAAGCTGAACGGCGCCGACGTCTTTCGACGCCGGCCCAACCGTCCTCCAAATTCCCGCTAGTCGAGGTTCAAGCGCCACTCGCGCTCGTCGGCGCTGCGGGTCTGGGTCTTGGAACGCTGGCGATAGGTTTCCATCACCTCGGGCACCATCGCCTCGAGTTGCACGGCGCGATTGCCTGAGGACGGATGCGTCGCCAGGAATTCCGGCGGGCCTTCGCCCTGTTCCTCGAACTTGCGCCAAACGCGCACGGCGGCGCGCGGGTCATAGCCGGCGCGCGCCATGTAGCGCAGCCCGACGTCGTCGGCCTGCGCTTCTTGTTCGCGGCTGAACGGCAGCACCAGGCCGAGCGTCGCGGCCATGCCGGCGGCGCGCGCGACGTTCTGATCGACATCGAGGGCGGCGCCGAGGATGCCGAGCCCGAGCTCGAGCAGCGCGCCGCGCTGCATGCGTTGGCGGCCGTGCTCCTGGGTGACGTGGGCGATTTCGTGGCCGATCACCGCGGCGAGCTCATCATCGGTCTTGGTGATCTTGAACAAGCCGGAGTGCACGCCGATCTGTCCGCCCGGCAGTGCGAACGCATTTGGCGTGTCGTCCTCGATCACCGCGATCTGCCATTCGCGCGGATTCTGGTCGGCAGCTTCGAGCAGGCGCTCGGTGACGCGCTCGACGCGGCGGTTGTACGTCGCGTTTTTCGATACGCCTTTCTCGCGCAGGATTTCCTCCCACGCGCCATCCGCTCCGGACTGCGCCTGGGCGATGCCGCTGTTGAGCGCCAGCGGCGCGACGAGCGCGGCGGCCAATGCCGCCGTGCGCAAGGAGCGCAAACCAAGGATCATGACGGCGCCCTCCAAGGGGACCAGGGTGACGGCTGCCACAGAGATGGCGTACCGCATCGTTCGGCGCCAGCGTCGCGCCCGAGGTACACGCCGCGCGGATGCGAGCGGTTCGCAAGCAGGCGCAAACCTAGCCTTGTGCCGCGGTGCCGTCGACCCGGTTGGTGGTGGAGACCATCACAATTCAGCGGAAATGCCACGGGCTCCGGCAGGCCGCAAAGAATGCTATCTCTTGCCGGACGGCATGAGCGAAGCGTTTCTCCTGCAAATCCGCGCACGTCTGCTGCCCCTGGGCGTCGCCCCAGCGGCGCCGCGCGGAGGCACCGCGGCCGCCGTTCTGGTGCCGCTCGTGCGCCGCGCCGGCAACCTGACGGTGTTGCTGACGGTGCGCTCGGCAACCCTGGCGGATCATGCGGGGCAAGTCAGTCTGCCCGGCGGGCGCGTCGATGCGGCCGATCGCGACCCCGTCGCCACCGCCCTGCGCGAGACCTGGGAAGAGGTCGGCATCGCCGCCCACCACATCGACGTACTGGGATGCCTGCCCACGGTCGTCACCGGTACCGGCTTCGTTGTCACGCCGGTCGTCGGCGTGGTGCAAGCGCCGCCCGAGTTGCGTCTCGCCGCGTCGGAAGTGGAAGAAGCGTTCGAGATCCCGCTCGGCCTCGTGCTCGACCCGGCCAACTATGTCGCCGAGTCCGCAGTCCTGCGTGGGCGCCCGCGCAGCTACCACGTGCTTTCCCACGCCGGCCGCCGCATCTGGGGCGCGACCGCGGCGATCCTGCGCAGCCTGAGCGACGCGCCCAACCTTCAGCTACATCGCGAGGCATCATGATCGGCCAGGTCCTGCGCTACGGCCTCCTCTTCCTCCTGCCGTTCATCGTGTACGGCCTGTGGCTCGTCATCGCCCGGCGCCGCGCGCGCGGGCACGAGAACGAACCCGGTTGGCGCGATGCGCCGCTGGTGTGGCTGACCGCCGCCGGCCTCGGCCTGGTGCTGGTCGGATTCGCGTTCGCGGCCATCTACGACGGCGGCGATGCCGACTGCACCTATGTCCCGAGCCGCATGGTCGACGGCCAGCTGGTGCCGGCCGAGCTGCGGTGCGACAACGCCTGATCCTTCGATGATTCCGGCCGGCACGCTGCCGCAGCAGCCGTGGATGACTGCTCCTGCACTCCGCGCGGTCATGGCGGCGCTGGCCGCCAAGGGCGGGACGGCGCGCTTCGTCGGTGGCTGCGTGCGCAATGCGCTGCTCGGCCGTGCGGTGAAGGAAGTCGACATCGCCTGTGCCGATCCCCCGACCACGGTGATCGAGCTCCTCACAGCGGCCAGCATCAAGGCCATCCCAACCGGCATCGAGCACGGCACCGTCACCGTCGTCGCGCACGGCACTCCGTTCGAAATCACGACCCTGCGCCGCGACGTCGAAACCATGGGCCGCAAGGCGGTCGTCGCCTTCACCGACGACTGGGCGGCCGACGCCGCGCGCCGCGACTTCACCATGAACGCGATCTACTGCGATGCCGACGGCACGCTCTACGACCCGGCCGATGGTCTCGCGGACGCGCGTGCCGGCCGCGTGCGCTTCGTCGGCGAGCCGGGCGAGCGCATCCAGGAAGACTACCTGCGCATCCTGCGTTTCTTCCGCATCTACGCGCACTACGGCCACCCGCCCGCCGACGTCGCCGCCCTGCGCGCCTGCCGCCAGCACACTAAGGGCCTCACCATCCTGTCGGTGGAGCGCGTCGCCCACGAGCTCCTGCGCCTACTCGCGGCAAGCGACCCCGCCACGGTCCTCACTCTGATGACCGAGTACGAGGTGCTGCAGCACGTGCTGCCCGAGGCGACCGACATCGACCGCCTGCGTGCGCTGGTGCGCATCGACGGCCCCGACCCGCTGCCCCTCCGCCGCCTCGCCGCCGTGCTCGGTCTCGACGTCGCCAAAGCCGAGCGCGTCGCGACCCGCCTCAAGCTTTCCAGCCGCGAGCGCGTGCGCTTGGTCGGCGCCGCGTCGGGCGCCTTCGGCCACGAGCCGGACGCCGCGACCGTGCGCAACAATCTCTACCTGTACGGGGCCGAAGCGTTCACCGATCAGGCCTACCTGCGCTGGGCCGAATCCGGCGGTCGCCCCACAGATACTCTGTTCGCAACGCTGATCGAGCGCGCCCGCACCTACCTGCGGCCCGTCTTTCCGCTCACCGGCGACGACGTGCTCGCGCTCGGTATCGAGCGCGGCCCGCGCGTCGGCGAGCTTCTGTCGTTGGTGGAACGGTGGTGGATGGAGGGCGGCTTTGCCGCCGGTCGCGACGCGTGCCTCGCGAAACTCACGGAGCGAGCCGAGCGCTAGCCCTGGATTGCCGCGAAGCAATCCAGGCTGTTGTCTTATGTCCGTCGGCTAGTCCTGCTCGGCTTCGGCGAGCACTTCCGACAGCGCGACCATGCGGGCGAGCTGGTCGAGGCGCTTGCGGTCGACGCCGCGGACATTATGCAGGGACTGCACGTGATGCAGCATCAGGTCGGTCCAGGTCTCGATGCGCGGCGCCTTCGCGACCTTGCCCATCTTGTTCATCAGGTTGCGGCTCGAGATCGGCAGGGTGAGCGCGAGCGCGTCCGCCTCCTCGAATCCGCACGCCACCAGGTCGGAGGCGAGCCGCACCGCTTCGGTGCCGGACATCGAGCGGAGGGCGTACTTCGCTGCAATACGGCGCAGGTCGTAGACTTGGCGCGGATCGGGTACCGGCAGGCGGACCTCGGCCAACGCCTCGTGGTTGAGTCGTTCCTGGGCGACCGCCAGGACGCGCGCCCGAGACTCCGGACCACCCACGCCGGCAGTAGCCGTCGGGGATACGCGTTCGTCCTGCGCCAATACGGTCGGGGTTCTGCTCATGGGGGGCGCCTGCTCCGGGGGTTAGACGCTGGCTCTCGTTGCCTCTCCAGCATTCAAGCGCCGTGCCATCCCGAGACCCCGCAAAACCAAGCAATTCGCCATTCTGCGGCCGGCCGCAAAGGGTCATTTCCGGCCCTTTCGGGTGCCGGGGGGCAGTTCTTGCCTGTGGAGAACCCGCGTGGCTCGCCGCCGGCGGCGACGCAGCCTGCCTAGGGCAGCGGCTGCTGGCGCGGGAAGGCGATCGACAGCAGCACCTTGCTGCGGTCGCCGTCGCTGAGCGTCGCGATCACCTGCCGAGCCGCCTCTGCCTGGCGCCCACGGGCCCGCAGCACGGCGAGGATGGCGTTCGCTCCCTGGCGCTGTCGCTCGTTGGTGATCGTGCCGATCGCCGCAGCGGCGGCATCGAGCAGCGCCACGTATGCCTCCGGCTCGTCGCTCGCCACCATCGCTGCGCGCAGGAGGGTGTTTGCGCGGTCGGCCGGGTCGCGCAGCGCCTGGGTCAGCGTCACGGCGCGCGCCGTCTCCCCTATGCGGCCGAGTTCGCGCACCGCCTCGCGCAGCGTTGGGGCCGCTACCGGCTCGGTCGCTGCCGCAAACTCGTCGAGGACCGCCAGCGCGGTGCGGCGGTCGCCGACGTCGATGCGCCGCGCCGAGATCGCTCCCAACGTCGCATTGCGGTCGGCGCGCTCGCCGATGCGGCGGGCAGTCGCCACGGCTCCGGGCCCATCGCCGGCTGCCGCCTGGGCCCGCGCGATGGCGTCGTAGATCAGGCGCGGCAGCCGCGCCGTGGTTACCGGATCGCGCGCCGGCGGCGGATTGGTTTCTGCCATTTCTGCGATCGCCAGCGCACGCGCCACCTCGCCGCGCTCGGCCAGCACGGTGGCGAGCCGCACCATGCCGTCGCCGCGCGTCTCGCCCTCGCGGATCTCGGCAAGGATGCGCTCGGCCCCGGCGATGTCGCCTTCGATCGCCATCGCCGTGACGATGTCCACCAGTGCGCTGTCCGAGTGATACGGGTTCTGCGATTGCCCCGCGATGTGCCGCGCGATGACGTACTCCCGCCGGCGGATGAACCCATCGATGACGCCGCGCACCGCGAATTCGCGCAGGCCGATGACGTCGATGCGATCGCGCAGCGCCAACGCCGCGTCGAGGTAGCCGCGCGCCACCAGTTCGCCTGCGACCCACCGCGCCACGTCGGGGTTCCAGAACACCAGCTCGCTCGCCACCTGGATGACGCGGTCCCACTGGTCGGTGTCGCCGTAGGCCTCCAGCAGGCTTTCGCGCAGCTCGTCGCCGAGCTGCAGGTTGGCCTCGGGCAGGAACGCCTCGACCACGGCGATGTCGCCGGCGTCGGCGGCGGCGATGGCCACCGTCGAGCGCGCAAACTCGCGCCGCAGCAAATCCTGGATGCGGTCGGCGGATTCCAATCCGGCGCTGAACGCCCCCGCGTCCGCGTAGCCTTGCACCAGGAAGACGCGCGCATCGTCGCGCATGTCGGCATCGGCAATGGTCGCGACGATGTCCTCGCCGCGCCGCATCAGGGCGAGCGCCGTGGCCGCATCGCCCGCTGCGCCCAGCAACTTCGCGGCATCGGCGAGCCCACTGATCTTGTCGGATGCGTCGGGCCGCGCCATCGCCTCGGCCACGACCGCGTCCATCAGGCAGGTGCGCGCGCGACTTGCGAGGCAGTCCGTAAGCGCGTCGCCCGACGCCGGAAAAGCGCTGAGAACCGCCAGCGTCAGGCCAAGGGCCAGCCCGCGCGAGCGCATTAGGGCCACTTCACCTCCGGCGGCAGGCTCATCAGGATCGCCTCGGTGTTGCCGCCCGTCTTCAATCCGAACTGCGTGCCGCGGTCGTGGAGCAGGTTGAACTCCACGTAGCGCCCGCGCCGCACCAGCTGGTGCTCGCGCTGCTCCGCGGTCCACGGCTGGTTCATGTGCGTGCGCACGATTTGCGGATACGTCGTCAGCAGCGCGCGCCCGACATCCTGGGTGAAGGAGAAGTCGCGTTCCCAGTCGCCGGTCTCCAGGTTGTCGAAGAAGATGCCGCCGACGCCGCGCGGTTCCTTGCGGTGCGGCAGGTAGAAGTACTCGTCGCACCAGCGCTTGAACCGCGCGTAGTACTCGCGGTCGTAGCGATCGCACGCCTCGCGCAAGGAGTCATGGAACGTCGCCGTGTCGGCGTCGTTCGGATAGATCGGCGTCATGTCGGCGCCGCCGCCGAACCACGACACCGTCGTGACGATGTTGCGGGTGTTCATGTGAACCGCCGGCACCAGCGGCGAGCGCATGTGTGCGACCAAGGAGACTCCGCACGCCCAGAAGCGCCGGTCGTTCGTGGCGCCCGGCATCTGGCGCGAGAATTCCTGGCTGAACTCGCCCATCACCTCGGAGAAGTTGACGCCGACCTTCTCGAACACGCGCCCGCGCATCAGCGACATCTCGCCGCCGCCGCCGCCGCCGCCGCCCGTTTCGCTCGGCCGTTCCCACGGCGTACGCGCGAAGCGCCCGGGCGGCAGCTCCTTGCCCGGCCCGGTCAGCTCGTCCTCGATCTTCTCGAACTCGCGGCACAGGCGGTCGCGCAGCTCGCGGAACCAGGCCGCGGCGCGCCGCTTGCGCTCTTCGACGTCGACCTCTGGCTTGGCGGGCACGGGGTGCTTCTCGACTACGCGCATGAACGCCGATCCAACTCGCATTTGGGGCCGCCTGGGTGCGTCATAGTGTTCCAGTTTAGCCCAAAGGCGGTCCAAAAAAGCTCGTCCGCTTAAGCACTTGTCTGGACAAGGCTAGCGGAAACATGAGAATCTGCCGGTCGTACGGGCTAGGCACTCCCAGCGTCTGCGTCCGGGCTCGGGGTAGGAGCAACGAATGACGGCGGAGCCGAAAGGCGACGACGGCACCAGGCGCGACTTCATCTACATCGCGACAGGCGCGTTTGCCACGGTTGGTGCGGGTATCGCCACCTGGCCGTTTATCGATCAGATGAACCCGGCCGCCGACGTTCTGGCGCTGGCCTCTCTCGAAGTCGACATCTCTGGCATCCAACCGGGCCACGCGCTGACGGTGAAGTGGCGCGGCAAGCCCGTGTTCATCCGCCACCGCACGCCCGACGAAGTGCAGCAGGCCCGCGCGGTCAACGTCGCCGACCTGCGCGATCCCGTCCGCGACGAAGACCGCGTCCAGCAGGCCGAGTGGTTGATCGTCGTCGGCATCTGCACCCATTTGGGCTGCATTCCGCTCGGCGTGAAGGAAACCGATCCGAAGGGTGACTTCGATGGCTACTTCTGCCCCTGCCACGGCTCGCACTACGACTCCTCGGCGCGCGTGCGCAAAGGTCCGGCGCCGCGCAATCTCGAGGTTCCGGCCTACGAGTTCCTGACGCCCACTCTCGTCAAGATCGGCTAGGGCCCCCATGTCGGGCGAACCGCAACACATCGACGACGTCCACCACGAGCTGAAACTGCGCGGCGTGCTCGGCTGGATCGAGTACCGCCTGCCGGTCTTCAACTGGATCAACAACGCCGTCGGCACCAACTACCCGACGCCCAAGAACCTCAACTACTTCTGGAATTTCGGCGCGCTCGCCGGCATCGCCCTGGTGATTCAGATTCTCACCGGCATCGTGCTGGCCGCCCACTACGTGCCGACCGTGGACGGCGCTTTCGCCTCGGTCGAGCGCATCATGCGCGACGTGAACTACGGCTGGCTGTTCCGCTACGTCCACGCCAACGGCGCGTCGCTGTTCTTCGCCATCGTATACGTGCACTTGTTCCGCAACCTCTACTACGGCTCGTACAAGTATCCGCGCGAGCTGTTGTGGTGGCTCGGCCTGATCATCCTGCTGCTCATGATCATCACGGCGTTCATGGGCTACGTGCTGCCCTGGGGCCAGATGAGCTATTGGGGCGCCACGGTCATCACCAACCTGTTCGGCGCCATCCCCGTCATCGGCGACGAGCTCGTGCTGTGGCTGTGGGGCGGCTACTCGGTCGGCGAGGCGCTGCTGCGCGGCTTCTACAGCCTGCACTACCTGCTGGCGTTCGTGATCGCGGGCCTGGCCATCCTGCACATCTGGGCGCTGCACCAGCATCGCTCGAACAATCCCTTGGGCATCGACATCAAGGGGCCGCAGGACGTGCTGCCGTTCCACCCGTACTACACGACCAAGGATCTGTTCGGCCTCGGCATCTACCTGATCCTCTTCGCCGCGCTCGTCTTCTACATGCCGAATGCGCTGGGCGAGCCGGACAACTACATCCCGGCCGATCCGCTGCAGACGCCGGCGCACATCGTGCCGGAATGGTACCTGCTGCCGTTCTACGCCATCCTGCGCGCTATCCCCGACAAGCTCGGCGGCGTCATGGCGCTAGCCGCGGCGCTGCTCGTGCTGTTCGTCGTGCCCTGGCTCGACACCTCCAAGGTGCGCTCGGCGCGCTTCCGTCCGATCTACAAGCAGCTGTTCTGGATTCTGGTCGCCGACGTCTTCCTGCTCGGCTACATCGGCGGCAGCCCGGCCGAGGGCATCTACATCCCGATCGGCCAGCTGGCGACCGCGTACTACTTCCTGCACTTCCTGGTGCTGCTGCCGATCGTCGGCAAGCTCGAAAGTCCCAAACCTTTGCCGGACTCGATCGCCACCGCGGTGCTCGAAGAGAACAAGCGCAAGCGCGCCCGCAAGCTGCCCCAGGTCGGTGCTCAACCGACGAGTGCGGGAGGGCATCATTGATGCGCCGCCTCGTCCTCGCGCTCGCCGTCCTGCTGCCGAGCCTGGCGTTCGCCGCCGGCGAAGCCGATGCGCCGAAGCACGTCGACTGGACCTTCTCCGGTCCGTTCGGCACCTTTGATCTGCCCGCCGCGCGCCGCGGCCTGCAGGTCTATCTCGACGTGTGCAGCACCTGTCACTCGCTGCGCTTCGTCGCCTACCGCAATCTGGTCGAGATCGGTCTCAGCGAGGACGAGGCCAAGGCGATCGCCGCCAGCCGCGAAGTGCGCGACGGCCCCGACGAGACGGGCGCCTATTTCATGCGTCCCGCCGGCCTCGCCGAGAAGTTCGTGCCGCCGTTCGCCAACGAGCAGGCGGCGCGCTTCCGTCCGATCTACAAGCAGCTGTTCTGGATTCTGGTCGC
>CAMDPO010000054.1 GCA_945904955.1 Rhizobium sp. Q54
CCTGGTGCGCGCGCACGTCTGGTACAGCCTCGCCGCCCCGTTGCTGGCGGGTCCGGAAGCGAGAGTCGCGAGCACGCAGCGTGACGCGATCGCCGGGCGCCTGACAGTGGCGCAGCTTTCCCAGGCGCAGGAGATGGCGCGCGCCTGCGCTGCTGCCAACTACAAGGACTGTGGCTGAGCGCCGCGGCGGCCGAGGACGAGGAACACCATCACGGCGAGCGCGAGCATCACCACCACGCCGGCGACGAAGGTGACCTGCAGGCCGTAGAGGAAGGCGTCGCGCGCCGATTCCACGAGCAGCTCGCGGGTGGGCTCACCGAGTTCGGCGGCGACGCCCATCGCGCCGCCGAGGGTGTCGCGCGCAGCGGTCGCCACTTGCGCCGGCAGGTCGGGCGGCAGCGCTTGCGCCATCTCGCGGCGGTAGAGGGCGGTGCCGATGCTGCCGAGGATCGCGATGCCGAGCGCGCCGCCGAGCTCGCCGCCCGTCTCGGAGATGCCGGCCGCAGCACCGGCGCGCTCGGGCGGCGCCGCGCTGAGCACCAGATCGCTGGTGAGCGTGAACACGGGCGCGGAGCCAAGCGACCAGACGGTTGTCGCGAGCAGGAACGCAGCCAGCGTGGTGTCGGTGTCGAGAGTCACCAGATAGACCATGCCGAGGGCGGACACGACGAGGCCGCCGGCCATCGCCGTGGGCGCGCTGACCCAGCGGCGCAGGCGCGGCGTGAGCAGCGATCCGGCGATGAAGGCGAGCCCCCAGGGCAAGCTCCACAGGCCTGCTTCGAGGGGCGACAGGCCGCGCACCAGCTGCAGGTACTGGTGCACGAACACGAAGCCGCCGAGCATCACCATGCCGCCCATCATGTAGACGAGGATGGAGGCGCTGAACGCGGGGATGCGGAACAGGCCGATGTCGAGCAGCGGATCGGCGAGCGCGCGCTGGCGGCGCACGAAGAGGAATCCGACGGCGAGCCCAAGGGCGACGACGCCGAGGCTGAGGATGCCGGGGCCGTCCTGGGCGAGCTGCTTCAGGCCGAAGATGACGGCGAGCACGGCAGTGAGCGACATCGCGGCGCTGACCAGATCGATGCGGCCAGGATTGGGGTCGCGGTACTCGGGCAGCAGGATCGGGCCGAGCACCAGCAGCAGCGCCATGATCGGCACGTTGATGAGGAACACCGAACCCCACCAGAAGAACTCGAGCAACGCGCCGCCCACGACGGGACCGAGCGCGGCGCCGATCGAGTAGCTGGTGATCCATACGCTGACCGCGACGGTGCGCTCCCGCTCGTTGAGGAACATGTTGCGGATCAAGGAAAGCGTGGACGGCGCGATGGTGGCGCCGGCGAGGCCCAACAGCGCGCGCGTGACGATGAGCATCGCGGCGCTGGTCGAGAAAGCGGCGAGCAGCGAACCGATCGCGAACGCCACCGCGCCGAACATCAGCAGGCGGCGCCGGCCGATACGGTCGCCGAGACTGCCCATGGTCAGCAGGAAGCCCGCCACCATGAATCCGTAGATATCGATGATCCACAGCAGCTGGGCGCCGGAGGGCTTCAGCTCGGCGGACAGCGAGGGCACGGCGAGATTCAGGACCGTGAGGTCCATGGCATAGAGCGCGCACGGCAGCATCAGCACGAACAGACCAACCCACGCGCTGCGGGGAGCGCGTGGGCCAGTAGTTGCTGCGGCGGTGTCCGCCGGTGGCGTCATCAAAGCGTCAGGGGTTGGACGTTCTTGTTGGAGCGGACGACGAACAGCGCGACGACGACGCTGGCGGCCATGATGATGGCGCCGACACCGATCGCGAACATGTAGCCGCCGGCCAGAGCCGGGAGCATATCGCGGCCGGCCGCCGAAAGGTCGGCAGTCACGACCGTGGCGAGGGCTGCGAGCAACGACGCGCCAAAGGCACCACCAACCTGGCCGGCCGTGTTGGCGAGGCCGGACACCACGCCGGAGTCCTCGGGCGTCGCGTCGGACATGGCGAGGGTCATCGGAGCCGGGAAGCGTACGCCCGAGCCGATGCCCATCAGGACCATCGGCGGCAGGATGTGGGCGACGAAGGTGGCGTCCATCGGCACCAGCGCGAACAGGCCGAGGCCGGCGGCCATGGCGACGATGCTGACGCAGAGGACTGCTTTCGGCCCGAAGCGGGTGATGACCCCGGCGCCGAGACGAACAGCGACAGGACGCCCATCACCGCGGTGGAGGGCAGGAAGGCCATGTCGATCTGCACCAGGCCGTAGCCGAGCACCACCTGCAGGAACAGCGCGGCGATGACGAACATGCCGTACATGGCGGCGATCATCAGCACCTGGGTCGCATTGGCGCAGCTGACGTTGCGGGGAGTCAAGCGAGGGCGGGCTAGCGCGGGGAGAACACCTGGACGGGCCGAACCTTGGCGTCGTTGACCTCTTTCGCCAGCGCCTCCCACGAATCGGCGATCTCGAGAAAGGCCGCGCGGGCGGTGCGGTCGAAGGTCGCGTGGGCTTTTGCGCGCAGTTCGGCCGCGCGCTTCCGATACTTGGGTTCGTTGTCCACGGGCCCACCATGCGCTCAATGCGGGGCCCGGTCTGTCTAATTCGGCGCACCGGTCCTGGTCCTGATCGGTCGGCCGGGCGGGGCCCCCTATCGAGCGCTCGAAAAAAGATTGGGGCCCGTGTCGATTCTCCGAAGTCTCGTTCGTCGCTTGGGTAGAGCCGGACGAATTCCTCGGCCGGTGCCCTTTGCAAGGAGAGCCCCATGCGCTTCATGATGATCATCAAGGCCAATGCCCGGAGCGAAGCCGGCGTCATGCCGAGCGTCGAAATCCTCACCGCCATGGGTAAGTACAACGAGGAGCTGGTGAAGGCGGGCGTGCTGCTGGCGGGCGAAGGGCTGCGTCCCTCCGCGAAGGGCGCGCGCATGCACTACGTCAATGGCAAGCGCACCCTGGTGGACGGCCCGTTCGCCGAGGCCAAGGAGCTGGTCGCCGGTTTCTGGATCATCCAGGTGAAGACGAAGGCCGAAGCGATCGAGTGGATGCGCCGCATCCCGCTCGGCGACGAAGCCAACGAATACGGCGGCGAGGCGATCGTCGAGCTGCGCCAGGTGTCGGAGTCGGAGGACTTCACCAACGCGACGCCGGAGATGATCGAGCAGGAGAATCGCCTGCGCGCCACGGTCGAGGGCCGCACCAAGCACTAAGACCAGGAGTTGCACGCCCCGCTCTGGCCGCGTCCCGGCCAGGTGCGGGGCGCACGCGTTTTGGTACGATGCGCGCCAAAGGAGACGCCCATGTGCCGCAACATCCGCACGCTGTTCAACTTCGCGCCGCCGGCTACCGATGACGAGGTGCGCGCGGCGTCGTTGCAGTTCGTGCGGAAGCTGTCGGGATTTGCGAGGCCGTCCGCCGCCAACGAAGAGCCGTTCAACCGCGCGGTCGAGGAGACCGCGGCGGTGGCGCGGCGGCTGATCGACTCGCTGGAGACGAACGCGCCACCGAAGGACCGCGAGATCGAAGCGGCGAAGGCGAAGGAGCGGTCCAAAATTCGATTCGGGACCGCGTAGAGACCCTCACCCTGCCCTCTCCCGCACGCGGGACAGGGTTCGCTACTCCGCGGGCTGGGCAGCGGCGATGATGGTGCGCGGCGGCGGGGTCACGAGACTCAGCACGAGGGCAGCGACGGCGCAGGCGGCGATGACGGTGACCATCGGCAGCGAGGTGCCGTCGAAGAAGACACTCGCCACGGTGATGGTCACCGCGCCGGAGAGGAACTGCAGGGTGCCGCCGAGGGCCGAGGCCATGCCGGCGATGGGGCCGTGCTCTTCCAGCGACAGGACCATGGTCGAGGGGATGACGAGACCCAGGCTGGCGAAGGCGAAGAACAGGCCTGTCATCAGCACCGGCAGGCTGTCGATGCCGCTCAGTGTGACGGCGAACAGCGCCAGCGCGAAGAAGGTGTAGACCGACACCGCGGCGACGACGACGCGCGCCATGCCGAAGCGCTCGCCGGCCTTTGCCGCGAACTGCGACGCGCCGATGAAGCCCACCGCATTCACGGAGAAGGCCAGGCTGTACTGCATCGGCGTCAGGCCGAAGTGGCCGATGTAGACGAACGACGACGAGGCGAGAAAGGCGAAGAAGCTCGCCATGCCGAAGCCGCCGATGAAGGTCAGACCAAGGAAGCGCGCGTCGCGCAGCAGCACCCCGAAGCCGCCGAAGGCGTTGCCGAAGCGGAGCGGCAGGCGCTGGGATTTGGGGCGCGTCTCGGGCAACAGGAAGGCGACCATCGCCAGGGCGAGCACGGCGGCGACCGTGACCGCGACGAAAATGGCGCGCCAGCCGAACGGGCCGATGACGGCGCTGCCGGCGAGCGGGGCGAGGATGGGCGACACCGAGAAGACGAGCATGACGGTGGCCATGAGGCGCGTGGCCTCGGTACCGGTGTGCAGATCGCGGATGATGGCGCGCGGGATCACCGCGAGTGCGGCGGCGCCGACGCCTTGGACGACGCGGCCGATGATCAGCCATTCGATCGACGGCGCCAGGGCGCAGCCGACGCTGCCGATGGCGAACACCGCGAGGCCGAAGTAGAGCGGCAGCTTGCGCCCGAGCATGTCGGACAGTGGGCCGAAGGCGAGCTGGAACACGCCGAAGGCGACGAAGAAGACCATCAGAGTCATCTGAGTCGCGGCGGTGGACGCGCCGAGATCCGCGGCGATCGCCGGCAGGGCCGGCAGGTACATGTCGATGGCGAACGGGCCGACGGCGGCGAGCAGGCCGAGCACGATGGCGTTGCGAAGGAACGAACTCATCACCAAGACCCCGGGGGAAGCGTGAGCGACGGCATATAGATCAGCGTCGAAGGTCGTCCAGACGTGGAGGCACGCGCTGTGCGCGGCAACCGTGCGACAGGCTGACGCAGGGTGCGAGCTCACCCTTCGGGTGAGCGCTTCTTTTTGACCCTCACCCTGCCCTCCCCCGTCGCGCCGGAGGCGCGCTCCGCGCGCCCTGCGCGCGTTCCGCGCGACACAGGGGGAGGGTTCAGTTGGGAGGCGAGCTTTTCCACGCGCTCCAACAGTCGACCCGCGTCCATCTTCTTGGCGAGGGCGGCGAACTTTGGAGAGGGGCCGCGCCATTGGAGCTCGTCGACGTTCTGGAAGAGCGGGGCGTCGGTGCGCAAGGTCGCGAGCGTCTTGAATAGGAGGGCGTTGTCGCGCTCGGTCTTGAGGACGTCGGGGGGGAAGTCCTCCAATGCGCCGTATTTCTCGATGAGGCGGGCGGCGGTTTTGGGGCCGAGGCCGCGGATGCCGGGGTAGCCGTCGGCGGAGTCGCCGACCAGCGCCAGGTAGTCGGGGATGTGCTGGGGATCGACGCCGAACTTGGCGCGCACGCCGGCGGCGTCGCGAATGGCATTCGAGCGGCGGTCGACTTGGACGACGCGGTCGCCGACGACGGACTGGCTGAGGTCTTTGTCGGGGGTCCATATGCACACCTTGTCGACGCGCGCGTCGGCCGCGGCGAGGTGGGCGGCGGAGGCGAGCGCGTCGTCGGCTTCGAGCTCGACCATCGGCCAGGTGACGACACCCATGGCGACGAGCGCGTCCTCGAGCGGGTGGAATTGTTGCCACAGGGCGGGCTCGATGCCCTCGCCGGTCTTGTAGCCGGGCCACAGGTCGTTGCGGAACGACTCGATGACGTGGTCGGTGGCGACGCCGACGTGGGTGGCGCCGTCCTGGATCATCTGCACCACCGTGCCGCACACGCCGATGACGGCTCCGAACGGCGCGTCGGTGTCGCGGAAGCGGCGGCCGCCGAAGAAGTGGCGGAACAACTCGTAGGTCCCATCGACCAAATGAACAATCATGGATGGGTCCAATTGTTTGGTCGCGCGACTGCGCGACACTGCCAAGCTTTCTCCGCTATCTTCCCCGCCGCATGGGGTTCCCAACAACACTCACCGAGGGCTACCGGTCGTTCCTGGGCGAGCGGTTTGCGCGCGAGCGGACGCGGTGGGCGCGGCTGGCCGAAGGGCAGCAGCCGGAGATCATGGTCATCTCGTGCTGCGACAGTCGGGTGCCGCCGGAAGTGGTGTTCGACGCAAGCCCGGGCGAGATCTTCGTGGCGCGCAATGTCGCCAACCTGGTGCCGCCGTATGAGACCCAGGGGCTGTATCACGGCGCGTCGGCGGCGGTGGAGTTCGCGGTGCGCGCGCTCAAGGTGAAGCACATCGTCGTGCTGGGGCATGCCAAGTGCGGCGGCATCCAGGCGTACGAGAGTGCCGCGGCGCCGCTGACGACGGGCGACTTTGTCGGCAACTGGCTGTCGCTGATCAAGCCGGCGGCGGAGCGCGTGAAGGCAGAGGACGGCGGCAAGAGCAACACGGCGGAGTTCCTGCGCAAGCTGGAGATCGCGACGGTGGAGCTGTCGCTGGGAAACTTGCTCACCTTCCCGTGGGTGAAGGCGCTGGTCGAGCAAGGGCAGTTGCAGCTGCACGGTGCGTACTTTGGGGTTGGCGACGGGGTGCTGTGGGTGCGGGACGGGGAGTCGGGCGAGTTTCAGAGACTGACGATGGAGTGAGCTACCGCGCCTCGACTTGTTCCTTCGTGGCGGCGAGGCCTTT
This sequence comes from Rhizobium sp. Q54, assembly GCA_945904955.1. Lineage (GTDB taxonomy): Bacteria > Pseudomonadota > Alphaproteobacteria > UBA2966 > CAIVPW01 > CAIVPW01. The sequence continues at coordinate 6,606 of CAMDPO010000054.1, forward strand.
CTCGAAGTCGCGGCCGACGAACTTCTCCATGTTCATAACGAGGTGCATGGCTTTCATCAGGAAGGTGTTGGTGCCGGTCATTGCCCAGGTGACGCGCGTCGCGCCGCCTTGATCCCCTGGGCCTTCGCTGCCCAAGGAGGGTGGTCATGGGGGGATCGTAAATACGTGCGATTTACGTTGCTACCTTCACCCGATGGCGGAAATCTGCGAAAAACCGCTCCTGTTCCAGCTAACTACGGTTCCTGTCAGCATTTTTGTCGCCGCCGGGCCTCCGCGCAGGCCCGGATACTATATGTGTTGACGGCGGCGGAAAGTCAACACATAACGTGATTGTGAGCGCCCTCCCCCTTCGCCGGGCTAAGTCCGGAGAGTCCGTGGGTGTATCGTCCCGCCGGGGGTTGTGGATGAAACTTGGCTGGGTGGCCGTGGTGCTGCTGGGGCTGGCGAGTCCCGCATATGCGCAGCAGGCGGACGTCGCGCTGCTCGAGATGGGCATGCGCATCTTCAAGGATGCGCTGACGCCGGCGGACGGCGGGGCGGGGTGCGAGCTCTGCCACAACTGGAACGGTGTCGGGCGGCAGCACAACATGCTGTTCGCGGACCTGGTGCCAGCCGGCGGCAACGACCTGACCAAGTCGACGATGACACGCGAGCAGATGATCGAGATGGTGTCGTGCGGGACGTTCGACGGCGGCCGCATCATGCCGCGGTTCTACGGCGACGCCTGGACGAACGCCTACAAGTGCTACGGCAAGACGGCCGCCGAAGATGCTCTTGCGGCGTCCGCCGCGGGGCCGCCCAAACGCCCGCCGCAGCCGGGCATGCGCCAGCTGGCGCCGCGCGAGATCGAGGCGGTCGTGGCGTACGTGCAGGCGGTGTACCAGGGCAAATCGATGAGCTTGGACTGGTGTTTGAAGTGGTACGGCACCAATTCCAAGGGATGCGACAATTGGCGGCCGGTAGTGCAATGAGTGCGACTCCGCGATGACCGCCGAAGCACAGAGCGCGACGCCGCTCGACGACCTGCTGCGCGAGCAGCCGAAGATGACGCGCGGCGTGGTGAGCGTTGCGGTCGCCGTGATGGTCGTGTCCGGCGCGTTCTGGACGTACTTCACTCAGTTGACCGAAGTGGCGGTGGCGAGCGGTTCCGTGGTGCCGCAGAGCCAATTGCGCCAGGTGGCGCACCTCGAGGGCGGCATCGTCGCCGCGATCTTCGTGCGCGACGGCGAGATGGTGGCAGCCGGGCAGAACCTGCTGCAGATCGAGCTGGCGCCGACCGACCTCAACCCGACCGAAATTCAAAGTCGCCTCGACGGATTGCTGATCGGCCGCGCCCGCATGACGGCGGAGAGCCGCGATACCGCGCCGGTGTGGCCGGAAGAGGCGATCGCGCGCCAGCCGCAGATCGCCGCCGCCGAACGGCAGCAGTACCAGTCGCGCAAGCAGCAGCTCGACACGTCGCTGGGCGTGCAGGAGCGCCAGGTCGAGCAGCGGCGCCTGGAGATTCAGGAGTTCGAGTCGACGCGCACGTCCCTGCGCGCCGAGCTCGAGTTCGTGACGCGGCGCTGGCAGATCTCGGCGGACCTGTTGCGCGACGCGTTGACGACGCGCCCGGAGCACCTGGAGCTGGAGAAGAGCAAGACCCAGCTGGAAGGGCAGATCTCCACCATCACCGTATCCATCCCGCGCGCCCAGGCGACGCTCAACGAGGCGCTGGCGCGGGTCGAGGACACCAAGCTGAGCTTCCGGCGCGAGGTGCAGCAGCAACTGGCGCTGAACGAAGTCGAGATCGCGCGCACGCTGCAGCTGCAGGCCGAGGCGACGCGCCAGCAGGATCGCACGACGGTGACGAGCCCGATCGACGGCGTCATCAAGAACGTCAAGATCCGCTCGCTCGGCGACGTGGTGCGGCCGGGTGAGCCGTTCCTGGAAGTGGTGCCGCTGAGCGAGACGCTGGTGGTGGAGGTGCGGCTGATGCCGGGCGACCGCGGCAACGTCAACGTCGGCCAGGCGGCGGTGGTGAAGATCTCGTCCTACGACTTCGTGCGCTACGGCGCGCTGAGCGGCAAGGTGACGTACATCGGCGCCGACGCCGACACCGACGACAAGGGCAACATCTACTTCCGCGCCCAGGTCGAAACCGACCGCGCCTACCTCGGCACCGAGACCGCGCCGCTGCCGATCAGCACCGGCATGCAGGCGACGGTGGATTTCGTCACCGGCTCGAAGTCGGTGTGGGACCGCCTGCTGCGGCCGCTGCTGCGCATCCGCTACGAGGCGTTCCGAGAAAGATAGGCCATGGGCCGAGCCGCACGTCAGCTGAAGTGGCTCGTCGTCGCGCTGGCGGTGTTGCTGCCGAGCGTTGCGCTGGCACAAGATGCGGCGCGGCTCGAAGAGGGCATGCGCCTGTACAAGGGCGACGGGGTCGACTGCGAGTGGTGCCACGGCTGGCACGGGCTCGGCCGCGGTCATGACTTCGAGTACGCCGACGTGCAGCAGGCGGGCGGACCGGCGCTGACCACGTCGCTTCTGGACCGTGCCCAGATGATCGAGCTGATCAGCTGCGGCCGCATCGTCGGCGAGCGCCAAATGGTGATGCCGCAGTATCGCGGCGATGCGTCGTGCGGTTAGCACGCCCCGGCGTGCTTGCACGCCTTCGGCGTGACGACCCGCGACTTGCCGTGCTGGGGCAAGACGTTTGCCGACATCCCGCTCGCGGAGCGGCCGGTGCACGGCAAGCGCCAGATGAATGCGCGCGAGATCGAGGCCGTGGTGGACTACATCCTGGCCATCTATCAGGGCAAGCGCATTACGGTGGAGTGGTGCCTGAAGTACTTCCCGACGAGCCGCGGGATTTGCGACACGCTGCCCTGAGCATGCGGAGCGCGCGGCGGGCCCAACCTCGACTTATCGTACGATAGCGCGCATATACCGGCATCGCTGATCGCTTCCCGGGCATTGGCGGCTGAGAGACGCGTTGTGCTCCCGCCCCGATCCATCAGGTGAAGCCATGCACATCTTGCTCAGCCCCCCCGTTGCCGTTCCGGTCGGTCTGCTACTTCTCGCGTTCGTCTACGGGTACTTCTGGTAGGCGCTGCGCGCCGACAAAGGGCAGCACGGCGGCGGTCGCGACCACCGCGTCGGCGTCGTGCAGCAGGGCGACCTCGAGGTCGCGCGGGTCGATTTCCACCGTGTGCCACACGCCGGGTGCGGCCGTGGTGGGACGCAGGTGAAGCAACGTCGCGGTGCGGCGCCAGCCGCGCACGGAGACACCCTCGAAGAGCCCCTCCTCCGTCTCGACGGTATAGGCGCCGGCCGGCAACGGCTCGCCCCATGCCTTGACAACGAAGGGCTTGGTGAAGGTCACCGTGCGCTCGCTTCTGCGGGTTACGTCCATCATCAGGCTGCTCCACTTTCGAGGATGCCGAGACCGGCGACGAGGACGCAGCCGAGATCGACGTTGATCGCCTGGGCGTCCGCCTTCCAGGTCGGGTCGTTGCCTTCGGCCTTGGCGACGACCGCCGACATCGCCGCCGACAGTGCCAGCGCCGGTTGGCCCGCGCGCGGGTGCAGCGGCTCCCAGATGCCGCGGATGCGGATGCCCCACACCGATTGAATGCGCACGCCCACGGGTACTGCGCTCCGGCCTACTGAGCCAGACCGAGTCCGACCAGGTAGACGGACCCGAACGCGAACGCCAGGCAGCTGAATGCCACCGGCAGTACGAACAGCCACGGGCGGGCGGCGACAGCGCGCAGCGCCGTGCGGGTGTGGCTCATGGGCTGGGGGATCAGCACGGGCGAATTCCTTTGGTGAACGCGACGCGGACTTAGGAGGCCAGCGCCATTGCCCCGCCGTCGGGAGAATGGACGAGAGTGAGCGCGACGCGCTTGTCGTTGACGACGACGAAGGTGACGACGACGTGGTGGCCATCGGCGAAACCCTCCAACCCGACGGCGCCGCCGGCGGAGTAGCTGAAGTCGTCGACGTTGAGGGTCATCGACTGGCGGTCGATGGCGCTGACCACACCCGAGGTGTAGTTGGCGGACGGCATGGCGGCGGTGACGGCAGGAGCCGACGCGCCGACGAATAGGGTCGCCACGGCGCACCGGACGAGGCGCCACGGGAGCATGGCGTGGTTCAAAGGGTGCTCCGGAGAACTGAGGACGACCGTCCGAACCGTACGCCCGCGGCCAAGGTAGATATGGCCCTGCGCGGCGCCAATTGCGATGGAGAGGGCCAAATAAAGGCTCTTTGCCGCCAGAATTCAGCGAGCGCGCAACTTATGCGCTGTACCGTGTCAATTCTTGGGAATATTTGCCAATATTTTGGCCCGGGGGGCCTTGCCCGTACGGCCGCCTGGGCATTTGGTCCCCGGCGACCTATGTTCCCGTCTGTGGCGTGGCGCGATGCCGCCGCGCCCGGAAAGCGATGGACACCATGACCATGCTCCCGCTCCCGGTCGTTACCGAGACCGACAAGACTCCGCCGAAGGACAAGTGGACGTTCAGCGCCGACAACGCCGGCAAGTGGCGCTGGTCGCTGCACACCAGCGAGCGGCTGCTCCTCCGCGCGTCATCGGAAGCGTACGCAAACCGCGGCGACGCCGTGAAGAACGCCAAGCAGTACGGCTATCGCGAGGCCGACACGGGCACCGGCTCGTTCCCGACCGTGCGTCGTTCCAACAAGAAGCCGGGCCGCTAGCAGCCCGTTGCGATCGTTTGCGCGACGGATTCATTGCGATAGTTGTGAATCCGCTCGCGGCGCCGGGCGGCGCTTGAAATGCTCGCCGCCGCTCGCCATCTCTAGTCGTAGTCGGTAGCGGATGTGGGGAGCGATCTCCGCAGAAGTTCGCATGGCCGCAATGCCAGTCTTCTGGCCCAGCACTTCTGGAGAGTCCTCAATGAACAAGTACACCAATCTGTTTGCCGGCACCGCCGTCGCCGCGGTCCTCGCCATCGCAGCGTTCGCGCCGAGCGCCGGCGCGGCAACCGCGCAGTTCGGTGAGGGCGTCGTCACCGGCTTGAACCAGAACACCATGAGCTTCTTCCTCGACGGCACCGCGTACACCGCACAGCACGCGAACGATCTCGTCGGCTTCAGCAACGGCGACGTTGTTGACGTGACGTACGAGGTCATCAACGGCAAGCGCGTCGTGGTGGCGATCCAGCTGGAGCAGCCGGTGGTGCGCGTCGACCTCGTCGACTAACGCGCAAC
>CAMDPO010000055.1 GCA_945904955.1 Rhizobium sp. Q54
ACGCCCAACGGCTGCACGGTGACGCGCTCGACACCGAAGGCGCGCAACCGCTCTGCCACGAATTGGCTCGCCGCCAGCACTAGGTCGAACTGCCGGTAGAGCGCGCCGATGTACGCGGCAACGGCGCGCCGGCCCCAGCCGCCCAGCCACTCGTCGGCCAGTTGCGTCGGCCAGGCATGGCAGAACGCCACCGCCGGCACGCCGAGCTCGTGCGCCGCCGCGAGCGACGCCCACGCCGGAATGTACGGATCGCCCGCCTCGATGAGGTCGGGCTGCAGCCCCACCAGGCGGCGGCGCCAATAGTCGCCATGCAGCGGCAAGCGATAGCCGTCGGCCAACGGCACCAGGCTCGCCAGCCGGTGCACGCCGGTGCCATCGACACCCTCTGCTGCTCCGGGAGCAACGATCGTGTGGCGGACGTGGGTCTTGGTGGTGAGCCAGTCGTGCTTGGTGGTCAGGTAGCGCCGCACGCCTCCTGACTGCGGCGCATAGAACATCGTCGCGTCGACCAGATGTACGCTCAACGGCTCGCTCCAAGCTCCCTGCCCAGACACCACGGACGGTAGCGCGCGACCGCTACAGAACCGTGACGCGCCCTGTCGATCGTGGCGACGTCACGCAACCGCAACGCGCGCCATCTAAGGTCGGCGCATGTGTGGAGGGGGCAGGGGGCCAGCCATGAGGCCTGTGGCGACCGACCGGCACGCGACGTTGGCCACCGTCACGGCGGCGCGCCGCCTCGCCTGTGAGGCGTGCCTGCACGCGCGGATCACGCGGCTCCTGCGTCTCGCCGAGGCCCAGTCCGGCCACGCCGCCATGACCACCCACGAGGCGAAGGACCACTTCCGCGCCAAGGGCGCCCGCGTCGCCGCACATCGCATGCACGTCTTGTTGGGCCAACTCGCAGGGCGCGCGCCCGGCTGACCGGCCCGCGCGTGTAACGGGCCGTTGCACGCCTGCGCTCCGCGCAACGTCCTGTTACCCAATGCCTGCGCTGCGACACAGGCGGACACACCCGGCACACGTCCGCGAAACGCGGAGCCCCTAGGCTTCTGTCTGCGCGGACAGTGCCGCGCCAAGACAACCGAGAGCCCATTGGAGGCCCCCCGTGTCGATCTACTCCGCGATCAAGTCCGTTCTGTCCGTTGCCATCGTTTCCGCCCTGATCGTTCCGGTCGCGCAGGCCGCGACGGTTCCCGCCAACTACGCCGCGGGCGTCGTGACCGCCATTGATGCGACCGCCGGCACCGCGACCGTCGACGGCACCACCTTCGCCGCGAAGAAGACCTTCCTCGGCGAGCTCAGCATGGGCACCGAAGTCGACGTCGCCTACGTCACCGTCGGCGGCGCTAAGCAGGCCATCAGCATCGAGCTGACCGGCATGGACGAAGCGGTCGACCTGGTCGACTAGCCCCAAACACACCATGCGAGGCGGGGGCGCTGCCCTCCCCGGTAGCCCCCGCCTCCGTATGGCTGTCTTCCCGCAAAGGATTTCTCTCCCATGCGCTCCCCGATTTGGGCCGCTGCGCTCTACGCCACCATTGTCGTCATCGGCATCGTGCTCGGCTGGCAAATCGACCGCCGCCTCGGCACGCACCCGGATCAGTCCGCCACCATCATCAGCATCTGACGCGCCGCTGGCAGTGGGATCGCGCCCTCGCTAGGTTCGGGGCCATGCCCACGCCCCGCCCGCGCGGCTCGTTCGCGCCACCAGCCGTCGCGGCGTGACGCTCACCGAGCCGGCGCCGCCGCATCCCGAGTCCCCACCGACCGAGCCACCCGCCGCCCACCCGCTGCGTGGCGTAGTGCTGCTTCTGTGTGCGCTCCTCTTGTTCGCGTGCATGGACACCAGCGTGAAGATCCTCACGGCCGACCACCCCGTGCCGATGGTCGTCGCCATCCGCTACATCGTGCACTGCCTGCTGATGGTCCTTCTCTTCGCCCCAACCCAGGGCCGCAAGCTCGTCCAGACCCAGCGCACCGGATTGGTCCTGGTGCGCGCCGCGTCGCTGACCGCCGCGTCCCTGTTCGTCGGCCTCGCGCTGCAGCGCATGCCGGTCGCCGAGATGACCGCCATCACCTTCCTGGCGCCGATGCTGGTGGTGCTGCTGGCCGGTCCGCTGTTGCGCGAGCGCATCGGCGCGGTCGGCTGGATCGCCGCCATTGCCGGTTTCGCCGGGGTGCTACTGGTCGTGCGGCCGGGCGGTGCCATCGACGCCGCCGGTCTCGCGCTCATGGCGGTCGCCGTCGCCGCCAACACGATCTATCAGCTGCTGACGCGCGTCCTCGCCGGCACCGATCGCGCCGTCGCCATGCTGTTCTATACGGCGCTGGTAGGCTCGATCTGCTTCGGCGCGCTGCTGCCGTGGTTCTGGGACCTCGGCGACGAGAGCCTCGGCACGGTCCTGCTGTTCCTCAGCACCGGCGTCACCGCCGGCCTCGGCCACTACCTGTTCACGCTCGCCTATCGCGACGCGCCGGCGTCGATGCTGGCGCCGATGAACTACCTGCAGCTGCTGTGGGCGGGACTCTTGGGATGGCTGGCGTTCGACCACGTCCCCGACGCCATCAGCGTCGTCGGCATGGTCGTCATCGCCGCCTCCGGGGCGTTGATCGCCCTCAAGTCCCGGTGGCCAAGCCGGCGCGGCTAGCGCTTCTTCTCGGTCGTCTTGCCGTCGAAATGTTCGTGCGCCTTCTCGGCGTTGGCCTTGGTGCGATGCACCACGCCGTCGCGGTGCTCGGGCGGTCCGTACACGGTGTACAGCTTGAGTGCGCTCTTGCCGGTGTTGACGACGTTGTGACGCGCGCCCGCCGGAACGACGACCGCGTCATCGGCCTTCACGGCGCTCTTCTTGCCGTCGATCCACACCTCGCCGCTGCCTTCCTCGAAGCGGAAGAACTGGTCGCGGTCGTCGTGCACTTCCTCGCCGATCTCGACGCCGGCGGGCAGGGCCATCAGCACCAGTTGCAGGTTCTCGCCCGTGTAGAGCACGCGGCGGAAGTCGGTGTTCTCGACCGTCAGCGTTTCGATGTCGCCGGTGAATCCCTTCATGGCGCTACGCCCGCTTCTTCTTGTACTTGGCTTCCGCCTCCGCGACGGTGCGCTTGACCGACAGGAAGCTGTCCGGGCTCACCGAAATCGCGTCGATGCCGGCTTCCACCAGGAACTCGGCGAACTCCGGGTAGTCGCTCGGCGCCTGGCCGCACAAGGCAATGCGCGTGCCCACCGTGTGGGCCGCGTCGATGACCGTGCGGATGGTGCGCGTCACCGCCTCGTGGCGCTCGTCGAAGTGCTCGGCGAGCACCTCTGAGTCGCGGTCGACGCCCAGCACCAGCTGCGTGAGGTCGTTCGACCCGATCGAGAACCCGTCGAAGCGCCGCGCGAACTGCTCGGCGAGCACGACGTTCGAGGGCAGCTCGCACATCACGTAGACCTCGAGGCCGTTCGTGTGCCGTTCCAGCCCGTGCTGCGCCATGGTCTCGAGCACGCGGTCGGCTTCCTGCGGCGTGCGGCAGAACGGGATCATCACGATCACGTTGGTGAAGCCCATCTTCTCGCGCACACGCTTGATCGCGCGGCATTCGAGGGCGAAGCCGTCGCGGTAGCGCGGCGAGTAGTAGCGGGACGCGCCACGGAACCCGAGCATCGGGTTCTCCTCGTGCGGCTCGAACTGCCGGCCACCCAGAAGGTTCGCGTACTCGTTGGTCTTGAAGTCGCTCATGCGCACCACGACCGGGCGCGGATGCTGGCTCGCCGCGATCTTGGCGATGCCGCGCGCCAACAGCTCGACAAAGTACTCCGACTTGTCGTCGTAGCCGCGGGTGAGCTCGGCGATCTGCTCACGGACTTTTTGATCTTGCAAAGAATCAAAGCGCACCAACGCCATCGGGTGCACCTTGATCACGTTGTTGATGATGAACTCCATGCGCGCCAGGCCGATGCCGTCGGCCGGCAGCTGCCACCACTGCAGCGCGGCGGCGGGGTTGGCCATGTTGAGCATGACCTTGGTGCGCGTCTCCGGCACGCTGCCGAGGTCGATGTCCTTGACCTCGAAGTTGGCGATGCCGTCGTAGACGAAGCCGTCGGAGCCTTCGCCGCAGCTGACCGTGATCTCCTGGTCGTCGTGCAGCACATGGGTCGCGGTGCGCGTGCCGACCACTGCCGGCAAGCCCATCTCGCGGCTGACGATGGCGGCGTGGGAGGTGCGCCCGCCGTGGTCGGTCACGATCGCCGAGGCGCGCTTCATGATCGGCACCCAGTCGGGGTCGGTGTTCTCGGCCACCAGGATGGCGCCTTCTGGGAAGCTTTCGATCTCGGACGTCGAGCGCACGATGCGCACCATGCCGGAGACGATCGCATCACCGACCGCGAGGCCGGTGAGCACCTTGCGGCCCTTCTCCTTGAGCGAATAGGTCTTGAACAGTCCGCGCCGGCGCTGCGACTGCACCGTCTCGGGGCGCGCCTGCACGATCCACAATTCACCGGTCTCGCCGTCGCGCGCCCATTCCATGTCCATGGCGCGGCCGTAGTGGACCTCGATCGCCTTGGCCCAGCGCGCCAGCTTCAGGATCTCCGCGTCTGACAGCACGAAGCTCGACTGCTCGACCTTCGAGGTCGGCACGTTGCGCGTGCGCGACTCGTCGGAAGTGCGCGCGTAGATCATCTTGATGGCCTTGGCGCCGAGCCGCTTCTCGATGATCGGCACCAGCTGCTCCTCGTCGAGCAGCGGCTTGTAGACGACGTACTCATCGGGATCGACGAGGCCGCGCACCACGTTCTCGCCCAGGCCCCACACCGCGTTGATCAGCACGACGCGATCGAAGCCCGTCTCGGTGTCGATGGAGAACATCACGCCCGAGCCGCCGTTGGCGGCGCGCACCATGAGCTGCACGCCGGCCGACAGAGCGACCTTGGTGTGGTCGAAGCCCTTCTGGTCGCGGTAGCTGATGGCGCGGTCGGTGAACAGGGAGGCGAAGCACTTGCGTGCCGCATCCAACACGGCGTCGTCGCCGCTGACGTTCAGGAAGCTGTCCTGCTGTCCGGCAAAGCTCGCGTCGGGCAGGTCCTCGGCCGTCGCGCTGGAACGCACCGCCACGTCGGCGCGTCCGCCCGCGCGCGCCTTCAGCGCGGCACATGCCTCGCGCACCGCTGCTGCAACGTCGTCAGGCCATTTGCCCGCCTCGATCATGCGGCGGATGTTCAGGCCGGTCTCGGCCACCGGAACCCGCGCGTGCTTCATGTCGCCGAGCGCCGCCTGGATGCGCTCCTCGAGGCCGTTCGCCTTCAGGAACGCGCGATAGGCTGGCACGGTGATGGCGAACCCTTGCGGCACCGGCACGCCGGCCTTGGCCAGGACCGAGATCATCTCGCCGAGCGAGGCGTTCTTGCCGCCGACGAAGCCGATATCGGCAGCGCCTACGTCTTCGAGCGGCGCGACGTACGCGGACTTGAGAGCGGCTTTGGTGGACACGGCCGGGAAGGTAGCCGAAGCCCCGCCGCGCGCCAATCGTTCCATGGCCGAGGTCCGGCTTCGGGCTCAGGCCAACCACGGATGGCCAGCGCGGCGCGGCTGGGCCAACCTTGGGACACTCGATCCTTTCGGAGACTCGCCTGTGGCGCCTGACGATTTCAGCGCTCGCCGCCGAGGCGGTCCATCGCCTGGCCCAGGTTTGCCCGGTCGCCGTCCTCAGCGGCCGCGACCTGTGTGACGTGCGGGAGAAGGTGGGCCTCGCCGACGTCGCCTACGCCGGCAGCCATGGCTTCGACTTTATGACGGTCGATGGCGCCGAGTGGAACCATCCGGAAGCCGACCGCTTCGTGCCCATCCTCAACCGCGCCGAGCCCGAGTTGCGCCAGCGCACGCGCGGCATCGCCGGCGCCCAGATCGAGCGCAAGCGCTTTTCCCTGTCGGCGCACTATCGCCGGGTCGGGCGCGCCGATCTCTCGCGCTTCGAGGTCGCGGTGCTCGAGGTCATCGCCAAGCACCCCGGCCTGCACCACACCCTCGGCAAGATGGTGCACGACCTGCGCCCGGCCATCGACTGGGACAAAGGCAAGGCGCTGCAGGCGATGCGCACCCGTCTGCTGTCCGCCGACAAGCGCTCCGGCAAGCCCCTGACGATCTACATCGGCGACGACCGCACCGACGAGGATGCCTTCGCCGTCCTCGGGCCCGACGACCTCGCCGTCGTTCTGGCGGCGCCGTCGTATCCGACGCGCGCGCCTCACCCTCGCCGACAGCGACGAGGTGCGCGGCTTCCTGGGGCGCATCGCCGACGTCCTGCACGCCCGCTCTGCCGCCGCCTACCCCCGTGCTAAGGTTTTCGCCCCAAAGATGAGGGGCGGGAAGGCGCATGGGATCGAGAGTTCGCGCATCGCTACCCACCTGGGGGGCCACAGTGCTCGCCGCAGTGCTGCTGTTCGCCACACCGTCGCTTGCCATCGAGCGTGTTGACCTCGAGCTGGTCCTCGCCGTCGATGTCTCCCGCAGCGTCGACTACCTGGAGGCCAAGCTGCAGCGCGAAGGCTACATCTCCGCCTTCGCCAATCCGATCCTGCTCGCCGCCATCAAGGGCGGCTATCACGGCCGCATCGCCGTGACCTACGTCGAGTGGTCGTCGCGCGGCCAGACGCGCATCGTCGCGCCGTGGACCCTGATCGGCGACGCCAAGGACGCCGACGCCTTCAATCACCTGCCGCGCACCGAGCACATCAGCTTCGGCGACCGCACCTCGCTCAGCGGCGTCATCGACCTCGCCGTGTCGATGTTCCCGGTCAACGCGTTCGACGGCGACCGCCGCGTCATCGACATCTCCGGCGACGGCCCCAACAACGCCGGCGGCCTCATCACCGCCTCGCGCGACGAGGCGGTGGCGCGCGGCATCACCATCAACGGCCTGCCCATCATCAACACCAACGGCGGGCCGCAGCAGACCATGCTCGACCTCGACGAGTACTTCCGCGGCTGCGTCATCGGCGGCCCCGGCGCATTCCTGGTCGTCGCCGAAGGTTTTGAGGCCTTTGCAGAGGCCATCACGCGCAAGCTGATCCTGGAGATCGCCGCAGTCGAACCGATGGGGGTCGAGCGCTTCACCCGCGCGCAATTCCTGCCGCGCCAAGCGCCGCTCGGTGCACCGCCCACGTACGCGCCCGGCTGCGACATCGGCGAGCGCCGCATGAATGGCCCGCCGCTGCCGCCGCCGTTCCAGGACTTCCAGTTCCGCTAGATGCTGCGCCTCGCTGCCTTGCTCGCTGCTGTGCTCGCGCTGGCAGCCCCGGCGCGCGCCCAGCCCGTCGACATCGAGCTCGTGCTCGCCATCGACATCTCGCGCAGCGTCGACTGGGAGGAGGGGCTCCTCCAGCGCGAGAGCTACATCTCGGCGTTCTCCAACCCGCTGCTGCTGACCGCGATTCAGGGGGGCTACCACGGTCGCATCGCGGTGACGTACTTCGAGTGGTCGACGTGGGGCGACGTGCGCGTCGTAGCACCCTGGACGGTGATCAGCGACAAGGACAGCGCCGCCAGGTTCACCGACGTGTTGCGCCGCGAAATGATCTGGACCGGCCAGCGCACCTCCATCAGCCAGGCCATCGACTTCGGCGTCTCGCTGTTCGCGCGCAACACCGTCGAAGGCGATCGCAAGGTCATCGACATCTCTGGCGACGGCCTCAACAACTCCGGCCGCCACATCAACGACTCGCGCCAAGAGGCGCTCGCCCAGGGCGTCACCATCAACGGCCTGCCGATCATCAACTCGCGGCTCGGCCCCGGCGTGCCGCCGCCCGCCGACCTCGACGCCTACTACAAGGAGTGCGTCATCGGCGGCCCCGGCGCCTTCATCGTCGTCGCCGAGGGCTTCGAGAAATTCGCCGAAGCCATCACCCGTAAGCTCATCCTCGAGATCGCCAACCTGCAGCCCGTCGGCATCGAGCGCTTCGCCGCACCCAAGGTGCAGCGCGCCCAGTTCCTCAACCCGCGCCCCATCACCCCCGTCGAAGGGCCCCCGCGGTACGGCCCGTTCTGCAACGGCCCGCCCCAAGGCGGCGGCGGCCAACTACGTCCGCTGCTGCCGACACCGCGATGATCCGCACCCTGCTCGCATCGGCCGCGCCGCTGCTGCTCTCCAGCGCAGCGCTCCCGCAAACCCAAGGTCTCCCCGTCGACCTCGAACTCATCCTCGCCGTCGACGTCTCCAGCAGCGTCGACCAGCGCGAGGGCCAGCTCCAGCGCGGCGGCTATGTGCGCGCCTTCGCCGATCCGCGCATCGCCGACGCCATCAAGAACGGCCAGTTTGGGCGCATCGCCGTCACCTACCTGGAGTGGTCGCGCGTCGGCCTCTGGTACAACGTGACGCCCTGGCGCGTCATCGCCAGCGCCGCCGACGCCGCCGCCTACGCGCGCGAGCTCGACAACACCGTCATCACGTCGGGCGTCGGCACCTCCATCTCCGGCGCCATCGCCATCGCCTCCGAGCTGTTCGAGAAGAACGGCTTCGACGCCCCGCGCCGCGTCATCGACATCACCGGCGACGGCCCCAACAGCAACGGCCGCAACGTCACCTTCGCGCGCGACGAAGCCATCGCGGCCGGCATTGTCATCAACGGCGTCGCCATCAACGACCGCGAGGTCACCTGGTTCTCGCTGCGCGACCTCGACGTCTACTACGAGGAGTGCGTCGTCGGCGGCGCCGGCGCCTTCGTCGTAGCGGTGGACGGCTTTGCTTCTTTTGCCGAAGCCATCCTGCGCAAGCTGATCCTGGAAATCGCCGATGCTGCACCGCCGGCGATCGAACGCTTTGGTGCCGCCACCGTCATCCCGGTCCAAATGCTCGGTGCCCCACGCCCGCGCAAGTACGGCCCTACCTGCAGCATCGGCGAAGAAATGCTGCGTATGGACCAGATGGGCCTCCCGCCAGGCACCCCGTTCCGCTGAGACCCCAACGATTCCAAGTCGTTAGGAGAAAGTCCGGATTCACCAATCGCTGCCATCGCCGTGAATAGTTCACGGACGGGCCGAGAACGCGGGTGGTAGCGTCGCCTGCTGGCGTAGGCGCAGTCCGGTGGACGCTCCGGCGCTGGCGGCCGCGAAGGGTTGGCACATGAGTCGCGAGGGGCGCGCAAGCACTGGACTCCGCGGGATCGCCGCAGTCGGTGCTCCGGAAAGCTTGCCGCGTGCGGGCGCCGTAAAGCCGCGCTCGATCCGCTCGTTCCCCCTGTTCGCCGGCCTGCCGGCGGCGTCGCTCGACGCCCTGGCCGAATCCCTGACGCCCGTCTCGGCGCCCGCCAACCAGGTCATCGTCTGCGAGGGCGACGTCGCCGAAGCGATGTACGTCATCGCCGCCGGCCGCGCCAAGGTCACCCTCTACCACCGCGCCGGTCGCGAGGTGATCCTCTCGGTGCTCGGCGAAGGCGACTTCTTCGGCGAGATGAGCCTGTTCGACAGCTCGCCGCGCTCGGCCACGGTCCAGGCCCTCGAGGACTGCCGCCTGCTGCGTCTCGGCAAGAAAGAATTCCTCACCCTGCTGGCGCGCCACCACGAGGTCGCCATGACCCTGATGGGCGGCCTCATCGCCCGGCTGCGCGAGGCCAACGACAAGATCGAGAGCCTCGCCGTCATCGACGTAAAGGGCCGCGTCGCCCGCCTGCTGCTCGACGAGAGCCGCGAGGTCGACGGCCGCACCCAGGTGCCGCGGCGCCTGTCGCGCGCCGAGATCGCCCGCATGGTGGGCGCCTCGCGCGAGATGGTCAGCCGCGTCATGAGCAGCCTGGAGAAGGCCGGCCAGATCCGCTCCGAAGGCGGCTTCATCTACCTGTCCAACACCGGCACCTTCGCGTCCGGCCGTGCGGCGTCGGGAGGCGGCGCATGACGCGCGCCTTGCCCTGGCACCTGAACGGCGCCGCGAGCTATCACAACAACACCGACTGCCCGCTCGGCACGTCCGGCGACGTGCTGCGCTACGCGCTCAGCGGCACCGGCGAGAAGACCCTGTGCGCCGAATGCCAGCATCTGAGCGAATCTGATTGGCCGCGCGTGCGCTTGGCGGCCAGCGACGGCGTCGCCGCCGCGCCGGAGGCGCCCGCCGCCGCCATTGCCCGCGCGCCCGAACGCGACCTCGCTGGTCTGCTGCGCGCCAACCTCCTTACCGTGCTGACCTACGCCGTCATCACCATGGCGATGGAAGGCTACTTCAGCGTCGAGCAGGTGGCGCCGCCGTTCGTCGGCGGTCCAGCCGTGGCCTTGTTGGCGCTGCTGATCGGCGGCATCCGTGTGTGGCCGGGCGTGCTCCTCGGTGCGACCGCTGTGAACGTGGCCATATACGGCTTCGCGGTGGAGGTGGCGGTCCTGCACGCCGACGTCACCGTGCTGGCGGCCGGTGGCGCCGCGGCCTTGATGCGGTTCCGCAGCCGCGCCCGCCGCCCGGCCCTCACGTTGGAAGAGGTGCTAAAGTTCCTGGCCTTCGGCCTGCTGCTTCATGCCGCCGCCGCGGCCGCGGGGCACTATGCCGTCGATTTGGCGATGGGGCGTGCGGCCGGCACCGCGGCGCATGTGCTCGCCCACGGCTTCGTGACGGGCCTCGCCAAGATCATGATCTCCGTTCCGGCGGTGATGCTGCTGTGGATCGACCGCCGGCCGTTCTCCCGCGACCGCTGGCCGGAGATGGTGGCGATCGCTTCGGCCGTGATTCTGCTGTCGGCGGCGCGCCTGTGGACGCCGCTCGACGTGCATCTCCACCCGTCCATGCCGTTCGTCGTCCTGTTCGTCTGCACGTGGCTGTCGATGCGCTTCACCCAGCGCGAGGGATTCTTCCTGTTCTCCCTGGCGATGATGGTGGCCGCGATCGGCACCGGTATCGATACGTCGACGCCGGCCGGCTCCGCGAACGCGCTGATCCTCGGGATCACCGTGGCAGCATGCATGGTCAACGTCCTGCTGGTGTCCGCGCTCGCCGACGAGCGCCGCGTCGCCATGATGCTGGCGGGCGCGCACGCCTTGAACGGCGCCGCCGGTCGCATTTCGTTCTTCGATCGCGCCCGTCAGGAAGCAACGCGCGCCCAGCGTCACGGCCAGCCGCTGACCGTGGCGGTCTTCGATCTCGACCACGATCCCGGCGCCACCCTGGAACAGAGTCAGGAGCGCGCCGCCGCCATGGGGCGCAACATGGCCGCCGTCATCGTGCCGCAGCTGCGCCGCCGCGACGTGCTCGCGCACCTCGGCCACGAGGAGTTCATGTTGTTGTTGCCCAAGACCGGCTTGGTCGAGGCGCAGGCCATCTGCGGGTACCTGCGCCGCGCGGTCACCGAGGCCGGCGCCGACGCGCGCGGCCCAACCCCGACCGTGAGCTTCGGGCTCACCGCCTACGACCTCGCCAACGATTCGATCGAGTCGTCTCTGCGCCGCGCCAAACAGGCTCTCCGCCTCGCCAAAGAGATCGGCGGCAACCGGGTCGCCGCCGCCTAAGACACCCTTGCCATCGTCGAGGTGACGCTTTGCCCGGCAGCCTGCTATGGTATGCCCCGTGGATACCTGCCTGGGGGGGCTAGGGTCCGGACTCAATTGACCCAAGGGATCAAGGCGGCGGCGAGGTAGGCACCGCTGAGGTAGTTGCGGGCGAGCTTGTCGTAGCGGGTTGCGATGCGGCGCCAGTCCTTGAGACGGCACCACATGCGCTCGATCCGGTTGCG
>CAMDPO010000056.1 GCA_945904955.1 Rhizobium sp. Q54
GACCCGCCCTTCGCCACAAAGACCTCAACCTCACGCAGCTTCCCGATGATCTGCTCGGACGTAAATCGCTGACGCGGCATGCCGTTCTCCATTCAAAAGCGGGCCAATCCTAACTCTGGACTCGGACCACTTTCGACAGGGCAGACCAGTGGCGGAGCTGGTGACCAGCGAAGAAAAGCGCGCCGTCGTTTCCTTGTAGCCGACGGTATTCACGTTGGTGATGTTGTCCGACAGCATGCCCATCGCCTGGGCCTGGGCCGCCAGTCCGGACACGCCGGAAAACAGGGCGCCATAAATGCTCATCGCTTGTCTCCTTACGAACCTTGCCCTCGGATCGCGCGGTCGTTATTCGCTCCGGTTCGCGGACACCCCGCCGCTCGCGCGGGCCATCCGGCCGTGCCGCACATATCCCTGGGCCCCAACAAGCAAACGACGGGCCATCGGCATGGCCGGGCCTGGACGGCAGATTTCTGGGATTTTTGGACGCGCGGACCAGCCGAAACGGTGCTGCCCGCGCGGTAGGGTTGGCCGAGCCGGGAGGTTCTTGCCGAGCCTCGCCCGAGTATCGAGGGTGCGCTCAGCGCCCTCGCTTGCAGCGCGCCGGGGCGTGCCGGAGGCGCGTCCAGGCCAACGTCACGACCACGCCCCCAAGCGCCCGCGCCGAGCGCAGCAAGGCGTGGCCGATGACCATTCCGTGGGTACGCACGGGTCCGGGCGGTATCGCCAGGCCGACGTCACTCTCCGGCTTGTCGGACAAGACGGGTCCTACTTTGGGAACACCGCGACCGGTCTGGCGATCGAGCTCTGCGTTGAGCTCTGCACCGAGCAGAACGGCGTACGCGGTCAGGTACAGCCACATCAACAACGCGATGACGGCGCCGACCGAGCCATAGACCTCGTTGTAGTTGCCGAAGCTCGCCACGTAGCGCGAGAACGCGACCGAGACGAGCAGGAACGTCACGGTTGCGACGCCGCCGCCCGGTGTGATCCAGCGCCACCCCGCGTTGGGCAGGTTGGGGGCGAACCTGAACAATGTCGCGACGCCGCCCAACAGCGCGCCGGCGATCAGCGGCCAGCGCAGCCAGGCGAGAACTACCCGCGTCGTATCGGCTTGCCCAACCAGCTCGAACGCGGCCGGCAGCGCCACGACCAACAGCAGCGCCGCCACGAGGAACACGATGGCGCCCGCGGTGAGCGCCAAGGCGAGCCCTAAGACCCGCAGGAATCCCCGCGTTTCCGCGACTCCGTAGACGATGTTGAGCGCCGTGATGATGGCCGTGATGGCTTTGCTCGCGCTCCACACCGCGAACGCCAATCCGAACACCGCGCCGACGCCGAGGCTGGTGCTCGAGGCCGAGATGATCTTGACGAGTTGGTCCTCGATCAGCGCCCACGCCTCTGAAGGCACGAGTGCGCTGAGGCGGTTGATCTGCTCGGCGAGGGTGCTGGGGTCCGCCGCCAGGCCGTACAGCGACACCGCTGCCGCCAGCGCCGGGAACAGCGCCAGCATGGCGTAGAACGCGATGCCCGCGGCTACCAGGCCGAGGTTGTCGCGGCCGACCTCATGGCGCAGGCGGTGGAAGACCTCGCGCAGGTCTTGGCCCGTGACGTAGTACTGGAGCAAGCGCCAGCGCCGCGCGTGCCCCTGCGCCCCAACGGTCGCCTGCTGTTGCATCGTCGCTCATCCTGCGAGCGCGGGTGCGCGGCATCGCGCTCCCTGCGCCGCAAACAAGCTGTCATTCCGCCAGGCCTGGGCCTAGCGCAGCAACCGGGATAGGCCGTCCGGAGTCCGGCGAACGGCCGGAGCCCGTCCGCTACTCAGCGGCGGGGGGAGAAAGCGGTGCGGGAGTCGCGCGCGACGCAATGCGGGCGGAGCGCTGATCGGCGACCTGCGCCTTGCGGCGCGCGCGTGCGGCCGGCCCGAAGATCTCGCGCTGCAACAGGTAGAAGAACAGCCAAACCGCTGCACCAGACACAATCAGCACGAATAGGATCAAGTACAGCACGTCGGTCGCCCCTCTCCGAACAGGCTTCTTGTTTTGGTGCGCCGCCACGGCTGGGGCGCGGGCGCACTCTACGGGTGGCCCTCCCTTCGCCGCAACCTATCGCGAGCATCGTGGCCGGGGGCGACCTATCCACACCCACTAGCGCTGGTGCGAGTCGCTCGCCCGAACCAGTTCTGTTGTCGGGTGTGTTTGTCCGTCACACTCGACTCGCAAAAGCATCGTCGCGCTGCTGTCGCAAGGGTGCAAATGGACCGGTGACAGGCCCGTCGTCCACCCTGTCCAATGCGCGCGTCCCGCACACAGGGAGAAGCATCTGAATGGCGCGAGCAGGTCGAGGACTCGCAACCCACGCGTTTTTGCTGAGTACGTTCTTGACGGGCAGCGCGTTCGGTCAAGCAGCCCCGCCGGCGCAGGCCCCGGCCAATACTCGGTGGATCGGTGAGATCGCGGCAGGCGGTGCCATAGCCACCGGCAATTCGGAGCGCCGCGCCTTCGATCTCGACTTGCGCGCCGCCAAGCGGGAAGGCGGCATCGAAAACCGCTACCGGTTGCTAGGCGACGTCGCGTGGCAGTCAGGAGTGACGACAGCGCAACGCGTCCAAGCCAGTGCGCAGACCAACGTCGACATCCGCGATCGCACCTACGGCTTCGCTACCGCGGCGCTCGACGACGACCGCTTCTCCGGCAACCGCTACGAAATCAACGCGAGCCTTGGCTTGGGCTATCGCCTGATCGACACCAGCCGCACCTTGCTGTCGGTCGAAGCCGGCCCCGGCTACCGCATCGCCAAGGTGCGCGAAACCGGCGAGCAGAAGGACGCCGTCTTCGCGCGCTTCTACTCCAACCTCCGCCACGAGCTCTCGGACACCGCCCGGCTGACCAACGATTTGCTCGTCACCGTCGACCACATCACCACGCGCGTCGATGACACAGTGGCGCTGACCAGCAAGCTGTTCGGCAACGTGTCGGGGCGCGTCTCTTTCAATGTGCGCCACGACACCGACCCGCTGCCCGGCGTGAAGGAAACCGACACGCTGACGAAGTTCTCGCTCGTGTACGCCTTCTAGGCCTGCGCCACAGGCGCGGCGGCGACGGTGCGCAGGACTTGCTGGAACGTCTCGACCGGTTGCGCGCCCTGCAGGGCGTGGCGACCGCCGAACACGAACGTCGGCACCGCGCTGACCCCCAGTTCCTGGGCGGCGATGATCTGACTCTCGACCTCGCCCAGACCTTCATCCCCGGCGAGGAGTTCGCGGATGCGTGCACCATCCATGCCGGCGGCGGCGCCCACCTCGGCCAGCACGTCCGCCTCGGCAACATTGGCGCCCTCGGCGAAGTGCGTCCGGAACAGGCGCCGCATCAGGTCCACCTGAACGTCCGCGCCATGCTCCGCCAACGCCAGCTGCAGCACGCGGTGGGCGGGCAGGGTGTTCACGACGATCTGCGACTTCGGTTCGAAGGCCAGGCCCTCGCCGCGCGCCGTTATCGCCACCGAGCGCAGGGCCGCTTCGGCGCGCGGGCCGAACTTGCGCTCCAGGTACTCGATCACCGGCACCGGCTCCACGGCGGTGGGGTCCAGCTGGAACGGCCGCATCACGATCTGAGTCTGGATCTCCGGCATAGCGGCGAGCGCCTGGTGCAGCCGGTGCTCCCCGATGTAGCACCACGGGCAGATGATGTCGGAGTAGACGTCGATGTGCAGCATCACATGCCTTGGCGGATGAACAGGCCGACGGTCAGAGCCGCGCCGATGGCAACAACGAACATGCGCAGCGCGCGCGTTCACCTTATACAGGGCCCAGCTGCCGGCGAGTCCGCCGGCGATCGAGCCCGCAGCGGTGACGGCAATGCGGTCCCACGGCAAGTCGTTCCACGCAAGCGCCAGGAAGATGACGACGGCCGAAGCGTTCATCATGGCGGCGAGCAGGTTCTTGGTGGCGCCGGCCGTGCGCACCACCATGCCCGCCATGGTCAGGGCCGCCAGCATCAAGAAGCCAATGCCGCCGCCGAAGTAGCCGCCGTACACGGCAATAGCGAACTGCGTCACGCCCGCCGGCAGCGGTCCGAGGACGGCCGCCGCAGTGGCCTTGCGGACGAAGCTGCCCCACGCGAACACCGCGGTGGCGAACAGCACCAGCCACGGCACCAGCGTCTCGAAGAAGTCGCTCGGCGTCCACAGCAGCAACAACCCGCCGGCCGCGCCGCCCAGCAGGCTGATGACGACCAGGGACCGCAGGGTCAAAGCGCCGGCCCCTGCGGCCATCGGTAGCGCCGCCCAGCCGCTGGCGACCTGGCCAGGGAACATGCCCAGCGTCGAGACGATATTGGCCGCGCGCGCATCGAGGCCGCTGAGCATCAGCGCCGGCAGCGTCAGGAACGTCCCCCCTCCGGCGAGGGCGTTCTGCGCGCCCGCCCACAGCGCCGCAACGAATAGGAGCATGAGGATCAGCATCGCCCACCGGTCTATGGCGAAAGGTCTGCGCGCGTCCATGGCCAAGCGCGGTGGTACACTCAGACCCATCGTTCGGGAGCGCCGATGCGCCTACTCTCCGCCCTCGTCGTCGTGGCGACCGTGCTGGGCGCCTCCGTGCCCGCACCCGCCCAGGATGCCAACGTCGACCTCGAGCTGGTGCTCGCCGTCGACGTGTCCGGTAGCGTCGACACCTTCGAGGCCCGCCTGAAGCGCCAAGGCTACATCGATGCCCTCACCGACCCACGCTTCCTGCAGGCCGTGCGCAACGGCCGCCACGGCCGTGTTGCCGTGACCTACCTGGAATGGGGCGGCTGGGGCCTGTTCCCCCACGTCGTGGACTGGCACGTCATCAGCGACGAGGCGAGTGCGCGGGCGTTCGTTGGCCGGCTCGGCCACATCGAGCCATCGTTCCGCGGCACCTCGATCAGCGGCGCCATCGGCCTGTCGCTGCAACTGTTCGCCCTCAATCCGCACCGCGGCGATCGCAAGGTCATCGATATCTCCGGCGACGGTCCCAACAACGAGGGCCTGTCGGTGGTCTCCTACCGCGACCTCGCCGTCTCGCGCGGCATCACCATCAACGGCCTGCCGATCCTCGCCGACGTGGGCAATGTCGTCCCCGATCTGGACGTGTACTACGAGGAGTGCGTCATCGGCGGCGCGGGAGCCTTCGTCATCGCTGCCCAGGATTTCGAATCCTTTGCCGACGCAGTGTTGCGCAAGCTGATCCTCGAGATTGCGGACACGACGCCTGTCGCGCCTGTCGCGCCTGTCGTCAGGGCGCAGTTCCTGCAACCCGGCCGCCCGGGCGGCGGCGCTGTCGGTGCGCCGCAAACGAAAGCGCCACGCTATTTCCCGTACTGCGACATCCCCAACAACGGACGCCGGATGATCTTCCCGGCGCCCAACGAGCTGTAGCGGCGGACTCTCTTGGACCTGCCGACCTATGCCGACGTCGAGCGCGCCGCCGCGCGGCTGCGCGGAGTCGCCCATCGCACACCGGTGGTGACCTCGCGCACCGCCGACGAGCGCACCGGCGCGACTCTCTTCTTCAAGTGCGAAAACCTCCAGCGCGCCGGCGCGTTCAAGTTCCGCGGCGCCTACAACGCCGTCGCGGCGCTGGCGCCCGAGCAACGCAAGCGTGGCGTGCTCAGCTATTCGTCGGGCAACCACGCTCAGGCGCTTGCCCTTGCGTGCAGCCTGATGGAGACGCGCGTCACCATCGTCATGCCCAAGGACGCCCCCGCCACCAAGGTCGAGGCGACGCGCGGCTACGGTGGCGACATCGTCTTCTACGACCGCTACACCGAGGACCGCGAGGAGATCGCCAAGGATCTGTCCGCACGCCGCGGCCTGTCGCTCATCCCCCCGTTCGACCACCGCGACGTGATCGCGGGGCAAGGCACGGCCGCCAAGGAAATGATCGAGGAGGTCGGCGCGCTCGACGTGCTGATGACGCCTCTCGGCGGCGGCGGGTTGTTGTCCGGCAGTACGCTTGCGGCGCGCCGCCTGGCGCCCGACTGCCGCGTCGTTGGGGTTGAGCCCGAGGCCGGCGACGACGCTCGTCAGTCGCTGCGCCGCGGCGTGATCGTCACCATCGCGCCGCCACGCTCGATCGCCGACGGCGCCATCACCACCCACGTCGGCACGCTGCCGTTCGCCATCCTGCGGGCGCACCAGACCGAGGTGGTGACGGCATCGGACGCCGACTTGATCGGCACCCTGCGCTTCTTTGCTGAACGGATGAAGCTGGTGGTCGAGCCGACCGGCTGCCTCGGTTTGGCCGCGGTGCTGAGCGGCGCGGTGGACGTGCGTGGCAAACGCGTCGGCATCGTGCTCAGCGGCGGCAACGTCGACGTCGCGGCGCTGGCGAAGTTCCTCGCCTAGCCCGGCGCCGTCTCCGCCTGCTCCAAGGCGAGGCTCGCGTCCATCCAGCGCTCCTCGGCCGCCGCCACCTGGCGCGCCAGCTCGCCGTGGCTCTTCATCAGGTCGCCGCGCTTCGGTCCTTGCGCCTTGGGATCGTTGAGCGCGCTCTCGATCTCCGTCCGCTGGCGCGTCAGCTTGGCGAGGTCCGCCTCGGCCGTCTTCACCGCCTGGCGCAGCGACTTGGTCCGCTCGCGCAGGTCGGCGGCGGCGCGGCGCTCGTCCTTGCGCGTCCCGCGCGCGGCCTTGGATGTCGTCTCTTCGTCGTCGTCCGGCTGCGACAGAATCAGCGTGCGGTAGTCGGCAAGGCTGCCGGTGTACTCCTTGGCGGTACCGTCGGCGACCAAGATCAGGCGATCGGCGACCAGTTGCAGCAAATGGCGGTCGTGACTGACGACCAGCACGGCGCCCGCGTACTCGTTGAGCGCTGCCACCAGCGCGTCGCGCGCCTCGACGTCCAGATGGTTGGTCGGCTCGTCGAGGATGATCATGTGCGGCGCGTCGCGCGTGATCAGCGCCAAGGCCAAGCGCGCCCGTTCGCCGCCCGACAGGTGTCGTACCGCTACGTCGGCCTTCTCGCCCGAAAAACCAAATCTCCCCAGGTGCGCCCGCACGATGGTCGGCAGCGTACCCGGCAGCGCCCGCGCCATGTGCTGCACCGGCGTGTCGGCGTGCACCAGTTCGTCCACCTGGTACTGCGAGAAGTAGCCGACCTTGAGCTTGGTGCTGCCGTTGGTCGCCCCGGCCATTGCCGGCAGTTCTCCGCACAAGAGCCGCGCCAGCGTCGTCTTGCCGTTGCCGTTACGTCCCAGCAGGGCGATGCGATCGTCGGGGTCGATGCGCAGGTTGATCCGCGTCAGCACCGGCGTGCCGTCGTAGCCGACCGCACCGTCCTCGATGGTCAGCAGCGGCGGCCGCAGCGCATCCGGGCTCGGGAAGGAGAATTCCACTTCCTGTTCCTCGACCGCGGCTGCAATCGGCTGCAGCCGGGCGAGGGCCTTGAGGCGGCTCTGCGCCTGCGCCGCGCTGTGCGCCTTGTAGCGCCAGCGGTCGACGAACGCCTGCAGCCGCTTGCGCTTGTCGTCTTGGCGAGCGCGCTGCGATTCGCTTTCCGCCGCGCGCTCGCTGCGCTGGCGCGCGAATTCGTCGTAGGCCCCCACGTAGAGGGTCAGCTTGCCGCCTTCGAGGTGCAGGATGTGGTCGACGACGTTGTTCAGCAGGTCGCGCTCATGGCTGACCAGCACGAGCGTGCCGCGGTACTTGGCGAGGTACGACTCGAGCCACAACGTCGCTTCTAGATCGAGATGGTTCGATGGCTCGTCGAGCAGAAGCAGGTCGGGCTCCGCGAATAGCACGGCGGCGAGTGCGACGCGCGTGCGCCACCCGCCCGACAGCGAGTCGAGCGTCCGCTGCTGCATCGCCGCGTCGAAGCCCATGCCCGACAGCACGCGTGCCGCCCGCGCCGGCGCGGCAAACGCCCCGATTGTGGCAAGACGCTCGTGGATCTCGCCGATGTCTTCGCCGTCGCGTGCCGTTTCGACCGCCGCCAGCAGCCGCGTGCGCTCGGCATCGGCCGCCAGCACGGTCTCGAACGGCGTCGCCGTACCGGACGGCGCGTCCTGGGCGACGTAGCCAAGACGCGACTGGCGCGGCACGTCGATGGCACCGGCGTCCGCCTGCAACGTCCCGGCGATGACCTTAAGCAGCGTCGACTTGCCCGAACCGTTGCGTCCGACCAGGCCGATGCGCGCGCGCGCCGGCACCGCCGCGGCGGCATGGTCGAGCACCAGGTGCCCGCCCAGACGCACGGTGACGTCGCGCATCGTCAGCATGGATTTCCCCTCATGAGCGGCCGCATCATGGGCAAGCGCACGCGGGCATTCAACGGTGAGCGTATGGATCGAAAGACGTTGCGGGCGCTGCAGGCGCCCCTCAAGCAGAAGTATCGCGACACGCCGGACAGCGGCCGCGTTCAGGCCCGGGCCGTAGCCCACCTGGATGCCGCGGGTGCCTGCACCGTGCGGACCTGGGCCGGCGACGCCAAGGCCGGCCTACATCCCGCCACCGGCGGCGACGGCACCATGGCGTGCGCCGCAGACATGATGATGGAGGCCCTCGTCGCCTGCGCCGGCGTCACCCTGACCAGCGTCGCCGCCGCCATGGGGGTGACCCTGCGCAAGGCATCCGTGCGTGCCGAAGGGACCTGGGACGCGCGCGGCACCCTGGGCGTCTCGCGCGACGTGCCGGTCGGGCTTACCTCGGTGCGGCTGCTGTTCGACCTCGATACCGACGCCGACGAGGCGAAGCGGCAACGGCTGGTTGAGCTGACCGAGCGCTATTGCGTCGTGCTGCAGACCTTCAGGCAGCCGCCCCAAACCAGTGCGGCGCTGGCTTCCTAGGCGCCCTTAGGAAACCAGCGCCGCTTTGGGCCTCCGACAGACCTATTGCTGCTCGCGCAGGGCGCGGCGGAACACGCCGGAGATCGGCTCGAGCAGATAGGCAGCAAGAGTGTGTGCCGAAGTCACCACGATGACCTCGGCCGGCATGCCGGGGTTGATCTTGGTCTGCGCCAGCAAGGGCGACGGCAGCAACTCGACGCGCGCCAGGTAGTAGGGCGAGCCCGAGCGCTCGTCGACCAGGCGATCGGCCGAGACATTGATGACGCGTCCCATGAGCGGCAGCGCATGGCGTTGATTGAACGCGGTCAGGCGCACTTGGGCCTCGAGGCCCGCGACCACGATGTCGGCGTCGTGCGGCTCGACGCGCGCCTCGACGACCAGGCGGTCCTCGGCCGGCACCAGGTCGAGAATCGGATTGCCGGGACCGATCACGCCGCCCGGCGAATGGAAGCGCAGATTGACGACGGTGCCCTCGGTCGGCGCACGCACGACCGCTCGATAGTTGATGTCCTGGGCCGCGCGCAGTCGCTCGGTCAGGTCGAACAGCGTCGCCTGCACGTCGCCGAGTTGCCCGACCGCGTCGTTGACGAACGCCGTCTTCAACTCGCCCGCCTGCAGCTGTGACTCGCCGATGCTCTGGTTGGCGCGGGCAATTGCTGCTCTGTTTTGGCTGCGGCGGCCCTCGAGGGCGGCCTCCTCGCGCTGCAGCTCCAACATGCGCGCCCGCGGCGACAGCCCTTTCGCCAGAAGCGATTCCTCCGTTTTGATCTGCTCCTTGAGCAGCGCGATCTGCCGATCCTCGGCGGCGATCTCGCCTTCGATGCCGGTGATCTCGCTGCGCAGCTGCTGCATGCGCTGATTCAGGATCGCCGTCTGCCCCTTCAGGGACTGCTCCATGTTGGTGAAGATGTCGGTCTGGGCGCGGATCAGTTCGCCGACGTCCACCTCGGCGCGCCGCGTCAACAACTCGGCCGGGAAGGTGAGGATGGTCCTCAGATCGCGCTGCGCTTCGAGGCGCGCCTGCATGGCAAGCCCGACGTCGCGGCGTTTGCGCACCAAGTCGAGCGAGGCGAGCGGTTGGGTATCGTCGAGGCGCACCAACTCCTGGCCGGCTACGACCTTGTCGCCGTCGCGCACCAGGATCTCGCGGATGATGCCGCCTTCCAGGTGCTGCACGGTCTTGCGGGTCGATTCGACGCCCACGATGCCTTGGGCGATGACTGCACTTTGCAGGGGCGCTACCGCGGCCCATCCGCCAAAGCCGACGAAGAACACGGCGATGGCGGCAAGGCCGGCGAACTTGGGTACGCCGACGCCGGGCCGGCTGGGCATCGGCGCGATGGCCGGGCGCTGCAGGGCGGCGTTGATCGACGACGGCAGGTGAACGTCTGGATTCATCAGGGTCATGTCAGGCATTCCCCGCCTTGGCTAGGAGGTCCGGGCGCACGGTGTCGGAGCCGGTCGCGGCGGCGCGCGGCAAGATCTCGTCGCGCGGTCCGATGACGCGAATCTGTCCGTCCTTCAGCACCAGGATGCGGTCGACGTGGCGCAGGATGTTGGGACGGTGCGCGATGACGATCGAGGTGATCTTGCGCTCGCGCAGCCGCTCGATGACGCCGAGCAACGCGTCCTCGCCCGCGGCATCCAAGCTGGCGTTGGGCTCGTCGAGCACCACCAGGCGCGGATCGCCGTAGAGCGCGCGGGCCAGCGCGATGCGCTGGCGCTCGCCGCCCGACAGGTTGATGCCGCCCCCGGCGATCTCGGTCTCGTAGCCGTTGGGCAGGCGCAGGATCAGCTCGTGCACGCCGGCCAGCTGCGCCGCCGCGATCACGGCGGCGGGATCGCCCTGGCCCATGCGCGCGATGTTCTCGCGCACCGTGCCTGTGAACAGCTCGACGTCCTGCGGCAAGTAGCCAACGTACTGGCCGCGATCGTCCGGGTTCCACATCGCCACGTCGGCGTCGTCGAGGCGCACGTGGCCGACGTTGGCGCGCAGGTTGCCGATGATCAGGCGTGCGAGCGTCGTCTTGCCGGAGCCGGACGGTCCGATCAGGCCGAGCGCGGTGCCCGGCTCGAGGTCGAAGGTGATGCCGCGCAGCAGCGGCTCGCTGGAGCCCGGGTGGGCGTACAGCACGCCCTCGGCCGAAAGCAGCCCGCGCGGCCGCGGCAGTGGCACCATCTCGGTGCGCGGCGGCGACGCCTGCAATTGCTCGCCAAGGCGCTTGTAGGCGCTCCAAGCGCTGGCAACCGTGCGCGCCGAGCCGATCGCCATCTCGACCGGCGCCAGCGCGCGCGCCGCCAGGATCGACGCGGCGATCATGGCGCCCGGGGTGATCTCGCCCTTGAGCGCAAGCCATGCGCCGACGCCGAGCATGGCGATCTGCAAC
>CAMDPO010000057.1 GCA_945904955.1 Rhizobium sp. Q54
ACTCCGCTACGCCTGCCGCCCAGCTTGGCCTCAGCGGGCGCTTTGGACTAACATTGTTCCCGGACCACCAACTGCAGGCAGTCCACTTGGAGGAACTCAGCCCTCGTCCTTCAATCGTTTGAGGGCCGCCAGGAAAGCCTCGGGGTCGCCCGCGTCTTTGAACTGCTCAATCAGTGCTTTGACTTGGGCCGTGTGAATCGCTGAGGCCCGAACTGCGCCCCTCGCACGATCGCCAGGGTTCTCCTCGTCATACTGTCGATAGAACCTCTCAATGGCCTCCGGCGTGGCGCTCGACGTCGCAAGCCCGGCACGCAGTAGAGCCGTTAACAGCCTTATATTGACCGGACGGTCGGAAGGATTGACCTCGGCTGCGGTCGGAGTGGAGCTCGAGACACGTGGGCCTCCATCGTGTGCCCCCGCCGTGGATGCTTGCCCGGACCTGTCCAGGGGCCGGTGCTTCAGCAACCACGCTCTTGCCAGCGCTTCTCCTTCAACCAACTGACTTGGCGTCATCAAGGTCGCCACGTTGGCCGCATGCCGCTGCGCGTAACCTCGGTAAAAGATGTCGAAGCGATTGGTGTCCCCAAGGGCGGCGGCCGCCACGCTGAACCACATGTACGCACGAACCCGGTCTTGTTCGATCCCGAGCCCATTCTCCATTAGGTAGGCCAGCCCTGATTGAGCAAGAGGGTGACCTTGCTCTGCGGCCTTGCGGTACCACGTCGCCGCTGACGCGGCGTCCTCAACCTCTCGGAGCATCCCCATGAGGTACTGGCCCTCCGAGTGGCCCTGCTCTGCCGCCTTACTCGCCCACTTCAGCTTTTCCGTGCGCGAGTCGTAATGCATGGCGAGCGTAGCTTGAGCATCGGGGTCCCCTTCTTCGGCCGCTCGGCGGTACTTTTCCATTGCCGGCGTAACAGCGGCCCACTCCAGAGGTCCAGATGCGACTTGGCCCCCATCTGACGTGCCAGAGGCATGCAGGCTGTTCGGACTCGCGGGCGCAGGAAAGGGGGATTGGGAGTTCTGAGTATTTGTTCCTGCTAACTGCGCTGGAGGGCTCGGCATGTTTTGCACGAGCAACTCGCGAAATCTCGCATCCCATGCGCGCTGACCGGACGATACGACCCACCTCCCGACGAAAAAACTTGGAACCGCGGAAACTGCGAACGTTGCAGCGTGCAACGGCCACGGCGCGTTACCGAGGCCGGAGGAGGCGACGAACAGCCCCCCGAGCAGTGCCCCACCGACAGCGAACAAGAGAGGGATATCGAGGAGGTTGGGATTGGGACGTCGGCCCATCTCCCGCAAAGTCACTCGTTCAGCGGTATCGAGGGCCTCTTTTGGAACGTTGCGCATGTTCATAATGTGGTCCCCGTCACTTTGTCGCACCCGCGACCCTCCAACATCTTCCCGCTCCAGGGTGTCCGGACGGATCAAAGGGTGTTCCTGCACAACCGACGCTGCGACGTAGGTCGGGCCTATGTTGCCACCTCGCTGACACGCCCCCGATCCGGTCAACCGCCCGCAGACGTGCTCTCAGACGTGACACGCGTGTCTGACGTGTCAGACACGCGACATTTCATGTCGCCGGAAACGGCCGTCTTCTGCCGTCTGCGGTGCCGGCGGAGGGACTCGAACCCCCGACCTGAGGTTTACAAAACCACTGCTCTACCAGCTGAGCTACGCCGGCACGGGGGCCGAAGATACTGCGACGGGAGTAGGTCGGGCTACTCGCGAACGCCGGCTTTGCGCAGGCCGGTAGTGACCCGCTCGCGATCGCGGGCGTCCTTCCAGTAGACCGCGAGGCGCTGGTATTCGGACGGCGAGAATCCCGGGTTGATGCGGACCAGGTCGGCGACGACCTGGGCGGCGCGGGCTTCTTGGTCAAGCTGCGCCAGGGCGGCGGCCAGGATGAACACGCAGCTCTGGTTGTGCGGCACGCGACGCAAGCAGCTTTCGGCCTCCGACGCGGCCTCAGGGAAGCGGCCGAGCGTGTAGAGGATGTGGCCATGTTCTGCATGCCGCTGACCGAGAAGTAGGGGTCGAGCTCCTGGGCGCGGCCGATCAGCTGCAGGGCGCCCTCGCTGTCGCCGAGCTAGTGGCGCACTACAGCGACGGTGCGCAGCACGTCGATGTCGTGGGAGTTGAGTCCGAGCGCGCGCCGGCTTCCGCCTCGGCGACGCGATGCTTGCCGAGGAACATGAGCGATACCGCGTGGCGCGATCGGGCGGCGGCGAACGTGCCGTTGAGGGCAATGGCCTTGTCGGCGAGAGCCTCGCTGCGCACCAGGTTCTCTTGGGCGAGGTACTCGGCCGTGCCGGGCATGGTGCGCAGCTGGCTATACGCGTAGCTCGCCCACGCATAGGCGGGCGCGTAGTTCGGATCGATCTCGGCGGCACGCTCGAGCAGGCGGCGCGCTTCGAGCGTCGGCGCGAGGTCATGCGCCTGCAAGAGGTGACGTGCGCGCAGAACCCGCTCCCAGGCTTCCAATGACTCGGTGGCCTTCTGTGCGGCGCGATCCATCTCGGTACGGCGGATCGAAGCGATCAGTCCGGCCGCGACGCGCTCGGTGATGTCGTCCTGGGCCGCAAAGATGTCGCTCGCTGGGCGGTCGTAGCGCTCCCAACCGTGTTGTTCGGGCGAGAAGCCGGCGCCGCGCAGGTCGAGCTTGACGCGATAGACGAGCACCGCGTCGGCGATGTTCTTGACCTTTTGCGGCCCCATCGCCTGGAAAGCGACCGAAATCTTGCCGCGCACTTGGTCGAACACGCCGCCGGACACGCATACGCCGCCAGCTTCGGCGAGGCCCTCCAGTCGCGCCGCCACGTTGACGCGGTCGCCCAAAAGGTTCTCGCCGTCGACGATGACGTCGCCGACGTCGATGCCGATGCGGAAGCGCATGCGGCGCTCCTCGGCAACGTCGGCATTGCGCGCCGTCATCTCTTCTTGAATCTCGACCGCGCAGCGCACCGCCTCGATGGCGCTGCCTAACTCGGCCACTACCGAGTCTCCGGCGGTCCCGAAGATGCGGCCGCGATGACGGGAGATCAGCTCGTCGATAACGGCGCGATTGGCGTGGAGGGTGGCGACCATGCCTTCCTCATCAGCGCGCATCAGGCGGCTGTAGCCGACCGCGTCGGCGGCGAGGATGGTGGCGAGCCGGCGCCCGGCGGGCGCTGGCTTCTTGCGCGGCGACGCTTCTCGCGTTGCCGACGGAGGCGAAACGAAGGAACGTTCCCACGCAGGCGTGTAACCACGCTATCACGCAGGTTGGATTCGTCTCAAGGAGATGCAACTTGCGGTCGAGACACGTGACGTGCTGCAACGCGCATGCGTGTGCATGCGTCCCTACATTCCGAGCCCGCTGCTGCTGCTTCTTCCGGCAGCAGCGAATCCGTACGGCGTGAACACCGTTTCGCGGCGCAACCATCGCTGCACCGAGTCCGGCTCGCGCAGGATGTGCGCGACGGCCGCAGTCATCTCGACGGTGCACGACTGCAGGTGCTCGTGATCGAGCGCGCCGATGATGCCGTGGCCGATCGCCTTGCTCACCGTGCGCGGCCAGCCGAAGGTGATCATCGGTGCGAGCGAGCGGCTCTTGCCCGAGGTCAGCACCTCTTCACAGAGCTTCACGTTGTAAGAGACATGGGCGCGGCAGACGCGCGGGCGCACGTCGTAGATCGAGCACGATCCGTCGCGCAGCAGCGGGCAGGGGATGCGGAAGTCGTAGCGTGTCCACGGCGGGATGCCGTCGATCTTGGGCGCGGTGGTACGCACGGACTGCGCAAGGGCAGGGTCTTCGGCGACCCGCCGCGCTACGGCGATCGCCTCGACGATAGTGACCTCGACGTTGGCGTGGCAGCAGTGGGAGCAGCCATTGGCGCAGGCGATCCGCTTCTGCACGTCCGGTCCGGTCGGATCCGTGGCGAAGAACTCATCGGTCAGCGTGCCGACGATAGTTGCGGTCGCCTCGTGGATCGCGGCGAGGATGCCGTTGCGCTCCGCATCGTTGGTCACA
Source organism: Rhizobium sp. Q54 (assembly GCA_945904955.1). GTDB lineage: Bacteria > Pseudomonadota > Alphaproteobacteria > UBA2966 > CAIVPW01 > CAIVPW01. The sequence continues at coordinate 4,019 of CAMDPO010000057.1, forward strand.
GCGCGGGCAGCCTGAATGCCGTCGCGGGTGCGCTTGTAGACGCGCTCGACGACCTTCTCGAGCTGATCGAGCTGCGCCTTGGTGAAGGCGTCCTCTTTGCGCCGTTTGGCCTCGCCCATGGCGGCATTCTAGCCGGGGCGAGGTTCTCGCCTAGGGCTTGGTCGGCTCGGCCTCGGCCGGCGGTTCGATCGCCAGTGGCTTGGGCGCTGGCGCGGCGCGCGGGTAGGGTGTGTCGATGCCATCCTTGGCGAAGCCCGCCATCACGCGGCGATTGAACTCGCGGCGTATGTCCCACTGGCGTTGTGGCCGCGTCTTGATGCGGACGCGGATGACCAGCGCGTTGTCGGTGACCTCCTCCAGCCCCATGATCTCGATCGGTCCCAGCATTGCGCGGCCAAGCTGGGCGTCGGCCTTGATCTCCTGACCGATGGCCTTGAGCACTCCGACGACGCGTTCGTAGTCCTCGTTGTAGGCCACACGCACGTCGATGACGGCATACGAGAAATCCTTGGTCAGGTTCTCGATCACGGCGACGCTAGAGAACGGGATCATGTAGACCGTGCCGTCGGTGTCGCGCAGTCGCACCGTGCGGATGGTCATAGCCTCGACGACCCCAGTCTTGTTGCCGAGGCGAGCGACGTCGCCGACGTGTAGCGAATCCTCGATCAGGATGAACACGCCGGTGATGAAGTCTTTCACCAGGGTCTGCGCGCCGAACCCGATTGCCACGCCGGCGACACCGGCACCGGCCAGCAGCGGACCGATGCTGACGCCGAGCTCGGACAGGATGACGAGGCCGGTCATCACGCTGATGACGATGATCAGCACGTTGCGGATCAATGGCAGCAGAGTGCGAATGCGCTGGGACGGTAGGTGGTCCTCGTCGTCACTGCGCGCATCGAGGTAGAGGTGGACGAGGGCATTCGACAGCTCGAGCGCCAGCACGGCGATGCCGAGGATGACGGCGATGTGCAGGGCGCGCGACAAGACGCGGCGGCCGGAGTCCGACGTGAACCACTCGAGGATGTCGATGCCCCACACCTGCAGAACGGCGAGCGCTGCGAGCACCTGCAGCACGACCACGATGCTGCGCCGTGCGAGCGGCAGGTAGAGGTCGGCGCGCGCTGCCGCGAACGGGTACTGGCGGCGGATGTCTTCGCTGACGCCGAAGGCCGTATGCAGCGCCTGGCCGATGACGCGCACCAGGAACCAGGTGATGATGACGATGGCGGCGGAGGCGAGGGTGTTGCGGGCGATGAGGGTGAAGCCGCCCGGGATGCCTAGCATCCATACGGCCCACGTCGCACCGACGTACAGCAGCGCCAGCATGTGCCACGACGACGCCAGGCGTTCGCGCATCACGCGCACGGCGTTCGGGCCGACGCGCTCGCCGCCGAGAGCGGCCAGCCAGCGCTGTACCGGATGGCGGTTCTGCAGGATCAGCACCGCCAGCAGGAGGGCGAACAACAGGCCGATCAGGCGCACCAGAAACGCGTACGCCGCCGGCGGCACTCCGAGCAGCAGCATCGCTTGGGTCAGGAAGTAGCCGTAGACGAGCAGGTCCACGGTGCGGCGCACCCACACGTAGAGGTAGGCGGCGGTCTCGTTGCGCATCGGCAGCGGCCGCAGGCCCGGCGTGAGTGGGGCGAGGAAGGCCTTGGCGACCGCGTTGCTGGCGAGAGCCGCGATGACGGCGGTAATCGCCGTCAGGATGATCAGGCGCACGCCTTCGGGCGGGTGCAGGATGGCGAGGAACGCGTAGCCGGTCAGCGCGAACACCAGGATCGGCGTGATCAGCAGCATCGCGTTGACGACGGCATAGGGGATGCGCCGCCACCAGTTCGTCGCCGCGGCACGTGTCTCGAGGCGCGTCGTCACCGGACGCAGCAGCCGGCGCGCCGACCACCACACGGCAAGAGCGGGCGCCACGGTCAGCGCCAGATAGAGCAGCAGCGACGTCCAGAACGTCCGGCGCTCCGGCGCCGACTGGTCCGTGAACCAGTGCGTGATGCCGCGCGGGCTGCCCATTGCCAGGGCGACCTCGCCGATGCGGTCCCCGAGCGAGGAGAGCGCATTGCTGAACACCGCCAGCATGCCTGCGCCGGAATCCGGGCGACTCGGTGCGGGCGCCGGTACGGACGCGGGCGCGGGCGGCGCAGCCGGTGCGGCGGTTGCCGCGGGCGATGGCGCCAGCGGCAACGCGATGCGGCGCAACTCTTCGAGCAGGCGGGCACGCGCCGTGTCGTCCTGCAGCACGCGGATCAGAGCATCGATGTCGGCCGGCGTGGCGGCCGCAGGCACCGCGGCGACGTTCTGGGCGTGGACCGGCAGAGAGAGGATCGAGAGAACGAGACACGCTGCGAGGGCGAGCAGCGTTCTCAACGCACGTCCTCCGTGCCGGTGGGGCGCGCCTCGGCGGAAATGTCCGAGTCGTTGGCAGCGGGCGGATGCGAGGGGGGAGTCTCGATGACGGTCGGCATGTTCGTTGGTGCCTTGGACTCAGGGCCACGCCGCAGGCGGAGCATGGCGCGGCGGGTGGCAGCGGCGGCGCCATTGCTGACGGTGCGCACGCCACGGGCGAGGGCGCGCACGCCGCGCCAAAGGGAGCGCGCTTCCGCGCCGTAGAGACTGTCGAGACCGAAGCTGGCGCCGTCGCCGGGCTGCCAGGCGAGGGCTTCCAGACGCCGCGCGGTGAGGAGCCACAGCGGGCTTGCCACGAGGCTGAGGGCGATAACCGCGACGAGCAGGCGGTAGTCGTCGGCGCCGATCAGGCCCGAGGCGACGCCCGACGCGGCGAGGACGAACGAGAATTCGCCGACCTGACCCATCACCGTGCCGGCCAGGAAGGCACGCGGCCACGGCTCGCCGACCAGGCGTAGGATGGCAATGTTGGCCGCGGTCTTGCCGACCGTCACGACCAGCACCAGCAACACGACGGTGCCGAGGTTGTCCCAGATGAAGCGCAGGTCGAGCAGCAGGCCGACCGACAGGAAGAACACCATCAGCAGGGCCGACTGAATGGGGCGGGTCGCCGCCACCATCTTGGGCCGCTCGGCGGTGTTGCCGACGATCAGGCCGGCGATGAATGCGCCATAGGCCGGGGACAGGCCGAGCAGACCCGACACGGTCGCGGCTGAGAAGCAGATCGCCAGGGCCGTGATGGCGGCGAGCTCCTCGTTCTCTTCCAGGCGGTCGAGCAGGGCGATGCGGATGCGGCGCCGGCCCGACAGAACCAGGATGACGGCAGCGAGTACGGCGACGGCAGCGCCGAGCTTGCCGAGCTCGAGAGTGATCGATTGCTCTTCGCCGGAGAACATGCCGGCGATCAGCAGCATCGGCACGACCGCGAGGTCCTGGGCGATCAGAACGCCGATGGCGGTGCGGCCGACGTCGCTGCGCAGCTCGCCGATGTCTTCCAGGATCTTGATGGCGACGGCGGTGGACGACAGCGCGACGGCGAAGCCCACGAGCAGCGCCAAGCCGGGCGACCAGCCGAGGAATCGGCCAACGCCCCAGGCGAGCACCAGGGCGACGCCGATTTGCAGCAGGGCGGTGAGCAGCGAGATATGCCAGACGCGCTTGAAGCTGCGCAGGCTGAGCTCGAGCCCGATGAGGAACAGCAGCATCAGCACGCCGAGCTCGGCGAGGCTCTCGATGGCGCCGCGGTCGGCGGCGAGGCCCAGCACCGACGGGCCCAACAGAACGCCTGCCAGCACATAGCCGACCAGGATCGGCTGGCGCAGCTGGTGCAGCAGCAGGCCGCCCAAGGCGGCGGCGCTGGCGATCAAGGCGACTTGGGTGAGCTCGAAGCCGGCCATCTCAGACGGCCACGCCCAAGCCAAGGAAGGGCTCGCATGCACCGGAATTGTCGGCGCGGCGAGCGGCCGTGCCCATCCGGTGAAGTCCGTACTGCCAAAGAATCATGCGGCACCAAAGCGCAACACGATTAACAAGCAGCTACCTACGGTCGCGGTCAAGCGCGGCGCGCACACGCTCAGCGAGCCTTGGCGTCACGTCGGTGTGTGCACCTGCCGCCACGAGGAGGTCGACCACTTCGCGCGGGCCGGACGAGTCGTCCTGCTCCGCGCACCTTCTCCAGCGCGACGCGGGTCAGTCCGCCGGGCACGATGCGCACCTGCTCGGGCGTGCAGAGTACGTACGGGCGCAGGTCGACGTGGCGCCGGGCGATGCCGCGTTTCACGAAGGTCGGGCAGGTGGACAGCGCCAACGTCGGCTGGGCGATGTAGTTGCCGGGTGTGGTTTGGATGCGCTTCCGGAAGTCGGCGATCTGCGCCTTGGTCGACGCCGGTCCGATCAGCATGCCGTAGCCGCCGGAGCCGTGCACCTCTTTGACGACGAGGTCGCCGAGATGGTCGAGCAAGTACTTGAGGTTGTCGGGCCGGCGGCAGAGGTACGTTGGTACGTTCTTCAGAATCGGCTCTTCGTTCAGGTAGAAGCGCACGATGTCCGGGGCGAAGGCGTACACCGCCTTGTCGTCGGCGACCCCGGTGCCGAGCGCATTGGCGAGCGCAACGCGGCCGGAGCGGCAGACCGACAACAGGCCCGGTACGCCGAGCAGCGAGTCCTGGCGCAACGCGAGTGGGTCGAGGAAGTCGTCGTCGATGCGCCGGTAGATGACGTCGACGCGCGCCGCGCCCGCCGGGGTGCGCATGTAGACGAAGCCGCTGGAGACGAACAGGTCCTGTCCCTCGACCAGTTCCACGCCCATCTGCTCGGCGAGGAACGCGTGCTCGAAGTAGGCCGAGTTCTTCGGCCCCGGCGTCAGCACCACCACCGTGGGGTCGGCGGTCGGCGACGCGGCGCGCAACGTGTCGAGCAATTCCTCCGGTAGTGATCGACCGGCGCGATGCGGTTCTGCGCGAACAGCTCGGGGAACAGGCGCATCATGATGACGCGGTTCTCGAGCATGTAGGACACGCCGGACGGCGTGCGCAGGTTGTCTTCGAGAACGTAGAAGTCGTCCTCGCCGGTGCGCACGATGTCGATGTCGATGCCGGCGACGTGCACGTAGACGCCGCGCGGCGGCGTTATGCCCGCGGCTTCGGGGCGGAACTGCTTGTTGGTGAGGCCAAGTCTTCGGGAATGATCCCGGCGCGCAGGATGTCGCGATTGCCGTAGATGTCGGTGAGGAACGCATTCATGGCGCGTACGCGTTGCTCGAGACCCTTGCGCACGTGCGCCCACCGCGTCGCCGTGATCACGCGCGGAATGATGTCGAAGGGAATCAGGCGCTCGGTGTCGCCGTGGCCGTACACGGTGAACGTGATGCCGAGGCGACGGAACAGGAGGTCCGCCTCACTGCGCAAGCGGTCGAACTCCTCCTTGGGAGTGAGCGTGAGCCACGTCTCGAGATTCTGATACGCGGGCCTGAGCCCCCCAGCGGGCTCGCGCATCTCATCGAACGCGGCGAGTGCAGGTCCCCGCGCGCTATTCACCGCTCAGATGCAGCACGCACGCGCCGTTCCGTGTCCCGTCAGGCACGCGTCAATTCGTACAGCGCAACGGATGCGGCAACGGAGACGTTGAGACTGCCGGTCGCACCATCGACGGGATTGGTTGCGAGCTTGGCGCGGAAGTCGCAGTGCTCACCGGTGAGGCGGCGCATGCCGCTTCCTTCAGCGCCCAAAACGAGGGCAACCGCTCCCTGGTGCTTGGCGCCGTCGAGAGTCTCGGTCGCGGCCGAGTCGAGTCCGACGCTCCAGTAGCCGAGCTCTGCCAGCGTAGCCAGGGCACGGACGAGGTTGGAGACCCGCACGAAGGGCAGCCGCTCGAGTGCGCCCGAGGCCGCCTTGGCCAAGGTGCCGCTTTCGGGCGGTGAGTGGGCGGCGGTGGCTACGATCGCTTTGACGCCAAAGGCCGCGGCCGAGCGCAGGATGGCGCCGACGTTGCGCGGGTCGGTGACCTGGTCGAGGACCAGGACCACCGTGCGGCCCCCCTTGGTCGGCTCGCAGGCCTCAGAAAGATCAGGGTTTTCCAGCGGCTTAACCAGTGCGGCGAGGCCCTGGTGGATGGCCCCGGCGGGCAGCAGGGTGGCAATCTGGGCGTTGCCGACCATTTCTGCCTGCACGCGGTTGCCCAGTTCTTGGCCGTGACGGCCGCGGGCTTCGTCGGTCAGCAGCAGGCGGCTGACCTTGCGGGCCGGATTGGCGAGGGCGGCGAGGGTGGCGTGACTACCCCAGATCCAGACCGAGGCGCCTTGGCCTGCGGCAGAGCGTCGCGAGTCCCGGTCCTGGGGGCGCGGGCTCTTGGCGCGGCCGTGGGTTTGCGAGCTGTCGGCTCGGGAAGGCGCCCTGGATGGGGCCCGGGAGGGGGACTGCGTGCCCCGGTCGTTTCGGCCTTGTGAGGCTGCGTTACGCTTGCGAGACGGCATGGCTGCAACCTATACTGCGCGCCGTGATTTGAACGCAACACCGCGAGCGGGCGGGGCTGCGCGATGGTCGTTGGCACTTCGGCGATGCGCGATAGGACGCGGCGCGCCGGTGGGCCAAGGGAGCGGATAGTAAAGCAAGACGGAGCCTTTTTGCTGCGAGGCACGAAGGCAAACCGTCGCGGAGCGCGCGCCGTCAGCAAGCGGCGAAGCATTCCTGCGACGGCGTGAAGTGTGGAGGGGTGCCCGAGTGGCTAAAGGGGACGGACTGTAAATCCGTTGGCGTACGCCTACGCTGGTTCAAATCCAGCCCCCTCCACCAGCACTCCGCGGCGCGGCGACTATATAGAGAGCTGAGCGAAGGTTCGGCGAACGAGTGGATTGAGAACCGGCCCAAGGACGGCACGGATCGCGGGTGTAGCTCAATGGTAGAGCAGCAGCCTTCCAAGCTGAATACGAGGGTTCGATTCCCTTCACCCGCTCCAGCCGCTGCCTAAAGAAGGCGACGCGAAGAAGACGATACGGGGCAACACGCCGTCGCAGGACGGCACAGACGGGCGACAGCAAGCGACATGGCTAAAGAAAAGTTTGAACGCAACAAGCCGCACGTGAACGTCGGCACGATTGGTCACGTTGACCACGGCAAGACGACGTTGACGGCAGCGATCACGAAGGTTCTGGCGAGCCAGGGCATGGCCGAGTTCATGGCCTATGACCAGAT
>CAMDPO010000058.1 GCA_945904955.1 Rhizobium sp. Q54
CGATGCAGGGATAATGTGGCCGTCCATGCGCCTCATCGTCATCACCGTCATCCTCGTCGTCGTCTTCAGTTCCGTCTTGGCGGGCGTGACGTTCGTCTTGTCGAACTTCGAGGATCTATCGGACGGCGTTAACGAAGAGATCCTGGTCAAGGGATTCGTCCCCCTCGACAATGTCCCGTATCCCGTCAACTCGGCGAACGTCCTCGACCACTACGTGGCGATCGACCTGCGCCTGGAGATCAACGACATCCGCCGCGAAGGCGAGATCACGGCCCTCATGCCGCGGATCCGCGACGCCATCGTCCGCGACGCCCACCGCGCCGCCCCACGCCGTGCCGACGGGGTCGAAAGCATCGACCTGGTCCGGGTCAAGGATCGCGCCAAGGCGATGGCCAACCAGGTTCTGGGTGGCGAGGTCGTTGGCCGGGTCTTGATCACCCGGGTCGCCAAGCTGGTGGCCTGAGGCGCCGGGCTCGAACAGCCCAAAAAAGGCGGCAAGAAAATTGCCTTCGGGCGTTAACTCTGGCATAAGGCGGCCACTTTTCGACTTCTCGCGCGGCTCGGGCTGCGTTCCTAGAAGCAGTCCCGAACTGAATTCCTAATTGATGAGGGGATGACGACATGACTTTGCTGCCAATGCATTGGCTTGCCATTGCTGCCGGTGCGTTTGCCGTTCTGTATGCGATCTATGCTAGCCGCGCGGTGCTTGCCGCCGACGCCGGTACCGCACGCATGCAGGAAATTTCTGCCGCAATTCAGGTTGGCGCGAGCGCCTATCTGAACCGGCAGTACCGCACGATCGGCATCGTCGGCGTCGTCATCTTCTTCATCTCCGGCTTCGCACTCGACTGGTACTCGGCGTTCGGGTTCCTGATCGGTGCCGTGCTGTCGGGCGCTGCCGGATACGTCGGCATGAACGTCTCGGTACGCGCCAACGTGCGTACCGCCCAGGCGTCGTCCAAGGGTCTGCAGGAAGGCCTCGACGTGTCGTTCCGCGCCGGCTCGGTCACGGGCATGCTCGTCGCCGGCCTCGCGCTGCTCTCGGTCGCGGTCTACTACGCCATCCTGATCGCTGCCGGCCTCGACATCCGCGAGATCGTCACGGCGCTCGTCGCGCTCGGCTTCGGCGGTTCGCTCATCTCGATTTTCGCTCGTCTCGGCGGCGGCATCTTCACCAAGGGCGCCGACGTCGGCGCCGACCTCGTCGGCAAGGTCGAGGCGGGAATTCCTGAAGATGACCCACGCAACCCGGCCGTGATCGCCGACAACGTCGGCGACAACGTCGGCGACTGCGCCGGCATGGCCGCGGACCTGTTCGAGACCTATGCGGTGACCTTGGTCGCCACCATGGTGCTGGCGTCGATCTTCTTCACTGGCGACACGGCGGAGATGGCGATGATCCTGCCGCTCGCGATCGGCGGCATCTGCATCTTCACGTCCATCCTCGGCACGTTCTTCGTCAAGCTCGGCGGCGGCACCAACATCATGGGAGCCCTCTACAAGGGCTTCATCGTGTCGGCGGTGTCATCGGCGGTGGTCATCTATCCGACCATCTCCTACACGCTGGGCGGCATGGACACCGTGCTGACCCCGGCGGACGGCAGCGGCCTCACCTACACCGGCATGGACCTGTTCTGGTCGGCGATCCTCGGCCTCGTCGTCACCGGCCTGCTGATTTGGGTCACCGAGTACTACACCGGCACCAACTCGCGTCCGGTGAAGTCGATTGCCCAGGCCTCTACGACCGGCCACGGCACCAACATCATCCAGGGCCTCGCCATCTCGATGGAAGCGACGGCCCTGCCGGCCCTCATCATCTGCGGCGGCATCATCATCGCCTACATCCTCGCCGGCCTGTTCGGCGTCGCCATCGCAGTGACCGCGATGCTGGCGTTGGCGGGCATGGTCGTGGCGCTCGACGCCTACGGCCCGGTCACCGACAATGCCGGTGGCATCGCCGAGATGGCGGGCATGCCCAAGGAAGTGCGCAAGATCACCGACGCGCTCGACGCGGTCGGCAACACCACCAAGGCAGTCACCAAGGGCTACGCGATCGGCTCCGCCGGTCTCGCCGCGCTCGTGCTGTTCGGTGCCTACACCCAGGACCTCGAGCACTTCTTCGGTGACCTCGACGTCGACTTCTCGCTGAACAACCCGTACGTCGTCGTCGGCCTGTTGATCGGTGGCATGCTGCCGTACCTGTTCGGCGCCATGTCGATGACCGCGGTCGGCCGCGCCGCCGGCTCGGTGGTGGTGGAAGTCCGCCGCCAGTTCCGCGAGATCAAGGGCATTATGGAAGGCACGGCGAAGCCGGATTACGGCCGCGCCGTCGACCTCCTCACCAAGGCGGCGATCCGGGAGATGATCATCCCGTCGCTGCTGCCGGTGCTTGCCCCGGTCGTCGTCTACTTCGTCATCAACTGGATCGCCGGCCAAGAGCAGGCGTTCGCAGCGGTTGGTGCGATGCTGCTCGGCACCATCGTCACCGGACTGTTCGTCGCCATCTCGATGACGGCGGGCGGCGGTGCGTGGGACAACGCCAAGAAGTACATCGAAGACGGCAACCACGGCGGCAAGGGCTCCGACGCCCACAAGGCCGCGGTCACCGGTGACACGGTCGGCGATCCGTACAAGGATACCGCCGGTCCGGCTGTCAACCCCATGATCAAGATCACCAACATCGTCGCGCTGCTGCTGCTGGCTGCTCTCGCCCGCTAGCACCTGCGCAACCGCGCAAACGAAAACGGCCGGGCGCAAGCCCGGCCGTTTTGTTTTCTCGACCCTTCGTCGCGGCTACCGCGGGGCCGCCTGGCGCGTCGCGCCCGGGTTGAAGCGTCCGATATTGCCGACCAGTTGTTCAATGACGCCCATCTCGCGGCCGCGCGTCGGCGTCTCGCGATCCACGGGGTTGATCTTCATCGCGTCGGCGAGCGAGTAGCGCTGCACGTCCTCGACCACGCCGGCGTCGGTGAACAGGATCGCTACCACCTGCTGGTCGATGATCTCGGGCGTCTTGTAGGCGACCGTTTCCGTTTGGGCGCCGATGTAGTACCAGCTATTCACATGGAACGTGCCGACCGCCGTTGGCGTGCCCAGCGCGACCAGAACCGTATTGCGGGTGTCGCGGCCCGGTGTGATGCCGGCCACGGCGCGCTCGTTGAGGATGTAGCCGCGTGCGTCGCGTACCGCCGGCACGCAGGCACTGACGCCCTGCAGCAGCAGCGCCGCGCCGACGACGAGCGCCAGCCGATGGACCGAAACGTGTTTCACCTGACCCCCGCCAAACCCCTGCACCACCTTCGCAGAGGCCGCGGAGAGGTGTCAACGCGCGCCGGGGCGGGCGCCTGATCATGCTGGAGTTCCTGCGCCGGCAGTTCCGCGCACGCCGTGAGGCGCCTCCTGGCCGCAAGCTCTACTTCGCCGTACTGGCGCAAAGCCGCCTGCCGGCGTTCTACGGGTCGTTCGCCGTGCCCGACACGGTGCCGGGACGCTTCGACATGGTGGTGCTGCACGCGGCGCTGGTGTTCCGCCGGCTACGCGCTATCGGCGGAGAAGCGCAGGCGTTGAGTGACGAGATGTTCGAGACGATGACCGCCGACCTCGATCGCAGCATGCGCGAAGTCGGCATCGGCGACCAAGGCGTCTCCAAGCGCATGAAGCTGATGGCGGGCAGCTTCTACGGCCGCGCCCAGGCCTACGAGCAGGCGTTGTCCGGCACCGAGAGCCTCGATGACGCCCTGCGCCGCAACCTCTACGGCACGGTCACCGTCGGTGACGACGTGGTCATGCGGATGGCCGACTATGTCCGCGCCGCGGCCGACGCCGCCGGCGCGCAATCGCTTGCCGATCTGCGCGAAGGCCACACCGGTTTTCCCTCCACGCCGTACCGCGCCGGCACCCACTAAGCCGCCTCGGCGGCTTCGCCTCAGGTGCACGCCGGATGGTGGCCGCCGCCCGCGGCGGGCATCCATCTTGAGCGAGGCTGGAGCCATCCAGTGTTCGCCGCGTTGCCGGCGCGGCCGCTGTGGCGGTCCCGACGCCGAGGCGCCACCGCCAAGAAGAGGGGAGGCCCGATGCACGTCCGTCTCATGCAAGCCGTCTGCGCGCCGTTGGCCGCGCTGATGTTCGTCATTGCCGGCCCGCTGCCGATGGCCCACGCCGCTATGGTGCCGACCGAGCAGGTGCTGCGCTCCGCCGATCAGGCAGCGCCCGCCAACGTCGCCACCGACCGCGAGCGTCTCGCCACCTTCCTCGCCCGGGAGGACGTGCGTCGCTAGATGCAGTCCCTGGGCGTAGATCCCACCGAGGCCAACCAGCGCGTCGCGGCGATGTCTGACACCGAGGTCGCCCTCCTGGTCGGCCGCCTCGATCAGACGCCCGCCGGCGCCGGCTGGTTCGCGACGCTGCTCTGGGCAGTAGTCGTCATTGCGGTGATCCTGCTGATCACGGACCTGCTCGGTCTCACCGGCGTCTATCCGATCGGCAACTAGGAACTCGTTGCGCATGTCCGTGGCGGCACACGCGTTCTTCAAGGTCGGCAAGGGGGCGGCGCTCGTCGTCCTGCTGGCCCTGTCGGCCTGCGCTGGCCCACAGACGGCGCGGTTCCTGTCTGACGCCTCCGACCTTCCTTTCAAGAGCGAGGTCGGAGGCGTGCCTTTCTACGCCCAGGCCGACTACTTCTGCGGCCCCGCGGCGCTGGCCATGGCCGCGACCTGGGCGGGCACGCCGCTGACCCAAGCGGAAGCCGCCACGCAGGTCTACACACCCGGCAAGCAGGGAACCTTCCGCGACGACATGGTCACTGCTGCGCGCCGCAATGGCCTTCTCGCCGTGCCGGTCACCGACATGCGCTCTCTATTTCAGGAGATCGCCGAGGGCCATCCCGTCGTCGTTTTCCAGAACCTCGCCTTTGAGGTCGTGCCGGTATGGCACTACGCCGTCGCTTACGGCTACGACCTCGATCGTGGCGTTCTCCTGCTGCGCTCGGGCCCCGACGAAACGCGCGAGACGCCGCTCGCTACCTTTGAGCGCACATGGGCGCGCGGCGACCATTGGGGACTTGTCGTGCTGCCGGCCACCAGCTGGCCGGCTGCCGCGAACGAGCGCAGCCTGGTCGAAGCGGCGGTTGGGCTCGAACTCGCCGGCCATGGCCGCGCTGCCGGCACCGTCTATGCCAACGCCGTTCAGATCTGGCCGGAGAGCTACACGGCTTGGTTCGGCCTCGGTAACGCCCGCTATGCCACCCGCGACTACCGCGGCTCGGCCGACGCGTTCCGCCAGGCCACCCGACTGCGCCCGACCGACGCCGTCGCCTGGAACAACCTCGCTTATGCCTTGGCCGGCAACGGCCGCCTCGCGGATGCCCGCGAGGCCGCCGAGCAGGCGGTCAAGCTGGCGCCTTTGGGCGGCGAGGGGCCCTACCGGGACACTCTGGCCGACATCACGAACCTGACGGCCCGCCCCGCCGGCTAGTTGACCACCGCAGCCGGGGGCACTACGTATGCCCCCCTTGCGGCCAAAGAGCCGCGCATTCCTCCCAGGACGAGACGTGTCGTCACAGCAGGCTGCCCCGGATTTCCGGCGCATGATCGAGGTCGCCACCCTTGGCGAGCGCGAGGAGCGCGTGGTCCTTACTGCCACCCCCGAGGAGCGCGCCGCCTTGGCCAAGCGCACAGGCGTGCAGTCGGTGGAAGCCTTGGAAGCCGAGGCCTTCGTGCGGGCCGCAAACGGCGGCGGGGCGCGGGCCCGGGTGACTTTTCATGCCGACGTGATACAGTCCTCCGTCGTGACCCTCGAGCCGGTGCAGAGCCGGATCGATGAAGCGTTCGAGGTGGAGTTCCAGCCCCGAGGCGACGCCGACGAGGCCAAGGAATCCGAGGACGACTTTTCTCTCGAAGCGTTTGGCGACATCGAAGCATCGGAGCCGCCGGGAGAGGTGGTCGACGGGTGGTTCGATTTGGGCGACATGATCGCCCAGTATTTGTCGTTGGCGATCGATCCGTATCCCCGCCATCCCGGCGAGGAGTTCGGCGAATGGGACGACACGCCTGACAAGGGCGAAGGCAAGAAAGCGGGGCCGTTTGCGGCCCTGAAAAACTGGAGGAGCAGGGCGTAACGTGGCGGTACCGAAGCGAAAGAAGACTCCCTCGACGCGCAATATGCGCCGTTCCCATGACGCGCTGACTCCGTCGGCGTACGTCGAGTGCTCCAACTGCGGCGAGCACAAGCGCCCGCATCACGTTTGCGGAGCATGCGGCCACTACGATGGCCGCGAGGTTTCCGAGGCCAAAGAGGCCTAAGCTTGCAGCGCTGCCCGGGGTCGGCTTCGTCGACCCCAACCCGGGGTGACCGATGAGCGCGGAGATGGTGATCGCTCTCGATGCCATGGGGGGCGACCACGCCCCGGCCATGGTGCTCGAAGGCGCGGCCATCGCGCGTGGGCGCATGCCGCATCTGCGCTTCCTGCTGTTCGGTGACCAGGAGCGGCTGACGCCGCTGCTGGCGTTGCATCCGCTGTTGCGCGAAGGCGTCGAGATTCGCCACGCGGCCCAGGTCATCGGCCCGTCCGACAAGCCGAGTCAGGCGCTGCGCCGCAGCCCGCAATCCAGCATGCGCCTCGCCATCGAGGCGGTGCGCGACGGCCACGCCGCCGGCGTACTGTCGGCCGGCAACACCGGCGCGCTGATGGCGCTGTCCCGGTTCGTCTTAAAGATGCAGCCCGGCGTCGATCGCCCGGCGATGATCTCCTACTTCCCTACCGCGCGCGGCGAGAGCGCAATGCTCGACCTCGGCGCCAACGTCGAGTGCGACGCGCGCCACCTGGTCCAGTTCGCCATCCTCGGCGCCGGGTTCGCCCGCAGCGTGCTGGGCGTCGCGCGACCGGTGGTCGGCCTCCTCAACGTCGGCGCCGAAGAACTCAAGGGCCACGACGAAGTGCGCGCCGCCGGCCAGATCCTGCGCGAGGCCAAGTTCGGCTTCGATTTCCATGGCTTCGTCGAGGGCGACGACATCGGCGCCGGCACCGTGGACGTGGTGGTGACGGACGGCTTCACCGGCAACGCCGTGCTGAAAGCCACCGAGGGCACCGCCAAGCTGATCTCGCAGTTCCTCAACCTCGCGTTCCGCCGCTCGTGGGTCTCCAAGCTCGGCTATGTGCTCGCCAAGCCGGCGCTCGATTCGCTGCGCGCCAAGCTCGATCCGCGCCAATACAACGGCGCGTTGTTCCTCGGCCTCAACGGCGTCGTGGTGAAGAGCCACGGCGGCACCGACGGCGAGGGCTTCGCCTCGGCGATCTCGGTGGCCGCCGACATGGTGCGCGGCGACTTCAACGAGAGCATTCACGCCGACCTCGATGTCTTCGACCATCGCGTCGCGGCTGAACCCCAATTGGCCACCAAGGCCGCTTCGTGACGGTGCGCCCGCCGGCCGGCATGATGGACGCCGACGTCGCGCCATTGGCGCGCTCCCCGCACGACGCCCACGCGCGCGCCAGCGTCGTGCGCTCGCAGATCGCGGGCTGCGGCTCCTACCTGCCCGATCGCATGGTCACCAACCATGAGCTCGCCAAGCTGGTCGACACGTCCGACGAGTGGATCGTCGAGCGCACCGGCATCCGCGTCCGCCACGTCGCCGCCGAGGGCGAGTTCACCTCGCACCTGGCGGTGAAGGCATCCGAGCGCGCGCTCGCCGCTGCCGGCACCAAGGCCGACGCGGTCGACCTCATCGTCCTGGCCACCACCACGCCCGATGAGACCTTTCCGGCAACCGCTACGCGCGTGCAGGAACGTCTCGGCATGACCCGCGGCGTCGCCTTCGACGTCCAGGCGGTGTGCTCCGGGTTCATCTTCGCCCTCGCGGTGGCCGACAATTTCATCCGCCTCGGCCAGGCCGAGACGGCCCTGGTCATTGGCGCCGAGACCTTCTCCCGCATCCTCGACTGGCAGGATCGCTCTACCTGCGTCCTGTTCGGCGACGGGGCAGGGGCCGTCGTCCTCAAGGCCGGCAAGGGCAGCGGCCTGCCCGCCGACCGCGGCGTGCTCAGCACCCGCCTGCATTCCGATGGCCGCCAGCACGACCTGCTCTACGCCAGCGGCGGCGTCTCCTCCACCAAGACCGCCGGCGTGGTCCGCATGGACGGTCCCAAGGTCTTCAAACACGCCATCGAAAAGCTTTCGGCGGTCGTCGCAGAAGGCCTGACCAGCGCCGGCCTGACCTCCGCCGACGTCGACTGGGTGGTGCCCCACCAGGCCAACCGCCGCATCATCGATGGCGTCGGCAAGAAGCTCGGCCTGCCTGAGCAGCGCGTCGTCATTACCGTCGACCACCACGCCAACACCTCCGCCGCCTCCGTCCCGCTGGCATTGACCGAAGCGGTCGGCGACGGCCGCATCAAGCCGGACAACGTGGTCGTCATGGAGGCCATGGGTGGCGGCTTCACTTGGGGCGCTGCCGTCGTCCGCATGTAGCTGCCCGCCCAGTTGTGGCGGCCCTCCACCGATTCAGCGACATTCCACGGATTCCGCGACCTTCGTGGCAACCAACGGCCGCAAACTATTGAGTTTGACCCATTCTTTTGCGCGGGCTAGCCTAATACATGAAGTTGTCTTGCTCGGGGCCGTTGCGCGGGGACGCGCGCTCGGCGCGCCAGGCGTGCCTCTGGCACGACGAGCAACCGCGGCGGGAGAAGCCCAGGGAGGGGCCGCATCCATCATGGCGACAATGACCCGGGCGCAGCTGGCCGAGGCCGTCTATGAGCAGGTCGGCCTATCGCGCAACGAGTCGGCGGATTTGGTCGAGTCGGTCTTCGACGAGATCGGCGAGAGCTTGGTCCGCGGCGATACGGTCAAGATCTCGTCGTTCGGCAGCTTCTACGTGCGCGAGAAGGGCACGCGCATGGGACGCAATCCGAAGACCGGCGACGAAGTCCCCATCCTGCCGCGGCGAGTGCTGGTGTTCCGGCCCAGCCACGTGCTGAAGGACCTCATCAACCGAGCCCTGTCCAAGACCCCGTCGGCGGGGTAGTGGCACAGGCCAAGGCATGACCGAGACCGCACTCCGGCCGGCCCGACGGGTGGAGAAGGCGCCTGGCGCTTTCCGCACCATCAGCGAGGTAGCCGCGGAACTTGACGTGCCGCAGCACGTGCTGCGTTTCTGGGAAAGCAAGTTCGCCCAGGTCCGCCCGCTGAAGCGCGGCGGCGGCCGGCGCTACTACCGGCCCGAGGACGTGACGCTGCTGCGTCTCATCCGTGGCCTCCTGTACGACCAGGGCTACACCATTCGCGGTGTTCAGAAGGTCCTCAAGGACACGCGCGGCGCGGACGAAGTGCCGGTCGGCGCGCCTCCTGCCGAGGCGGTCGCGCTCGCTCCGGAACACCGCAAGCGTCTCGCCGCCGTCCTGCGCGAGCTCGACGAGGCCCGCGACCTCCTCCGCCGGGTCCTGGGCTAGCGTCCTCGTCGCCTCAGTGGTGGCGCGCGGCCCCGTGGCCCGCTTCGCCGACGCCGCGTCCGTGCGCCGCGTCCAGCATCGCCACCCAAGAACGCCGCAGGGTTCCGACGTGGGGACCCCGCCGGGCGGTTCCAATGCGATAGAGGGGATAGGGGCGGGGCCCTAGCTGAGCCTCGGCATTGCCGCAGGCCAGAGGTCGGCCGTGCCTGCGGCGCTTGCGCTGGTGGCGCGGGCTCGTGGTCGCAGGTACAGTCCGCGCCGGTCGGAGTGTAGCGCAGCCTGGTTAGCGCACCAGACTGGGGGTCTGGGGGTCGGCGGTTCGAATCCGCCCACTCCGACCAGTAATTCAGATACTCACAGAATCGCCCAGGATCGGGGTCACAAGCGGGTCACATTTTGGCCCGCGGACTTCCGGTGCATTCGGTGTGAGCTCGACGGTTCCAGTGGGCGCCGGCGGAGGGTTCCGCTCGGCGTATCGCTGGGAGCAAGCGGAAGACTGCTCATTCCTCGACTCAACATTGGCAACCGGCGGCGGTCCGGAATAAGAAAGGCGCCGCGGGCCGACACGGTCGGATCCGCAATAGTGCGCTGCCAACCATAGGCAACAGCCCGCGTGCCCGCCCTCGCACCCCTCGTGACGATCGTTCTGCCCACCTACAACGGTGCGGCGCTGGTGCGGCGTGCTCTCGATGCCCTGCTAGCGCAGGAGTATCCCAGCATCGACATCCTCGTTGCGGACGA
>CAMDPO010000059.1 GCA_945904955.1 Rhizobium sp. Q54
CTAGAGCGCTTTCATCTTAGGTTGACGCATAGCCTGAGTTTCGGAAGTAGTTGGCGCATTCTTGTGAGGTGTAGCTGGCGAGGAGTTCGCCGATTTTGTCCCAGAGAGTTGCGGTTGATCGCTGTGCTGCCTTGCGCAAGAGGTGCTTGAGCTTGGCGAAGACCTGCTCGATGGGGTTGAGGTCGGGCGAGTACGGCGGCAGATAGACCAGCCGCGCCCCAACGCGCTCGATCGCCTCGCGCACGCCATCGACCTTGTGTGAGCTCAGGTTATCCATGATGACGACGTCGCCGGGATGCAACGCAGGCGCGAGGCATCGCTCGACGTAGGTTCGGAAGATGACGCCGTTCATCGCCTGCTCGATGACGAAGGGGGCGGTGATCTGGTCGCGGCGCAGGCCGGCGACGAAGGTCGTGGTCTTCCAGGAGTTGTGCGGAGCGCGGCCGATCAGCCGTTCGCCGCGGCGGCAGCGGCCGCGCAGGGGCGTCATGTTGGTCGCGGTACCAGTCTCGTCGATGAAGACCAGCTTGGCGGGGTCGAGGGCAGGCTGCCGCAGCCGCCAGCAGGCCCGCGCCCGGTCAACGTCCGCGCGCAGCTGCTCGCTTGCGTGCGGCGTTTTTTTTGAAGCTAACGTCGTGCCGATCGAAGAACTTCCACACCAGGCCCATGCTCGCCGACACGCCCCGCCCGCGCAGCCGGGACCGGATTTCCTCCAGGGTGATGTCGGGCTCGTCTCGCACCAGATTCAGAAGCCAAGCCTCGTGCGGATCAAGCTTCGATCGCCGCGGATGACCGATCCGGTCCGGCCGCACACTGCCAGTCCGCCGCCACCGTTGCAGCAACTTCACCGCGGTGCTGGCGCTCACCTCGAACACCCGCGCCGCGCCCCGCCGCGACATGCCGCCCTCTACCGCGTGGACGATCCGCTCCCGCAGATCCACCGAGTAGTACTTACCCATCCCGCACCCCAATGCCGGAGCGCCTGCACGTCAGTTGAATCACAAAAGACCGCAGCCGTGAATCCCCCACGATTCACGGAAAGATGAAACCGCTCTAGCCGACGAGCTCCGGCCTTTGAAGCAATTCCTGGCTGCGCAGCCTAGGCCTCTGCCGGAGGATATCGTCCGCCGGGGCGAGGGAAGTAAGGCGGGGAGAGAGTCGACGATCAGTCTTGGTCGTAGGGGTTGGTGCGCGAACTCTTGCGGACGCCCATGCGGATGGGGACGCCGGGGAGCTTGAAGGCGGTGCGCAGGTCGTTGACGGCGTAGCGCACGTAGGAGTCCGGCAGGTCGCCGGGCTTGCTGCTGAACAGCGCGAAGGTCGGCGGCCGCGCGCTCACTTGCGTCATGTAGCGGATGCGGATGCGGCGGCGGTTGACCACCGGCGGCGGGTTGGCGGTGAGGATGCCCTCCAGCCAGCGGTTGAGCTGGGCGGTCGGGATGCGCGTGTTCCAGCGCTCGTACTGCTTGAGCACCGCCGGCATCAGCTTTTCCACCGCGTGACCGGTCAGGCCGGACAGCGGCACCACCGGCACGCCCTGGACCTGGGACAGCGAGTCCTCGAGACGCTCCTGCAAAGCGCGCAGCACCGCGGAGGGATCGGCCACCGCGTCGATCTTGTTCAGCGCGATGACGACGGCGCGGCCCTCGTCGATGGCGAACACGGCCGCCGAGAGGTCGGCGCGGCCCATCGGCTCGGTGGCGTCGAGAACGAGGATGCACACCTCGGCCAGGCCGATGGCGCGGCGCGAGTCCATGCTAGAGAGCTTTTCGAGCGGGCCGTGGACTTTCTGGGCGCGGCGCATGCCGGCGGTGTCGACGAGCTGCACGGGCTGGCCGCGGTATTCCCAGGCGACGGCGATGGCGTCGCGGGTGAGGCCCGGTTCCGGCCCGGTGATGACGCGCTGCTCGCCGAGCAGGTGGTTGAGGAGCGTCGACTTGCCGACGTTGGGCTTGCCGACGATGGCGAGGCGCAGCGGGCCGTGGGGCTTTTCCTCGGACCGGCCAACGACCGGTTCGCCCTCGACCGGCACTTTCTTGCGGCGGCGCTTCTTGTCCGGCTCGTCGACCGCGTCGGGGTCGTACGGGACGTGCGGAGCGAGGGCGGCGTGCAGGTCGGCGAGGCCGAGGCCGTGCTCGGCTGACATTGACACCGGTTCGCCGAGGCCGAGGGAGAATGCTTCGTAGAAGCCGCCCTCGGAGGCCTTGCCTTCGACCTTGTTGGCGACCAGCACGACCGGCTTTTTCGAGGTGCGCACGAGGCGGCCGAAGTCGGCGTCGGCGGGCGTGACGCCGGTGCGGGCGTCCACCACCAGCAGGGCGACGTCGGCGTCGGCGAGCGCCGCTTCGGTCTGCGCCCAGGCGCGCGACTCGATGCTGCCGTCGCGGCCGGCCTCGTAGCCGGCGGTATCGATGACGCGGAAGCGCAAGGGGCCGAGCTTGGCGTCGCCTTCGCGGCGATCGCGCGTGAGTCCGGGAGTCTTGTCGACGAGGGCGGACTTGCGGCCGACCAGGCGGTTGAACAGCGTCGACTTGCCGACGTTGGGGCGCCCGACGATGGCGACGGTGAACGCCTTCTCCTTTGCCATCGGGAGCCTAGCGCAGCGCGTAGATCGTCGCGTTGTCCGTAACGATGTAGAGGGTGCCGTCGGCGACGATGGGCGGCACGGCGACGCCGCCCGACACCCGGAAGGTGCCGAGCACGTTGCCGGTGTAGGGCGACAGGGCGACGACATCGCCGGTGCTGGAGCCGAGCAGCAGGCGGTCGCCGGCCAGCACCGGGCCGTACCATTGGATCGGATCGCGGCGGCGCGCCGCGTCCTCGTAGCGCGCCAGAGCGTGTACCCAGTGGATGCCGCCGCCGTCGCGCGACAGAGCGACGACCTCGGCGGAGGTGGTGACGAGGAAGATGTACTCGCCCGCCACCCACGGCGTCTGCACGCCGGCGAGATCCTGCTCCCACAAGCGCTCGCCGGTGATGATGTCGAGAGCGGCAAAGGTGCCGGCGTGGCTGACGGCGTAGACGCGGCCGCGGTCGGCGACGGGAAGGCCGGCGATGTCGCTGATGTCGGCGAGCGCGACGAGGCGGCCGGTGCGCGTCAGCGCGTCGGACCACGTCTCGCGACCGTTGTCGGCACGCAGGGCGACGAGCTCGCCGGACGTGTAGGGGGCCAGCACGAGGCCCGAGACGACGGCCGGACTGGCGCCGTTGACGAGGCCGGCGACCTCTTGGATGCCGACGTGGGTCCACACCGTTTCGCCGGTCTCGACCGACAGGGCGTGCAGCTCGTTGTGCTGGCTCAATACATAGGCGCGGCCGCCACTGATGGTCGGGGCGCCGCGCAAGGGGGATCCGATACGGCGCGACCACAGCATCTCGCCGTTGTCCGAGCGCAACGCGAGCACGTCGCCGTAGCCGGTGGCGACATAGAGCACGTTGGCGTCGAGGGACACGCCGCCGCCGATCGCACCGCGCTCCTCGCGTGCCGGCACGACGTCCGTGCGCCAGACGCGCTGGCCGTCGGTGACGCGGAAGGCGCTGACCGATCCGGCGGCGTCCATGGTGAAGACCATGCCGTTGCCGACCACCGGCACCGTCGTGACCTTGCGGTCGCGGTTGGCGCCGACGCCGATGCTCTCGCTCCAGCGCGTCGCGATCTGATCGGCGAGCGTCAGGTGGTGCATGGCGTGGGTCGGATGACCACCGGGCTGCATCCAATCCGGGTTGCGGTAGGGCGCCGGCAGGCGGATGTCGAGGCGGGCGAGCTCGGGATCCGGCGCCAGTGCCTCTTCGAGGGTGAGCACCGAGAGGCGCTCTCCGCGCAAGGGCGCTTGGTCGGTGCCGGAGAACATGTCGCCGAGCCAGGTGCACGCGCCGAGCGTGAGCACCAAGGGCAGCACCAGGGCAAGGCGCTTAGGCGCCAAGGGCGGCCAACATTTCTGCGGCGCGGGCGCGCACCCCTTGGGGCGTGGCGGCGTCGTCGGCGAGCTTGGTGAAGTAGCCGCGCGCGGCGTCGGTGTCGTTGGCACGCAGGGCGGCGAGCGCCAGGAGCTCGCGCGCGGCGAAGCGCCAGGGGCTTATTTCGAGAACGAGTCCGGCCAGGCGACGTTCGAGCGTGGGGCGGTCGGCGGTGTCGACCAGGTTCTGGGCCGCGAGCAGCGTGGCGAGGTCGCGCAGGGTCTGATCCACCGACGTGTCGGCGGATACCGCGTCGTAGATGCTGACGGCCTCGCGGCGATCGCCGGCGGTGACGAGAGCGGAGGCGCGTTGCAGGCGCGCGAGCGTGACGTAGCCGGGGCCTGCCTCCTGCTCGAACAGCTCGAGCATGGCGATGGCGGCGCCGGTCTGGCCGCGCGCGGCGATTTGGGCGGCGGCCATGTAGCGCTCGCCGTCGGCTTCGTTCTGGGTGCGCTGCCAGTTGACCCAGCCCTGCCAGATGGCGGTGACGACGACCACCCCGACAGCCAAGCCGATGAGCAGGCGGCCGTACTTGTCCCAGAGCTTTTGGTAGGACTCGCTGCGGAGGTCTTCGTCGACCTCACGAAAGATGTCGGACACTGCGCCTGCCCTACTGTGCTGCGGTTGCGTTAGGTTCGCGCCACTTGATCGAGCAGCCCATGCTCGGGATCTGGTCGGCCGGGCCGCGGCCGGTGTTGGCGATCTGCATCATGGCCTCGAACAGCTCGCGGCGCGCGGTGGGTGCTGCCGCTTCCTTCTTCGATTCGTCGAGGCGGCCGCGGTACTGGAGCTCGAGCTTGGCGTTGAAGCCGAAGAAGTCCGGCGTGCACACCGCGTCGTACCTGTGGGCGATCTCCTGGCTGGGATCGATGACGTACGGAAACGGGAAGTTCTTCTCGCGCGCCCAGCGCTGCATGTTCTCGTAAGAGTCTTCCGGATACTGGGCAGCATCGTTGACGTTGATGGCGATGACGCCGATGCCCTTGGCGATGAGATCGCGCGTGTCGCGCACGAGGCGATCGATCACCGCCTTCACGTACGGGCAGTGGTTGCACATGAAGATGACGAGGGTGCCGCTCGGCCCCTTCCCCTCGGCGAGGCTGTAGCGCTTGCCGTCAACCCCGAGCAGGTTGAAGTCGACCGCCTTCCAGCCGAAGTCGCAGATGGGTGTGGTTACCGCCATTGGGTTTCGGTACGGCTTTCCGCCCCTGCTGGCAAGGAGTTTAGCCAGGACGCGCCTAGGACCTTGGTATGACAAAGCCCGCGCCAGGGACGCGGGCTGGGTCGCGTTGGAGACCTCGCGCGCGGGCCTAGTAGGCCCCGGCGCGTGGACGGCGACGCTTACTGGGTGCTGGCGCGCTTGCGGGCGAGCTTGCGCTGACGGCGGAGAGCCTCGGCAACCTTGCGGACGCGCTTCTCGGAGGGCTTCTCGTAGGCCCGGCGCATCTTCATCTCGCGCCAGACGCCTTCACGCTGCATCTTCTTCTTGAGGGCTCGCAGAGCCTGATCGACGTTATTGTCGCGAACGATAACTTGGACCACTAGGGCTTGACCTCCTCCGGTCGTGCGGTGAGCGCGCCTGCCGGCGCGACGCCGGGCAACCACCAGTGGGAGCACCGCTGGCGACGCGCGGAGATAGCAGGTTCGGGCCCCCCCGTCCAGGGACGGGGCACGGATTTTGCCCCCTCCCCTACCCTCCGGTCACCCCGAGCCCCATCGCCGGGGCCGGACGTGGCTAACGTTGGGCCGTGTAGGACTTGAGGAAGTTCCGCGAGACGCGGCCGCCAGCGATCGTGCTGAAGATGTAGGTGACCAGCACAACGGGCACGCCCACTACGCCGAACAGCCAGGCGGGACGTGCCCCGATCAGCGCCACAACGACAATGCCGCCGATCAGGCCGAACACCCAGCCGGCGACGGCCGCGAAGCTGCCGACGCGCTTGACGTCGTCGGCAGGGATGAGACCACCGCCGAACTTGGTCGGGTCACCGACCGGGGCCGCGGCTGCGGCCTTGGGCGCGGCAGCCGCTGCGGGCGCGTGGCCCTTGTCGGCGTGCCCTTTGTCGGCGCGCCCCTTGTCCGCCGACGGCTTGTCGGCGTGACCCTTGTCGGCGTGCCCTTTGTCGGCGTGTCCCTTGTCCGCCGACGGCTTGTCGGCGTGACCCTTGTCGTGGGCAGCGTGTGCCTTATCCATCGTGCGTTCCCCCGGAGCACCAGAATATCCCATGGCGCCCGGCGACGGCGTGGTTTCGGTCACACTTCGGGAGACGGGCTCGTACCGCCGCTAGACCAGCAGGAACAGGTCGGTATCGCCGGTCTGCTCGCCTGCCGCCGTAAGCATGGCGTGCGCCTGGCCGCGATGGTGGGTCTGGTGGTTGAAGAAGTGCATTACCAGGAGCGCGCGCGGCCGGCGCATCTCGCGTTGCGCCGCCTGGCTGAACCAGACGAGGTCGCCGGCGAGGGACTCCGACGTGAGACTTTCGGTCCAGGCAAGAATGCGCGCATCGAAGTCGGTGCGGCGGCGCTGCATGTCGGCGAACGAGTCGAGTAACGCTGCGCTGTCCCGCAACAGCGCCAGAGGCTTTGGCCAATCGGCGAAACGCGACATCCACGTCTCGTCCGCCCAGAGCAGGTGATTCAGCGTCGCGTGGATCGAGCCCCAGAAGGCGCCGCGCTGCTCCCGTCGCGCCGTGTCGCCGAGGCGCGCGGCGGCTGCGTAGATGCGCCGGTTCATCTCGGCATTGTAGGCGGCCATCGTACGCGCGTAGCTGGGCGTGATCATGTCGGATAGGTCCGGGCGGAGATGTTGATGTCGTCGCAGTCGTCGAGAGGGATTGGAGCGGCAGGATCGAGGCGATCAACCACGTGCCAAGCACCGTCACCGAAGGATAGCGCGACGGGATGAACGACGCTCTGGCGCGGCGTCCCCGCGCGGATGCGCACCATGCGGCGGTCCTTGATGGCCAGTGCGAGGGCGGCGATGCGGGGGTCCGGATCCGCGTCGGTGGGTATCGCGAAGCGATACCAGGTGCGCGCCAGGTCGATGGTCGCGCGGACGCCATCGGGGAACGACTCGAGCATCTTGCTGCGCGCGCGGGCGCCGGCGGCGCGCAGGCCGAGCGCGTCGAGCTCGGGCAGCGGGCGCGTCAGGATGACGGCCATGGCTTCGGCCTCGTCGCTGGCAAGGCCGGTGAGGCGCGTGCGGTAGCGGAAGCCGAGCTCGATGCCGCCCTGGTTGCCTTGGGTGACGATGATGGGCAGGCCGGCCTCGGTGAGCGCATCGACGTCGCGCAGGATGGTGCGCGGCACGACCTCGAGCTCCTCGGCGAGCTGGGCGCTGGTCATGCGGCCGCGGTTCTGCAGGAGCAGCAGCATGCGCAACAGGCGCGAGGCCCTCATGGGTCAAATATGACACAAGATGTCATACTAGGTGTGCGAAGGACGGGGGCGGCAAAGGAGGCCGCCGCAATGAAGTTCTTCGAGGTCCGGCAAGACATCCAGGCGCCGCCCGAGCGGGTGTGGGCGATCCTCACCGACGCGCGCAGGCTGGTGGCGGGCGGCATGGGGCTGAACCGTGTCGATGGCACCATCACTCTCGGCGGACGCCTCAAGCTGTGGGCGGAGAGCGCGCCCAATCGCGCCTTCCCGGTGCGCGTCGTCGAGATGAAGCCGGCGTCGCGCATGGTGTGGCGCGGCGGCATACCGTTCGGACTGTTCACCGGCGAGCGGCAATACAACCTGACGCCGACGCGCGACGGCACCGCGTTTCACATGCGTGAGGAGTTCACGGGACCGCTGGCGCCGCTGATCGGCAAGACGATTCCTGATCTCACTCCGTACTTCGAGAAGTTCGCGCGCGGCCTGAAAGCCACGGCGGAAAGGTAGCAACGATGGCCACGCAGAAAGCGGCGAAGAAGTCGGTCACCTATGGCGACGGCACCGCGGACGATCCGTGGCTGCTCAAGACGCCGTCGCTGTCGTCGGACTTTCAGGCATGGCGGGACGAGACGCTCGATCCGCCCGCCCTCGTGGTGCAGGTCGGCTCGACCAAGCTATCCTACCAGCTGCGCTGCCTGGACGACCTGTTTGCCATGCTGAAGAAGCACGGCGACTGGATGGCGCTCGGCAATGCCGACGAGGGCAAGCCGGTGAAGCCCGGCACGGTCGAGGCATGGGCGAGGGATGCGAAGAATCCGGTGGCCGGCTACTACGGCTTGCGCAAAGGGTATCGCGGGCGGTTCGCCAACTACGTGACGCCGGTGCTGGAGCAGCTTGGATTGGTTGAGCTGGAGCACAACGCCAAGGACAACCGCGTGCGGGCCACGTAGCGCTTCCCGCGCGGATGCGAGAGGATGGCACCCTCGTATCGGAGGCGTGGGGGCCATGACGAAGAAGATCGAGGTGGTGCCACCGGGCTATACCGCGGTGACGCCGTGGGTGGTGGGCCAGGACACGGACGGCCTGATGAAGTTCCTGGCGGAGGCGTTCGGCGCAGAGGAGGAGTCGCGCATCGCCGCTCCAGACGGCCGCATCGGCCATGCCGAAATGCGCATCGGCGACGCCATGGTGCTGATGTTCGACGCGCCCGAGGGCTGGCCGGCGACACCCGCCTTCCTGCGTCTTTACGTCGAGGATGCCGACGCCGCGATGTACAGCGCCATCAACGCCGGCGCCACGTTGATCACCAAGGTCACGCTGCTGTCGTTCGGCGACCGCGTCGGGCGCGTGCGCGACCCGTTCGGCAACGTCTATTGGATTCAGCAGCGCGTCGAGAACGTGAGCGGCGCGGAGATGCTGCGGCGCTGGGATAGCCCCAAGTGGCAGGAAGCGATGGCGTACGTGCAGACCAGCCTGAAGAAGGCGGTGCGCTGAGCGCGTCGGGCGAAGCGGCGCTATAGTGCCGCCGTTGGGCAGCTTCGCTGCCAACGGGGGACTCGCAATGACAGACCGGCGCCTTACAGCGGTCAGCGCCATCGCGCTGGCGATCGCATTCAACGTGCCGTTCACCATCCTCGGCGCGACGTACGACTATCCGGACGTGTTGCGCCGGCCGGCGGGCGAAGCGCTCGACCTGTTTGCCGCCGGTGGCGCCTCCCTGATCCTCACGTGGCATGCGTTCGCGCTGACGGCCCTGGCGATGGTGCCTGTCGCCATCGCCCTGTCGATCACGCGCGAGCGCATCGCCGCGCGGCCGATGCTCGCCATCGGCGCCGCGATCTTCGGCGCGCTCGCGGGCTTCGCGCAGGCGATCGGGTTGTGGCGTTGGGTGTTCGTCATTCCCGGTCTGGCGCGCGTCCACGCCGATCCTGCCGCCAGCGCCGACGCGAAGCTCGCCACGGAGCGCGCCTTTGACGTTCTCAATCAGTACGGTGGCGTCGCCATCGGCGAGCACCTGGGTCAGTTGCTCACCGCAGCGTTTCTCGTGACGCTCGCGCTGCTGCAATGGAGCGAAGGCGCGCGAAAGACGGCGTGGACCGGCTGGCTCGCCGGCGCGGCGATTGCCATCGGCACCGGCGAGGGCCTGGCGATTGCGCTGGGGCGATCCGGCGAGACGTTCGGCCTGATCACGATCGTCGGCTTCGCCGGATTTACCGTGTGGCTGATCGCGACGGGCGTCGGCCTGTTGCGGCGGCCGAGCTAGCGGTACGGCGTGCCGTCCTTGTGCACGAAGCGGCGGTCGGGACCGGCGATCTGCATGTCGATGTCGGAGCCGACCTCGAGATAGACTGCGACCGCGTCCGACCGGCTGATCAGGTGATGGCTGTTGCCGGTAGCCTTGGGGAAGGCAGCGCAGTCGCCGGTGCGCAGCAGCGTCTCGCCGCCGTCTTCGACAAGAGTCAGCTCGCCTTCCAGGACGTAGACGAATTCGTCTTCGTGCACGTGCGCGTGG
>CAMDPO010000060.1 GCA_945904955.1 Rhizobium sp. Q54
GTCCGCGCGGCAATAGTGGCTCAATCCGCGCCCACTCAGAGTCGCTCAGCCAAGAAACCCCCGCCATCCAAGCCTCCTGTTCGTTCGGAAGCTTGAATCACAAACCGCGCCTGAGCGGAATCCCCAATTGAGTACGGAGCCTAGCGCGCGAGCGGGGTAGCCATGGCCAAACGTCCCATCAATGTCCTCTTTCTCTGCACCGGCAATTCAGCGCGCTCCATCCTGGCCGAGGCGCTGGTCAATCGCAGCGCGCGGCGGCGCGTGCGCGCCTACTCGGCCGGCAGCGACCCCAAGGGGTTCGTGCATCCCGAGGCCTTGGCGCTGCTGACACGCCTGCGCTTCGACACCAAGGGCCTGCGCTCGAAGAGCTGGGACGAGTTCGCGCCCGCGGACGCGCCAAGCCTCGACGTGGTGCTGACCCTGTGCGACGAAGCGGCCGAGGAGACCTGCCCGGTGTGGCCCGGCGGTCCCCTCACCGCCCACTGGGGCATGGCCGATCCGGTCATCGACGGCACGCCGCAGGAAATCCGTCAGGCGTTCGCCAGCACGTTCCGGCTGCTGCGCAGCCGCGTCTCCGAGCTCACCAGCCTGCCGTTCTCGAAGTTGGACGGGGCATCCCTGCGCCACCGCCTGCGCGAGATTGGGTTGAGCCGCAGCAACGGTGGCGACGGCGCGCTCGACGCGCACCTGTAGATCGCTAGCCCGACGCTTCCTTCTCGACCCAGGCCAAATAGTCGGGGTTGCCGGCTTCGATCGGCCAGGTGACTACGCAGGGCACCGCGTAGGAGTGCATCTGCTTCACGCGCGCGACGACGCGGTCGACGAGGTCGGTGCGCGTCTTGAGCAGGAACGCGACTTCCGCGTCATCCTGCACCTTGCCTTGCCACCAATAGAAAGAGCGGATCGGCCCGAGCATGTTGGCGCATGCAGCCAGGCGCTCCTCGACGAGGGTGCGGCCGATCTTCTCGGCTTCGGCCTGGGTGGCGGCGGTCAGGTAGAGCGAGCACGCTGCCATGGCCCCGCCCCTACGGGATGATGTGAATGCCCGCTGGCGGGCGAACTCGGGCGTTCGAGACCGTGTACGCCGTGGCGATGGCGAGGCCGAACACGATCAGGGCGCCGGCCTGATGCAAAGCGCCGAGCGGCACCGGCACGCGCAGCACGAGGGTGGAGATGCCGACCACACCTTGCAGAGCGAACGCCAGCATCAGCCAGCGGTACATGGCGCGAACGTCGTCGGGCAGGCGCACATCGAGCGAGCGGCCCCACAGCAGGACGACGAAGGCGCCGAGGAACAGGCCGTACCAGCGGTGCAGGAACTGCACCGTGACGATGCTGTCGAGGGGATGCTCCGGGAACAGGCCCGGCGGAATCCAGCGGCCGTCCATCTTGGGGAAGGTGTTGTAGTCGAAGCCGGCGTCGAGGCCGGCGACCAGGGCGCCTGACAAGACGAGCACGTAGATAAGGGCGACCGCGACGTACGTGGAGACACGGAAGCCGGTCGAGATCCGCACGCCCCACTCGTCGCCCGGCACCACCATCTGGGTGCAGGCAAGCCACAGCATACTGGCGAAGATCAGCACGGCCATGCCGAGGTGGGCGGTAAGCATGTAGTGGCTGACGTCCGGACGCTCGTCGAGGCCGCTCGCCACCATCGCCCACCCGAGCGCGCCTTGCAGACCGATCAGCACGACGACGCCGAGCACGCGCAGGGCGAGTTGGCGTTCGATGCGGCGCGTCAGCCACAGCACGAGCAGCGGCAGGGCGACGAAGACGCCGACGAGACGCGCCAGCAGGCGGTGGGTGTACTCGAACCAGAAGATGTACTGGAACCCGGCGAGGTCCATGCCCTGGTGGACGAGCTGGTACTCGGGGAACCGCCGGTAATACGCGAACTCCGCCTCCCAGGCCTCGGCCGACAGCGGCGGCAGGATGCCGGCGAGCGGCTTCCATTGCGTGATGGAGAGGCCGGCGTGCTCGAGCCGGGTGACGCCGCCGAGCACCGCCAGCGCGAACACCAGGACGGCGGCGACGAGCAGCCAGATGCCGAGCCCAGGGCCGCGCGGCGCCGGTTCGGTCAGATCGGTTTCGCTCGTTACGCTCGCCATGGGCCTCAAACCTATTCTAGCCAGCGTATTTGTCTAGGTGCATCAAGTACATATGGGGCGCGGCGGACCTTTGGCCGCAGTTTCCAACGATCTCCCTCTCCTGCTGTTTGGCCGGAAAGGGTCGGCGGGAGGGTGTGCGGGAATCGCTGAACCCGTGCCCGGCGCGTCGATTCTTGCCCACCCTCACCCTGCCCTCTCCCGCCAGTCGTGCCGAAGGCGCGCCCGCGCGAGGCCGGGCGGGAGTTTCTCAGCGTTGGGCAAACGTGGGTGGCAACTTCTGCCCGGAGTCAGCGTTGCCGGCAGCGCAAAAGCTGCCGCACGCGTGCCCTCGGCGGCAGACATTGCCCCACGCGAAAAGGCGCGGAATTCCTGGGAGCCGGGAGAGCGGCACGGGCCTGCGGCGGTCTGGCACAGCGCTTGCGTTATCCCGGCCAGGCGCAACCGTTGCGCCGAGTTGTTTGCCAGTAAGCCAGGAGTCCGTGCCATGGCGATGTCTATCAATACGAACGCGGGGGCGATGATCGCCCTGCAGAGCCTTAGCGCTACCACCCGCAGCCTCGAGACGACGCAGATGCGCGTCACCACCGGCCTGCGCGTCGCCGGTCCGAAGGACGACGCGGCGACCTTCGCCATTGCCCAGAACATGCGCGGCGACATCGCCGGCATGGGCGCGGTGAAGACCAACCTCGCCCTCGGCCAGTCGATCACCAACGTCGCCATCGACGCCGGCAAGGCCGTCGCCGACCTTCTCATCGAGATGAAGGCCAAGGCGGTGCAGGCGAGCCAGGAAGGTCTCGACACCGACTCCTATACCGCACTGCACGCCGAGTTCACCTCGCTGCGCGACCAGATCGCATCGATCGTCGCCACCGCCGAGTTCAACGGCAAGAACCTGATCGACTCCGGCGCGGCCGACCTCAAGGTGCTGTCCACCGTCGACGGCAGCACGATCACCGTCACCAAGCAGTCGATCGACACGACGACGCTCGGCATCCTGACGATCGCGCTCACCGACGCGACGGTCGCCGCCACTGCGCTCAGCGCCGTCAGCCAGGCGATCATCTCCGTGTCGAACGCCCTTGCCTCGCTGGGTTCGGGCGCCAA
Organism: Rhizobium sp. Q54; assembly: GCA_945904955.1. Taxonomy (GTDB): domain Bacteria; phylum Pseudomonadota; class Alphaproteobacteria; order UBA2966; family CAIVPW01; genus CAIVPW01. Next base: position 3,213 of record CAMDPO010000060.1, read on the forward strand.
GCGCATCGACATCCAATCTGACTTCACCGGCAAGTTGATGGACATCCTGAAGCAGGGTGTCGGCAACCTCGTCGATGCCGACCTCGCTCAGGAAAGCGCAAACCTCCAGGCCTTCCAGATCAAGCAGCAGCTGGGCGTGCAGGCACTGGCCATCGCCAATGCCGGCCCGCAGGCGATCCTGTCGCTGTTCGGCTAAGCGACGGCGCGCCGCAGGGCGCGACACTCGCCGCGCGTCGATAGGCGCGCGGCAACCAAGGCGGGGCGCGATAGCACGGACGTATCGCGCCCCCTCGCCTTCCACATCGGTTCCGGCATGCGCCAAGGCTTGCGCGCGCAGAGCTCCGGTTCCCCCACCTGGCGCGTCGAGACTTCTCGGCGCGCGCTTTTTTTGGCCGCGAAGCGACACCTTCACGCTGCGAGCGGTGCGTGGGGATGGGTCAGCGTCCGATTGCGCGCAGCTCGGCAGCTCTTGCTCGGAATCATTGGGCCACGGCGGCAGGTTCTGCCGCGGTTTACGGGTTTTTCACGAATCCCTGCGCCTGATGGTAGCGCGCAAAGTCGGTGGACAGCGGCCGCAGTTCGAGGTGCGGGCGGGCGGTGCTGGCACGGACCTTGCGATGACGGCGACAGCAATCGAAGCGACGGACGAAGTCGCATGACACACGCGGCGAACTAACCCCTTTTCGGAGACGCCCTATGGGTATGTCGATCAATACCAACGCCGGCGCAATGATCGCGCTGCAGAACCTGTCGGACACGACTCGCAGACTGGAGATGACCCAGTTGCGCGTGACGACCGGTTTGAAGGTCAGCGGTCCGAAGGACGACGCCGCGACGTTCGCCATCGCCCAGAACATGCGCGGTGACATCGCCGGCATGGGCGCCGTGCGCACCAACCTCGCCCTCGGCCTTTCGATCGTCAACGTGGCGATCGACGCAGGCAAGGCGATAGCCGACCTGCTCACCGAGATGAAGGCCAAGGCGGTCCAGGCCAGCCAGGAAGGCCTCGACGGCGACTCCTACGAGGCTCTGCACGAGGAGTTCACCTCGCTGCGCGACCAGATCGAGTCGATCGTCGCCACGGCAGAGTTCAACGGCAAGAATCTGATCGACTCCGGTTCGTCGGATCTCAAGGTCCTGTCGACAGTCGACGGCAGCACGATCACGGTCAACAAGCAGTCGCTCGACACGACGACGCTCGGCATCCTGACCATCGCCCTCTCCGACGCGACCGTCGCAGCGACGGCGCTCGCCGCCATCAACAGCGCGATCGTCAACGTCTCCAACGCACTCGCCTCGCTCGGCTCGGGCGCCAAGCGCGTCGAGATCCAGGGCGACTTCACCGGCAAGCTCATCGACATCCTGAAGCAGGGCGTCGGCAACCTCGTGGACGCCGACCTCAGCCAGGAAAGCGCAAACTTGCAGGCGTTCCAGATCAAGCAGCAGCTGGGTGTGCAGGCGCTCTCGATCGCCAACCAAGGCCCGCAGGCCATCATGCAGCTCTTTAACCGCTAGCCGCACACGCCATAGCATTCCGCGGTGCGCCGCGCGCGCGAAGCGCGCCTCCTTGGTGGGGGCGCGCATTCGGCGTGACGGCGCGCCGCTCGTTTCCGGCGCCGGAAAAGCACCGGTCCTTCAACGTTCGTGAAGAGCCGCGCCGGAGGCCGCTACCGGCGTGTTAGTGTTCCCGCGAGAGGGAGCCCAATGCGCGCCATCCTGCCCATAGCTGCCGTGCTGGCGGTCCTGGCTACAGGTGCGGCCGAAGCGGCCGATCTTGCCGGCATCGTGCGCGACGGCAACGGCGCGCCCGTGGCCGACGCCGTCATTTATGCGGTGCCGCGCAACCGGCCGGTCCCTGCCCTGCCCGTCCAGGGCCTGCCGCCCACGGCGATCGACCAGGTCAACTCGCAATTCCCGTTCATCACGCCGGTGCGGCGCGGCAGCGCCGTGGTGTTCCGCAACGCCGACACCTACGGCCACACGGTGTATTCGGTCTCCCAGACCAAGGTGTTCAACATCCCGCTGTCGCGCGACGTGGTGTCGGCACCGGTGGTGTTCGACACAGCCGGCGTGGTCGTAGTCGGTTGCAGCATCCACGACTACATGCTGGCGTACATCCTGGTGCTCGATACGCCGTACTACGCGGTCACCAACGCCACCGGCACCGCCATCCTCAATAACCTGCCGGCCGACACCCACGATGTGTTCGTCTGGCACCCCGGCATGGCAGGCACTGCGACGCCAGTGCCGCTGGTCGTGACCGACGGCGCCATCGCCAACGCCGAATTCCGGGTGCCGCTCAAGCTCGACGGACTGTGGCGCATCGACCGCAACAATCCGGTCGGCCGCCATATCGCGCCGTAACGCGCCACGCACCTGATGCGAACCCTGAGTTTCCGCACGCGCATCCTGCTGACGCTGCTCGGGTTGATCCTGACGGTGCAGGGCACGGCGTTCGTCGCGGTATACTTGGCCACGGGCCGTAGCGCGCGCACGCAGATCGAGGCAGAGCTCGGCGCCAGCGCGCGCGTGTTCGAAGCCCTGATGGAACGCCGCGAGGTCGAGCTGGCGCAGGCGGCGTCGCTCGTCTCGGGCGACTTCGCCTTCAAGACGGCCTTCTCGCTGCGGCATCAGCCGACCATGGTGACGGCGCTGCGCAACCTGCGCAACCGCGTCGGCGCCGATGAGGCGGCGCTGATCGATCCGGACCGCACCCTGCTCGCCGCCGACCCGGAGATGACCGTGGCGAGCGAGCGCGTCACGTTCGGCAATCTCATCGACCGCGCCGAGCGCACGCCGTCCATCACGGCATCGGGCGTCGACTTCGTCGGCGACCGCCCGTATCTGCTGGTGACCGTCCCGCTGATGGCGCCGGTGCCGGTAGCATGGATCTCGCTCGGCTTCGACTTGAACGACACGCTCGCCGCAGAGCTCAAGGAGCTGACCGGCGCCGAGGTGTCGATCGGCAGGCTCGAAGGCGAGACGTTCGTGGTGTACGCCTCGACGCTGCCGCCCAACTGGCGCGCCGAGCTGAGCCAGCAGCCGGCGCGCGGCGGTTGGACGCGCGGCTCGGTCAGCGACGTCACCATCGGCGGCGAGCCGTACGTCACCCTGCTGTCGCCGCTCGGCGACTTCATCGGCAGCCCGCTCGAGGTGGTACTGCAGCGGCCGCTCAGCGAGGCGATGGCGAGCTACCGCCAGCTGCGCCTGTTCCTCGGGCTGCTAACCGCGGCCGGCCTGCTGATCTCGGCGATCGGTGCCGGCCTGATTGCGCGCAACGTGACCCTGCCGATCCGCCGCGTCGTCGAGGCGGTGGAAAAGGTGGCGGCCGGCGACTACTCGGTGACGGTCGGCGTACGCCGCACGGACGAGCTCGGCCAGCTCGCCACCGCTGTCAACAAGATGACCAACGACCTCATGGAGCGCGACCGCGCACGCGAGTTGCTTGGCAAGATGGTCTCCCAGCAAGTGGCGACCGAACTCCTCGGCCGTCGTCTCGAGCTCGGCGGCGAGGAGCGCGTGGTGTCGGTGCTGTTCGCCGATATCCGCGGCTTCACGCGTATGAGTCAGAACTATCCGCCGGCCGAGCTCGTGTCGGTGCTGAACGGGTACTTGACCGCGCTGTCCGACGTCATCGAGCGCCATGGCGGCATCGTTGACAAGTACATCGGCGATGCCATCATGGCGGTGTTCGGCGCGCCCATTCACCAGCCCGACCACGCCGCACGCGCGGTGAGCGCGGCGCTTGCGATGCATCGGTCGCTCGATGAGCTCAACCGCACCCTGGTTGACCGCGGCCGTCCGCGCGTCGAATTCGGCATCGGCATCAACACGGCGACGGTCGTCGTCGGCAACATGGGCTCGGCGCGGCGCCTTAACTACACGGTCATCGGCGATGGTGTGAACCTTGCCGCGCGCGTCGAGAAGCTGACGCGCGAGTACGACGTGCCGATCGTCGTCACCCAGAGCACCCAAGGGGACGCTCCGGGATTCCTGTTCCGCGAGCTCGACCGCGTGCGGGTCAAAGGGCGCGACGAGGCGGTGCGGGTGTTCGAGCCGCTCGGCGAGGCGAGTTCGTTCGGCGAGGAGAGCCTGCACCGGCTGGAGAGCTGGCATGCGGCCCTCAAGCGCTATCGCAGCCGCGACTGGGGCGGCGCCGACAGCATCCTTGCCGATCTGCAGGAGGGCGAGCAGGACTCGCTGCTCTATGCCGTCTATCGCGCGCGCATCGAGACACTGCGCTTGGCGCCGCCCGGGGCGGCGTGGGACGGCACGTTCAATACGCCGGGAGCCTACTAGGCCGGGACCAGGGCGCTGGAGCGGCCGAGGGCCCAGTAGGCGACGAGGCCGATCCACTCGTGGGTGATGCGCGACACCCAGAGGAACTGGCGCACGGGATGGAAGGTGCCCCACTCGAAGTTGCTCACCGGCCCGAACAGATATTCGACCGGCGCCGGGATCACCTCCCAGCCGGCGGCGCGGAACGCGCCGACCGCGCGCGGCATGTGGATGGCCGAGGTGACGATCACCCACCGGTCGCCGGGCTGCGGCGACAGCATTTCCTTGGTGAAGAGGGCGTTGTCGTAGGTGTTGCGCGAGCGGCCCTCGAAGACGACGCGGCCGACATCGAAGCCGACGCGGGTCAGGTCGCGCGCGGCGCGCTCGGCTTCGGTCATCGCAAGGGTGGGCGAGCCGCCGCCGGTATAGGCGAGACGCGCGCGCGGATACGCCTCGGCGAGCTCGATGAGCTTGACCAAGCGACCGCCGCTAGCCTCTGTCACCGGCATCCCCGTGAGATCGGAGACCTGCGCGTAGCCGGCGCCGAGCACGATGATGCCAGCGATGTCGGCGTCAGACGCGGTGAACGGAGGGAAGCGTTGCTCGAGGGGCAAGGCGATCCAGCGCGCGACCGGCAAGGAGCCGACGGCGAAGATGCCGATCGCCGCGAAGGTGACAACGAGGCGCCCGGCGCGGCGCCAGCGCGTCCACAGGAGGATGGCGCCGATCACCGCCAACCCCGGGAACAGGCGCGCGGGATCAGCGAAGGTCCAGAAGACTTGCGCGGCGAGCGAGTACATGGACCGCAAACCTAGCTTGTCTGCGCGATCATATCCCGTCTCGTCATGCGGGCTTTGGGCCTGTATACGATGCCCGCCCGCTCATCGCGCTGAAGCAGGAGGGTGAGCAGGACCTGCGGCACCGCCGATCCGCGCATCGAAACGCCGCGCCGGGCGCGACATGGGATGGTACGTTCAGTGCGCTGGGCGTCTACTAGGGCCTAGCGCCGCACCCACCCTGTCCAGGCTCGACCCGCCCCTCCCCTCTAGCTGCTCTCTGCGCACACCACACGATGTACGGTGCCCGTCGCAAGGAATTGCATGATTCGCAGATCGTCCAACGGCGGCGACATCTCCTTCGTCGTCGAAGAACTCAGGCTCGGCGGCTACGTTGGTTTCTGGCTCATCGTCCTGACGGGCATGGTGTTGACCCGGGCATACAGCGGCATCGACCTCAGTGACACCCTGCTGACGCGGGTGTTTGGCTACAACAACATCTGCATCTACTTCGATTTCGCGCCGGCGACGTTCGTCTTGCCGTTCCTGTGGGCCATCACCCTTACTATGCTGCTGTGCTACCTGGGGGCGCAGTGGCTCCAGATGCGCGCCGAGGTCGAGGAGGGTGCGATCACCCCTCGCCTCTACACCGTGCTCACGCGGTTGAAGCTGTTCGAGGCCACCATGCTCTTGGCCTTCTCGACCATCTTTGCGGTCCAACCCGAAGCGTGGGACCACACGCTGATCATTCACACATTGCCGTTCGTCATGTTGCAGATCGGCCTCGTGTCCTTGGCGATTTCCAACACGGTCCATGGCATCAAGAGCGGGTACTGGAGCAGCCTCGCGCTTCCGTCCTGGTTCATCCCCGGAGCGAAGCTGTACGTGGTCTTCTTTGCCATCGTCGTGTGCTTCAAGATTCCCCAGGCGATCAACGCGTTGGCCGGGTACCCATGGTGGGAGCTGACCCCTACGATTGCCCGCCTGGCCCACATCGTCGACATCCTTTTCCTGATCTCGGCTGCAATCATCCCGATGTGGAAGGCCGCCTACTTCGTCTGGGGACGGCGCGATCGTCTGAAGGTGGTTCGGCTTAGCGCGAGAACCGCGTAGGACCGGCACGGCGTGGATCCTGTCAATTTCCTCGTAGAATCGGGCTTTCTCGGCCGCCTGACCGCGGCCGAGTTGCGCGAGGCGTCGCCGCCGCCGCACATCATTCGCCTGCGCGCCGGCGACACGCTCATCGAGCAAGGCGCGAGCCTAGATTCGATGTACGTCCTGGCGGTGGGGCGGCTGCGCGCCATCGTGCGCGACGGCCGCAGCGAGCCGCGCGTGCTGGGCGACATCGTGCCGGGCG
>CAMDPO010000061.1 GCA_945904955.1 Rhizobium sp. Q54
GCCCGCGGCGCCTCCCGCCATCGTGCAAGCGCCGCGCCCCGCAACCCCAGCGCCGGCAACGCCCGCGCCCGTCGTTCCCGCGCCGGCGACGCCGCAACAGCTCGCGGCGCTGCCGCCGGCCGGTGGCCAGCTCAGCCGCATCGAGTTCCCGGCGACCGACGCCAACCTGACCACGGGCGGCCAGGACACCCTGCGCCGCATCGCCAGCCTGATTGGCAACACCGAGCGGCGCGTCCTGATCAACGCCTTTGCCGCCGGCACCCAGGAGACGATCAGCGCGTCGCGCCGTCTGTCGCTGTCCCGCGCCCTCAACGCCCGCGCCTACCTGATCGAGCAGGGCGTGCGCTCGACGCGCATCGACGTGCGCGCCGTCGGCCTGCCCGAGGACGCCGGCCCGGCGGACCGCGTCGACGTCGTCTTGCTGCCGCAATGAGGCGCTACGACGTGAAGGCGTATCAGAACGGTGCCGTCTTGCGCCGCAACCGAAGCAAGGTTTCGTGACGACAGCTTCCTTCCGCCGCACCGGCGGCGTGCGCGAGCGCGCCACTCCCCCCGCCGCGCCACCGACCATGACCAACCCGCGGCGCTACCTCGTGCGCCAGGTGCTGTTCGTGTTCGCGGTGCTCGTCGCCGCGCTCGCTCTTTACGCAACAGGCCCGCTCGAGGAAGCCTTCCTCGCCAATCCGCTGCTCAACAGCTTCATCCTGTTCGTACTCCTGCTCGGCGTCTTCTATTCGCTGCGCCTGGTGCAGCGCCTGCAGAACGAAGTGCGCTGGATCGAGGCCTATCGCCGCCAAGAGCTGGCGCCGCGTCACGCCCCGGTGCTGCTCGCGCCGATGGCGACCCTGCTCGGCGACGAGAACCGCCGCATCTCGCTCTCGACCGTGTCGATGACCTCGATCCTCGACTCGATCTCCTCGCGCCTGGATGAGTCGCGCGAGATCTCGCGCTACATGACCGGCCTGATGATCTTCCTCGGCCTGCTCGGCACCTTCTGGGGCCTGATCGAGACCATCAGCGCGGTCGGTCGTACGGTCACCAACTTGTCGATGACCGGCGACGCCATGACGCTGTTTGCCGACCTCATCGGCGGCCTCACGGCGCCCTTGCGCGGCATGGGCACGTCGTTCTCGGCGTCGCTGTTCGGTCTCTCCGGCGCGCTCGTGCTTGGCTTCCTCGACCTGCAGACCGGCCAGGCCCAGAACCGCTTCTACAACGAGCTCGAAGAGTGGCTGTCGAGCTTCACGCGGCTCTCCAGCGGCGGCCTCGGTGGCGGCGACCAGTCGGTGCCGGCCTACGTCAGCGCGCTCTTGGAGCAGACCGCCGAAAGCCTCGACACCCTGCAGCGCACCATCGCGCGCGGCGAGGACAGCCGCGCCTCGTCCAACAACGCACTGCTGGCGCTGTCCGATCGTCTTGCCACCTTGAGCGACTCGATGCGCGCCGAGCAGGACCTGATGGTCAAGCTCGCCGAGGCCCAGCTCGAGGTGCGCCCCGTCCTGCGCCGCCTCGCCGATGCCCTCGACCAGAACCGCCAGGTCTCGCTCGACGAGACCTCCAGAGGTCACCTGCGCAACCTCGACGTCTACGTCATGCGTCTGTTGGAAGAGTCGGCCGCGGGCCGTCAGCAGATGGTCGACGAGTTCCGCAGCGAGATCAAATTGCTCGCCCGCACCCTCGGCGCCCTCAACCAGCAGCAACCGCCGCGCCGCATCGGCGACCGGGGCGAGTAGTGGCGCACAGCGCCCGAGGCCAATAGTGGCGCGCAGCGCCAGAGGCCAGTAGTGGCGCGCGGCGCCCGCGCGACTCGGGGAGTACGCGGACCGACCGAGGGCATCTGGCCGGGCTTCGTCGATGCGCTGTCGACCTTGCTGCTCGGCGTCATCTTCCTGCTCGTCGTGCTGATGCTCGCGCACTTCTTCCTGGCGCAAGCGCTCACCGGCCGTGACGAGGCGCTCTCGCGTCTCAACAGCCAAATCGCCCAGCTCACCGACATGTTGGCGCTCGAGCGCAAGGCCGCCGAAGAGACGCGCCAGACCGTGCAGCAGCTCGGCGCGACGTTGCAGGCGGTGAACCGCGAGCGCGACGAGCTGAACCTGCGCCTGCGCGATGCCACCACGCGCGCGACGACCGCCGAAGCCGCGCTTGGCGATGCCAACCGCACCGTGCAGGCGGATCGCGAAACCATCACCGCGCGCCTCGCCGAGATCGAGCGCCTCAACCGCGACATCACCGCGCTGCGCCAGACCCGCGACCGTCTCGAAGAGGAAGTCGCCGCGCTCACCATCGCTCTCGACAACGCCGGCGCCGACGCTGACCGCGCCAACGCGCGCCTCACCGATGCCGAGGCCGAGGCGCGCCGCCGCGCCGCCGCCTTAGAGGCCGCGCTGCGCGACCTCACCACCTTGCGCGATCGCGGCGCCGAGCTCGAAGCCCGCGTCGCCACCAACGAGGAGCGCACTCTGCTCGCCCAGCGTGACCTCGCCCAGCGCGACATCCGTCTCGCCGAGTTGGAAGCGCTCTACAACCGCACCAACACCGATCTGCAGACGACGACGGCGGCTCTCACGCTGACCCAGCAACAGAGGACGGATGCCGACCGCCTCACGACGGCGGCGCAGCAGCAGCTGGCGCTCCTGAACCAGCAGCTCGGCGCCCTGCGCGAGCAGCTGCTGGCGCTGCAAGAAGCCCTCAACGCCGCCGAGGCGAAGGACAAAGAGGCCCAGGTCGTCATCGAGAACCTCGGCGCGCGCCTCAACCTCGCGCTCGCCCAGCGCGTCGAGGAGCTCGCCGGCTACCGCTCCGAATTCTTCGGCCGCCTGCGCCAGCTCTTGGGCGACCGCCCCGACGTGCGCGTCGTCGGCGACCGCTTCGTCTTCCAGTCGGAGGTCCTCTTCGACGCCGGCGCCGATCAGCTCGGCGATGCCGGCAAGGCCGAGCTCGCCAAGTTCGCCCAGACCCTGATCGAAATTTCGCGCACCATCCCCACCGAGCTGCCGTGGATCCTGCGCGTCGATGGCCACACCGATTCGCGCCCGATCGCCACGGCGCGCTTCCCCTCCAACTGGGAGCTCTCCACCGCCCGCGCCGTCTCGGTGGTGAAGTTCCTCGTCGAGCAGGGTGTCCCCGTGTCGCGCCTGGCGGCTACCGGCTTCGGCGAATACCAGCCCCTCGACGCCGGCACCGACGAGATCGCCTTCCGCCGCAACCGCCGCATCGAGCTCAAGCTCACCGAACGCTAGGCCCCCCCTTCCCCCTGCAAAGGGGGAGGGCAGGGGTGAGGGTCAATAGACTCGCGGGTGCGAGTCTCTCTTCCGGACGTGGTCCCACCCCGCCGTTCCGCTATCCGGTCGCGACCGGATGCCGTCTCACACCACAACGCGCGGCAAGCGAGTTATGGTGCAGCGAATGCGGGGGAACATTCGTCTCGCGGCCGCGGCCGCCATGCTGGTCGTGTGCGCTTCACCGGCGCTCGCTCAGGAAGCGCCATCGCAACAGCCGCGCGCGGTGGCGCTGACGTTCCAGATCGACAACGACTACTTCACCAACGCCGACTACCACTACACCAACGGCCTGCGCTTCTCGTACATGCCGGCCAACCCGTGGCCGGTTGTCGATCGTCTCGCCGACGTTCTGCTGCTGCCGCCCGCCTTCCTGGTGGGCCTGGCGCCCGATGCCGAGCGCCGCATCAGCTACATCCTCGGCCAGAGCATGTTCACGCCAAACAACATCAACGACGACCGCCTCATCGTCGAGGAGCGGCCCTACGCCGCCTGGCTGTACGCCGGCGTCGCGCTGCACCGCATCAGCCGCCGCACCCCCGATTCGGTCGAGCTCGACGTTGGCGTCGTCGGTCCCTCCGCCTTGGGCCGCCCGGTCCAGACCGAGTGGCACGAGGTCATCGGCGTCGGCAAGCCGCAGGGCTGGGACAACCAGCTCGCCGACGAGCCGGGCGTGCTGCTCACCTTCGAGCGCAAGATCCGCCACGGCTCCGAGGCCGCGCTGCGCAACCCGGCGCTCAGCATGGATTGGCTGACGAGCTTCGGCGCCGCCGTCGGCAACGTCTACGTGCTGGCAGATGCCGGGGCGCTCATCCGCGTCGGCCAGCGCATGCCGCCCGACTTCGGGCCGCCGCGCATCAAGCCGACCCTCTCGGGTGCCGACTACGCGCCCTACCTCGCCCCGGGCGAATTCGCCTGGTACGGCTTCGCCGGCGCCAACCTGCGCGCCGTGGCGCGCGACGTCTTCCTCGACGGCAACACCCGCAACCCGAGCCACCACGTCGACTCGAAGCCGTTCGTCGCGGAGGTGCAGGCCGGGTTCGCCGCGTTCTACGGGCCGGTGCGCCTGACGTACATGTTCGTCTACCGCAGCCGCGAGTACTCGCAGCAGGACGGCGCCGACCGCTTCGGCGGCTTCAGCGCGACGCCGCGGTTCTAGGCGCTCTGCGCGTCGCTCAGTATCTTGAGTTTCTACGCGTCCAGTCGTTCGGCAAACTGCATGTTACCGAATGCCGCGGATACGTTGGTCCAATTGACGACGAAGTGGGCCATGGCGGCCCCGGCATCCTCGCTCACAACCTGTACGTAGAAGTGGTACCGCAGCGGCTTGGCAAGCAGGCCTTCTTCCCTCCGCGAGGGAAGAACCGACGCCGCAAGTGTTCCCGTTACCGTGTTGCAGGAGGCTATGTCGAAATGCCTCGGCGCCCCTTTGTGGATCGTAATGGCCTCGAACGTTTCGTTCGATGGCCCAGCCCAAGACAGTTGCTTGGTTTCGCGAAATAGCGTGGCCCCACCGTCTCGCTCAATCCTGACTAGGTACGCGCGGCAACCGTGAGCCGGATGCTCGCCAAGGTTTTCAGCTTGGGCGCGCACATAAACCCCGGAACCGGACGCGGGGCGACCGGGCGCTCCGACATCCGTGGGGGTCAGGTAGTCCAAGGTCTGCTCGAAATGAATCGCCAAAGCTGGGACAAGCGAATCGGCAATCGTTGTGCGGTCGGCCTGTGCCTCGCGCCATAGACGATAGGGGCTAACGACTAGGACTAACCCCAGCAGCCAGAGAGTCGCGGAAACCGCAAGAGTCGTCCTGCGCGAGTTCGCCGGCGATTCGGCCGATCGCGCCGCTCAGAATGAAGGGCAGCGCCAAGATCGACAGGTACGATGCTAGCGCCAGTCAAACCTCGCCGGCCTTCCAACTCAGGAAGCTACGTTTCAGGACTTTCACGCTGAAGTCCCCGAAGGTTGGTTCAGTCCTCATGCTGAATCCCTATCACGCACCGCGCCCCTTGACCGCGAATCGATCCAATACAATATGTGTCTACCCAACGGAGTGCGCTGCTCGCCGAGAGAGTCTTTGGCATGTATCAGGCGTATTCAGCGCGAGAGTCCGATACAAAAAGTGTTTCTAGCTCACGGCCGTACAGCCAGCAGCGCCTAGCCTCGGCAAGAACCGTGGCGATAGTGCCGACGCGCTTCGCGGCAGGGCGGCCGCGCTGTTCATTGTGCGCCGGCGGCGCCTCGCGCGCCGGCGGCGGGTGGAGTGATTGTGACCGTAAATCGCCCGTTTAGTCGGCGCAGCGCGGCCCCTCTTCAGCAACCGCGGGGCGTTTGTGACCATACATCGCCCATATTGCTGGGCTCAGCGCGCCGCGCGCGCCGGCGGCAGCGCGTCGTCGAACGCCGCGTCGAACTGCAGCGCCGCGAGGCGCGCGTAGAGGCCGCCTTGGGCGACCAGCTCGGCATGGGTGCCTTGCGCGACGATGGCGCCGCGGTCGAGCACGACGATGTGGTCGGCGCGCAGGACGGTAGCGAGGCGATGGGCGATCACCAGCGTCGTGCGCCCCTGCATGAGCGGACCGAGCGCCGCCTGCACCGCGCTCTCGGACTCGGCATCGAGCGCCGACGTCGCTTCGTCGAGCAGCAGGATCGGCGCGTCGCGCAGGATGGCGCGCGCGATGGCGATGCGCTGACGCTGGCCGCCCGACAGGCGCAGCCCACGCTCGCCGACCTGGGTGTCGTAGCCTTGCGGCAGCGCTTCGATGAACTTTGCTGCCTGGGCTGCTTCCGCAGCGGCGCGCACTTCGGCGTCGGTGGCATCCGGCCGGCCGTAGCGGATGTTGTCCGCGGCGGTCGTGCCGAACACCATGGCGTCCTGCGGCACCAGGGCGATCCGCTTACGCACTTCGCGCGGGTCGGCCTCGTTGATCGCCACGCCGTCGACGACGATGCGCCCGCCTTGCGGGTCGTAGAAGCGCAGCAGCAACTGGAACACGGTGCTCTTGCCGGCGCCCGATGGCCCGACCAACGCCACGCGCTGGCCCGGCTTGATGCGCAAGGAGAAATTCTTGAGCGCGCTTTCTTCCGGTCGTGTCGGGTAGGAGAAATTCACCCGCTCGAACGCGATCTCGCCGCGCGGCGCCGGCAGCGCGACCGGCAGGGTAGGGGCCGCGATCTTCGGTTCGGTCGTGAGCAGTTCCATCAGCCGCTCGGTGGCGCCCGCGGCGCGCTGCAGGTCGCCGACGACCTCCGAAAGCGCGCCGACCGCGCCGGCTGTGATGACCGAGTAGAAGATGAACGCGGTCAACTCGCCCGCGCTCATGCCGCCGTGCATGACGTCGCGCGCGCCGATCCACAGCACGGCGACCACCGCGCCGAACACCAGCATCATGACGCTGAAGGTCAGCATGCTGCGATTGCGCACCAAGCGCCGCGCCGTCTCGAACGACTCTTCGACAATGCCGCTGTACGCGGCGCGGTCGAGATCCTCGTGATTGAAGGCTTGCACGGTCTGCACGGCATTGATGCTTTCGCCGGCGTGGGCGGCGGTGTCGGCGACGCGGTCCTGGGTCTTGCGCGACAGGCCGCGCACCCGGCGGCCGAACACCAGCAGCGGCGCGACGATGAACAGGATGCCGAGGAACACGAGCGCCGCCAGCTTGGGGCTCGTTACCGCCAGCAGCACCGCTCCGCCGAGGAACAGCACCAGGTTGCGCAACGCCATCGAGGCGCTCGAGCCGACCACCGACTGGATCAGCGTCGGATCGGTGGTGAGGCGCGACAGCACCTCGCCGGTGCGCGTCACCTCGAAGAACTCCGGCGACAGCCCGATGACGTGGCCGTACACGCGCTTGCGGATGTCGGCGACCATGCGCTCGCCCAGCCACGACACCAGGTAGTGGCGCGCGAACGTCGCGCTGGCCAGCATCGCGACAATGCCGAACATCAGCACGAAGTAGCGGTCGATGGTCTCGGCGGTGCCGCTCAGCAGGCCACGATCGACCAGGACGCGCAGGCCCTGTCCGATCAGGAGAGTCGAGCCCGCCGCGACCAACAGGGCGACGCCGGCGCCGGCGACCAGCCACTTGTAGGGCCGCACGAACTGCCATGCCGCCGCCAGGTGGCGGATGTTCTTGGAGCTCGGCCGCCGCGGCAGATCGTTGTCCCAACGCGCCATCAGCGCAGGTCCACGGCGATGTCGGCGGCGGCCAGTTCTGTCGTCAGCTTGGCAAAGAAGTGGCTGCCGTCGCGGGTCGACACCCAGTCGCCGTCCCTAGGCTCGAAGTGGTGGGCGCCCGACAGGGGCGACGAGTACCAAAGCTGCTTCAAGGGGCCGTGCTTGTTGATCAGGAAGGTGCGGCCATCCTCGGTGGTGAGCGTCAGGACCCCCCCGGCCAGCTCGACGTCAGCGCCGCCGTCCTCCATCGCCTCGGCCAGCTTGGCCAGGGTTTTGGCGGCTAAGGCCTCGAACTCTTGCTCGTTCATGGCTTCCAGCCTTGCGTTGGCGCGAGAAGCGGGGTTATACAGGCGCCGCCGCCAAACGGCACCAACCCCATCGAGCGAGCGCAAGTCATGAAGACCGGCATTCACCCGGAGTACCACACCATCAATGTCGTCATGACCGACGGCACCACGTTCCAGACGCGCTCGACCTGGGGCAAAGAGGGCGACTCCATCACCCTCGACATCGACCCGGCTTCGCACCCGGCGTGGACCGGCCGCGGCGGCCACCTCGTCGACACCGCCGGCCAGGTCGCCAAGTTCAACAAGCGCTTCCAGGGCTTCACCGGCAAGAACAAGTAGGCACGCCCGGCGGGTCGCGCCACGATTGGGAGGCCGCCCAAGTGATTGGGCGGCCTTATTATTTTTCTGGCAGTCGGAGTCTTGAACTGCCCGAGGCGGTCCCCACATGAGCGTACGTGCAGTGCGTCGGGTCCTCGGACCGACCGCTGCCGGCAGCTTGGCCCCTTCGGGCAAGCGGCCACGACCACTGCAAATTGCTCATTGGAGGATTTGGATCATGCGTCTCTACACCGTGAATTCTGGCGTTCCGGCTCCCTGGGGCTTCGAC
>CAMDPO010000062.1 GCA_945904955.1 Rhizobium sp. Q54
CGGCCGCTACCTCGCTCACAACCCGGAAATCCACGCCCGACCGGGCCTCACAGATGTGAAGCAAAAAGGTGGTTGAGATAAATTCGGTCGGAGGGTTGGCGCGCACGGCCGCGGTGGTGCTGGCCCTGCTGTCCTGGTTTGCGGCGAGCAACGACGTGGGGGCGCTGCCGGTAGAGGCGTTGCGCGGCGTTCCTTCGTTGGCGCCGGTCGTCAACCAAGTCGCTGACGGCGTGGCCACAGTTGTCACTCTAACCCGCGGGCCGAGTGATCCCTTGCTTCCCAACGAGGTTGACATTGGGCGCAACAGCGGCGCTGGCGTCTTTGTCGACGCCGAGAGGGGCTACGTCCATACCAACGCTCACGTTGTGGAGGGTTTCACCCGCATCGTCGTTGAGCTGCGCGACGGGAGGGCGTTCGACGCGCGCGTGGTTGGCCCCGATATCCCGAGACGGATATTGCCGTGCTAGAGATTGACGCCGACAGCCGCACTGCAGTCCGCCTGAGGTGCTGGGTGCGGAGTAGGTCGATCGATGTGACGCTGGCTTCGATGAACGAGCACGGTTGGTGGCTGCACGACGGCTCGATGAACGTCCTTGCCGCAAGCGCGGCCGCCGCGCTGCTGCCGGGCCAGGGAATCGACTTGGTCGGCCGATGAACGCATTCCGGGCGACCCTCGTCGTCTTGCTAGTGGCATCTTCCGCCGCACACGCAGTCGCGCCCGTAGCAGTCGCCGCCCCTGATGTCCGGGCGAAACCTTGGGCAACCGAGACAAACGCACGAGTCGCTTCGATCGGCGGCCGGCTGTTGGCAGCAAACGGTCCCTACCCGTGCGTCTGCAGTTTTCGGTTCGAAGTCGTCGAGGGGGCCGCTGCGTTCGCGTACTCCCTCGGCGATGGATCGATCGTCCTCAGTCGGGCGATGGTAGCGGCTGCCGAATCCGACCATGAATTGGCGGCCGTAGTGGCGCACGAGATTGCGCACGTGGCACTACGCCATTCAAAGCGCCGCGATGACTTCCTTCTCCAGCAAGCGCGGTGGCCCTCGGCGGACGGCGCTGCGCTTTTCAAAGCCCTGCTGTGGCAGATCGAGCGGAAAGCTGATGCATTGGGGGTGCGCATTCTTGCGAACGCGGAATACGATCCGATGGCGCTGGCCCGCTCCTTGCGAACGCTCGCCACGCCCATGCATCCAACGGAGGCGCGCGAACTGATCGCGCGGGCTGATCTTGCTGAGGCAATCGCCTCGGCCATCCGTTCGATGGGGGGCGCCTTCTGAACAAAGATATGGACACGCGGCGGGCGAGGTTGCCGGGGCTGCCGAACACGCTGAAGGCGCGGCGGCTTGGCATCGATACGCATCATGAAGCGGTTGTGTTCGTGCGCGCGGACTCGGCGGTATCGCGCTCGGAAGGGTTTGCATCGAGGGCACGGGTTGAAGTGCGCCACCTCGACCGCCGCGTCGTCGCAACCCTGTATCATGTCACTTCGGAAATTCTCGCGGAGGGGGAGGCGGGGCTATCCGACTCGGCGTGGCGCGGACTCCGACTGGTCGACGGCGCACCCGTATCGCTCCATCACCCTGTGCCAGCGCAGTCGCTTGCTGCCGTGAGGGGCAAGGCCTTTGGGCGCAATATCGACGAGGATTCGGCGCGGAGCATCATCACGGACATCGTCGCGGGCCAGTATTCCGACGTTCACATTGCATCGTTCGTCACGGCCTGCACGGCTAGGCCCCTCGACTTCAACGAGGTGGTGGCGCTGACCGGTGCCATGATCGAAGCGGGGGGCCGCCTGCGCTGGAACCTGCCGATCGTCATCGACAAGCATTGCATCGGGGGCTTGCCCGGCAATCGCACGACGCCCATCGTCGTGGCGATAGTGGTCGCCAACGGCCTCTGCATGCCGAAGACGTCCTCACGCGCGATCACTTCACCCGCCGGTACCGCCGACACGATGGAGGTGCTAGCGCCCGTAAACCTCGATATCGCTACGATGCGGCGCGTCGTAGAGCAGGAAGGAGGATGCATCGTCTGGGGAGGGGCGGTCGGCCTCAGCCCCGCCGACGACTTGTTGATTCGGGTGGAACGCGCCCTTGATCTCGACGGCGAAGGTCAAATGGTCGCGTCGATCCTTTCCAAGAAAATCGCGGCCGGTGCGACGCGAGTCGTCGTCGACATCCCGGTGGGCGCTACAGCCAAGGTCCGCAATGACGCGGCGGCACATTCACTTTCTTCAATGCTTACGGAGGTAGCGAACGCCTTCGGGATTCGCTGCCATTCTCTTATTGGCGACGGAACGCAGCCGATCGGTCGTGGGATTGGACCAGCTCTGGAAGCTCGCGACGTCCTGCAAGTCCTCCGCTGCGAGGCGGCAGCGCCGGAGGACCTGCGGCAGCGCGCATTATTCATTGCCGGCGAGCTACTCGAGGTCGCCGGCGCGGCCCCTTCTGGGTCGGGCGTCGTATTGGCGCAAAGGACACTGGACAGTGGTGCGGCTGCCCGCAAGTTCGATGCCATATGCCGAGCGCAGGGCGGGATGCGGCCGCTTCCCATCGCGGCGCATTCCCATGTCGTTGCGGCCACGCGCGCCGGAGCCGTCAGACGCTTCGACAACCGCAAGCTGGCGCTGATCGCGAAGCTGGCTGGAGCTCCCGATGCAAAGGCGGCGGGCGTCGACCTCCATGTACATTTGGGCGATTCAATCGCGCCGGGTCAGCCGCTTTACACGATCCATGCACATACTACGGGTGAGCTCACCTACGCTTCCGAATTCGCGGCACGCAACGGCGAGGTCATTGCAGTTGACGACTAGTGCATTTCAACCGCTTCGCTCCGAGCGCAGCATCAGCCTGCACTGTTTTGAGGACGATACCGACCGCGCCGGGGCGACGGCGAAGGCGCTGAGCGTCCCCTACGGCGCGCTCAAGCTGCACGTGTTCCCCGACGGCGAGAGCTTGGTCACAGCCGAGCACGCGGCGGGCACGGCGGTGCTCTACCGTGCGTTGGATCGCCCGAACGGCAAGCTGGTCGAGACGATGCTGGGCGCCGACGCACTGCGGGAGGCCGGTGCGAAACGGGTGATACTAGCGGCGCCCTATCTGCCTTACATGCGGCAGGACATGGCGTTCCTGCCTGGGCAAGCGGTGAGTCAGCGCGTCCTCGCGCGGATGCTGGGAACGGCGTTCGACGCGGTCGTTGCCGTCGCGCCGCACCTGCATCGAGTGTCGGACATGGAAGGGGTCTTCCTTGGCAAGGTAGCACGCGCGGTCCAACCCACCGGTCCGATTGCCGAAGTGCTGCGGAACGAGCCAGACCCAACTCGGGTACTGATCGGACCCGACGTCGAGTCCGCTCCTCTGATCCGCGAGCTGGCGGCCGCATTGGCCGTTCCCTGCGGCTTGGCGGCAAAGGAACGTCATGGTGATCGGGCCGTGCAGGTCACCTTGGATGCAGACGTCGACCTCCGCGGACGCAACGTGGTGATCGTGGACGACATCGCATCGAGCGGGGCAACGCTCATAGCTGTGGCGCGCGCCGCGTTGCGGAGTGGGGCCGGTCAGATTCAGGCCATCGTATGCCACGCCCTCTTCGACCTCCCGTCGCAACAACAGATGGAAGCGGCGGGCATCGCACAAATCCGGAGTTGCGACGGCGTTCGCCATCGAACAAACCGGATCGCCCTGGCTGCGGCGATTGCCTCCGGCGTGCTCGCTGCGGCCGATGAGTTGGATGCGAGGGGCGGTCTCAGCGCTTGAGGCGTAAGAAGAAGGCGCGCGCGGCTCGCCGCGGGCGCCTTCTCCGTGTCGATGTCGCCGCCTAGTGGGTCATGCGGCCGACCAGCCAGGTCTCCAGCATCCGGATTTCGCTTTCCTGTGCGGCGATGATTGCGGTAGCGAGCTCCCGCAGCATGGGATCGTTTCCGTACTTGAGCTCGATGCGGGCCATGTCGATCGCGCCTTGATGGTGGGGAACCATCATCATCGCGAAGTCGCGGTCGGGATCGTTCGTCGGCTCGTGTTGCATGGCGGCCGCCATTTTGGCGTTCGCCGCTGCCAACTCTTGCTGGTAGCCGGCGGGCGCTTCGCCGGCCGCAGCGTTCGCCTGCGGGCGCGGCGGCATCATGCCGTTGCCCATCATGGGGCGGGCCTGAGCGCCGCCGCCCATCGTGTCCATGCCCATGCTCATGCCCGGGACAATCATGATCACGAGGGGTGCGCCCACACCGCCGTTTGGCGCGGTCTGCATCGCCATCATGCGATGCATCATCTCCATCATGCCGCCCATTGGATTGGGGGTAGCAGCGGGGCCCGGGGCGGTCGTGGCAGGCGCGGCGGGGGCCGGAGCGGGATGGATGTGCTCCGCCGCCTGGCCAAGTGCGGGGGCGACGGCGAGCGGCGCGAGAGCGAGCAGGGCGAGCAGGTGGATTGTCTTGTTCATGGGAGCCTCGATTGTCAGGTCAGTTGGAGGGTTTGGCAGACGTGAGCCGGCGGCGTGCCGCGGCGAAGGCGCCGCGGATCGCGACGTATCCGAGCGGCAGAGGTGGCGAGGTTGCAGTAGCGGATGTTCACCGGAGCTTGCATCGACGATTCCTTTGCAGGCGGGCTACGCGACTCTTGCGGCGGGACTACGAGCAATGCGCTGGCAATGCCTTCGGCCCACGAGTCGACCTCGGCCCAGCTGCGGTGGTCGCCGTGATGGCCGCCGAACAGGCGCAGAAGCAAGTTGCCGAGGGTGGGCCAGTCGCCCGGCTGGATCGCTCGCGCAAACGCGTGGTGGTCGCGGGCATCGAGCATGGTGCACAGCGCGGACCCCGCATTTGCTTGCGCGCGCCGCATGAAGCGTGCCACGCGCGGGCCGAAGAAGCTGCTTTGCTCTCCGATGGAGCCAACGGAAAAGAGTCACACGGGTCGCTTCTTCATGGTCGCTTGGTGCCGGGCCGCAGACGCGTTTGCTTCCGGTAGCCACACGCCGTTGTGAATCGCGCTGCCGAGTATGAGCGCTTGGCATCGGTCGACTGACTCGATTCGACGCGGCGCGGCGGGTCAGCACCCGGGCCCGTGAGAGCCTCCAGGCTCCCATCGCCATGAACACTGTGAGGACGACGGGGAACTCCTCGGGCAGCATCGACATCCCGACGGCAATGCCGGCGAGCACTGCATCAAGCCATCCGCCACGCAAAGTGCCGTATAGCACCACCACCAGAATGCTTACCGCGCCCCCGGCAACTGCGAATCCGCGGACCAGACGGCGGACCTGTGCCTGAAGGCGTGGCGGCTCGGCGTGTTGCATGCTGATGGCCTGACCGATCCGGCCAATCTCGCTCAGCGCGCCGATCGCGACGACCTGGCCGACGCCAGTCCCGCGCACCACCAAGGAACCGGAAAACACGTACGGCAGGTCATCGCCCCCCGGTCTCGCCGATTCGGCCGAAGCGCCGGCGGAGCTGGCGACCTTGCGGACCGGAACGGACTCACCCGTCAGCAACGATTCGTCGGCCTGCAGCTCATGACTCTCCACAAGCATAGCGTCGGCGGGTATCCGGTCGCCTTCCGCAAGTACGACGATATCGCCGCGCACGACTTCTCGACCGGCAATGCGTTTGCGCTTGCCGTCGCGAATGACCAGCGCGCGGGGGCTCGCGAGGTCGCGGAGCGCCTCGAGGACTCGCTCCGTGCGGGACTCTTGGACGACGGTGATTGCCACCGACAACGTCGCGAAGGCCAGAAGGATGAGCGCATCCTGGAGGTCACCGAAAACCAGGTAGACCGCGCCACCGCCGAGCAGCAGCGCCAACATCGGCTCGCGCAAGACATCGATAGCGATACGCAGCGGCGTGCGCAGCTCCGGCCTGGGCAGCTCGTTGAATCCCTCGGTCCGCAGGCGGGCGTTGGCTTCCGCATCGCTGAGGCCGGTGCTGGGAGCACTCGCGGGAGTCATGTGTAGAAGTGCCTCCATCGCCCCGACAGGGAGCGGACGCTCCCACGTACGAGCCGGGCGTAGAAGCTCAATCGAGCACACATGGTGCAACCAGTGCACGCATCTCGGCAGGCTCCCCTATGAGCCTCGGCGCTGTGGCACCTGAGACGCCGGGAGCCGAGGCGCGCGGGCCTAAGATCAACGGCCTAGCCTCCCGCTCACAACCCCGGCAGCGCCGCAACACGGACTCGGCCGCAAGGGTAGGGTGGGCGTGCCTCGGTCCGGTTGGTATAGGTCCCAAAGTCGCAACCGCTTAGCGTGAAGGAAATGAACATGCGCACCAAGTCCCTTGGTTTTCTGATCGGTTCTGCAAGCGTCCTCGCGACCGCCTCCGCGGGCGCCCAGCAGGCGGCGGGCAATCCCGCGGCCGGCAAGGACTTCGCCGCACGCTCATGGACTGCCTGCAGTTGGTGGTCCGGGAACAATGTTAGTCCAAAGCGCCCGCTGAGGCCAAGCTGGGCGGCAGGCGTAGCGGAGTGGAGCCGAACGGCCAGCTTGGGAGGATCGCTTCCGGCGCCGGCGGCCTGTAGCCGAGCGCGCT
>CAMDPO010000063.1 GCA_945904955.1 Rhizobium sp. Q54
GATTCGGGAAAGTTGAAGTGGTCGTTCCAGTTGGTCCCAAACGAGTCCTGGCCATACGGTGCTGAGGGGGCCAACGTTCTGTTTCCGGCAGAGCCGGGAGGCGGCCGGCATAGCGTGCTTGGTCATTTCGCGCGGAACGGTTTCTTCTACCAGCTTGATCGACAGTCAGGAGCCTTTCGCCAGTCAACCCAATGGGCAAACGAAGTCACCTGGACCAGAGGCATTGACCCGAAATCGGGCAAGCCGTTTGAGTACCAGCAAGGGGAACCTGTCCAGACTTATGGCGCGCGTTCAGCTGTAGGCGGTGACGCCCCTAAGCCGAGGGTTTGCCCGCCTTTGTCGGATATTCCCTCTCCCCCGCCGCCATCAGCATACGATCCGGTCCAGGGTCGGCTGTTCTCTATTGGAAACAACTGCACCTCAATGGAGGTCGCGACGGAATTGAACCCAGGCAATGCTCCATTGCTGGGATATCGAGGAGAGGCGAATCGTCCAGCACTTCGCAGCTCTCTAGTCGCGGTAGATGTTCGTTCGGGACGCCGCCTCGCGCACCTAGAACTGGACTCGGAGAACCATTCAGGATTGCTGGCGACTGCCGGGGGCCTCCTTTTCACGGGAGGGCTGAACGGTCTCTTGAAAGGGTTCGACGCCAACGACCTCCGCGAAGTCATTAGTCTGAGCGTCGGTGCACCTGTCGTGGCTCCCCCGATGAGTTATTCGGTAGGCGGTACGCAGTACATCGCGGTCGCGGTCGGCGATACTGTCACGGGGGAGATTCCGCGTGCACCACCGCCCCTCGCGCGCAACTTTTCGCCCGATGGCGGCGGCCTGACGACGAAAGGTGCGCTGCTCATTTTTGCGCTTCCGCAGAAACCGTAGGCCAAACCTCGTTGCCTTTCTGGGGGCCGCTAGTCGCGAGCATTGTCACGTCGCGCGGCTCCGCTGGTTCGATTAGCGAATGAGTGACGCGCTTCAATCGCCGGTGGCGACGTTCTTTCTTGGCCTGTTGTCAGGCTGGCTCCTCATTGAAGTCACCGAGTGGAGACGGGTCCGGAGTAATCGGCGGGAGTTGAGGCGCGCCCTTATCGCGGAGCTGGAGACGACCGAAGTGCTCGTTAGCATCATGGTTACGAAGTACGCGAGGTACTTCACGGCTGAGCCCGATGTGCACTTCGTGGCGCAAGAGTTTCGTTGGTATACGACCGTCGGCCGAAAGAGGCTCTCCGCGGTAGGTCTGCAGTCGCACCTCGGGACCTCACCGTCCGTGGTTGAAACGGCCACCGACGCTGACGTTGTAAAAGTCCTGTCGCTTCTCCACGAAACCATCGGCAACACTGTTGTCGTGCCGGTATTGGAAAGCGTTCTGAACGGTGGGACCGGAGGCTTTGCGTCGCGGCAGATTCAGGCCCTAGGCATGGTGCGCTGGCAATGCTTCTTGCTGGAGCAGGATGTGGAGTGGATGAAGTCCCTCTACAACTTGAGTTTCACGGTCACGGACGAAACGAATCACGGGAACGTTCTCCAGGACCACCAGCGTCGCTCCGAGAGTTACGCTCAGCGGTCGCGGACGTTGTTGAGCGTTGTGCGCGCCGCGCTGGCGGCCCTAAGGGTTTGATCGTTCGGCACCGCATCCAAGGGCAAATTGGCGCGTCCGGGAGGACGGACGGGGCCCGGGAACAATGACTTCACCAGTTCGTGGGTAGGGTCGTGGATGCCAACGGGATGCAGGCCTAATGAAGGCAATAACTGATTGAAATACAATACAATTTAATATGTGGGTGGCGGATGGGGTGGGATTCGAACCCACGAGGCCCTTGCGAGCCTGCCAGTTTTCAAGACTGGTGCCTTCAACCGCTCGGCCACCCATCCGGAAGGGCGTGGATGTGCGCTCATCTGTTCCGCGAGCGCAAGCCTATCGGAGACGGCAAAGCGCCGGTAGCATGGCCGCGGGAGGGGGCGAGGGGCCCTGCAGCCGCAGTTGGATCGAGCCACCGAATACTTCGATCGCCAGGCGCCCGGCTATCTCGCCGCCAGTGACCGTTTTCCGTGGTCTTGGCTGCGCAGCAAGGAGAGCGCTGCCGTGTTCGGAGTGGCTGGGCCGCTTGCTGGCGCCGAGGTCCTCGAGCTCGGCGCGGGCGCGGGCTTTTACACCCGCGCCCTGCTGGCGCAGGGCGCCAGGCACGTGTGGGCCGTGGACCGCTCTCCGGAGATGCTGCAGCAGATCCATTCGCCCGGAATAACCCCCGTGCTCGGCGACGTGACCGACGTCAAGGTCGGGCGGAGCTTCGACGCGATCGTCGCCGCGGGCGTGTTCGAGTTCGTCCCCTCGGCCCAGGACGTCCTCGCCAACGCCGGCCGCCACGCCCGCGACGGCGCCTGGCTCGTCGTCCTCTATTCGCGGCCGAGCCTGTGGGGCACCGCGTTCCGCGCCTTCCACGCGCGCCACGGCCTCGACATCCATCTCTATCGCCGCGAACAATTCGACGCGGCGGCCGCGCGCGCCGGCTGGCACATCGAGGCGGCCGCAAATTGCGGGCTGTTCTGTGTCGCCGCGCGCTATCGCAAGGCGCGGGCGTTGGCGGCGGCATGAAGCGAATTCTCTTCCTCGTCAACGGCCTCGGGCTCGGCAACTCCACCCGCTGCCACGCCATCATGCAGAAGCTGGCCGAAGCCGGCGTGCGCAGCTCCGTCGCCACTTCCGGCAACGGATTGTGGTACTTCCGCCAGCAGGCCGACATCGCCGGTCCGGTCGAGCTCGGCGCACTGCACTACGGCACCAACAGCGAGGGCCGCATCTCCGGCATGCGCACCATCCTGTCGGTGCCGGACTACCTCGCCACCTTGCGCGCCAACGCGCGCATCATCGACGAACTGGTGGAGACGCAGCGGCCGGACGCCATCGTCACCGACTCGACCTACATGCGCCGCCGGGGACGCGCCCGCGATGTGCCGCTGTTTGCGGTCAACAACGCCGACGTCGTGCACGCGCTCTATCAAAGCTACTCGGACCGCCCGCGGTCGACTCGGCTGCAGTTCCATGCCGTCGAGGAGATGGACTTCCTCTACCATCGCTTCGTGCCGGACGTGGCGCTCAGCCCGTGCCTTGCCGAGCCGCCCAAGGCAGCGCCGGCGCCGTACTACCGCATCGGCCCCATCGTCCGGCCGGCGTGCAAGCCGGCCGCGATGACGGGCCGGCCGTCGCGCATCCTCGTCATGCTGAGCGGCTCCAAGTTCGGCTCGCCCGTGCATCTGCGCCGCGCACCCGCCGGCTGCCGGGTCGATATCGTCGGCCGTTCGGAGCCCGCCAACAACAACGTGCCGCCGGGCTGCCGCTACTTGGGACGCGTGCTGAACACTCCGGAGCTTGCGGCGGACGCCGATGTGCTCGTGGTCAACGGCGGCTTCAGCGCGGTGAGCGAGGCGTTCGTGATGCGCAAGCCGCTGATCGTCATCCCGGTGCCGAACCACGCCGAGCAGTGGGTCAACGCGCGCACCATCTGCGATCTTGGCGTCGGCATGATGGCGCGCGAGGAGCAGATCGAGGACGCCATCGACGCCGCTCTCGCCAACCTCGATTCCTACCGCCAGGCATACGCCCGCCTGCCGCTCGCCCAGGACGGGGCGGCCCAGGCCTCTGAACGCATCCTGCGCGCGATCGCCTAGGCGAACCGCCCGATCTCGACCCGCGCCGCGGCGAGATCCTCCACCATCCCATCGCTGCCGAAGTAGGCGAACTCACTTTCCCGCGCCGCAGCGATGGGGTCGCCCGTCTGCGCCGCGCCGCTCGCCGGGTGGCAAAGCACGATCGTGGTGTCGCGCACCCCGCGCAGAAAGCGCTGGAACAGCGGCCGGTAGCCGCTCGCGCGGAAATCGTAGACGCCCGAGAACCCGTCGTTGGTGCGCCACTGCCGCGCCACCAGGTCGCGACGCAACCTCGCGCCGGCAAAGGCGAAGGCGAGGGCGCGGCCGGAGTTGACGCCGCGCCGCACGATCGTCGGCGCGCGCTCGACCGCGGTGCGTACGTAGGGCCGCTCGGCGGCCGGCAGACTCTCGACGAAGGCAAGCACCGCGTCGCGCACTACCGGCAGCTGGTGCACGTGCTGATGCGAGTCGAGGTGGGCGGGTGTTTGACCGAGCACGTCGACGAAGGCGCGCCACTGCAGGCGCAACTCCTCCGTGATGGCGCCCGCGTCGAGGCGTCGTCTCCATGCCGCGGACTGCACGTCCCCGAACGAGAAGGGGGTTCCATCGCCCCGGTGCAGCCCACCGCGGCCCAGGGGCGGCACTTCGGTCAGGCTGAAATGCAGGCCGATGTCGGCCGCCTTCCGGAATGGGGCCAACCGCGGCCCGTCGCTCGGCCACAACGGAGCGCCGCTCATCACGCTCAAGGCCGAAAGGCGGCCCTGAGCGACGAGGGCGAGGATGCCGGCGTCCACCCCGGCCGACAGGCCAAAGTCGTCGGCGTTGAGGACGATGCGGGTACGGGAACGGCTTGGATCGAGGGGCATCGGCGCAGATAGTAGCCTGCCGGGCGTGGTTGTTCACCGCGCCGACAACGACCCTCTCCTGGGAGGCATCGCGGTGAACCGTACCTGGCTCTCCTTTCTGCTGCCCGCCCTGGTGCTCGGCGCCGTCGTGCTGTTGCTGGTCCGGCAATTCCCGGATGCGGTCGCCGATCCCCAGGATCGCAACAGCCTGATCGCGGCGATGGTCTGGGCGCTGCTGCCCATGTCGGCCTTGGTGGTCATGTTGCGCCGGCGGCCAAACGCCGCCCTCGGCGCCGCCGCAATTTGGATCGGTCTGGGGGCGGTGGTGCTCCTCGCCTACACCTTTCGCTTCGAGGCAGAAGCGATCGGCCGCCGCATGCTGGCCGAGCTGATTCCGTCCCTGCCGATGCGCGCGGCCGGCGGCGAGGCCGTCGTGCGCGCCGACCGCAGCGGGCACTTCGCGTTGCGGGCCGACGTCGAAGGGGTCGCTGTCCGTTTCCTGGTCGACACCGGCGCGACGGACGTGGTGCTGACCATGCGCGATGCCGAGCGCGTCGGCCTCGATCCAGCGACCCTGCGGTTCACGCAGCCCTACCGCACTGCCAACGGTGTTGTAATGGGGGCGTCTGTGCGACTGGAAAGCATCACCATCGGCGACATCGTCCTCGAGGACGTGGAGGCGTCGGTCAACCCGGCTCCCATGGCGCAGTCGCTGCTCGGCATGAGCTTCCTTGGTCGCCTGTCCGGCTACGAGATCACCCGCGACACGCTCACCCTGCGTCAGTGATGCGGCGCTTCCGCCGGTAGGGTGAAGGCGGTGGCCGGCGTCGCGGCAATTTCGACGCCGTAGGCCGCGCGGACGTTGTCGGCGGAAAGCACGGCGGCCGGCTCACCATCCGCCAGAAGGCGGCCCGCGCGCATCAGCGCCAGGCGCGTGCAGAACCGGGTCGCCAGGGCGAGGTCATGGAACACGGCGAGCACGGCCCCGCCGCCGTCCGCG
>CAMDPO010000064.1 GCA_945904955.1 Rhizobium sp. Q54
CGATCATGATGCCGCTGCTGGTGGCGATGGTGATCGGACCCCTGATGCCGTGGAAGCGCGGCGACCTGCGGGGCGCGCTCGAACGCTTGCGCTTCACCTTCCTCGTCGCCGCATCGGTCGGACTGATCGTCTACGCGTTGGCGACCGACACCGCGCTCGGCGCCATCGGCGGAATCGTGTTGGCCACGTGGATCATGGTCGGCGGCCTGCGGCCGCTCTATGAGCGCATCTTCCGCGGCGGCCTGGCGGGGTCCGCCGAGCGCCTGCGCGCGTTGCCGCGTTCGGCGATCGGCATGGCGTTCGCCCACTGCGGCATCGGCGTCATCGTCATGGGCCTGACGGTGCTGCTGACCTGGCAGAGCGAGACGGACAAGGTCATGCGTGTCGGCGACGCCATGAACGTGTCGGCCTACACCATCGTGCTGCGCGGCTTGCAGTCGGCGGCTGGACCCAACTACGTCGCCCAGCGCGCCAACTTCGACGTGTATCGCGGCACTGAGGCAAACGGCACGGTGCTGATGACGCTACAGCCCGAGAAGCGCTCCTACGTCGACTCACCCCAGGTCACCACCGAAGCTGCCATCGAGCCGACTTGGATGGGCGACCTGTACGTCGTCGTAGGTGACGCCGACGGCACCGGCGGCTACGCGGTGCGCGGCTACTTCAAGCCATTCGTGCACTGGCTGTGGTTCGGCGCGGCACTGATGGTCGCGGGCGGCGTCGTGTCGCTCACCGATCGCCGCCATCGCGTCGGCGCACCTTCGCGCGGCGAGCGCGACAAGGACATGGCCGCGCGCAAGTCGCGCGATGCGGGCGCCCCCGCCGGCGCCCATCCCAGCGCCGCGGAGTAGCGGATGCGTCCGGCGCTCGCCGTACCCCTAGTCGTCTTCGTCGTTGTCGCGATCGCTTTGGCGGTGGGGCTTGGGCTGAAGCCGCGCGAGATTCCGTCGGCACTGATCGGCAAGCCGGTGCCGACGTTCGCGCTCGAGCCGGTGCAAGACTTCGGCCCAGGGTTGTCGAGCGAAGACCTCAAGGGCCAGGTCGCCATCGTCAACGTGTTCGCCTCCTGGTGCGTGCCGTGCCGCGTCGAGCACGGCCTGTGGGAGGAGGTCGCCAAGCAGGGCATCCCGATCTACGGCATCAACTACAAGGACACGCCGGCGAACGCATCGGCATGGCTGAAGCAGCTCGGCAATCCGTACGCGCGCACCGGCGCCGATCGCCAGGGACGCGTCGGCATCGACTGGGGCGTGTACGGCGTGCCGGAGACGTTCGTGGTCGATGAGCACGGCATGATCCAGCTGAAGTTCATCGGCCCGGTCGATCGCGCCGCGCTCGAGACGCAGATCCTGCCCAAGGTGCGCGCGCTGCAGGCCAAGGCCGGCGCACGCCCCGCCGGATGATGGCGGCGGCGCGCGGCGCGCTCGCCGTCTTGACCTTCCTCGTGCTCGCCACCGTCGCCCTGGCGCAGGGGCTGGAGCCGACGCTGCCCGATCCGGTGCTGGAAGCGCGCGCCCAGGAGCTGCACAAGGTCCTGCGCTGCCTGGTATGCCAGAATCAGTCGATTCACGAATCGAACGCCGAGCTCGCGCGCGATCTGCGCAACGTGGTGCGCGAGCGCGTCGCTGCCGGCGATTCCGATGCGCAGGTGCTGACCTATGTGGTGGCGCGCTATGGCGACTGGGTGCTGCTGCGGCCGCCGTTCAACGCCGGCACGATGCTGCTGTGGCTCGGCCCGCCGCTGATCCTGGCCACCGCGCTGCTCGGTACCGGCGTGTATTTTGTGCGTTCGCGGCGGAGCATCCCCGACATGAAACCGCTGACGTCCGAGGAGCAGGCACGTGTCGCCGCTCTGCTCGGTGAGGAAAGGCAAGGCTGATGGCCTGGGTACCGCTGATCATCCTGGCACTGGTTGCGGCCGCGATGGTCGTGCTGCCACTCGTGAGCAAGGGGCGCGCGCCGAAGTCGCGCGAGGACTACGACCTCGAGGTTTATCGCGACCAGCTGCGCGAACTGGAGGACGACGTCACTCGCGGGCTGATGAGCCCAGCACAGGAGGCGGCGGCGCGCATCGAGATCGACCGGCGCGTCCTCGGGGTCACTAAGGGCAGCTACAAGAGCGCCGCGACCAAGCCCGCCGCGCTGTCGCGCTGGCAGGTCGCCATCATCCTCGCCATCGCGGTGCCGGCCATCTCGCTCGGCCTCTATTTCTGGCGCGGCGAGCCCGGCGCGCCCGACCAGCCGTTCGCAGGACGCCCCGAGCTGGTACGGCCGCAGGCGAACAGCCGCGAAATGTTGGAGTTCATCGCCGCCCGCGAGACCCAGCTGGCCGCCAATCCCGACGACGCCGACGGCTGGATCCTGCTGAGCCGCGCCTACCTCACGACCGGCCGCTTCGATGACGCAGCGAACGCAGCGCGGCGCGCCATTGCGCTCGGCCGCACCGACGCGAACACGTACATGGAGCTGACCGAAGCGCTCATCAACGCGGGCGGTGGCCTCGTCACCCCGCCGGCGTTGGAAGCCGTCGCCGCCGCCTTGCAAGCCGAGCCGGCGAACGCCGCCGCGCGCTACTACGACGGTATCGCCAAGGCGCAAGCCGGACGCCTGCGGGAAGCGTTCGAGACGTGGCTGGCGCTCGCCGCCGAGACACCCGCGGATGCGCCGTGGCTGCCGATCGTGCGGCGCCAGCTCGAGGACGCGGCGCGCCAACTCAAGATCGATCTCGCCGCGGTGATGCCGACACCACTACCGCCGACCACGCCGGCGCCACTCGCCGGCATGACCGCCGAGCAGCAGATGGCGATGATCACGCAGATGGTCGATCGCCTGGCGGCGACCATGGAGCAGAACCCCGGTGACCTCGCCGGCTGGCTGCGCCTCGCCCAGTCCTACCGCGTGCTGGAGCGGTGGGACGATGCGCGTAACGCCATCGGCAAAGCGGCGGTCCTGGCGCCCGATGACGTCGGGGTGCTGACCGAGCAGGCCGGCATCTGGCTGTCGGCGACGCCCGCCAACGATCCGTTCCCGCCCGAGGCGAGGGTGATCCTGGAGCGCGTCCTGGCGCTCGATCCCGACAACCTCGAGGCGATGTACTTCCTCGGCATGGCGGCCGCCGAGGTCGGCGAGACGCAAATCGCCGCCGAGCATTGGGGCAAGCTCCTGACCCGGCTCGATCCGGGCACCCAGGCCCACGCGGAAGTCAAAGCGCGCCTCGACGGATTGGCTCAACACGTCACGCCCCGGCCTTAGTCGCGGGCTAAGCTCCGCCTGCATGCATGGCTTCCTGCGGTGGGGCGCGGCCATTGGTGGCGCCCTGATCATCGTGATTCTGCTCGCCGTGGGCGTGGTCGAGGCGCTCGGCCGCCGCACGTGGAACGACGTGTCGGTGCCGCCGTTGGCCGTGCGCGATGACCCCGCCCTGGTGACACGCGGCGAGTATCTGGTGAACTCCGTGGCGCACTGCCCGGCGTGCCACCTGCCGCTGCCCGCGGCCAAGACCTTCAACCCGTTGGCGCGTCCCGATCTAAAGGGCGGGCACACCTGGGAGTTGCCGTTCGGCCGGATTGTCTCGGCCAACATCACGCCGAGCCGCACCTTTGGGATCGGCGACTGGAGCGACGGCGAGATCGCGCGCGTGCTGCAAAGCGGCGTGCGGCGCGACGGACATCTGTCTGTGTTCATGCAGGTGGGCGTCGGCGCCCTTAGCAACGACGACGTTGCGGCGATCATCGCGTACCTGCGCGCCCAACCCGCGATCGACGAGCCTGTGCCCGAGGGCCGGGTCAGCTTCTTGGGGCGCGCGGTGGCGGCGTTCGCCGTGCGTCCGCGCGGCGACGGCGCCCCTGCGGAAGCGCCGCGCATGGAGGCGAGCGTCGAGCGTGGCGGCTACCTGGTGCGCGGACCGGCGAACTGCATCGGCTGTCACAGCCC